>NZ_JBSXNT010000026.1:0-101717 GCF_056857775.1 Alterinioella sp. B-7
CTCCCGCCGCGTCACCTTCTTCTTCATTGCGTCACGAAGGCCGGGAATGGCTGGCTGCTTAGGCATCGGCGGGCTCCTCTGTCATCCGCCAGAATCCTACCAGATCACGCCGAAATGGGGAGGTTCTTCAGAGAGTCCTTAATCTGCTTTACCATCTGAATGGTTGAGACTCGACGCGTGAGAGAAACTATCGGCAATTTCATTTCTCCTACCGAAAATTTTTACAGAACCGCTTGTCGCTCGATCCGTCCAATAATGCCCAATTAATTCAAATGGCGGACTACCAATCACTTTGTACTTGAAGCTGCCATAGTGTATTTCACTGACTTTGGATCTAAGGAGGAT
Source organism: Alterinioella sp. B-7 (assembly GCF_056857775.1). Taxonomy (NCBI): domain Bacteria; kingdom Pseudomonadati; phylum Pseudomonadota; class Alphaproteobacteria; order Rhodobacterales; family Paracoccaceae; genus Alterinioella; species Alterinioella sp. B-7. Next base: position 346 of record NZ_JBSXNT010000026.1, read on the forward strand.
GGATGGATCACTTTGGTATATACCATATAAATAGGCCGCACCATCGTCTTGGATATCAAAGCTTCCTGAAATTAAAAAAGAGTCAGCTTGCTCCGTCATTAGGCGAACAGAAATAGATGAGAATGTTTGACGTATAGACGCGTAACCCTCAATTTCTTGAACTCGCTCACCAGTTTCTGGGTGGACATAGGAAGACTGCAGGTTGACCTGCCACGTGCCGTTCAGATTAGGCCTTTTACAAAAGGCCATTATCGGTCGAGTCTTCCATAGATGCTTGTCAAAGAGCCAGAGCGATGATGTGAGTACTGCCAAGGTAAGCGAGTACGGCTTAGCGTGGTCCCACGATAGCTCGATTCCCAGTATCCAAAGGAACCCTCCCCAAACCACGGTGGCAATGATAAGCAGAACTGAGACAGAAAACCGATTGAGCAAGGAGGCCTCCGTGTGTCATGATCTGAAGCAAGCACTTGCCGAACTGCGGCACGTTGAACTTCCTTTTCACCCGATCATACTGGTTTTTGCAACAGGTGAAGTATCCCGTGAAGATTGCTTACCTATGAGACGGTCGCCCATGCCCGAGGTCGGAGCACCGTTCGATGCGACTGTCGCTCAGGTTTTGACTGCAGCTGTTCAGCTTAACCCAAGTGTGCATGACGGTGCGGTGATCTTTCGACGTGCTAGCAAAGGCGAACCATATCGTTTGTCAGCATGGTCAATGAGAATTGTCAGTAGGCATGAGCCTCATGCTCCAGAGCCAAATCTTGGCTCCGCTTACAATAGTGTACTCTCACTATCCATGGCCCAAAACGTCGATATGTGCTGCACGATTGCTCCCGGCAGATTAATTTTTTTCGAGAGTGGACAGGCTTATTGGTATGACGAGTGACGCGACTCGACTGCCAGAAAGTGATCAGTCAGCAGATGTCCATCTTACCCCGCTTTACGATCGATCAGCATTGAGACGTCCTGTACGCTCGGTAAGTAAACACTTCAAAGAGTGCTGCATAGCAGCGCCATAAAGGTTGCGAATGTCGGCTGTGGGCCGGACTTGTCAGCTTCAAATGTGACTCCAAGCCGCTCGTTGCCAAACCACCGAGAGCAAAGCGCACCCCGCCCGGCGATCCCGGGCGGGGCGGTCTGCTGTCAGTCGCCGTTGCGGCGGGTGTTGGGGCGCGACCAGATGAGGCTGTAGGTTTCTTCGCCGCCCTCGATCACCGTGTCGTCGAAGAGGTTGGCGTAGATCGGCTGGGTGAAGCTCGGGTCGTCGAGCTTGAGGCTCAGGTAGTCGCGGCCCTCGGTCGAGCGTTTGGACCAGGCGGCGCCGATCTCGGCACGGCCGACGAAGACGCGGTGGGAGGGGGCGTTGTCGTTCGGGGTGCTGTCCTCGGGGACGATGCGGACGGCTTTCGCCTGAACGCTCAGGGTGACGATTTCGCCGACGTATTCGCTGCCGGTCTTCTTGAAGGTTCCGATGGTGGCCATGTCATATCTCCTTTTGGCTTGTCCGAGCCCGCGCCTTTAGCGGCCTCGATGGCGATCGTCAGGACCGGGACGATCCGCCGACGCAGCCCCTGTGGCCCGCAGCGCCAGCGGAGGACGGCAAGGCCGGTCTTTCTTGTTCCGCGAGGAATGGCGGACCCGATATTGTTCGGGGGCGCCAGGGGAAGAAAGTCCGGACCGGCCGTTGCGGCCAAGGCGGTCGAGGCGTCAGCCGATCCCGGTCAGATCAGCCGCTGAGAGGCCCGCAAGGGACGCGTGGCGCTATGCCATGGATGAGGGAATGACAGGCTACCTTTGGATCGCGCAAGATCCCGGCAGCATGCGTCGTGCAAAAACAGGCTATAGCGTGCAGCCAGAAACGGTGCATGTCCTGGACGTGCCTCGCTACTCCGGGATTGCCCCCTCTCGCCGTGTCTGTGCTTGTCTGCCGTGATGTTCGGTCTGCCGGCGATCCAGGTGCATGCGCGACCGGGGTCATGCGCTTCAATGTGGGTCTCAGTGATCTGGCTTTGCTTGGCCGGTCCCGCCCAACCGCAACGCTGCGGTGTCGGCGAGGATCGAGACCTTTTGAAGCAATCGGTTGCGGCGCACACTGACGACGTCGCTGACAGCATGCTGCTGCGGAAGCTTCACCGGGCGTTCAGTGTTCGTCGTAAGACCTGTGCGGATGCGGGTCGGACATGGCGCTGACCTCGGACCAACCCGTTACCCGCGCCCAAGCGGTCCCGCCCACAACCAGCGCGCCCAGCCAGGACAAGAAGGTGATGGTGAAGGTCCCCGCGCTGCCGAATTCGGCAAGACCCTTTGCTGCATGAAACCCGGCGATCCCGGCGGGGACCGCGTAGATCAGACCGATGGCGAGTTTGAGTGGGGCCCAACGGATGCGGTCAAAGGCGAATTCTCCGAGAGCGGCGACGAAGCCGCCGATGAAGAGGCCCGCAATGATCGACAGGAAAACGCCTTGGCCCGTTTCATACAGATACATGCCCGAAGTCAGCCCGATCGCGAAGGGCAGGGCGTAGACGGCCAGGTTGAACAGGATCCAGCAGAGGGCACCAAGGCCGAACAGCGTGAAGAGGGTGGAGAAAAACATGAGGCACTCCTTTCGAGAACAAGGATCGCGCCGCCACCTCCTCCATTGGCACGGGCAGATCATAGCAGAAAACGGCCCACCCCGGGAGAGACCGGGGCGGGCGTCGGCGGAAATCCGGTCATGCCGGTGGGGCGGCTTTCGGACGAAAGTCGAAGAGGGGAATGCCCATCGCGCGGGCCTTGTCAGCGAGATTTTCGGTGATGCCCGAGCCCGGGAAGACGATGAGGCCGATGGGCAGGGTGTCGAGCAACTGGTCATTACGCTTGAACGGAGCCGACTTGCCGTGCCGCGTCCAGTCGGGTTTGAAGACGATCTGCGTCACCTCGCGGTTGTCGGCCCAGGCGGCGGCAATCCGTTCGGCCCCGCGCGGTGCGCCACCGTGCAACAGGACCATGTCAGCGTGTTTCGCGTGGACGCGGTCGAGGGCCGCCCAGATGGCCGCGTGATCGTTGCAGTCCAGCCCGCCGGTGAAGGCGATCTTCGTGCCTTGGGGCAGGAGCGGTTCCAGATCGGCCCGGCGCTTGGCGGCGATGTGATCGCGGCTGTCGATCAACGAGGCGGTCAGGGTGCGCCGGTTCACGTGGCTGCCCGTGCGCGGGTGCCAGGTCTGGCCGAGATGCGCCTCGAAGCCCTCGGCCGCGAGATCGCGCATGGCCTCAAAGGCATTGCGCCGCTCGATGAGCGTGATGCCCTCCGCGATCAGGGTCTCGAGCTCGACCGAGCGAACTTCGGATCCGTCCTGTTCGCGCTGTGCCCGTTTCTGCGCCTGTTCGTTGCTGTCGAGATCCCGGCCTGTCCGCGTCGCCATGCGGTGAAACAGGTTCGTGGTGGACCAGAGCAGATCTTCGAGGTCTGGTTCCAGCCGCGTGTCGGACAGCGTCGAGGCGAGCGCGTCGAAAATGTCGACGACGGCGGTGCGAATGGCGTCGGGCTCCGGCAAGGGGCGGGGATCGGGCTCGTCGGTGAAGGGGCGCCAGCCGTAGAGCTGCAGTTCCTCGAGCACGACGGCGGTGGAGGATCGGGTTTGAAGATGTGTGTCGGTCATGATGTCGTCTCCGTTTGTCGAAGACCGCGCCTCTCGCGGCCTTCCCGGGCAACGGAAAAGCGGGGGCCGGGCGGGTCTGCATTCTCAGGGGTCCCCGTCGCGCCCGCGCGATGGGGTGGAACCGGAGCGCAGCGGAGGACGGCCATGGCCGTTGTGGGCCCGTCCGGGCTCTGCTCCGTTTTGCCCGCTCTCGGAAGGCTGGAAGGCGTGGCTCAGATCGCGGAGGCGCTGGCCGGCTGCGCCGATCCCGATCAATCGATGGCGTGGTCGAGGAAGGTCACGGCATCCTCGGGCACCAGTTGCGGACGCAGATGCGCGCGCAACGCGTCGCGGCCAATTGCCCGCAGATCGTCATTGAAATCGCCGAGACGGGGGGAGAGGTGGATCGCGTCGATCCCGGCCCCCATGGCCCGATGCGCAAGTTGGTCTGCGGCGGACAGGCCTGCCGGATCGGCATCGACGGCAATGTAGAGGCGGCGAAGATCGGCGGGCAGCTGCAGGGCTGCGAGATGATTGGCGGACAGAGCCGCCACCGCAGGCAACTCCGGCAGCGCAAGATGCAGGGAGAGCATGGTCTCCAGCCCTTCGCCTGCGGCCAGCACGCTGACCGGTTTGCCGATGCGAACACCATGGCCGAGGAGATTGCCCATCGCCTTGCGCGGTGGAATGACCGGGGCCTTGTCCGCAGTGGCGGGGTCAAGCCAGGTGCGGTGCAGGCCGGTAAGCCGTTCATCGAGGTCCGTCACCTTGGCGAGCAGGGCGGGCCAGGCCTCGGGCGGGTCTGTCAGCGCTTGATCCTCGCGCCAGTAGAAGCAGTTCGGGTGAAACCGAAGACTGTCGAGATGGCCCAGCCCTGTGAGGCCGCGCCCTGCGAGATAGCGTTCTGCCAAGGTGCCAGACATGGGCTGGCCCATGGCCCAGAGCCGCCGCGCTGCCTCGGGTGAGCCGCGAGAGGCTGGCGGATTGGCGGCGCGGTGCCTGTCCGTCTGCGGCAGGCTGAGAAACCCGCGCGCTTCGTCCAGCGTGTCCCTCAGCGTGGTGATCCCCATGTTCAGGGCGATCAGGTCCAGAAGGTCCCCATGCTGCCCGGTTGCGGAATCGGTCCATTTTCCGGCGGCGCCAGGACCAGAGATCGGACCGGTCAGTCTGACATAGAGGCTGCGGCCCGGTGTGTTCTGCACATCGCCCACGATCCAGTAGCGGCCCTGTTTGCGCCCGTTCGTGAGACAATGCCGGCACACCGCCTCGGCATCCTCGGCAAGGCGGCGCGCGATGTCGGCGGCGGGGCTGTGCATGTTCTGTGCCTCCTGTCGTGGATAGAAAAAGGGGCCCGCCATTTCTGGCGGACCCCGGCTGCCGGAACTCGGGGGAAGGAGCTCCGACCTGCTCGAAGGTCACTCGGCGGCTGTCCGGGCGAAGGCGTCACCGGCGACGGGATCATCTTCGCCCAAAGGTTCGGAATCTCCGATAGCCGGTTCGCCGCCGTCTTCCGCCGATTGCGCTTCGCCGGTGTCGGGATCGTCGTCCGAAGGTCCTCCATCGGCGGTGTCAGCGTGGTCGATCAGTTCGATCTCCGGTGCGTCCTCTTCCGGCAGCGGCGGCGTGCGCAACGGTTCGGGTAGCCAGCCGGTGTCGGTGAGCAAGTCCTCCACAGCGGTCACCATCTCGGCCTTCTTCAGCCCGGCGATCCGGTCGGCGGCGTCTTCGCCCTTCGCCTCGCGCACGGCCTCGAGGATGCGGGCCTTGGTCACGCGGCCGAGGTAGCTGTCACCCCTAGCCGTCCAGCCCGCCTCGGCCATGTTTAGCCCTACGGTCCCGGCCAGCACATCCGCATGCGCGATGGCGCGCGGCCGGCGTTGGTAGGGGTCGTGGACCGCATTCACGCTCATCGCCACGCAATGGGCGAAGAGCGCTTCGCGGCTGCAGCTGTCGAACTCGGTCAGCGCGTCCCAGAGGTTTTCGGAGGCCTTCGGCAGGTTGCGCGCCCAGGTCTCGTGGCGCTGGTCGATGGCCTGCGCGTAGGCCGTGTCGCCGAGGCCCGGCACCTGCGATCCGAATCCCGCGTTGCGCGGTTCGATCTCGACGCAGCTGTCGACGGCGTAGCGGTAGAAGAGCCGCAGGACCATCGCGTGCAGGGCCGCGAGGAAGGCGACCTGTGGATCCTGGGCCAGCGCATTGCGCAGTGCCAGGGTGCGATGGGCCGTCAGTTCCATGACGAGGCGGTCGGAGAGCGGTTTCAGGCCGTCGTCCTCTTCCTCCTCGTCGTCGAGGGCGGGTGCGATGGGATCATCCGCGTCGTCGATGGTCGGCGCTTCGGACGCGACATCGCCGAGGTCCTCCACCTCTTCCACAGGCTCATCCTCGGGCCGCACATAGCCGCGTTCGACCCGCAGTCGCCCGGAGCTGTCGATGCTGACGAAGGCTCCCGCCAGCGCGAGATCTTCTGCCTCGTACTGGATCGGACGCGCCTCGAGTGCCTCCATCGCCTCCTCGATCTCGCCCAGCCTGGTATCGACGTCGTCGGGCAACTCGTCGGCCTCTGCATGCTCGGCCTCGAGCGCGTCGTATTCAGCCTTCAGCGCCTGGTAGCTGGCGGCTTCCTCACATGTCATCGGCACCGCCTCGCCGTGAATGCGCCGCATCCCGAAGGTGTGGCCATAGGGGAATTCGGTATCGACCTCGACCCATTTCCAGCCCTCGGCACGGACCGCCTCGGCATCCTCGGCCAGCTTTTCGCGCGCCATGACGTCGAGCAAGGCTGCATCCTGCAGCCAGCCGCCGTCGTCCTGCTGGAACAGGTCGCGCAGGATTTCGCCCCCGGCCTCAACGTAGTCGCCCGTCCCGACGAACTGCGCCCGCTTGTCCGAAGCCCGCACCGCGCCTTCGGTCAGCATGCGGCGGATCTCGTAAGGCTGCCGGGAATAGTGCCGCTGCAGCGCCTCCCAGACTTGGCTTTGCCGTGCGTGATCGGGATTGACAGTGAAGGCCATGAGCTGGTCGAGCGTCATATCCTCCTCGGCATAGGCATCGTGCAGCGAGGGCGCGACGGCGGCGAGCTTCAGCCGCTGCTTGACCACGCTGGCCGAGACGAAGAAGGCCGCGGCGATCTCCTCCTCGGTCCGGCCTTTCTCGCGCATCGCCTGAAACGCGCGGAACTGGTCGAGCGGGTGCAGCGGCGCGCGCTGCACGTTCTCGGCGAGGCTGTCTTCCTCGGCGAGCCCATCGGTGCGCACAATGCAGGGGACCAGTGCTGTCTTGTTCATGCGCTTCTGTTTGACGAGCAGCTCGAGCGCCCGGAATCGCCGCCCGCCGGCGGGGATCGTGTACGTGCCGGTCTCGGCGCCGCTGTCGTCCAACACGGGCCGCACGGTGATGGAACTGAGCAGCGTCCGCCGCGCGATGTCCTCCGCCAGCTCCTCGATCGACACGCCCGCCTTGACGTGGCGCACGTTCGACTGGCTGAGCATCAACTTGTTGAAGGGAATGTCGCGCGAGGCGCTGAGGGTGATTTTCTGTTGCTTGGTCATCGGGATTACTCCGCGACGGGCCAGCCGGGAGCCACTCTCCCGACCTCCAAACCCGTCACGGAAAACCCGGCAACCCTCTTACTCTTGAGACACCACATGGCTCATATGGACTTGCAAAACAATCCATATGAGCTTATATCATCAGTCAAACTAGGAAGGAGCGCCAACATATGGAAAACGTTGTTCTGAAACGTCCTGCGCCGGATCGGCAGGGGGTCGCTCTTAAGGCCTTCGCCCGGATCGCGGACGCCTGGTCGCTCACCTTGCGTGAGGCGGCAGCACTGGCGGATATGTCGGACTCGACCTGGAAGAGAGCGAAGAAGCCCGATTTTGCGGGGGATTTGACGCGGGACCAGATGCTGCGCCTGAGCGCGCTGATCGGCCTCTACAAGTCGCTTGAGCTTTACTTCAACGAGCCGATCTCGCGGGACTGGGCGAAGCTGCCGAACCGAGGTCCGGAGTTTGACGGCGCGCGGCCCGTGGACGCGATGATCGAGGGAGGATTGCCCAAGATCCTGCGCGTGCGGGGCTATGTCGATGCGCTGCGGGGCGGGGTTTGAGGATCACGTCGGTCAATGACCGTGCCTTTGTCAGGCTGATTTCCGAGACCCATCACAAGCCGCCGGTGCTGCGGGGGCTGGTCGACAGCGACGAGGAGGCCGCGATTCTCGCCGAGATCGAAGGCGAGACCAGTGCCCGCCTGATCGCCGAAGCGCAGGGCAGTCCCGCGCTCGACCGCCGAGAACTGGCCTTCGCGCGGCGGTCGCTTGACCTGACCCTTTACGGTCAGAGCCATATCAACGCGGCATTCACCTACACGAGGCCCAAGGGCAACCGGTTCAACACTGGCGACCGCGGTGCGTGGTACTGCGCTTGGGACATGCTGACGAGCGCGCAGGAAGTTGGGTTTCACCGGACCCGCGAGTTAGGTTTCATCGGCCGCTACGAGGACGAGGCACGCTACGTCGAGTTGCTGGCGGATTTCATCGGGGATTTCCCGGATCTGCACCCAGACCTGCACGGCGAGGCGCATGCGGCGCTCGATCCGGCCCCCGAGCGGGGTTACCCGGCCGGCCAGCGTCTCGCCGCCGACTTGAGGGCAGAGGGGCATCGTGGGCTGATCTACCCATCCGTGCGGCACCCGGGCGGGCGGTGCTTCGTCGCCTTCGATCCCGGTATCATCCAGAATGTCCGCCCGGGCGCGAGCTGGAAGCTGGTCTGGCAAGGTGCGCCCGAGTTCACGGTCGAGGGGCTATAGCGCCCCTCGAAATCTTCATTCAGTGGTTGAGATTATCTCGATAAAGGTTTGAACAGCGTACGTATTCAACGCAATCATACCTTCTCCAACAAGACCTTCGCCTTGCCCTCCATCACCAACCGCGCATCCTGCTGCGGCTTCGACCGGGCCACCGCCGTGATCCCCTGCACGAAGTCGAAGACGCTCTCGGGCGGGCGGCCTTCCTCGGCCAAGACCGTCTCGACAATCCGCCCGGTCTCGGCCTTCGAGAACCCGCGCTTTCGCAGGAAATCCTGACGGTCCTCGTCCGACCGCGCGACGATCTTCTCCCGCGCCGCGCGGATGCCGTCGATGAACGGCGCGGGCGAGGACTCGGCGAAGCGGCTGAGCGCCGGGGCGGCCTCATGCGCGAAGCGGGAGGCGGCGTATTTCGAGTGCCGGATCGTGATCTCCTGGAAATCCTCGACGCCCCAGAGGTTGCGGTTCTGGCAGACCGCGCGCAGGTAGAAGCTGGCGATGCCGAGCGTCTTGGCGCCGACCTCCGAGTTCCAGCAATAGAATCCCCGGAAATAGAGGTCGGGCGAGCCGTCGGGCAGCAGCCCCGCCTCGATCGGGTTGAGGTCATCGACGAGGAACAGGAACACGTCGCGGTCCGAGGCGTAGAGCGTCGTCGTCTCCTTCGTCACGTCGACGCGCGGGTTGTAGATGCCCGTCGACCAGTCGAGCACGCCCGGCACCTTCCAGCGCGTGTCGCCCGTACCGTTGCCCGCGATGCGCTGGACGGCGGAAACGAGTTCGTGGTCGTAGATGCGGCCGTAGTCGGGGCCAGTCACGGCGCGCAGCTCCGTGCGGCCATCCGCGACCTCCATGGTCTTGATCTGCTCGGCACGGTGGTTGGTCAGCCCGTATTGCAGGTTGATGCCCGCCAGCGGCGCCGGCAGTTGGCGCAGATAGGCGGCGGGCGCGCCGACGAGGCTCGAGAGCTGGCCAAAGGACCAATGCGTCGGCGCGATGGGTTCATCCGCACCGGGCAGGACCAGCCCCAGCTTCTCCGGGTTGTCGCGATGCGCCTCGACCCGGATCGCAGCACTTTCCACCGTGCGCGTCCGGCTCCGCTCCGCTCGGCCCTTGACCGAGGCGAAGAGGTCGTCGAGCGACAGATAGCGCTCGTCATCGGGCCGCGAGAACCATTCCGACGACACGCGGTCCACATTCGTGCCGCGCGACACATCCACCTTGTAGCCGCCGCTGATGTCACGCCCGGCATCGATAATCTCGGTATTCATGGGTTTTCTCCCGCGACGGGCGGCCGAAAGCCTCTCTCTCGACCTCCAAACCCGTCACGGGCCGGGACGGCACCCCTCTGACTCTCGGATCACTCGGCCGCGCGGGTCTCGAGCGGGGAAGGGGCGCGCGACGCGGCAAGCCGGTGCAGCGTTTCCGGGCGGATATGCGTGTACCGGCGCAGCATTTTCCAATCCTTGTGGCCGGTGACCAGCGAGACCTGTTCGATCGCGAAGCCGGCCTCGAACAGGCGGCTTGTGCCCTCATGGCGTAGATCGTGGAAATGCAGGTCCTTCACGCTGACCTCGACGCAGGCGCGCCGGAAGGCCGTTCCGACCGATTTCGAGTTGTAGGGAAAGATCCGGCCCCTTGCGTGCCCGAGTTCCTTGGCCTGTTCGGTGACCAATGCCCAGGCATCGAACCCCGTGGCGGCGAAGAGTGGTATCCGCTGGTCGTTTCCGGTCTTGTTGCGCGGGTCCTTCCTATCGCGGATGAGGAGCATCCGTCGGTCGACGTCGAGATCGGTCCATTCGACGCGGCAGATTTCGTCGAGCCGCATGGCCGTGGCCACCGCGAACTTGACGATCCGCGTCATCGGCAGGGTCAGGCGTTCATTGTCATCGAAGCAACGGAAGAGGCGGTTCAGCTCGTCCGTGGTGGGGCGGCGGTCCCGCTCGGTGCCTTTGCCGATGAGGCCGAGCCGCTTGAGCGCGACACGCGCCAGATCAACGGGTTCGGGAGAGATGTCGAGCCCGTGCACGGCTGCCGCATGGGTGATGATCATCTTGATCACGCCGATATCGATGCTGAGGGTCACCGGACCGGCACCTTGCTCGGCGCGCATCTTGCCGTAGTCGATCAGCTTTTGCCGGTCGAGGTGCCCGACTTTCTCCTTCCCGAGATCGCGCTTGAGCGTCTTGAGCGTGGCGGCCTTGCTGCGACGCGGCGGTTTGCCTACCTCGCACATATCGATTATGTGGAGATCGATGAGGTCGCCAAAGGTCTGGAGGCGGGAAACGGACGACTTGTTCGGCGCCAGCCCCTGATCGACCCGGGTCTCCGCTTGGCGGGCCCAACGATGGGCGTCGTCGCGGCGGAGGAACGTCTCGCTCGCGTAGCGGCCCTTTCGTCTGATCTGGACCCGGTATGCACCGGAGGGGAGCTTGGTGATGGAAGCCATTTTCATGTGCGCTGTGTGTGCAATGAGTCGTCGTAGAGGGGCAAATTCGGGGATATTGGGGCGTATTCCAGCGTAGCAGCATCCGCCGCCAACAGTTTGAAGATACACAAAAAATGCAGATAAATCAACACGCTAGATTGTCTATTGCGCCGATGATGGACTGGACCGACCGTCATTGCCGCTATTTCCACCGGCTGATGACGCGGCATGCGCTGCTCTATACCGAGATGGTCACCGCGCCCGCGCTCATTCATGGCGACCGCGACCGGCTGCTGGGGTTCGACCCGGCGGAACATCCCGTGGCGCTGCAACTGGGCGGTTCGGACCCGCATGACCTGGCCCAGGCGGCGCGGATCGGGGCGGAGTTCGGCTATGACGAGATCAACCTCAATGTCGGCTGCCCCTCGGACCGGGTGCAATCTGGGGCCTTCGGTGCTGTGCTGATGGAGCGCCCCGGCCTGGTCGCCGATTGTGCCGCCGCGATGATCGCCGCAAGCCCCGCCCCGGTCACCGTCAAATGCCGCATCGGTGTCGATGACCAGATCCCGGAGGAGGTGCTGCCCGCCTTCCTGCGCACGGTCAGCGCGGCGGGCGTCACGCGCTTTGCCATCCATGCGCGCAAGGCCTGGCTGCAAGGGCTCAGCCCCAAGGAAAACCGCGACATCCCGCCACTGAACTATCCGCTGGTTCATGCCATGAAGGCCGAATTTCCGCATCTTCACCTCTCGGTCAATGGCGGCGTCACCAGCCTGGCCGAGGCGCAGAGCCACCTCGATGCGGGCATGGACGGGGTGATGATCGGGCGCGCGGCCTATCACGAGCCCGCAAACACGCTGCTCGACGCCGATGCCACGATCTTCGGCGCAGGCAAGTCTTCGAAGACCGCCGAGGACATCGCCCGTGCCATGCTGCCCTATATCGAGCGCCACCTGTCGGCAGGCGGTCGGCTGAACCAGATCACCCGGCACATGTTGGGCCTCTTCGCGGGCCGCCCCGGCGCGCGGCACTGGAAACGCACACTGTCGGAACGCGCGCATCTGCCCGGCGCGGGGACGGAGGTGATCGAGGCCGGCCTCTCCGCCATCCGCCAATTCGCCGCCTGACCGCCCGCTTTCCTTTCCCGTCCGCGCCTGCAATACCTGACGCAGCCGTTACCCCCCGAAAGGCCCCCGCCCATGCCCGAGTTGTCCCAGGTCCTGCCGCTCCTGGCCCTGATCATGGCGATCGGCGCCTTTGCCGGTGTGGTCGCGGGCCTTCTTGGGGTGGGCGGCGGCATCATCCTGGTCCCGGCCTTCTTCTTCGCCTTCGCAGCCCTTGGCTACGAGACGCCGGAGCTGATGCAGATCTGCCTTGCCACCTCGCTGGCCACAATCATCGTGACGTCGCTGCGCTCGGTCATGGCGCATCACAGGAAGGGCGCGGTCGATTGGGGGATATTGCGCGCATGGGGGCCGGGGATCGCCATCGGGGCGGTGCTTGGCGTGGTGGCGGCCAGCGGCTTGCGCAACGAGGCGCTGATGGTCCTCTTCGGGGTGCTGGCGCTGGCGGTCGGGCTTTACCTCGCCTTCGGGCGCGCGCATTGGCGGCTCGGGGATGAGATGCCGGGCGGATGGGCACGGGCGATCCTGTCGCCGCTGGTGGGCTTCCTGTCGGTGCTGATGGGGATCGGCGGCGGCAGTTTCGGGGTGCCGCTGATGACGCTCTATGGCCGTCCGATCCACAACGCGGTGGCGACGGCGGCGGGCTTCGGCGTGATCATCGCGGTGCCCTCGGTCCTGGGGTTCCTGATGGTCAGCGGCGACCACCCCGACCGGCCCCCCTTCATGGTGGGCCAGGTCAACCTGGTGGCCTTCGCCGTTGTCGTGGCGATGACGCTGATCACGACGCCCTGGGGCGTGCGGCTGGCCCATGCGATGGACCCCAAGCCGCTGAAACGCGTCTTCGCGGTCTTCATCATGATCATGGCGCTCAACATGCTGCGCAAGGCGTTCTGGGGCTGACGGGGCCAAGGGCTTTCGAAAGCCCTGATCCGAAATTTCGAAATTTCGGTCGCCCGGAACCCGGCCATCCCCCCCCCGGCGTTGATCCTCGTCACCCAGTAAAGAGGAGCCCACCCCATGCCCATCGACCCGCTTTCCGACCTCAAGATCATCGTGACCGGCGGAGCCAGCGGCATCGGCAAGGCGACGTCCAGACTTCTGGCGCAAGGCGGCGCTCGACGAGTCCTGCCATGATGATTGGTCCGCCGCCGTCTCGCGCGCAGGGGGCGCCCAAGACAAAGAGCATCGACGAGGATTCGATCACGCAGCAACCCATCGCGCGCCTCGGCCAACCCGAGGAGGTCGCGCGCCTGGTCCGGTTCCTGCTGACCGAGGCGACATTCTCGACCGGGTCGGAGTTCGTCATCGACGGCGGCACCACGGCGGGGCAGGTGGTGGATTTCCCCGACGACTGACCCGGGGCGGGGCGCGAGGGCTTTCGAAAGCCCTCATCCGAAATTTCGGCCCCGCTTATTTCTCGGGGATCAACCCGCGCGGGGCAAAGCGCAGCATCACCAGCAGGAATATCCCCATCGTCAGCAATCGCATATGCGCCGCCGAGTCGATCAGGTGCTCGCGCAGCGGGTTGTCGGCGGCCATGCCGCTGGTGACGAACTCCAGCAATGCCAGGCCCATCGGCTCGACCATGATCCACAGCCACCAGATCAGGAACCCGCCCAGGACCGCGCCCCAGTTGTTGCCCGATCCGCCGACGATCACCATCACCCAGACCAGGAAGGTGAAGCGCAGCGGGTTATAGCTACTGGGCACAAGCTGGCCGTCCAGCGTCGTCATCATCGCACCGGCCAGCCCGCAAACCGCCGAGCCCAGGATGAAGATCTGCAAATGCCGGCGCGTGACGTTCTTGCCCATCGCCGAGGCCGAGACCTCGTTGTCGCGGATCGCCCGCATCATCCGGCCCCAGGGGCTGTTCAGGGCCATCTGGCTCAGCCAGATCAGCGCCAGGATCACGACGATGAACAGACCTGCATAGCTGAGCTTGACGAAGATCGACGAGAAGCTGACCACATTGGCCCCGATCCGGTCCGACAGCGCGATGAACCACTCGGCCCGTTGCAGGTCGATCTCGTAAGGCACGGGGCGGGGCAGGCCGGTCACGTTCTTGACGCCCCGGCCCAACCAATCCTCGTTCTTCAGCACCGCGATGATGATCTCGGCAATCCCGAGCGTCGCAATCGCCAGGTAGTCCGAGCGCAGCCCAAGCGCCACCTTGCCCACGATCCAGGCCGCGCCCGCCGCGAATAACCCGCCCACCGGCCAGGCCAGCACCACCGGCAGGCCAAGCCCGCCCAGATAGCCGGTGAGCGCGGGATCGACGCTCTCGATCGCGTCGCGCGCGGGGTCGAAGATCGCGCGGTAGATGACATAGCCCGCGATCAGGACCGCCAGCATCGCCGCAACCCGGACCCAGCCCCTCGGCAGCCGCGTCCAGACCACAACCGCGCCCGCGATGGTCGCGGCCCCCGCCAGCAACGCCAGCAGGATGCGCGGACCGCCCGCGGCCCAGGCCTCCGGCACCGGCGGCATCGAGACCAGCACCGCGGCCAGCCCGCCAAGCGCCGTGAATCCCACGATCCCGACATTGAACAGCCCCGCATAGCCCCATTGCATGTTCACGCCCAGGGCCATGATCGCCGAGACCAGCCCCATGTTGAAAATGCCAAGCGCCGAGTTCCAGGACTGCATCATGCCGGTCCCGATGAAGAGGATGGCGACCAGTCCGAAAAGCAGGATATTGCGTGGTTCCACCCGTGTCATACCGCTTTCCCCCTGAACAATCCGGTGGGCCGGAACAGCAGCACGATCAACAGGATCGCAAAGCTCACCGCGAATTTGTAATCGGTCGACAGAAGCTGCATCAGCCCCTCGGGCATCCAGTCCTCGGGCAGCACATGGCCCGCCACGCGGCGGAACGCATAGGTCACCGAGATCTCGGAGAACGCGATCACGAAACCGCCCGCGATGGCCCCCACCGGGTTGCCGAGCCCGCCGACAATGGCCGAGGCGAAGATCGGCAGCAGAAGCTGGAAATAGGTGAAGGGCTTGAAGCTCTTGTCGAGCCCGTAAAGCACGCCCGCCGTGGTCGCCAGCGCCGCCACGATGATCCAGGTGATCAGCACGACGCGTTCCGGGTTGATGCCCGACAGCAGCGCCAGATCCTCATTGTCGGAAAAGGCGCGCATCGACTTGCCGGTGCGGGTGCGGTTGAGGAACCAGAAGAGGGCAATGACCACAAGGATCGCCGTGACCAGCGTGATCCCCTGGCTGGTGCGGATCGCCAGCCCCTCGTCAAGACCGGTGAGGCTTTGAAAATTGCGCGCCGAGACGATGAAGCGCTCGCCATCCGCGAACCGCTGATCCCCCACGCCGATGATGAAGCGCACCAGCCCGTTCATGATGAACATGACGCCGAGCGAGGCGATCACGTAGATCACCGGTTTCGCCTTCTGCGCCCGGTAGAAACGATAGACCACCCGGTCGGTCCCGATGAGCAACAGCGCCGTCACCGCGATCCCCACCGGCAGCGCCAGCAAAGCGGTCGGCAGCGGCCCCAGCGACACGCCCGCGCCCTGCAAGCCCCAGGTCACCAGGATCGTCACCATCGCCCCGAAGGCCATGGTGTCGCCATGCGCGAAGTTCGAAAACCGCAAGATACCGTAGATCAGCGTCACGCCAAGCGCGCCAAGCGCCAGTTGCGCGCCATAGGCGGTGGCCGGCACGATCACGAAATTCGCCAAGACAACGATGGCGTTCAGCAGGTCCATGACGGGCCTCTCCCCCTGGTTTCGTCCCCGCGCTGAATGGCGGGTTTTCGCCATAAGGGCAAGGCTTTCGACACCGGCACGGCCCTCATTGCGCCGCGGCCTCGCAGGTGCCGAACCCCGTCACCGCCTGCGGCCGGATATGGGGTTGATGCAGGGTTAGCACCAGGTTGCCATTGTCGGCGAAACTGATGATCTGCACCGCCTGCGTCTCCTCGTTGGTGTGCATCAGCGTGCGCAGGCCGGTGGGCTCCAGCGCCCCCTCCGGCGCGGGGATATTGGCGATCTCCTCGTAATCCGAGGGCAGTTCGGCGTTCCAGTCCACCGACCAGACACCGCCCTCCTGCGCAATCGCGATCTCCTGGTCGAGGTCGGAACAGGCCGAGATCTCGATGCAGATGATCGAAAGGGTGCAGGTCAGGCTGACCTCCTGGGCGTAGCCGGGCAGGGGCGACAGGCAAAGGGCGGCGATAGCGGCGCGTGTCAGCATCAAAGAACCTCGCATTGGCCGATGGCGGTCAGGGCGACGGGGCCTTGGCCCGATCGCAGGATATGCCGGGAATGGATGGCCTCGCCGGAGGGGAAAACCGTGATCAGGATGCGGCTGGCCGGATCGCGGCTGACGAAACTCAGCGTGTCGGAGCCTTCGGGCGTCACATCGGCCACCGGCACCTGTTCCGCGTCCGAAACCACCCATAGCCCCGGCTCATGGTCGATGAGTGCGATCTCGACGGTGAAACTGGCGCGGTCGCAGGCGTCACCGGCGCAGACCGGCCGGAACAGGCAGACCAGCGGCGTCACCGCGTGGGCGGGGACGGGCAGGGCGATCAAGAGCAGGGGCAGCAGGCGGGCAATCACAATTGCGTCTCGCAACTCAGGAACCGGATCTGCGCCTCGGGCGCGGGGCCGGCCCCGCGCGCGGTCCAGATCACATGCGGCTCGGCGGCAAAGACAAGCTGGTTCCAGGTCTCCGCCGCGCCGGCCCATGTCACGGTGCGATCCGCCGTAACCTCTGCGTCGAACCCGGCCCCGGCGATGGTGATGCGGAAATCTCCCGCGCCATCCGGGCCGACATCGACGGGGTCAAGTGTGAAATCGAATGGCTGGCGCGTCGCCGTGCATTGCCCGCCCGCATCGCAAGAGGAAGTGACCTGGCAGGTCACGGAAATGCGCGCGCCCTCGGCCAGCGCCTGCGCGGGCAGGCCCAGAGCCAGGGCCAGACCAAGGACCGCGCGCAAGATCACTTGCTGCCGCCGCCGGGGGTGCCACCGCCTGCAGTATCGCTGGCGCCGATCTCGGTGCAATTTCCCATCAGCCGGTAATGCGCGATGGTGTCGCCGATCAGCATGTTGCCCAGGAACACGACCTGGCCCGAGGCGACGGTGGCCATTTCGATGCCCGTGCTGTTGACAAAGACGAAATGCGTCGCCTCGCCGCTGGTCGAAACGTCACCCTCGAAGGGCGAGCCCTCCTGCACCATGCGGCCCTCGCCGGTCTCGGCATCCAGGTAGTATTCATGCACCCGGTCAATCGGCGAACAGCCGCCCGAGGAGGTTCGGCACGCCTCGTACATCTGGCAAGAATAGCTGCGTATCTCGGCCATCGCGGGGCTGGCCAGGGCCACAAGGCCCGCTGCAATCACATATTTCATAAGTCTTATCCTCCAAGAAAACTGCGGCGCACCTCGGGGTCGTTCAGCAATGCCTTGCCGGTATCGGTGTAGGCATTCCTCCCCTGCACCAGAACATAGCCCTTGTCGGCAATATCAAGCGCCTGACGGGCGTTCTGCTCGACCATCAGGATCGAGATGCCGGTGCGGGCGACCTCGATGATGCGGTCGAACAATTCGTCCATCACGATCGGGCTGACGCCTGCCGTGGGTTCATCCAGCATGAGCAGTTTTGGCCGAGTCATCAAGGCCCGACCGACGGCCACCTGCTGGCGCTGACCGCCCGACAGCTCGCCCGCGGGCTGGCGCCGCTTGTCCTTGAGGATCGGGAAGAGGTCATAGACCTGCGACAGGGTGCCCGAGAAATCGTCGGTGCGGATGAAGGCGCCCATCTCCAGGTTTTCCTCAACTGTCATCGAGGTGAAGATGTTCGAGGTCTGCGGCACGAAGCCCATGCCATGCGCCACGCGGGCCTGTGGCGTCAGGTGGGTAATATCCTCGCCATCCAGCCGGACGGCGCCTTCGCGCAGGTCCAGCATCCCGAAGACGGCCTTCATCGCGGTGGATTTGCCCGCGCCGTTCGGCCCGACGATAACCGCGATCTCGCCCTTCTCCACGGCGATGGTGCAGTCATGCAGGATGTCCGCCCCCTTACCATAGCCGCCGGTCATGGCCTCGCCGATCAGGAACGGCCCGCCGGGGGCGGGTGTGGCGCGGTCATGCTGGCCCCTGGCGGGCGTCAGCGTGCCGATCCCGTCGGGGTTGCCGATCGAGAGATCCTTGTTGCCGCGTCCGGAATAGGGTTTGTCGCTCATCGGGCAATTCCCCTCGCATCCGCGCCGGGGGGTGTACAGGGGGTGCATCGGGGGGTGTACGGGGGGCACCCCCCCATTTTCGCGGATTTTTCCATCACGCGGTTTCCTTGTTCTTCAGCCCGGTGCCAAGATAGGCTTCGATCACATGCTCATTGGCCTTGATCTCCTCCAGGCTGCCCTCGGCCAGCACTTTCCCTTCCGCCATGCAGATAACCGGATCGCAGATTTTTCCAATGAAATCCATATCATGCTCGATGACGACAAAGGTATAGTTGCGCTCCTTGTTGAGGCGCAGGATGGCGTCGCCAATGGTGTTGAGCAGCGTCCGGTTCACGCCCGCGCCGACCTCGTCCAGGAACACGATCTTGGCATCCACCATCATCGTGCGGCCCAGTTCCAGCAGCTTCTTCTGGCCCCCCGAAAGGTTCCCCGCGCGTTCGTCTGCAAGGTGGGAAATCGTCAGGAAATCAAGCACTTCATCGGCCTTCTTCGCCAGCGCGCGTTCCTCCTCGGCGATGCGTTTGCGGTGCATCCAGGTGTTCCACAGCGTCTCGCCCAACTGATCGCCGGGCACCATCATCAGGTTCTCGCGCACCGTCATCGACGAGAATTCATGCGCGATCTGGAACGTGCGCAGCAGCCCCTTGCCAAAGAGGACATGCGGCGGCAGCCCGGTAATATCCTCGCCATCCATCTCGACGCGGCCCGAGGTCGGTTCAAGAACGCCCGCGATCACATTGAAAAGAGTGGTTTTTCCGGCCCCGTTGGGTCCGATCAGCCCGGTGATTGATCCGGGCTGGATGCTGAGGCTCGCGCCATCCACGGCGTGAAAGCCGCCGAAATGTTTGTGCAGGTCGTGAACGGTGATCATGCGGCGGTCATTCCCAAGAAAAACAGCCCGGCCTGGAGCCGGGCTGTCAATGTTTTCAAGTGCTTGCGCGGCTCAATGGAACTGGATCGTGGTCAGCTCGCCGCCCTGCATCTCGGTCTCGCGATAGGTGCCCGCGGCCTCGCCGGGGCCGACCAGC
This sequence comes from Alterinioella sp. B-7, assembly GCF_056857775.1. Lineage (NCBI taxonomy): Bacteria > Pseudomonadati > Pseudomonadota > Alphaproteobacteria > Rhodobacterales > Paracoccaceae > Alterinioella > Alterinioella sp. B-7. The sequence goes on from NZ_JBSXNT010000026.1 coordinate 19,546, forward strand.
TCGACCGAGCTTGCGCCGACATAGTCGATCTCGCCACCCTCGGCCAGGATCTCCAGCGCGCGGCCCAATTCGCCGGGCATGATTTCCTCACCCGGTGCGTTGGCCACGGCCTCGATCATGCCGGCATACTCGCCCGCATCCGTCGATCCCGCCGCCTGCATCGCCAGGATGATCAGCGCCGCCGCGTCATAGCCTTCCGCCGAATAGACGCCCGAGCCGTCAATCCCGGCTTCGCTTGCAAGGGATTGATAAGCCTCGATTCCATCGCCCTGGCTGCCGGGGTTGGTGCCGAAGCTGCCGTCGATATCGCTGCCGAACGTGTCGCCAAGCGCGTCACCGATCATGCCGTCACCGAAGGCAAAGGTGTCGAATGCGCCGGTATCAAGGGCTGCCTGAACCACGCCCGCACCGCCCTGGTCGACATAGCCGAGCACGACCAGGACATCACCGCCCGCAGCCGCCAGCGCGCCGACCTCGGCCGAATAATCCGCGCGCCCGTCTTCATGGGCCGCGACCAGCGTTACGGTGCCGCCAAGCTCCTCGTAGGCGGCGGAGAGCGCATCGGCGAACCCGAGGCCATAGTCGTTGTTGGTATAGGTGATCGCGATGCTCTCGAAGCCGCGATCCATGATCACGTTGGCCAGCACTTCGCCCTGGCGCGCATCCGACGGTGCGGTGCGGAAGAAGAGGCCGTTATCCTCGATCTCCGACAGCGCGGGCGAGGTCGCGGCGGGCGAGATCATCACGATCCCGTTCGGCACGCCCACGTTGGACACGGCGGCGGTGGTCACGCCCGAACAATCGGCGCCGACGATGCCCGCCACCTCGTCCGAGGTCACCAGGCGTTCGGCGGCGGCGGTGGCGGCTGAGGCATCGACACAGGTTGCATCGGCGCGCACCGGCGTCACGGTCATGCCGTCCATGAAGTTGCCGCTTGCGGTGGCTTCCGCCATGGCCAGTTCGGCGCCGCCCGCGATGGCGGGCACCAGCGATTCAATCGGCCCGGTGAAGCTGAGCAGGACGCCGAGGCGCACTTCATTGCCATGCGCATCGGCAAAGGCCGCACCCGAAAGGGCTGCGGTGGCCGCGGTGGCCAGCAGGATCTTTTTCATGTCTCTCTCCCAGTTGGACAGTGTTGTCTGGGGCCAAGTTAGGCCGCGGCGGGGCGATTGAAAAGGGCCGATTTGGTCCTTTCATGCCGGACAACGAGGGGGCTTTCGCCCGGGCCTGCAACTTGGCACAGTCCGCGCAACCGACCCCGGAAAGGACTGCCCCATGCCCGCGCCGCGAAACCCCCTGAAATCGGCCCTATCACAGGGGCGGCTGCAACGCGGCCTCTGGCTCAACCTGTCCTCGGGCCTGGTGGCCGAGATGGCCGGACAGGCCGGGTTCGACTGGTGCCTGATTGACGGCGAACACGGGCCCTGGGATCCGTCTGCGATCCGCGCGCAACTGATCGCGCTGGAGGGGACGGGGACCGCGCCGGTGGTGCGGGTGCCGACGGATGCCGACTGGATCCTGAAACAGGTGCTGGATCTGGGTGTGCAATCGGTGCTGGTGCCGATGGTACATTCAGCCGACCAGGCCCGCACGGTGGTGCGCGGCCTGCGCTACCCGCCCGATGGCGTACGGGGGCAGGGCGCGATGGTGGCCCGCGCCTCCGGGTTCGGCGCCATTGCGGATTATGCCGAGACGGCAAATGATCAGATCTGCTGCCTGGTGCAGGCCGAAAGCCGCGCCGCGCTGGACGACCTCGACGCGATTGCGGCCGTCGAAGGTGTCGATGCGGTTTTCATCGGTCCCGCCGACCTCGCCGCCGATATGGGGCTCTCCATCGACGCGCCGGACCTGCGCCGCGCCATCGCCGGGGCCATCCCCCGCATCCGCGCCGCCGGAAAAGCCGCCGGGATCATCTGCCCTGATGCCGATTTCGCCCATTACACCGGGCTTGGCGTCACCTTCCTGGGGATGGGATCGGACGCGATGCTGCTGCAAGCGGCGCTGGCCCGCCTTGCCGGAACGGAGATCCCATGATCCTCGTCGATGCCGATGCCTGCCCGGTGAAGGAGGAGGTCACCCGCGTTGCCCTGCGCCACAAATGCCCGGTGCGGTTCATCGCCAACGAGGGGCTGCGCTTGCCCGATCATCCGCTGATCTCGATGCAGGTGGTCGATGCGGGCTTCGACGCCGCCGACGATGCCATCGCCGAGGCCGCCGGTCCCGACACGCTGGTCATCACCTCCGACATCCTGCTGGCCGATCGCTGCCTGAAAGCGGGGGCCGCGGTGATGGACCCCAAGGGCCAGAGCTTCTCCGCCGCCTCCATCGGGGCGCAGATCGCCACCCGCGCGATCATGGCCGATCTCCGCGCCGGTCTGGACGGCCAGGGGATCGGCGGGCAGCGACCGTTTTCGCAAAAGGACCGCAGCCAGTTCCTGAACGCGCTGGAAAACGCCCTGCGCAAGCTGCCCCGTTAATCCCGCATCGAGGTCACAGGCAGTTTGCGTTTGATCCGAATCGAAAGACGCTGCCTCGCCCCGCGGTCGAACGCGCCTTTCGATACTGTCTGGATCAGATGAAACGCAAAATGCCGTTCCGCGCCTCCCCCCCTCTTTCATTTTGCCGAAAATACCTTCGGGGGAGCGCGAGGGGGCAGACAGCCCCCTCGCATCGGTCGGATTGCGCAGCAATTCGACAGACCATCGGGATCAGCGCCGCAGCCTCAACCGCTCCAGCCCGTGAAAATGATAGATATCCGCGTAGCGCGGCACCTCTTCCAGCGCCAGACCGGGACAGCGCGCAAAGAGGGTCTCCAGCGCAATCGCCATCTCCATCCGCGCCAGCGGCGCACCGACGCAGAAATGCAGCCCCGCACCGAAGGCCAGATGCACCGGGGCCTGCCGCGTGGCATCGAACCGGTCGGGGTCGGCAGTCACGCCTGCGTCGCGCCCGACCGAGCCCAACATCAGCCCGACCTCGTCGCCGCGCCGGAACTCATGCCCGAACAGCTCCACCGTTTCATAGACATGGCGCGTGAACAGATGCAGCGGCGCGTCATAGCGCAGGCATTCCTCGACCAATGCGCCCGCCTCCCCCGCGGGGGCCATCCCATGTTCGAGGATGCTCTTCACCGCGTTGCCGAGCGAATGCACCGTCGCCTCGTGGCCCGCGTTCAGAAGCAGGATTGAGGTGGTGATCAACTCATCGGTGCTGAGCCTTTCGCCATCCTCCTCCGCCGCAATGAGGCTGGTGATCAGGTCGTCATGCGGGTCGCTGCGCCGCGCCTCGACATAGCCGCGCATGAACGCCACGAAATCTTCCGTCGCCGCCACCGCCGCCGCCTCATCCTCTGCCGTCCGGCCCGCCATATACATTCCCACCATGGCGTTGGACCATTGCAACAGCTGCGGCCCCATCTCCTCGGGCACGCCCAACAGCCGCGCGATCACGCGCACGGGCAGGGGGCGGGCATAGGCGTCCAGCAGGTCGAACGGGCTGTCGGGGAAGGCGTCGATCAGCTCGTGGCACAGCTCCCCGATGCCGTCCTTCAAACCGGCGATCCGGCGCGAGGTGAAGGCACGCATGACGAGGCCGCGCAGGCGCGTGTGGCGCGGCGGCTCCAGCTCCAGCATGGAATGCGCCTCGACCGCGTAGAAGGGGGCCAGATGCGCGGGGATCTCGGGGCGCATCTCCTCGGGCGCCTCGCGGCCAAAGCGCCGGTCGCGCAGGATCGTGTTCACCGCCTCATGCGTGGTGGCGCAGACCATATTGTAATCGTCCCAGTGGACAAGCGGTCCGGCGGCGCGGGCACGGGCGTAGAACGGGTAGGGATCCTGCACGAAACCGGGGTCCGTGGGCGATTGGCTGAGATGCTGCATGGCGGTCTTTTCCGTTCCTGGTCTGCCCCTATCCTGACCCGCGCGCGCGGCGCCAGCAATGGCCCGAAATCGGGGCTGGCGGGATCGCCCGCGCCAAGGCTATCCTCACCCTGTCAAGGATAAGGATCGCCCATGCCCATTCGCCGTCTCGCCGCCCTCGCGCTGGTCCTGCTCTCGCCCGTTCCGGCCTTCGCGCAAAGCCAACCCTGTGGCGCGGAGCTGCCGCGCGGCACCTGGATCGGCGGGTCCGAGGCCGCCTCGGACCTCGCCACCGCGCCCGCGCCCACGGACCGCCCCGCAAGCATCCCCGCGAATGGCTATGACGTGACGCTCTTCACCCTCTCTGCCCCGGCGGATGTCCGGCTGGAGGCGGCGGGCCGGGACGGGACCGATCCGCTGATCGAGCTTTACGACGCCACCGGCGCGCTGGTCCTGTTCGACGATGACAGCGGCGGGCGCTTCGATGCGCGCGGCGAGATCGCGCTGGAGACCGGCCGATACTGCCTTGCCACCCGCAGCTATGACGATAGGGCGGGCCAGGCCGATCTGCGTATCGGCCTGGCCGCCCATCCCGCGCTGACCCCCGGCTCGGGCGGCTCGAATATCCTGGCCTGCACATCCGAGACCGCCGCGACCGCCCTGGGGGCCGCCGCCATCGACCAGCTTCCCGATGGCTCCGCCGTGGCTTTTCACAGCGTGGCGCAGGTGCCCTATTACCGCTTCACCCTGCAATCGCGCACGCCGCTGGTGATCCGCGCCACCAATCCGCGCGCCGACCCCTACATCTATCTCTACGATGCGCAGGGGCAGTTGATCGACGAGAATGACGACCATAACAGCCTGAACTCCCGGCTCGATTTCCCCGAGGGCCTGCCCGCGGGCAGCTATTGCATCGGGATGCGCGCGCTCAGCGATGCGAGCCAGCCGGTGCAGGTCTCGGTTGCGGCAATGTCCTCGCAGGTCGCGCAGCAGACGCTCTTTTCCACGGCCGAGGCCAGCCCGCCCGCCGATGGCTCCGCCTATCCGGTGACGCAGCTCGGGCCCCTCGAGACAAGGCTCAGCCGCGATGCGTCCGTTGCGGGCGATGCGATCTGGCATGCCTTCACCATGGATGCGGCGGGCCGCGTGACCATCGACGCGACCGGCTTCGGATCCTCCGACCCGATCGTGTATCTCTTCGGTGGCGGCACCTTGATCGCACAGAATGACGACGCGAACGGCACGCTCGATTCACAGGTCTCGGCCTGGATCGGGGCGGGCAGCTACACGGTGGCGCTGATGCAGTATCACGGCCAACCCGGCACCATCCGGCTGGAGATCAGGCGCGAGAGGTGAGCGGTCCGACCGGCAGGCACCCCTCTGCGGATGCAGGTTTCTTCTCCGGTTGGCCTCGCCTGCGGATCAGGCTATTTCCATATCGTCCTCGACCATGCTGTCGTCCTGGGCGGAGATGTCTGGGGCAAAATCGTCATCGAGGCTGAGCGCCGCCATCAATTCCAGGCCAGCCTCGGCCCCTGACTGCGCGCCGTCCAGCGCTCCGTCGGCGATTGCATCGTCATAGGCGGCCAGCATCGCGTCTGCATCCTGAAACCCACCTTCGGGGGCGTCGATGCGAAACAGTTCCTGCGGAATCTCGATCGGGTCTCCGTTCTCGTCGGTTCCCGGTAGAAGCTCGTAGAAGATCACCGATTCCACTTGCGTCACGTTGTAATCCGGATCGTCGCCGAAGGTGCTGTCGTAGAAATCGACATAGCTCTCGAAACTCGCCTCCTCGCCGTCCGGCAAGTCATCCGCCATAAGGAAGATGCCGTTCTCGATCCCGCCATTATCGCCGATCTCGACCCCGAATCCGATCTTGTCGAATGTCGGATCCTCCGGTTCTTCAGGCTCTTCTGGTTCTTCGGGGTCATCCGAGACGGCCTTGATCGAACCCTCGGGCGTTGTCGTCGACGTGGCGCGGATGCCGAACACATCGACCTCGTCCAGACTGTCGATATCCAGTTCAACGGTCAGCGTATCACCTTCGGCAACATAGGTCTCCTTGTCGGTCCCGTCGCGCCCGAGGCCAGGACGGCTGAGGGCTGTCGCCCCGTCCCACTGGACTTGGTCGCCGTCCAACCGCGCGCCGTTCATGTTCAGCGGCCCGCCCAGGGATTCGCTGCTGCCCGAGAAATCATCATCCCCGAAATAGATGGCATTCACATCCATGCCGCCCTCCAGCACCGAGATATCGGCCAGGAAATCGCCGGTGTCGGGATCTTGATAGAGGCCGACCGTATAGGACAGCCCCTCAACCTCATATGTAAAGATCTTCGTGTAATCGGGCATTCTCACAACCTTTCATTTGCTGAGCTATGATCTCGGCGCGCCATGGGGCCGCCCCGGTATTTCCTTGGTTCCGGCGGAAGTATGCCTCAAAAATGCCCTGTAAGCTTTCGGTTTGCTTGAAACAGACTGTTCACTCGTGATGGATACCGCCCGGTCACGGTTCTCACCCCTGCATCGCGCCGTCCCAGTCATAGACGACAATGCCCGTCGTCTCATCCGCATCCAGGCGGCGATAGAGCGCGCGGGCCGCGATGTTGTCGGTCTCGGTCGCCAGCCAGATCCCCTTGCAGCCGCGCGCCCGCGCCCTCTGCATCAGCAACCGGCAAAGATGCAGCGCGATGCCCTGGCGGCGGAGATCCTCGGCCGTGCCGACCTCGTTGATGAAGAAGGCGGGCGGCTTGTCGGGATGCAGCAAGACGGTGCCCGACGCGAAGCCGACAACCCGGGCGCCCTGCGTGGCAAAGACCAGGTCGTGACCGGGATCGGCGATGAACGCCGCAAGCTGCGCGGGCCGGAGGGGATGGTCGAAGACCTGCGCCCCCGCCAGCAGATGCGCCGTCTCGGGCGTCAGGACATGGCAGGTGGGCGCATCCGTCACTCCCGTGGCCTCAGGATCGTCACCCCGATATTGCCGGCCGCCGCCAGTTCATCGTCCAGCGACATCGGGATGTATTCGCCGCGCCGCCACAGCTCGCCCAGGTTGTCGTAATAGCGGCTCAGCGGATGGCCCGATTGCCCGGTCGCGGTGATGAAGACGGAACTGTCGGGGTCGGCGAAATCGTAAACCCCGCGATAGCCCGCCGCGTGGACGTTGCGGAACGGGTCGGGGCCGGTGGCCGCCGTGCGGCCCCGGTTCAGCGTGTTGTCGCCGCCCGAGGTCGATTGCACGATATTGACGGCCCATCCGAACAGCCGTGAATCGCCAAGCACCTGGTGTTCATGCACCGCCTCATGTGCGTCGCCCCACCGCCAGGACGAGATGTTGGAGCCATAGCGATCCACCAGCATTTGCAGCGCATCGTCCAGCGCGAGACGGGCAATATCGGTACAGCTTTCCTCGATGGAGGACGGCCTGATATCGCACCAGGCCGAGGCGCCGTCGACATCGCGGTAGACCCGTTCGACAAAGATCGGTTCCAGCGCCTGGTATTCACTGGCTAGCGGACCGAGATCGTCCTGGATGAGCCGCTGTTGCAGCGCCCGCATCCAGGCGGCGTAGATCAGGGGTTCGGGCAGATGCTCGTTCATCTCGCCATTCCACGCCGCCAGCAGCCCAAGCGCCTCCTCGCGCCGCGCCTCGACGCTGCCGGGCTCGGCGGCCTCTGACGTGAACCACAATTCGCGCCCCACCAGCGGCAGCAATGTGCGCGCCGTGGGCGAAACGGTGTCCAACTGCGCCTCGATGAAACTGTCGCGGGTATGGACCTGGCGCGATTGCATCAGGTTTTCCCACCGCTCGATGCGCTGCGTGTCACCCCAGGAAAAGCTCATATGCAGCGGAAAATCCCGCTCCACGATGCGGTTGTTGGTGTTGCCGAGGATGCCGCCCTCGGGATCCTCGAAATGCGGGTTGGCGAAATATTGCGTGACACCCTGCCAGCGGTTGCCGGCAATCCACCCGCGTGAGGGGATGCGGCCCTGGCTTTCATGCTCCAGGAGGCGCCAGGGCATATGCCCGATCACCTGCATCGCCACCCGGTCCATCGTGGCCAGCGTCAGAACCTGTGACGGCGCCACGAAATACTGACCGGCCGCCTGCGCCTCCTCGATCGTAGTGGCGCGCATCAGTTCCAGCCCGGTGCGCATCGACGTGTTTTCATCGGTCAGCGCGGTCCAGGCCATCGACATGACATGGCCGGGCGGCGTGACGGTGCCGATGTTCCAGTGGCTGCCGGGAATGACGGGGCCGTTCTCGGTCCAGCGCAGGGTGACGGTGACGGGTGGGGCGTCGGCCACTTCGATGATCGAGCGGCGGGTCTCGAACCGGGCCCACCCGTCCGGGGTCTGGTATTCCTCGCGGTTTTCCGGGTTCAGCCGTTCGATATAGAGGTCGATATCGTCCATGTAGGAGGAGGTCAGCCCCCAGCCAAGCGCGTCCGAGCGCCCGACCAGCACGATGGGCATGCCGGGAATGGTGCCGCCGATGACCCCGCCGGTCGACAGCTCCAGCCGCGCCAGATACCAGATCGTCGGCGCGGTCAGGTTCAGATGCGGGTCGTTGGCCAGCAAGCTGCGCCCGGTGGCCGAGCGGCTGCCGGCGGCGGCCCAGGCGTTCGACGCGCCCGCCAGCATGCGCCCCGGTGACGGGTGCAGCGGGTCGCGGGGCGGTTCGGTATCGGCGGCATAGCGCGGCAGGTCGGGGAAGAGGGCCGAGAATTCGGGCAATTCCGCGACCGCCCCATCCAGCGGGTCGGGCAGGATATCGGCCAGCCGCGCGGGGTCGTTCAGCATCAGATCGGTGCGCGCGCGCAGCACCTCGGTTTCCTGTTGGCTGGCCAGTTGCATCGCCATCATGTTGAGGACGGCCAGCGAATCCGCGGGCCGCCAGGGCGCGATCTCGGGCGTGAAGAGCAAAAGCTCGGGCGCACCCCGGCCAAGCGCCTCGTCGGCGACAAGTCCCAGCCAGGCGTTCACGCCCGCCGAATAGGACTCCAGCATGGCCAGCGTCTCATCGTCCTGCGCCGCCACCGAGCGGCGGGCATAGCCGTAGAGATCCAGCCGCCGCATCAATTCGTCGATCTGAAGTGTGCGGGTGCCGAAGAGCTCGGACAGGCGGCCCTGCGCCGTGCGCCGCGTCATCAGCATCTGCCATAGCCGGTCCTGCGCATGGGCAAAGCCGAGCCCGAAAAACACGTCCTGATCGCTTTCGCCGTAGATATGCGGGACATTGTCGTTGGAGCGCACGATGTCCAGCCGTGCCTCCAGCCCCGGCACCTCCCATTCGGCATCGTAATCCGGGATCGAGCGCGAAAACACCCAATAGGCCAGCAGTGCTGCGGCCACGGACAGCGCCAGGGCGACAGAGACTAATCGGATCATCCAGCGCAGGAAAAAGGCCATGTGCCGCCTGGGAAAGGAAACGGGGGTCGGGGTCGAGCAAAGGTCAGCCTAACGCGGGCCAGCGGAGCTTGCAAAGGGAAGTGGCGGCCCGCCGGGGACCGCCCCCATCCGTCAAGAGAGCTGTCTTGCGTCTCAGGGCAGGATGCGCGTGTAGCGCTGCCCCTCCACCGTGGCGCCCGCGATCAGGCCGGCCTGGCCGAACACGACCCCGATCACCGGGCTGAGCAGGTTGGTGGTCGATGTGCCCAGATTGCCGCCTTCGCGGTTCACCGCATATTGGATATCGGCCCCTGCCGCCCATCCCGAGGAATAGCGGAAATCGCGCAGCGCGTCCTCGGTCATGAAGAACAGCGCATGGGCATATTGCTGCGCCCCGATCTGGAAGCCGACCGTGGCCTGCGCCGAGGAATAGTAATCCACCGTCGCGCCATTGATGCGCAGCGCGCCGCGCCCGTAGCCGCCGCCAAAGCCGAAACCCGCCTCGGTGATCAGCGGCATGACCAGCACGCCCTGGGCGTTCTCGCTCAGCTCGCGGGTATAGGGGATGTTGGTGTGCATGAAGTTGATGGCGCTGTCGACACGGCTGTCGATGCGCTGACCGGCATCGCTGCCGATCCCGTTGCCGCAGGCCGCAAGCGGAAGGGTCGCTGCCGTGGAAAGGATGAAATTGCGCCGGGTCAGGATGCTCATGAGTTGGGGACCGCCTGTAGGTTCTTGGTTGCTCGAAGGTTGGACGTTTTCGCCCTTGCGCGGGATGATACGCAGGTTTTGCGGCGCTGTCATCCGCCAACCACTGAATGTTGCGGGTTTTCGCCGATTTCCTCTGTATTTTGGGTTGGAGAGGTGGGGGGCGGCGCATCTCGCCCGCCCCGAAGAGGGGACGGGGTTGATGCGCCGCTTGAGGCCAGCCGTCGCCATTGTCTCTCGGACCAATGGCGCGACAATAGCGACCTCCGAGGTGATTTCAGCAAAATGAAAGTAAGAGAGGGTTAGGGGTTGGTCAGGCCGTGGCGTCGGCGGTCCTGCTGGCGGTCGGGCTTCCAGCGGCGATGCACCCAGAACCACTGGCCGGGGCGGGCGCGGACCTCGTCGGACAGGGAATCCATCAGCGCCTGCGTCATCCCGCGCGGGGTGCTGTGGGGGATTGGCGCCTCCAGCACGACGTCGAAATCGAGGCCGTTTTCCAGCCGCCGCGCGTAGATCGGGATCACCAGCGCGTTGAATTTCAGGGCGATCTCGCCGACCGAAAGCGCCGTGGGGGCGGGTTTTCCGAGGAAATCGACGATCGCGCCATCGCCGTAATACTGGTCGATCAACAGCGCGCCATGGCCGCCCTCGCGCACATGGCGCATGAAGCCCGCAAGCCCCCGCCGCCCGCGCGAGAAGGCGGGCCCGCCTGCCTCCTCGATGGTGCGCACGTAATGATCGTTGAACCAGGCGTTGTTCATCGGACGGTAGAGCCCGCCGAGCGAGAAGCCGCGCAGATTCATCGCCACCCGCGCGGCCTGGTAATTGCCGAAATGGCCGGAGACGAAGAGGATCGGGCGGGTTTCGGCCAGCGCCGCCTCGGCCTCGGCCAGGCCCGCCCCGTGAACCTTCCAGTCGCGGGCGCGGGCCTGTTGGTCCGCCGTGGCGTAGTTCTCGATCAGGGTGCGGCCCGCATTGTCCAGCACCTCGCCCGCGATGCGGCGGCGCTCGGCCTCGGGCATCTCGGGCCAGATATAGGCCAGGTTGGCGCGCGCACGCCGCCCGTATCCCGTCAGCGGCCCGATGACATGGCGCGCCAGCCATCCCATCAGGGGCACGCGCACCCGGTGCGGCAGCGCCAGCAGCAGCCAGATCACAGCGCGCAGCAGCCGGTCCACCAGCCAGTTGCCAAGGCCGCGGCCCTCTCTCCCGTTGTCAGCCATTGCGGCGAGGCCCCATCTTGCGGGTTTACATCGGCGGCCAGATTACTGCGCGCCGGGGACCGGCACAACCCGGCCTCAGCCGCGCGCCGCCAGCGCCTCGATCTGGGCGCGCAGCCCGTCCATCGGATAGCCCGCCGCGTTGCCCGCCGCGATGATCGCGTCTGTCTCCTGCCGACCCGCCTGCGCAAAGGCCCAGATGACGGCCGAGCGCATGCCGCTGGCGCAATAGGCCACCGTCTTGCCTTCGGCGGCCGCCATCGCCTCGGCCTGCTCCTCGACATTGTCCAGCGTCATCGCGGCGCCATTGACGGGGTTGTAGACGAAATCGAGCCCGGCGGCGGTCGCGGCCTCCTCGATCCTCGCGGCTTGCAGGGCGGGCGGAACCTCGGCGTCGGGGCGGTTGCAGATCACAAGGCGCACGCCCGCGCGGGCCAGCCGTGCCATGTCGCCCGGCTCAAGCTGGGGAGCGACGGAGTGATCTTCGGAAAGCGGGCGCAGATCCATGGCGGTCCTCATCGAAAGTCAGAGGATGATCTTTGCCGCGTGCGCCGCGCGATGAAAACCGCTTCCGTAGCGTCAAAGCGTGTTGACGGGCAGTTTGAGATAGGTGGTGCCGTTATCCTCGGCGGGGGGCATTTTGCCTGCGCGCATGTTGATCTGGATCGACGGCACGATCAGCTTGGGCATGCCGAGCGTCGCGTCGCGTTCCTCGCGCATCTTCACAAATTCCTCGCGCGAGCGCTCGGCGATATGCACATTGCGCGCCTTGTGTTCGGCGACGGTGGATTCCCAGGCATAGACATCGCGCCCCGGCGCCTTGTAATCATGCCCCACGAAAATCCGGGTCTCGTCCGGCAGGGCCAGGATCTTCTGGATGGAACCGTAGAGCTCCTCGGCCGAGCCGCCGGGAAAATCGCAGCGCGCGGTGCCGAAATCGGGCATGAAGACGGTGTCGCCCACGAAGGCCGCATCGCCGATCACATAGGTCATGCAGGCGGGCGTGTGGCCGGGCGTGTGCAGCACGTCGCCGCGCAGCTGGCCGATATGAAAACTGTCGCCCTCGCGGAAGAGCTGGTCGAACTGGCTGCCATCGCGCTGGAACTCGGTGCCTTCGTTGAAGACCTTTCCGAACACATCCTGCACCACGGTGATATTCGCCCCGATGCCGATCTTGCCGCCCAGTTGGGTCTGGACGTAAGGCGCGGCGGACAGGTGATCGGCATGGACATGGGTTTCCAGCACCCATTGGCAGTCCAGCCCCTGATCCCTGACATGGGCGATGATCCGGTCGGCTGATCCCGTGTCGGTGCGCCCCGAGGCATGGTCGAAATCCAGCACCGAATCGATCACCGCGCAGGCGCTGCCCTCTGGCTCGCGCACGACGTAGGAGACGGTGTTGGTCGCATCGTCGAAGAAGGCGGTGACATCAGGGTGCATGGCAAAAGTCCTCCGGCAGGTTCTGGTGAAAGACCCTTAGCATGAAACAGATGGGAAGCGGTTTGATTTTGGTCAAGGAACGGGCAGGGCCGGGGCGTTATGCTCGAACATGCGGCGGGAACACGCCTGCCGCGTCGATGCGGGGCGCGGAACACTTGGCGCGGCCATGTGTTCTCCGCCAGACTGGAGCCTGCGTCAGACACCCGATGCGGTCCGAAGAAAAAGGGAGACCCCGAGATGGCCGAGAAACGCGACGAGACCAAGACCCCGGACGAGAAGATGAGAGACAACAAGGTCAGGCCGGACAGCAAGCAGCAAGGGCCGCACCGCCACCGCCCGCGCTACACCGCGCCCGAGGAGGATGCCGAGGAGGAGCTGTTCAACGACGTGCCCGTCTGATCCTCACCCGTTCAGGAGCTGCGCCACGCGGGGGGCGAAATAGGTCAGCACCCCGTCGCAGCCCGCCCGGCGGAACGCCGTCAGGCTTTCCAGCATCGCCTGGTCGCCGTCGATCCAGCCGTTCTGGGCGGCGGCCTCGATCATCGCGTATTCGCCCGAGACCTGGTAGGCAAAAGTCGGCGCGCCGAAGCGGTCCTTCACGGCGCGGGCAATGTCCAGGTAGGGCAGCCCGGGCTTGACCATGACCATATCCGCGCCTTCCGACAGGTCACGCTCGACACAGCGTAGCGCCTCGTTTCGGTTGCCGGGGTCGATCTGGTAGGTCTTCTTGTCGCCCTTCAGCGCCGCCGAGGCCCCGACCGCATCGCGGAACGGCCCGTAAAAGGCGCTGGCGAATTTCGCGGCATAGCTCAGGATCGCGACATCGTGATGCCCTTCCGCCTCCAGCGCGGCCCGCATCGCCCCGATCCGCCCGTCCATCATGTCCGATGGTCCCAGAATATCCGCCCCCGCCGCCGCCTGCGCCAGCGCCATCCTGACCAGCGCCTCGACCGTTTCGTCATTGACGATGATCCCGTCGCGCACGATCCCGTCATGGCCGTTGGCGTTATAGGGGTCGAGCGCGATATCCGTCATCACCGCAAGCTCGGGCACCGCCTCCTTGACTGCGGCAATCGCGCGGTTGGCGATATTGCCCGGATCCCAGGCCAGCTCGCAGCTCTCGGTCCGGTCCTCCGCGCCCGTGTAGGGAAAGATGCAGATCGCGGGAATACCGAGCGATTGCGCCTCGCGGGCCGCCTCGACCAGCTTGTCGACCGAGTAGCGGTTGACGCCGGGCATCGAGGCGACGGGCTCCACCTCGCCCTTGCCCTGCCGCACGAAGACCGGCCAGATCAGGTCCGACACCGACAGGTGGGTTTCCCGCACCAGGTCGCGCATCGCGGGGGATTTGCGCAGGCGCCGGAGACGCGTGGCGGGGAAGGGGGCCTGATTGACGGGCATGGGCAGCCTTTCGCGGGGCAAACTGTTGCAATTCTGGTTGCATACCGCGCCCACTTTCTCAAGGGCTGGAAACCCCTGAAAGGCGCGACTAATGTGCGCCGGAATTTGCAGGCATCAGGGGCACCGCCGCCTTGGACTTTCTCGAACTCGCAACCGAAGTGATCGACCTCAGGTCGTTTTCCAACCTGTGGTACTGGATCGCGCTGGCCGCACTCTGGTCCACCGCCAGCCATTGGGTCGTCGGCGTGCCCTTCGACATGGTGACACGCGCGCGGCGCGGGCATGAACGCTCGTTGCATGACATGCGGGTGCTGGCCGAGGTCAACGTGGCCCGCATCCTGACCATCATCGAGGTTTCCGGCCCTTGGGTCGCGGGCTTCGCCGCCTTCGTGCTGACCGCGCTTGGTGTGCTTGGATGGGGCTACCGGGTGGAGTTCGCGCAGGCCGTCTTCCTGCTGGCGCTGCCGATGACGCTGGTGGCGATCCTGACCATCCACACCGCGCGCTCCTTGCGGGACACAGGGTTCGAGGATCTGCCCCGCCGCCTGCGCAATCACCGCATGATGGTGCAGGGAATCGGTGTCGTGTCGATCTTCATCACCGCCTTCTGGGGCATGTGGACGAACCTGAATTATGGGGCGTTGGGACTTTAACGTCGCGCGATAGGGTATTGATGGAAAAGGATACTCATATCCTGATGGGCGGCGTGCCCGAAGGCTTTGACGCCACCCGCGTGCTGGCGGAACTGGCGCGCGGCACCCCCGTCATCCACATCGCGCGCGATGACAAGCGGCTGGCCGCGATGGCGACCGCCCTGCGCCTGTTCGATCCGTCCGTGCCGGTGCTGCAATTCCCCGGATGGGATTGCCTGCCCTATGACCGGGTTTCGCCCAATGCCGATATTTCCGCCGCCCGGATGGCGACGCTGGCCGCACTGGTCGCCGGTCTCTCCGGCCCCTTCATCCTGCTGACCACGCTCAACGCCGCGACGCAATATATCCCGCCCCAGGACCTGCTGCGCGGCTCGTCCTTCCTGGCCGAGGTCGGGAAACGCATCGACGAGGACGCCCTGCGCGGATTTCTCGTGCGCATGGGCTACAGCCAGTCGCCCACGGTGATGGAGCCCGGTGATTACGCCATTCGCGGCGGCATCATCGACGTCTGGCCGCCGGGCGAGGAGAGCCCGGTGCGCCTCGACCTCTTCGGCGACCTGCTGGACGGCGCGCGCCGCTTCGATCCCGCCACGCAGCGCACCACCGAAAAGCTGACCCGGATCGAGCTTGCCCCGGTCTCCGAGGTCATCCTCGATGACGCCGCCATCGCCCGCTTCCGGCAGAATTACCGGGTGGAGTTCGGCGCGGGCGGCACCGACGATCCGCTTTACGAGGCGGTCAGCGCGGGCCGCAAACATGCCGGGATTGAACACTGGCTGCCCTTCTTTCACGCGCGGCTGGAAACACTCTTCGACTACCTGCCCGACGCTACCATCACGCAGGACGACCAGACCACGCCGCAGCGGCTGGCGCGGTGGGAGGCGATCGAGGATCAATACGACACGCGCAAGACCGCGCTCACGCAAAAGGGGCGGCTCGACAGCGTCTACAAGCCGTGCCCGCCGGGCCTGCTTTACCTTGACGATGCCGCGTGGGAGGGGGCCGTGGCGGGCCACCGCGTGGTGCAGTTCTCGCCCCTGCCGCAGGCCAGCGGCCCCGGCGTGGTCGATGCGGGCGGGCGCATCGGGCGCAGCTTCGCGCCCGAGCGGCAGCAGGAGAACGTCAGCCTCTTTGACGCATTGGCATATCACATCCGTGATCAGGCGCAATCGCGGGCCGTGATCATCGCGTCCTGGTCCGAAGGCGCGCGGGAGCGGCTTGAGGGGCTGCTGGAAGACCAGAACCTGACAAGCCTGTCAAAAATTCCTGACATCTCTGTCACTTTTGCCCCCGGTGGCGTGCATCTGGTGGTCTGGCCGCTGGAGCAGGGCTTCACCGGTGGGGGCCTTTGCGTGATCTCGGAACAGGACGTGTTGGGCGACCGCCTGATCCGCCCGAAACGCCGCACCAAGCGGGCCGAGAATTACCTGACGGAGGCGCAGAGCCTCAGCCCCGGCGACCTCATCGTGCATGTCGATCACGGTGTCGGGCGCTATAGGGGGCTGGAAACCGTGACCGCCATGGGCGCGCCGCATGAATGTATCGCGCTGGAATATGCCGGTGGCGACCGCCTGTTCCTTCCTGTTGAAAACATTGAACTTCTCAGCCGCTATGGCCATGAGGAGGCACTGCTGGACCGGCTCGGCGGCGGTGCCTGGCAGGCCAAGAAGGCGAAGCTCAAGGAACGTATCCGCCAGATCGCCGACAAGCTCATCCGCATCGCCGCCGAACGCGAATTGCGCCACGCGCCGGTGATCGAGCCGCCCGGCGACATGTGGGACGCCTTCGCCGCGCGTTTTCCCTATGAGGAGACCGAGGATCAGCTTACCGCCATCGCCGATGTGATGGACGATCTCGCGCGCGGCCGCCCCATGGACCGGCTGATCGTGGGCGATGTGGGCTTTGGAAAAACCGAGGTCGCGATGCGCGCGGCATTTGTCGCCGCCGCCGCCGGTCAGCAGGTCGCGATCATCGCGCCGACGACGCTTCTGGCACGCCAGCACGCGCAGACATTCCGCGAACGGTTCCGGGGATTTCCGATCAATGTCAGGCAGTTGTCGCGCTTTGTTCCGGCAAAACAGGCCAGCGACACGCGCAAGGGGCTGACTGACGGCAGCGTCGATATCTGCATCGGCACCCATGCGCTTCTGGCCAAGAACATCCGCTTTGCCAATCTCGGGCTGCTGATCATCGACGAGGAACAGCGCTTTGGCGTCACGCATAAGGAACGCCTGAAGGAGATGCGCAGCGATGTGCATGTGCTGACTCTCTCCGCCACGCCCATTCCGCGCACGTTGCAGATGTCGCTGTCGGGTGTGCGCGACCTGAGCCTCATTGGCACGCCGCCGGTCGACCGCCTCGCCATCCGCTCCTATGTCAGCGAATTCGACGCTGTCACCATCCGCGAGGCGCTGCTGCGCGAGCATTATCGCGGCGGGCAGTCGTTCTATGTCGTCCCCCGGATCGAGGATCTGCCCGAAATCGAAGCCTTCCTGCGCGACCAGGTGCCGGAAGTCACCTTTGTCGTGGCGCATGGGCAAATGGCCGCGGGCGAGCTGGATGACCGCATGAACGCCTTTTATGACGGCAAGTATGACGTGCTGCTGGCCACCACGATCATCGAGAGCGGCATCGACATTCCGACCGCCAACACGATGGTGATCCACCGCGCCGACATGTATGGGCTGGCGCAGCTCTACCAGATCAGGGGCCGGGTTGGGCGTTCCAAAACAAGGGCTTATGCCTATCTGACCACGAAGCCGCGCCGCAAGCTGACCCCTGCGGCCGAGAAGCGCCTGCGCGTGTTGGGCAGCCTCGACAGCCTTGGCGCGGGCTTTACCATCGCGTCCCAGGATCTCGATATTCGCGGCGCGGGCAATATCGTGGGCGAGGAACAATCGGGCCATGTCCGCGAGGTCGGCTTCGAGCTCTACCAGTCAATGCTGGAGGAGGCGATTGCCAAGATCCGCTCGGGCGATATGGAGGGGCTCACGGATGATGACGGCACCTGGGCGCCGCAGATCAACCTGGGCGTGCCGGTGCTGATCCCCGAGGATTACGTGCCCGATCTGGACGTGCGCCTCGGCCTCTACCGCCGCCTCAGCCAGTTGACCACCAAGGTGGAGCTTGAGGGCTTTGCCGCCGAACTGATCGACCGTTTCGGCAAGCTGCCGCGCGAGGTCAACACGCTGCTTCTGGTCGTGCGCATCAAGGCGATGTGCAAGCGGGCGGGGATTGCCAAGCTCGACGGTGGCCCGCGGGGCGCGACGATCCAGTTTCACAACGATAAATTCGCCAACCCCGCCGGTCTGGTGGAATTCGTCCAGGATCAGAAGGGCCTGGCCAAGGTGCGCGACAACAAGATCGTGGTGCGGCGCGACTGGAAGAACGAGGCCGACAAGATCAAGGGCGCCTTCGCCATCGCCCGTGACCTCGCCGAGAAGGTGGTGGGCAAGAAGGGCTAGGGGGTAGCCCTGACACGCTCGAGCCGGGCCATCGACCGGGTCAGGGCAAAGCCCATAACCGAGCAGGCCAGCACCCCGAGCGAGAGCGGCAAGGGCGTGCCGTCAAAGGCCAGCCCGATGGGAATGGCGATGATCACCGCCCCCACGGTGGCCAGCGACGCGACGATGGAGGCGGCAAGCCCCGCGATATGGCCAAGCGGCTCCATCGCCAGCGCGTTGAGGTTGCCAAGCGTCAGCCCGACCATGAAGAACACGGATGTGGACCACAGGAACCACGCCGTCAGCCCCGCGCCATAGCCCCAGGGGCCGGTGATCTCGAAGAGGATCATGAGGCTGCTGAGCACGATCTGCCCGCCAAGCGCGAAGGTGATCAAAAGGCGCATCCCCAACCGCATCACCAGCACCGCGTTCAGGATGCTGGCGGTCGCCGCCAAGAAGGCCGTGCCCATGAACCAGAAATGGAACTGCGCGCCCTGGTCATAGGTCAGGTCATAGACCTGTTGGGTCGAACTGAGCACGGCAAAGAGCATCCCCTGCGCCAGCGTCTGCACCAGGATCGACAGGCGCACCATGGGCAGGGACAGCACCTCCTTCACCGCGCGCCACAGCACGCCCGCGCGCATCGGCTTGCGCGCCTGGGGGGGCAGGGTTTCGGGCTGGCGGATCGTCAGCCACGCGGTCGAGACCAGCGAAAAGGCGATGAAGGCCCCGAACATGCCGCGCCAGCCCACAAGCGCGATGATGCCCGCGCCGATCGTGGGGGCGATGGCCGGCACGATGGTGAAGACCAGCATGATGAAGGACATCAGCCGCGCCATGTCGCGCCCCGCATAGAGGTCGCGGATGATCGCCAGGGCGACGATGCGCGGCCCTGCGGCCCCCAGACCTTGCACGAAGCGCGCGAGCAGCAGCAATTCCAGCGACCCCGCCAACCATGCCGCGACCGAGGCGGTGCAATAGAGCGCGGCCCCGATCACGATCACCGGCTTGCGCCCGATCGCGTCCGAAATGGGCCCGGTGACGAAGGTGCCGACGCCCATGCCGAGCACGAAGATCGTCAGGATCAGCTGCGCGCGGTTGATGTCGTCGGGGCTGAGCTCCTCGGCGATCTCGGGCAGGGCGGGCAGCATCGCGTCGATGGAGAACGCGATGGAGGCGATGAGCATGGCCATCAGCGCCACGAACTCCACCCGGTGCAGACG
The DNA here is from genome assembly GCF_056857775.1 of Alterinioella sp. B-7. Lineage (NCBI taxonomy): Bacteria > Pseudomonadati > Pseudomonadota > Alphaproteobacteria > Rhodobacterales > Paracoccaceae > Alterinioella > Alterinioella sp. B-7. The sequence goes on from NZ_JBSXNT010000026.1 coordinate 38,879, forward strand.
GCGCGGCGGCAGGGGCAGGGCGGTGTCGGTCATGGGCGGCTCACGGCGGGCACTAGGAACGGGGTTCTGGCGCGGTAGGCGGCGAAGGCCGCGCGATGTCGGTCCGCAAGGGCGCGATCCTCCACGGCCGAGCCGTATAGCAGCACGCCCGAAGCGGCAAGGCCGAGGACCAGCGACTGGGTCGATCCGATCCAGAGCGCGATCCCGGCCAGCGAGGCGATCTGGCCAAGGTATTGCGGATGCCGACAGAGCGCGTAGGGGCCGCCTGTCGTCACCCCCACATCCCACCCGCTGGTGCCTTTCAGCCCGAGGGTGGCCGTGGCCCATGTGTGCAGCACAGAGCCCGCGATGGCCAGCGGCAGGCCGATGCCGTTGCGCAAAAGCCCCGGCAGGACAGAGGGTTGCCCCCAGGTCTGCACCAGCCCCAGGTAGAGGCAGGTCGTGAGCGTCCAGGCCCATATCGCGGTGAAGAGGTTGCCCCGTCGCGGCGGCCACGGCCCCCGTCCCGGCGCACGGTCCGACAGCCGGAGGATCACCAGCCAGAGCGCGCTTGCGCCGAGCCCCAGGAGGAGCGCCACCGCGCCCTATCCCTTGTCCGCAAGCTGCTCGCGGATCTCACGGATCACCTGCGCCCAAAGCTCGGGCGGTTGCGCGCCGGGCAGGGCGTGCTGACCCGCCACGATGAAACAGGGCACGCCGGTGACGCCGCGGTCGCGGGCATGGGCGTCGCGGGCGCGGATGTCGTCGGTATCAGCATCGCCCGCCAGCAGGCGCAGGGTCATGGCGCGGTCCATCTCCAGCGCTTCGGCGATGTCGGCCAGCACGGTGGCGTCACCGATATCGCGCCCCTCCTGAAAATATGCCTTGAAGAGGGCGGCCACCATCGGCGTCTGCCGCCCTTCCAGTCCCGCCCAATGGATCAGGCGATGCGCGTCCAGCGTGTTGGGCGTGCGCGCGATGCTCTCGAAATTGATCTTGAGCCCCGCTTTCTCTGCCGCTTCGACCACCGGTGCATAGGCCCTGACCGCGCCCTCCTTGCCGCCGAACTTCGCCTCCAGATAGGCGCGCCGGTCCATCCCCTCGCGCGGCATGTCGGGGTTGAGCTGGAACGGATGCCATTCGACGGTGAAGGGGTGATCGCCCGCCGCCTCCAGCGCCCGGTCGAGATTGGCCTTGCCGATGAAGCACCAGGGGCAGATCGGATCCGAGATGATGTCGAGCTTGATCATGAGCGGTCTTTCAGTTTGCGGGCCAATGCCCGTCGGTCCAGCTTGCCATTGGCGCCGCGCGGCATGGCGTCGAGATAGATATAGAGGCGCGGGCGCTTGTAGCCAGCCAGGGCGCGCGCCGCGAGGTCGGCCAACGCGCGGTCGGGCTGCGGCTCCCCGGTATAGGCCAGCGCGATGACCTGCGTGTCGCCAAGCGGATAGGACAGCGCCGCGACCTCTGTGACGCCGCGCGCGTCCTGGAAGGCGACCTCGATCTCCTGCGGTGCGATGCGGTAGCCGCCCGCGGTGATCACGTCGTCGATGCGGCCATGATAGGCGATGGCACCGTCACCCACGCGCGCGACCCGGTCCCCGGTGAGGAAATGCGCGCCAGACAGGGGCAGGTCGACCGTGTCGCCGTCGAGGTAGCCGAGCATCAGGCCGGGTTCATCGCGGTGGATGGCCAGCGTGCCGATGCTGCCGTCCTCGACCGGGGTGTTCGCCTCGTCCAGAATGGCAATCCTGCGCCCCGGCTGCGCAAAGCCGAGCGTGTCGGGCGGCGCGGGCCGGTCGGGGCTGCCCGAGATGAAGGTGGAACATTCGGTCATGCCAAGCGCCTCGTGAATCTCGGTTCCTGTGGCCTTGTGCCACTGCGCACGGATGGGTTCGGGCAGTTTCTCGCCCGCCGAAAGGCCGTGGCGGAGTTTCGGCATGGCGGGCAGGGGGGTGCGCAACAGCTTGCGGTAGATGCCGGGTACGGCGGCAAAGATCGTCGCGTCATGGCGTTTGAGGAGAAGCGGCAGCGCCTCGGGCGCGGTATCGGGCGCGGGGATCAGCGCGGTCGCGCCCACGGACCAGGGGTCGAGCAAGCCTGTGCCGAGCGTGAAGGACCAGTTGAAGGCGCCCGCATGCAGCACGCGGTCGCTCTCACGCAAGCCATACCAGCCGTCATACATCGCCCGCCGCGCCCAGATCGCGCGATGGGCATGGGCGACGGCCCGCTGCCCGCCGGAGGTGCCGGAGGTGAAGAGGATATAGGCCAGCCGGTCGGGATCGCCCAAGGCATAATCGGCGGGCTCATGCGCGGTGAGGCGGTCCAGATCGGTCACGACCGGGCAGGGCAGGGGACCCGGCAGGGCGATGCCGTCCTCGGCCAGGATCAGGCGCGGAGGGGCGAGGCGTGCCAGCGCCGTGATCTCGGGCACGGTCAGCGCGGCGGAGGTCGGGACGGGGACCAGACCCACGGCGATGCAGGCAAGGTAGGCGACGGGAAAAGCAGGCCGGTTGCCGAGGCGCAGAAGCACGCGGTCACCGGGGACAAGCCCCTCGGCCAGCAGCCCCGCCGCCATCCGGCGCACGGTGTCTTCGAGCCGCGCATAGCTCCAACGGTCGGCGCGGGCAGGCGACAGTACCGCCAGCGCCACCTTGTCGGGATGGGTCGCCGCCGACGCCAGCACATGGGCGGCAAGGTTGAAGGGGGCGGGGCAGGTCATGGCAGCGGGCGTAAGCAAGACGCTGACCCATGGCAAGGGTGCGGGATCGTTTCCGGGTAGCGTGGGGTCGGTTTTCCCTGGCTCGTCCCTTTCGGCCCAGACCGCGAAAACCGGCACCTGACGGGCAGGACCCTAACCGAACATCGCCGCCAGATCGGCGCTGCCTCGCGTCCCGATATTCTCGCCGTGGCGCTCAAGAAACCGGTCGCAGGCGCGTTCGCCCGCATCGCGCAGCTTGTAGAGAACCTGGGGCACCGGCACGGTCTTGGTGGCAACGGAGAGCTGCGCCATCAGGTCGTCATCGGCGATCATGTGGACATGGATATTCTTCATCGTGCCGGGCGAAAGCGCGCCATCGGCCAGCAGGCGCTGGACGAAGGAGATCGCGCGCAATTCCCGCAGGAGCGAGGTGTTGAAGCCGATCTCGTTGATCCGGTTCTGGATCGCGCGGGCGGTCTTCGGCACATCCTCGCGGTAGAGCGGGTTGATATTGACGATCACGATATCGGCGGGCAGGTCGGGGGCGAAAAGCGGGAAGAGCGCCGGGTTGCCGGTATAGCCGCCATCCCAATAGGCCTCCTCCATCCCCGTCACCGGATCGGTGATCTCGACCGCCTGGAAGAGCGTCGGCAGGCAGGCCGAGGCCAGGATCGCGTCGCTGGTGATCTCGTGGCCCGAAAAGACCCGGATCTTGCCGGTGCGCACATTGGTGGCGCAGATGTGGAAGACGGGGCCGGCCTCACCGCAGACCTCGTCATAGTGAAACCGGCGCACGACGGGTTCCAGCGGGTTCTGGTAGAAGGGCCCGTAGGCGTAGGGGCTGACCACGCGGCTGAGCGCGTCCGACATCGCGAAGGGGAGCGAGGCCTCGATGATCTGGCTGATCGCCGAGGGCGAGGCGGCATCGAGCCAGCCCGCGAAGCGCAGGTCGGTGATCGCGCCCATCTGTTGCCAGAGCCATTCCAGGTTCTCGCGCGCGAGGTCTCGGCTGCCCTCGGCAAGGCCCGCCTTGAGCGCGGCCCCGTTGAGCGCGCCCGCGGAGGTGCCGGAAATACCCGCGATCTCGATCGAGGGCTCGCGCAGCAGCCGGTCCAGCACGCCCCAGGTGAAGGCGCCATGCGCGCCGCCGCCTTGCAGGGCCAGGTTGATCTGTTTGCGGGTCATGGCGGGCCTTGTGTGAGGGGGGTGAGGGCGGGATGCCTCCCCTTTCAGCGGCATGACGCCGCCTGTCGGGCAATGGGCGGGGATATTTGCGGAACAAAGAAGGGGGCGGGGGTCGTCAAGGTGAAGGGCGCGCGCGTTAACCTTAACCGGGATGGGGTAAGGTTAACGCAAGCGGGTCAGAGCGCGGTCCAGCCGCCATCGACGCTGATCGTCGTGCCGGTGATCTGGGCGGCCGCGTCCGAGCACAGGAAGACGGCGGTGCCGCCCATCTGCTCGACCGTCGCGAACTCCTTTGAAGGTTGGCGTTTCAGCATCACGTTTCTGATCACTTCATCCCTGCCCATGTCGTATTCCTTCATCGTGTCGGGGATCTGCGCCTCGACCAGCGGCGTCAGCACATAGCCGGGGCAGATTGCGTTGCAGGTGATGGGCTCCTCCGCGGTTTCCAGCGCGGTGGTCTTGGAAAGGCCCACGATGCCGTGCTTGGCAGCGATATAGGCGGATTTGTAGGGGCTGGCGGTCAGGCCATGGGCTGAGGCGATGTTGATCACCCGGCCCCAACCGGCCTTGCGCATCAGTGGCAGTGCTGCGGCAGTGGTATGGAAGGCCGAGCTGAGATTGATGGCGATGATCGCGTCCCATTTCTCGGTCGGAAATTCGGGGATCGCGGCGACATGCTGGATGCCCGCGTTGTTGATCAGGATATCGCAGGCTCCGGCTTGCGCGATCAGGTCGCGGCACTCGTCTGCGTTCGACATGTCGGCCTTGATATAGCGCGCGGTAACGTCGAATTCCTTGGCGACGTCGCGGGCCAGAGCGTGATCCTCCTCGCGGTCGGTGAAGGAGTTCAGGACCACATCCGCGCCCGCCCGCGCCAGTTCGCGCGCGATGCCGAGGCCGATGCCTGAGTTGGAGCCGGTAATGACGGCGGTCTTGCCGGAAAGCGAGGTGGTGATGGCCATGGGGCTGCTCCGAAATGCTGATTTTGGCGCATCCTATCTGCGGAGTTTGCGAGATGCGAGAGGCGGTTCTAACCGGTGGGCTTGGGCACGTCCCCGAAAAAGCCGGTGATCCGTGTCAGGCGGCCATCCGGGCCGATCTGGCCGAAATCGACACCGTGGATTGCGACCGATCCGTCGGCGGCGCGCATGTGCCAATCGAATCGCAGGTTCTGGCCGTAGCCCTGCACGCCGCTGGTCACCTCGATTCGCGCGCCCGGATAGGTGGCGTGGACAGACGCGATATGGCGGCTGAGCGCCGCGCGCCCCTTGGCGCGGACCGAGGGATCCTCATAGACCCCATCCTTGGCCCAACAGCGTTCCAGAAGGCCAAGGCGCGCCTGCTCGTCCTCTTCCAGCCACGCGGCCCCATATGTTGCGATCAGCGCGTCGGGGGTCATGGCCGCTCTCCCTCCATGCTCGGGACCACTTGCCAAAAAAAACGCCAGCACAAGGCTGGCGTTAAGTTATTGAGGCAGGTTTCATACAGGCAAGAAACCTATCGAGCAGTGATCCCTTTATAAGCAATAGCTTGCCCAGAGTCCAACCGAAAAGTTTGAAAGCCGGGACGGGGGCGGGTAGCGTCGGGGGTAATCAAACAAAGGGCAGGGGAGATTGTCCACAAATGCTGAAAGATTGTTTCACGCGGGCAGCGAAGATTCTGGGGGTCTGGGTGTGCCTGGCCGGGGCCGCGCAGAGCGAGCCCATGCACGGGATCGCGATGTATGGCGAGCCTGCGCTGCCGCCGGGTTTCACGCATCTGCCCTATGCCAATCCCGACGCCCCCACGGGCGGGCGGATCGTCACCGGCGAGGTCGGCAGTTTCGACAGTCTGAACCCGCATATCCGGCAGGGCCGGGTGCCGTGGCAGCTGCGATTCCTTGCCTACGAATCGCTCATGGGCCGGTCCTATGACGAACCGTTCACGCTTTATGGGCTGCTCGCCGAATCGGTCGAGGCCGATCCCGATGGCCTCTGGGTCGAGTTTCACCTGCGCCCCGAGGCGCGGTTTTCCGATGGCAGCCCGGTCACGGTCGAGGATGTGATCTGGAGCTACGAGACGCTTGGGACCGTTGGCCACCCGCGCTACCTCAATGCCTGGTCCAAGGTGGCCAGCATCGAGCCGGTGGGCGAACGCGGTATCCGCCTGACCTTCAACGAACCCGACCGCGAATTGGCGCTGATCATGGGCATGCGCCCGATCCTGCAACGTGCCCAATGGGAGGAGAACGCGTTCACCGAAAGCGGGCTGGACGTGGTGCCGATCGGCTCGGCCCCGTATGTCGTGACCGATTTCGAAGCGGGGCGCTATGTCTCGCTGACGCGCAACCCCGATTACTGGGGCGCCGATCTGGGGTTCCGGCGCGGCACCAACGTGATCGACGAGGTCCGGCTGGAGTTCTTCGGCGACGGCACCGCCATGTTCGAGGCCTTCATCGCGGGCGAGATCAACACCATCCGCGAGACCAATGCCGCGAATTGGGAAAACAACTATGATTTCCCCCGCGCCCAATCGGGCGAGGTCGTGTTCTCGGAGATCCCCCATGAACGCCCCACCGGCATGTTCGGCTTTGCCATGAACACGCGCAGCCCCCAGTTTCAGGACTGGCGCGTGCGCGAGGCGATGATCCAGGCCTTCAATTTCGAATATATCAACCAGACCCAGAACGGCGGAACCGAGCCGCGCATCACCTCCTATTTCTCCAACTCCATCCTGGGGATGAATGAGGGCGCGGCCGAGGGCCGTGTGGCGGAATTGCTGGAGCCCTTCGCCGACGATCTTCTGCCCGGCGCGCTGGAAGGCTATACATTTCCGGTCACCGATGGTCGCCCCGCAAACCGGGCGGGCATCCGCGAGGCGCTGCGCCTGATGGAGGCGGCGGGCTACAGCGTCGAGGATGGCGTCATGGTCGATGGCGACGGGCAGCCCTTCAGCTTCGATATCGTGCTGCAACAGGGCAGCGCCGAGATCCAGGCCATCATCAACATCTACCTTGAGGCGCTGGACCGGCTTGGCATATCGCCCAATGTCACCACCGTGGACAGCGCGCAATACCGCGAACGCACCGACCGGTTCGACTATGACATGACCTATTTCGAGCGTGGCGTATCGCTGTCGCCCGGTAATGAGCAATACCTCTACTGGGGCTGTGACATGGCCGATACGGAAGGCAGCCGCAACCTGATGCGGGCCTGCAACCCGGCCATTGACGCGATGATCGGCGAGATGCTGACCTCGGCCGACCAGGAGGATTACCGCGCCGCCGTGCGGGCGCTGGACCGGGTGCTGACCTCGGGGCGCTACGTGATCCCGATCTGGTATTCGCCGATCAGCCGTATCGCGCATGACCGGGCCCTGCGCTACCCCGAGACCTTGCCGATCTATGGCGATTTCCTGGGGTTCCAGCCCGATGTCTGGTGGTATGAGGAATAAGGCGATCTGACGTCGATCCATCAAGCGCGCCGGGGCAAGGGGCCTTCGGCGCGTTTTCTTGTCAGATGTCAGGCATCTTCGCGCGTGCGGCGCTCGGCCCTGTCGTCGATGTCTTCATCCGGGTCAGGCTGGTATTGCGGGTCGATCTCCAGCAGCACCGCCTCCTCGGACACCTCCTTGGGCGGCTTGGTGCTGGGATAGACCAGCCCCGCCGAGATCACCAGCTTGGCGGCATCCTCGACGCTCATCTCCAGCACCTGTACATCCTCGCGCGGCAGGAACAGCAGAAAGCCCGAGGTCGGGTTCGGCGTCGTCGGCAGGAAGACCGAGATCATCGCCTTGTCATGGCTTGATGCGATCTCGCCCTTGGCGTCGGTCGAGATGAAGGCGATGGCCCAGATCCCCTTGCGCGGATATTCCACCAGGCAGGCCTTCTCGAACGAGCCCTTGCCTTGGGCCAGCACCGTTTCGGTGATCTGCTTGAGCCCTGAATAGAGCGAGCGCACACCGGGGATCGAGAGGACGACCGACTCGGAGGTGCGAATGAGCGACCGGCCGATCAGCCCCTTGGCGATCCAGCCCACCAGGATGGTGAAGAGCAGGATCATCACCAGGCCGATACCGCGGATGTCGATATTGGTGCCGAGATAGCGGTTGATCAGGGTCGCGGGGTTATAGGCCTCGGGCAGGAAGGGCAGCACCCAGGAATCGATCCAGCCGATGAGCGACCAGATCAGCCAGGCGGTCAGCGCAATCGGCACGATCACGACGAGGCCGGTCAGGAAACTCGCCTGCAGAGACGAGATCCAGCCGCGCCGGGGCGGCTCTGGGGGTTTGGGCAGTTCCATGCGGGGCTCAAGCGTCCAAGGGGGAGGTCCGTTATACTTAGTAAGGGCGCGGCCCCCGCCTTACAAGGACGCAGCGTCACCCCGGCTGTTCAAAATCGCGCGGGCGATCTCCGCGGCCAGCCGGGCATTGTTCAGAACAAGGGCGATATTGGCGCTGAGGCTGCGGCCTTCGGTCAACTCGAAAAGGCGTTGCAGCAGGAAGGGCGTGACCGCCTTGCCGGCGATGCCGCGCGCTGTCGCCTCGTTCTGCGCATCGGCAATCAGCGGGGCGAGGTCTCGGGCCGGGATCTCGGCGGCGACTGGGATCGGGTTGGCGACAAGCTGGCCACCGGGCAGGCCGATACGCTCGCGCATAAGGTGGGCCCGCGCAATGGCCTCGGCGCTGTCCATGCGCAGGGGCGCGGTGATCCCGCTTTCGCGTGACCAGAAGGCCGGAAACCCGTCCTGGCGGTAGGCGATGACGGGCACGCCCTGGGTTTCCAGCACTTCCAGCGTCTTGGGGATGTCGAGGATCGCCTTGGCCCCGGCGGCGACCACCGTCACCGGGGTTTGCGCCAGTTCCATCAGGTCGGCGGAGATGTCGAAACTGTCCTCGGCCCCCTTGTGGACGCCGCCGATGCCGCCGGTGGCAAAGACCCGGATGCCCGCCAGATGCGCCGCGATCATGGTCGCCGCGACGGTCGTGGCCCCGGTCTTGCCCGCCGCCATGGCGACCGCGAAATCGGCGCGGCTGAGCTTCATGACATCCCCGGCCTGCGCCAGCGCCTCAAGCTCCGAGGCGGTCAGGCCGATATGGATCTGCCCCTTGAGCACGGCAATCGTGGCAGGGACCGCGCCCGCGTCCCGCACCACGCGTTCCACCGTCTGCGCGGTTTCCAGGTTCTGCGGATAGGGCATGCCATGCGTGATGATGGTGCTTTCCAGCGCCACCACGGGGGCGTTTTCGGACTGCGCCTGCGCCACCTCGGGCGAGAGCGTGATGAAATCGGGCGTCATTCTGTGTCTCCTGCAACGTAAGTCGCGGCGGTCTGCAAGGCGGTCTCCAGCGCGGCCTCGGGCGTCTGCCCGCGCGCTTCCGCCGCGATATGCGCCGCCATGAAGGTATCGCCCGCGCCGGTGACGCGGCGGGGCTGGATCAGCGGCGGGGCCTTGCCGATGATGCGATCGGGGCTGGCATCGACCGCCGCGCGCGCCCCGTCGGTGACCAGAACCCGCATGGCGCCCGCCTCCAGCATCGCCGCCGCCCCAGCCTCGGCGCTGGTTACGGTCCGGCCCGAGATCAGCCCCGCCTCCTCGCAATTGACATAGAGCGTGGCACGGGAGTGGCCCAGGAACACGCAAAGCCGTTCCGCCTTGCCGGGCGAGGCGGGGGCGATGCGCAGATCGGCCTGCGCGAAGACGGGGTTTTCCGCGATCTCACCCAACAGCGCGGTGGTCAGGTTGCCATCCAGCGCGATGAGGCCGGTCCAGGGGGCGCCAGGGCTGGCCAGCCTGCCATCTTCCAGCGGTTCCAGGATGCGCGCGCCCGCCGTCTCAAGCGAATGGGCATCGGCGATTGCGGCGATCAGCTGCCCCTGCGCCTCGACCGCCATGTAATGATCGGTCGGCAGGTCTCGGTCAATCAGCATATGACGCACCCCAAGGCCCATGCCCACACAGGCCGCCAGCAGCGCGCGCCCCTCGGCATCGTCGCCCACCACGCTCAACAGCTCAGGGTGCATCGCCTCATGACGCAGCTGCATGGCGATATTCAGCGCCACGCCCCCCGGAATGCGCCTGATGCGGCCCGGCTTGTCATTGCCCGCCAGCATGGCGTGATCCGAGCGCCCGATAATGTCCCACAGGACCGAGCCGATGCACAGGATATCGGGGGTGGTGCTCATGCGGCCTTCCCTAGCCAGCCCGGTGACCAAGGTCCACGCCTTTTGCTTTCATTTTGCCGAAAATACCTGCGGGGGAGCGCGAGGGGGCAGCCGGCCCCCTCGCATCGGTCGGATTGCGCAGCAATTCGACACCGCGTGAAAAAAGGGCTGGGGGCTTGCCATTCCCCGCAGCCTGACATAAAGCGCACCCACTTCACAGGTGAAGGCGGGCCAAGAGGGGAGACATCCCTTGCGGTCCACCGGTTGGGCTTCCGCCCTCATCCTTCACCAAGGCATAAACCGGAAACAAGGAAAACAAGCATGGCGCTTCCTGAATTCTCCATGCGTCAGCTTCTCGAAGCTGGCGTTCACTTCGGCCACCAGACGCAGCGTTGGAACCCCCGCATGGGCGAGTTCATCTATGGCGCGCGCAATGGCATCCACATTCTCGACCTGACGCAGACCGTTCCGATGCTGGACGCGGCGCTGAATGTCGTACGCGAAACCGCCGCCAAAGGCGGCCGCATCCTCTTCGTCGGCACCAAGCGGCAGGCGCAGAAGCCCGTCGCCGACGCCGCAGAACGCTGCGCGCAATATTACATGAACCACCGCTGGCTCGGCGGCACGCTGACCAACTGGAAGACCGTCTCGGCCTCGATCTCCCGCCTCAAGTCGATCGACGAGGCGATGGAATCGGGCACCGAGGGCCTGACCAAGAAAGAGCGTCTCGGCATGGAGCGTGACCAGGCCAAGCTGCAGGCCTCGCTCGGCGGGATCCGCGAAATGGGCGGCGTTCCCGACCTGCTTTTCGTCATCGACGTCAAGAAGGAAGACCTGGCCATCGCGGAAGCCAAGAAGCTCGGTATTCCGGTCGTCGCCGTGGTCGATACCAACTGCTCGCCCGATGGCGTCGATTACATCATCCCCGGCAATGACGACGCGGCCCGCGCGATCTCGCTCTATTGCGACCTCGTGGCGCGTGCTGCGCTGGACGGCATGACCGCGCAGATGGAAGGCGCAGGCGTCGACCTGGGCGCGCTGGAGGAAAGCAGCGTCGAGGAAGTGCTGACCGGCGAGACGGCAGAGGCTGCCCCCGCCGAGGACACGCCCGCCGAAAGCTGAAGACCGCACCTGAGCCCGGGACCGGCTTTGCCGCTGGTCCCGCAATGTTCTGCAAGAATATCAAGAGGATATGACCCATGGCAATCACTGCTGCAATGGTCAAGGAGCTGCGCGACACCACCGGTGCCGGCATGATGGACGCGAAGAAAGCGCTGACCGAAACCGATGGCGACATGGACGCCGCGGTTGACTGGCTGCGCACCAAGGGGCTGGCCAAGGCCGCCAAGAAATCGGGCCGTGTCGCCGCAGAAGGTTTGGTGGCCGTCGCCGTCGAAGGCGGTGTCGGCGTCGCGGTCGAGGTGAACTCCGAGACCGATTTCGTCGGCAAGAACGCCGAGTTCCAGGACATGGTGTCGCGCATCGCCAAGGTCGCGCTGAGTGTCTCGGATGTGGACGCGCTGGCCGCGGCCGACATGGGCGGCAAATCCGTCGCCGACACGCTGACCGCCAAGATCGCCACCATCGGCGAGAACATGACCCTGCGCCGCATGGCGCGCGTCGAGGGCGAGACCGTCATCTCCTATGTCCATAACGCCGCCGCGCCCGACATGGGCAAGATCGGCGTCCTGGTCGCGCTTTCGGGCGGTGACGAGGCCATTGGCAAACAGATCGCGATGCATATCGCCGCCGCCAACCCCGCAGCCCTGTCCGAGGATGACCTGGACCCCGCCGTGGTCGAGAAGGAAAAGCAGGTTCAGATGGATATTGCCCGCGAATCCGGCAAGCCGGAGCAGGTGATCGAGAAGATGATCGTGGGCCGGATGAAGAAATTCGTTGCAGAATCCACGCTTCTGAACCAGCAATTCGTGGTCAACCCCGATGTCACCGTCGCCGAGGCCGCGAAAGAGGCTGGCGCCACCGTCACCGGCTTTGTCCGGCTGGAAGTGGGCGAAGGCATCGAGAAGAAGGAAGAGGATTTCGCAGCCGAGGTTGCGAAGGCCGTTCAGGGGTAAGCCGCACCGCTTATCCCGGCGGGCCCCGTCGCGGGCGACCGCCAGAAGGGCAGAGATCTTGGGAGGGGTCTCTGCCTTTTCATGTTTCGGGGGAAGGACGGATAAGAAGCGGCGCAAATCCTGAGGGACGAGACGGAAAAGCGCCGCTTCTTAACCTGATATCCCGATGTGGTGGCCGGTTGGGGATGGCCGTTCGTCGGGTCTTGGTGACCCGCCGCCGATCTGAAATCCGACCGGCGGACTGGGTCAGGTCCGGGACGAACCCGGTTTGCGGACCACCGGGGTGAAAAATGCCCCCGATGGCCCCAATGCTCCTGACCGAGAAAATTTCAGTCATCACTCACGGAACCCCGTCAGATTGACGTAAAGTAAGCCAAAGCAAAAGTCAGGTTTCCCCTACCTTTGGGCGGAAACCTGCCAGCCAATCGGTGGCCAAAGCGCTTTGAGGGCGGTGGTTTTCCGCGCTCGGTCAGCGAATCGCAGGCTGATCCTCAAGCACGAAGATTTGGTTCAGGATCGAGGCCTTGCGCACCGCCTGCGCCGTGGTCTCGACGCCCAGGGTATCGCGCGCGCCGCGCAGGTGCTTGTCCACCGTGGCCGGTTTGCGCCCCAGAAGCAGCGCGATGTCCTGCACCGATTTGCCATCTGCCACCAGTTCCAGAACCTCGCTCTGGCGCGGGGTCAAGACGCGGCTCTGGCCTGTCGCGGGCAATTGCGTGATGCACAGATGCGCGACGTGGTTGATGATCTCGATCTCTTCGCCCTTGATCTGCCACAGCGCGTCGACCTCATCCTGGGTGACGCCGCGCTTCGCAGTCAGGCCGATCCCGGCGGCGGCGCGTTTGACGGCCATCGGAAAGGCGATCGTATAGCCCGCGGTCAGCCCGTATTTGCGGTTCAGCTCGATCACGCTGCGCTGTCCCGGCGACAGGTCGCCACCCGCCATGAAGGACTCGCGGATCACCCGCCAACTGGTCGAGCCGACATTGCGCGTCGCCCAGTTCAGCATCGGCGCATCCCGGAACAGCCCTTGCGAGACGTAGGAATCGACGTAATCGGCGGGATGATTGGTCAGGATCAGCGCATCCTCGGGATCGCTGAACGTGTTGGCGGTCTGAAAGCAGGTATAGGCGTAGAACAGCCGGTCGAACCCGTAATCGGCCATCAGGCCGGTGTGGTATTCCCACAGGTCATCGACCGTGCGGGCATCGAGATATGCGCGCAGCTGCTTCACGGGGCAGGGGCCTTGAGGTGATCGGCCATGGCGCGTACCGCCAGCGGATAGCCCGGCGCGCCGAACCCGGCGATGACGCCCAGGCAGACCGGCGCGATCATCGAGACATGGCGGAACGCCTCGCGCGCATGGGTGTTGCTGAGATGCAGTTCGATCACGGGGATCGAAATGGCGCTGATCGCATCGCGCAGCGCGACCGATGTGTGCGTATAGGCCCCGGCATTGAGGATCACGCCGTCCTGATCCTCCATCGCGCCGTGCAGCGCATCGACCAACGCGCCTTCCTGGTTCGATTGCGCAAAGCCCAGGGTCACGCCCGAACGCTCGGCCTCGGACCGGCAAAGCGCCTCGAGGTCGGCCAATGTCGTGGTGCCGTAGATGGCGGGCTCTCGCTGACCCAGAAGGTTCAGGTTCGGCCCGTTCAGGACAAGTATTCGCATTTCAGTTCCCCAACTGGTGACAGGTATAGCGGGTGGCGAAAGCCGCTGTCGAGACAGGAATATGGTGCGGCGCTTTTGGGGGCTGCCGTCTTGGGGCGGGCTGTGGTGACTGAAGCGGGGTGCGGTTGGGCAAAAGCGCTTTAACAACGCTTCTTAATAGTCTGATATAACGTCATGTATTTGATCTAGAGTCCCGTCCGTATGGGTGCATATTATTTACATAATCATGATTATCAGATTGCGATTTCGGATATTTGCGCCACGCCTGTCGATCCCTGACACCGCAACCGGCATCCCTCACGCGGTCCGCGCCTGACGGCGCAGCGCGGCCAGCGTCACCGGCGGGCCGATCACTTCAAACACCACGGTCGAGGCAATCGTCAGCGACATGATCGTCACCGCCCAATCCGGCATGGTTTCCGCGGCCACCAACGCCATGCCGACCGCGACACCCGCCTGGGGCATCAGGGCCGGCCCATAGAGATGGACCTCGGAGGCCGGCACCCGCCCTACCCGCGCCCCGATCTCGGCGCTGATCAGCCGCGCGACGATGCGCAGGCCCACATAGGCCGCCGTGATCCAGCCGAGCGCCCAGAGCGCGTCAAGCTCCAGCGAGGCACCCGCCAGCAGGAAGAAGAGCAGCATGAAGGGCAGTTCGATCTGCTCGATTTCGTTGAAGGCATAGTCGTGGTGGCGCGCGAAATTGGCGATCATCGCCCCCGCCGTCATGCCTGCGATCAGGAAGGACACCTCGAACCACAGTGCCAGTCCGGCGGTCAGGAAGACGATCCCGTAAGCCTCGGTCCTCAGCGGCTCACCGGGTTTCAGGCGCCCCGTCAAGGCCGCGGCAGGCCCGCCGACGATCAGGCCCAGAAGGATCGCGCCGCCGATCTCGTAGCCTGCCGTCACCAATGGCCCGGACCAGCCGCCCGAGCCATGCACCAGCGCCAGGCTGATGCCAAAGAGGATCAGGCCCCAGACGTCGTCGATTGCGACGATGCCGCCAAGCGTCTCGGTAAAGCTGTTGCGCAGGCCCGATTGGCGGATCACATCGGCCATGGCGGCGGGCGCCGTCGCGGTGGCAATCGCGCCCAGAAGCAGCGCCAGGCCCGGATCGAGCCCCAGGAGGCTGAGCCCGCCCCAGACGATCAGCGCCGTCCCGATCACGATCATGATTGAGATGGCAAAGATCGCGCGGCCATGCAGCGACAGGTTCTCGCGCGTCAGGTCCGCCCCAAGCAGGAAGGCCACCATGGTCAGCGCCACGACCGAGATCGGCTCGAACCAGTCATGCGCCTGCGCTGGCAACAGGTTGAACCCGGATTGCCCCGCCATGAGCCCGATCAGCAGCAAGAGCGTCACGCGCGGCAGCCGGGTCATCCGCCCGATGTGATCGGCGGCCAGCCCGCCCAGGAACAGCACGCCGAGCGTGATCAGCAGGACTGGCTGGTCCATGGCGCGGGGCCTCCCGGGTCCGGTCAGCGCAGCAGGTTCAACGCGTCCATGTCGATGCCCAGGGGCCCGCTCAGATCGGCGATCGCGTCATAGAGCAGTTCCAGCGAATATTGCGGGTTATGGGCGTAGTTGCCGGGATCGGCTGTCACCAGCTTCCAGTTGAAGGCGGCGCGCAAGGATCGCGGCGTCCAGGCGGAATAAGCGACGGGGCGGCCTTCGGACATGTCGATCTCGCCGTCATTATTGGCGTCCGAGAAGAAATACGGGTAGCGGTTGCCGTCATAGATGACCGGGGCCTCGGCGATCTCGACGGTATAGGCCTCGATCAGGCCCAGAAGCGTATCGGCATTGGCCATGATGTCCGAGCGGATGCCGACCGAGGTGTCGCCACTGCCGTCATAGCTTTGCCGCGCGATGCGGATCTCCTGGGGGCTGTCGGCCAGGTGGCAGGTCAGGCAGGGCTCGAATTCAACCTCCAGTGTGTGCGGCTGATGGCAGGAATTGCAGCTTGCCACGGGCCGCGCGTGGAAGAAGCGGCCGGAATATTCCTGCCCTTCGTACTGGTAGCCCGCTGCGCCATACCCGCCGAGCCAGGTGGCGGCTGCGGTGGCGTAATGCGGATTGATGAAGCGCAGTTCGGCATTCGGCTCATCATCCGGAAGCCCCGCGATGGCCTCGACCACGTCGATCCCGGCGGAGCGCCCCTGGTGACAGGTCAGGCACGAAGCCTCGACGCCCTGGACGGGATGCACGACGCCACTTGGAAAGGTGATCTCCTCGATCTGCGCCAGTCCGGCATTGTGGCAGGTGCCGCAATCCACGACACCGCCGACATTGATGGGGCCGTCGACGACGCCCGCGGGCGTGCCATCCAACCCGTGGAAATCGCGGAACCCCTCGCCCGAATGGCAGGTGGCGCAGGAGGCGTTGATCTCGCCCTCGTCGTCCCAATGGCTGAAGGCTTGCGAGGCCGCGTTGGCGTGGGCCGAACGGAACCAGTCGGCAATCGCCTGGTCATTGCCGATCTCGATCTCGGCAGGCGTGAAGGGCCCTGATTGCGGCAGCGCGAAGGGGATGACCGCCTCCTCGCCCGTCTCCGTATCGGTTGTCTGGCCGAAGACCGCCCCGCCGGCGATCATGGCGGCAAGCCAGACCGCGATGACAAATCCGCGCGCGCGCAGACCGGACGGGAAGAGATGGGATGAAATCGACATGACAGATCCTCGATTTGTTCACAAAACATTCACGCGCCCTGAGAGCCTAAGCCGCATGGGCGATGCTAATCAATCCACCCTGCCCCGCCTTGACGTGAATCAATTCCCTTGCATCCTGTCTTTGCTACCGTGCGCGCAGGATGTGTCGGGACGTGCCGCGAGGGCGTAGCCTCTGGTCAGGTAATCGAGTGGGGACAGGATGGCAGTTGCAATATCCCGTGCCGGGCTGAGCCCGGTTTTCTCCTCGCCGCCCGCCTCCCCCGACATCGCGGAGGTCCAGACCGAGGAGGCGGCAGTGCGCCCGCCTGTCGGGGCCAACCTGCATGTCACGCCGCTGGTGTCCGAGGGCGATCTTGTTGCGCAAGGCGCGGCGGTGGCCTGCCTGCGCCATGCGCCCGATATCTGTTTCACGGCGCCCATCGCGGGACGCATCGCGCGGATGTCGCTCCTGCCGGGAAAGAAACTGTCCGAGGTGGTGATCTTCCGCGAGGCGAATGGCGGCGTTGAGCGCCACGCGACCGACCGGGCCGACATGGCTGGCGGGTTGCGCGCGCTGCTGCAGGGCGCGGGCGTCTGGCCATGGCTCAGGCGGCGGCCCTTCGGGGGCATGCCCGCGCAAGATGAGACGCCCGCCGCAATCGTCGTCATGGCCAGCGACACGCGGCCCCTCGCCCCTGCCCCGCAATCGGCGGTTGAGGGGCGCGACGAGGATTTCGCCCGTGGCCTGCACGCCCTGACCCGGCTGACCGAGGGGGTGGTGATCGTCTGCGGGCCGGTCGCGCCCGACCTCGATCATGACCGCATCCGCATCGTCCCGCGCGGAGGGCGCCATCCGCAAGGCTCCGCCGGGATCTGCATCCATCAGCTTTGCCCCGCCACGCTGGACAACCCGGTCTGGGACATCCACGCCGAGGATGTGGCCGCCATCGGCGCGCTGGTGGAGACAGGCCAATTGCCGATGACACGGCTGGTGCATCTTGCCGGGGCGGCCCTGCGCGAGGGGCGGATGGTGCGCACCCATCCCGGTGCCGACCTGCGGCAGCTCACGCAGCGTATCGCCCTGCCCGGCCCCCATGTCCTGATGTCGGGATCGCCGCTGGACGGGCATGTCGCGCAGTGGCTGGCGCCGCGCCACCGCCAGGTCACGGTATTGCCGCGCGAAGAGGCAGGGCCCCGCCCGCATTGGCTGATCGCGGCGCTGACAAGATCCGTTATCGGCAGGCCCGTCATTCCCTCGGCCGCGCTGACACAGGCTTTCGGGGGTGCCCTGCCCGCCGTGCCGTTCCTGCGCGCGCTTGGCGCGGGCGACGAGGAAACCGCGACCCGGCTCGGCCTGCTGTCGCTGCTGGAGGAGGACGTCGCGCTGGCCGATTATGTCCTGGCCGAGGGCGGCACGCTGATGGCGCAACTGCGCGCCCTGCTCGACCGGATCCGCACGGAGGCCGCCGCATGACCCGTGGCCTCTGGACCCGCGAGACCGTGGCCCTGCTGCTGCTGGCCGCCTACCTGCCGCTGATGCTGTTCTGGCTGTGGTTCGGCGGCGCGGGCGCGCTGGCGCAGCTTGGCCTTGCGCTGCTGGTCGTGGCGGTCTGGCACCTCGTCTTCATGCTGGTGCGGGCGCAGCCGCCCTCGCTGGCCGCGATCTCGACGGCGCTGGCCATCGCGATGCTGGCGCCCGAGGGGCTCGGCGCGTTCCGCATGGTCCTGGGCATCAGTTTCGGCGTGGTGATGGGCGAGCTTGTCTTCGGCGGCTGGGGCCGCAACGTGGTGCATCCCGCGACGGTCACGCTGTCCTTCCTGGGTTTCGGCTTTCCCGGCTTCGGCTGGCCCGGTTTCGACGATCCCGTCGCCTGGGCGGCGATCCCGGCGGCGCTGATCGGCGTGGCAACCGGCGTCATGCCGCTGGCCCTGTTCGCGGGGGCCGGTGTGGTGGCGATTGCCGCCGTCTTGGCCGGGGTCTTGCCCGATCCGGTGATCTTCGCGGGTGGCATCGCCCTTGTGCTGCTGGTCGCCGACCCCGTCACCAGCCCCGCCACGCAATTGGGCCGCGTCACGGGCGGCGCGCTTTATGCCGCGCTGGTCGTCATGTTCGCCATGCAATGGACCGGGGCCGCGCCGGTGCAGATCGCTGTCGCCGCCGCCCTGCTCACCTCCCTCGTCGCGCCGCTGCTGGACGAAGCCGCGCTGGCGCTCTGGGTCGCTCAACGCAGGAGGCGACATGGCCGCACGTGACTGGAACCCGCTGCGCCGCTTGCTGGCGCTGCCCAATGAAAGCCGCACCAAGACGATCCTGGTGGCCTTCCTGGTCTCGGCCATCTCGGCGGCGCTGGTCAGCGGCGCGACCGTCTGGCTGCGCCCGATCCAGGCCGCCAACCGCGCCGCCGAGGAACAGGCCCGCATCGCCGCACTGGTGCAGGGCATTCCCGGCATGAGCGACCTGCTGGAACAATCGGGCGGTACGCTTTCGACCGTGGTGATCGACCTCGACCGGGGCCGCGCCGCCGCGGAGGTGACGCCCGCCACGCTGGAGGCGGCCCTCGCAGATCCCGCGAACTGGACCGTGCTCGATGCCGGTCAGAACATCGCGGGGCTCGGCCAGCGGCCCAACTTCGTGCAGGTCTATCTGCTGCGCGACGGCGATACCGTTTCGCTGCTGCTGCTGCCGCTCAGCGGCCAGGGCTATGGCGGGCGCATCGACGCCATCATGGCGCTGCGCGGCGACATGAACACGATCGCCGGTATCGCCGTCACGCAGCACTCGGAAACGCCGGGATTGGGCGCGCGGATCGAGGAGAGCTCGTGGCGGGCCAGCTTTCCGGGCACCGAATTGCGCGACGCGAGCGGCGAGTTGCGCTTTCGCGTCGCGCGCGGCCCCGCCTCGGGCGTGCACGAGGTCGATGGCATCACCGGGGCCACACGCACCGGGCGGGGCGTGACGCAGATGGTGCGTTTCTGGCTCGGGCCGGATGGCTACGGGCCCCTGCTGGACGCCATCGAGCGCGGGGAGTTCTGAGCCATGGTCGCCCGCGCCCCGTACTGGAAAACCCTGACCGAACCGCTGATCCGGCAGAACCCGGTCACCTTGCAGATCCTCGGCCTCTGCTCGGCGCTGGCGGTCACGACGACGCTGGCCACGGCGCTGACCATGTCGGTGTCGTTGACGATCGTGGTCACGCTGTCTTGCGGTATCATCAGCCTGATCCGGCGGCACATTCCCGACACCATCCGGATGATCGTGCAGATCGTGATCATCGCGGCGATGGTGATCGTCATCGACCAGTTCCTGCAGGCCTATTTCGCCGAGATCAGCCGGGCGCTGTCGGTCTATGTCTGGCTGATCACCACCAATTGCGTGGTGATGGCCCGGACCGAAACCTATGCCAGCCACAACCCGCCGCTGCCGTCGATGGTCGATGGCTTCGGCTATGGCCTTGGCTATTCGCTGATCCTCATGATCCTCGGCGGCCTGCGCGAGCTGTTCGGCAAGGGCGAGCTGTTCGGGGCGCAGGTGCTGCCGCTGGCCGATCAGGGCGGCTGGTTCACGCCGCTCAGCCTGATGCTGCTGGCGCCTTCGGGGTTCTTTCTTCTGGGCGGGATGGTCTGGGCGATCCGTTCGATCCGGCCCGAACAGGCCGAGGCCCCCGAGCACGCGCCCCCGGAACGGATGGAGCCCGCGCAATGAGCGATGCCTGGAACCTGTTTTTGCTTGCGGCTTTCGTCGATAACATGCCGCTGACGCTGTTCCTGGGGCTTTGCACCTTCCTGGCGCTGTCGCGGCGAACCGAAAGCGCGATCGGGCTCGGCGTGGCGATGACCTTCGTGCTTGGCGTGTCGGTGCCGCTGAACCACCTGATCTACCAGGCGGTCCTCGCACCCGGCGCCTGGGCATGGGCGGGCAGGCCGGAGCTGGACCTCTCCTATCTCGCGCTCATCGCCTTTATCGGGGTGATCGCGGCGATCGTGCAGCTGCTGGAGATGGTGCTGGATCGCTACTTTCCGCGCATCCACGCGGCCTTTGGCGTCTTCCTGCCGCTCTTGACCGTGCAATGCGTCATCCTGGGCGGCAGCCTGTTCATGGTCGAGCGCAGCTACAATTTCGCCCAGTCCGCCGTCTTCGGGTTCGGCAGCGGCGTCGGGTTTTTCGTGGCCGTGGTGATGCTGAGCGCGATCCGGGTGCGGCTGGCCTATGCCGACCTGCCGGCCGGGTTGAGGGGGCTCGGCATCGCCTTCGTCCTCACCGGCCTGATGTCGCTTGGCTTTGCTTCCTTCACACAGATGGCGGCGGCGCAATGACCGAGGTTCTGCTGGGAAGCCTGATCATCGTGGCGCTTGTCGTCGGACTGGCCGCAGGGCTTCTGGCCGCGCGGCGGCGCCTGATCCCCGATGGCGGCATCGACATCACGGTCAACGAGGCGCTGCACCTGGTGGCGCGGCGCGGTGCCAAGCTGCTGGCGGTTCTGCACAATGCCGACATCCGGATCCCGGCGGCCTGCGGCGGTGTCGGAACCTGCGGGCAGTGCCGGGTGACGGTCACCGGCGAGGGGGCCGGAGAAACCCAGGCGACCGAGCGTGCGCTGCTGTCGCCGCAGGAACGGCGGGCGCGGGTCCGCCTGGCCTGCCAGACCAGCCTGCATGGCGACTGCGCGGTGCAGGTGCCCGAAAACGCGCTGACCGCGGGGGGCGGGACGGTCTGCACGGTGGCCTCGACCCGGATGCTGGCACCGCTCATCCGCGAGATCGTGGTCGAGCTGCCCGAGGATCACCCGACCGAGTTCCGCGCGGGCGACTTCATGCAGATCACCGCCCCGCCCTACACGCTGGATTTCGCCGATCTCGACGTGCCGTCCGCCTTTCGGGACGCCTGGGAGATCGCGGGGTGGCGGGCCCTGCGCAGCCGCTCAAGCGCGGTCGTGACGCGGGCCTATTCACTGGCCAGCCGCCCCGAGGATGCCGGACGCGCGGTGTTCAACATCCGCCTCGCGGTGCCGCCCGCGGGCCAGGAGGAGGAGATCCCGCCGGGCGTGGTCTCGTCCTGGCTGTTCTCGGTCGCGCCGGGGGATCAGATCACCCTTTCCGGCCCCTTCGGGGATTTCCACGTCCAGCCCACGGGGCGCGAGATGGTCTATGTCGGCGGCGGTGTCGGCATGGCCCCCCTGCGCGCGATGATCCACCAGGAACTGGGGCGCGGCAGCGACCGGCGCATCCGCTATTTCTACGGCGCGCGCACCGCGGCCGACCTGTTCTATACCGAGGAATTCAGCACGCTGGCGGCGCGCCACGACCATTTCAGCTGGACCCCGGCGCTGTCCGACCCCGCGCCGGGCGACCGCTGGACCGGGGCCACCGGCTTCGTGCACGAGATCCTGCGCGCCGAGATGGCGGGCCACCCTGCCCCCGAGGAATGCGAATACTACCTCTGCGGCCCGCCGGTGATGATCTCGGCGGTCCTGTCCACGCTGGCGCGGCTCGGGGTTGAGCCCGCCTTGATCTTCTACGACGATTTCGGAGCCTGACCGATGATGACACGCGCCAACATGATCACGCGCCGCGCCGCCCTCGGGCTGATCGGGGCCGCACTTGCCTTGCCGCGCGCGGGGCTGGCGTCGAACCTCGATACGCTCGGCGGCAACGCCTTCGGGACCGGCTGGCGGATTGCCGGGAGGGACACCCCCACCCGTCTCGGCCCCGCAATCGAGGTGCTTTTCGCCCGGATCGACGCGCAGTTCTCGCCCTGGCGCAGGGATAGCGGGATCAGCCGGATCAACGCCGCGCCCGCGGGCGCGCAGGCGGTGGAGCCCGAAATCGCTCAGGTGACGGCAGCGGCGCTGGACATCGCGCGGCAGAGCGAGGGGGCCTTTGACCCGACCGTCGGGCCGCTGGTGGCGCAATGGGGGTTTGGCCCGATCGGCGGCACCGGCGCACCCGGCTGGCGCGGCATCGCCATCGCACCCGAGGGGCTGACCAAGGCGCGCGGCGACCTGACGCTGGACCTTTGCGGTATTGCCAAGGGTTGGGCGCTGGACCGCGCGGCGGATCTGGCGCGGGCGGAGGGCGTCACCGACATGCTGCTTGACCTTGGCGGCGAGTTCGTGGCGCTCGGCACCCATCCCGAGGGGCGCGACTGGCGCATCGCGGTGGAATCCCCCCTGCCCGCGCAGCCCCCCACGCAGGCCCTGCGCCTGCCCCCCGGCATGGCGGTCGCGACCTCGGGCGTGCGGGCACAGAGCTATGTTCTGAACGGGCGCCTCTACAGCCATATCATCGACCCGGAGACCCGCGCGCCCGCGTCGGGGCGGTTGCGGTCCGTGACGGTGGCGGCAGGCGATGCGATGACGGCGGATGCCTGGGCCACGGCGCTTTTCGCGGCGGGCGATGAGGGCGGGCCGGACCTGGCCGCGACCCGAGACATCGCGGCGCTGTTCCTGTTTGAAACGGATGACGGGCTGCGCCAGCATCGCAGCGGCGCGATCCGGGACTTGATCCTGTGACGGAGGGAACCCACCAGTGGAACTGATCTTCGCCATCGCGATCACCGCCCTGGCGGCGGGCGGCATCGGGCTTGGGCTGGCCTTCGGGCGCGGACCCGTGCGCTCAAGCTGCGGCGCAACCGACCGCCTCGCCAAGGACCGCTGCGAGGATTGCCCGCTGCGCCGCGCGGCGCGGGAGGGCCGGAAATGACGCAATACCTGGTGCGTTCGATCATGCGCGCAGACCCGCCGACCCTGACCGCCGAGACACCGATCCGGCGCGCGGTGGCGGCGCTGGTCGATGCGAAATCCCCCGCCGCGCCGGTGCTTGGCGATGACGGGCGGCTGATCGGCATCTTGACGCAGAAGGACTGCTTCCGCCCCGCGCTGCATGCCAGCTATCACCGGGAATGGACGGGGCGCGTGGCCGATCACATGTCGCGCGAGGTGGTCTCGGTCGAGGCCGGCGACGAAGTGATCCGCGTGGCCGAGATGTTCCTCGACCAGCCGCATCGGGTGTTTCCGGTCCTCGATGGCGCGCGGGTGGTTGGCCTGCTGCGCCGCTCGGACGTTCTGGCGCTGCTGACGCGGATCGGCTGAGCGCGCGCCTACCCCTCGACCTCGTCCAGCCCGTAGGCGACCCAGACGGCGGCCAGCGACATCGCGGCGAAGGCCGTCAGCGTCACGACCGCTCCGGCGATGGAGGCCAGCGCGCCGAACAGGCCCGAGCCAAGCAGCACGATCCCGATCACGGTGTTGGACACCGCCGTATAGGCCGCGCGTCTGTCCTCGGGGGCCATGTCGACCAGGTAGGTTGAGCGCCCCTGCCGCACGCCGTGATAGGCGAGCATCAGGGTGAAGAGGACCAGCGGCAGCGCCCAGATCGTGCCGGAAAGCCCGGCGAGATCCAGCGCCACAGCCCCCGCCAGCGCCACGCCGCCGACAAGGCCCGACAGGATCAACACCTTGCGGCTGGAGCGATCCGCGATCCGGCCCCAGATATAGGAGCTGAGGAAGGCCGCAATGGACGAGGCCAGCACCAGCGCGCCAAGCCGGTCGAACGTGCCCTGCCCGGCTTGCGCCCCCAGAAGCACCAGGTATGGCGGGGCCAGCGCCGTGGCGGTCAAGAGCCCGCGCGCGAGGATGAAGCGGGTCAGCTGCGGATCTTCGCGCAATAGCGACAATTGCCCAAGCGGTGCGCCCTCCCCGGCCTCGCCCGGTGCGGGGTCCTCATGCAGGGTTGAAAAAAGCAGCGCCGCACAGCCCCACAGTATTGCGGCCAAAGACACCGCGCCGATCACCAGACCGACCCGCGAGATCCAGCCCGACATGAGCAGGAGCGCGAAGAGCACGACCGCCCCCGCACCCACCGAACTGGCCAGCCCCTTGGCCGAGCCGCGCCGCCCCTTGTCGACGGTCTTGCCCAGGATGTCCTTGTAGCTGACCGAACAGATGCTGCGGCTGACCGCCAGCACCGCCAGAAGCGCGCAGATCGCGGCCCCCGCCGCCGCGCCCGAGAGCGTCAGCGCCGCAAGCACGATCCCCGCCGCCGCCGCCCCCTGCCCGACCGAGCCCGCCACCCAGGCCCATTTGCGCCGCGCCATCGCATGAACACGCGGGGCCGCGAACAGTTGTGGCAGCAGCGCACCCGCCTCGCGGATCGGAACAAGCAGGCCCACGAAGAGGCTGGAGGCCCCCAGATGCGTCAGGAGCCAGGACAGCACCAGTTTCGGGTCGATCAGCCCGTCGGCGATCTTGGTCATCGAGAGCGACCCGGCATGGCGCAGGAAACTGCCCGCCTCATGCGCCCGCGCCGCGTCCGTGAGGTCGCCGGGGCTGTCGCTTTCGTCGGTCAGCGCCTCGAACAGGGTTTCCTCAAAACTGGTATCGGCCATACTGGTCCCTTTTGAAATCAGGCGCTACGCAATAGAGAGAGAATAGCCCCACGCCGGAGAAGTTCCATGTCCGCATCCGTTTTCGCCCTGCCCTCGGGCTATATCGACGCCCATCATCACATCTGGGCGCCCGAGACGCGCGGGGCCGAGATCGGCTATGGCTGGCTGCGCGATATCGGTGCGGCGAAGCCCTTTGGCGACCCGACCCCGATCCAGCGCGATTACCTGATGGCGGAGTTCCTGAACGAGGCCAAGACACGCCCCCGCGCCTCGGTTCATGTCCAGACCGATGGCGCCCTGCCCGATCCGGTGGCGGAAACCGCCTTTGTGCAGGCCGAGGCGGATGCGGCGGGCCATGCGGTGGCCATTATCGGGCTCGCCGATCTCAGCGCCCCCGATCTGGGCGATCTGCTGGCGCGGCATGGCAGCTATCCCGGCTTTCGCGGCGTGCGGCAGATCGTGGCGCGGTTGGAGGGCAATCCGGGGCTGAGCTTCGCGCCACGGGATTTCCTGGCGGATGCGCAGTGGCGCGAGGGGCTGAAGCGGATCGAGGGCCTCGGGCTGTCCTTCGACCTGCAACTCTACCCCGAACAGGCCGGGGCCGCGTGCGAGGCGCTGGCCGCCACCCCCGACCTCACCGTGATCATCGACCATGCGCTCAGCCCGCATGATGCCAGCCCCGCCGGGTTCGCGCGCTGGAAAGAGGCCGTGGCGATGATGGCCGCGCGGCCCCGGACCTGTATCAAGCTGTCGGGCTTCGGCATGTTCCGGCCCGATTGGGCCGAGACCGGCGCCTTCGCCCCGCATATCGGGCATATTCTGGCGGAGTTCGGCGCGGGACGGGTCATGTGGGGCAGCAATTACCCGGTGGAAAAGCTGGCCGCGCACTATGAAACTTGCCTGAAGGCGGTCGCGGATCAAGTGCCGGATCACGACCGCAAAAGTGTTTTTTATCACTCAGCAACAAATACTTACAGTCTGACCTTAACCTAGTGCATAACCCGCGCCGCGCACCGTGCGGATGGGGTCTTCGCCGCCCGCCGCGCCAAGCGCCTTGCGCAGCCGCCCGATATGGACATCGACCGTGCGGGTATCGACATAGACATCGCGGCCCCAGACCCGGTCGAGCAACTGATCGCGGCTCCAGACCCTGCCGGGGCGCTCCAGGAACACGGCCAGCAACCGGTATTCGGTCGGCCCGAGCGAGACCTCCCGCCCGTTCCGGCTGACCCGGTGTTCGGTCATGTCCATGGCGATGTCGCCATAGCTCAGCACCTCGCCCACGGCGGCGGGGCGGGTGCGGCGCAACTGGGTGCGGATGCGTGCCAGCAGCTCGGCCACCGAATAGGGCTTGATCATGTAATCATCGGCCCCGGTTTCCAGCCCGCGCACCTTGTCGACCTCTTCCGAGCGGGCGCTCAGCATGATGACGGGAATCGCGCGGGTGTCCTTGCCGGTCTTCAACTGGCGGCAGATTTCCAGGCCCGAGACATGCGGCAACATCCAGTCCAGCACGATCAGGTCGGGCGGGGTCTCACGCACGAGGTCCAGCGCGATATCGCCCGCATCCGCCGATGCCACCTCATATCCTTCGGCGCGCAGGTTATAGGCCAGCACCTCGCGCTGCGCCGCCTCATCCTCGACCACGAGGATCAGCGGCTCACCCGGCATCCGGCGCCCCCGTCGCGGTGGCATCGCCCTTCTCGCGGTCGTCGTCCGGGTAGGCCCCGTCGACAAGGTAGATTACCTGTTCGCAGATCGAGGTGACGTGATCGCCCATGCGCTCGATGTTCTTGGCGATGAAATGCAGGTGCATGCAGGGCGTGATGTTGCGCGGATCCTCCATCATGAAGGTCAGGTATTCGCGGAACAGGCCCGAATACATCTGGTCCACCTCAAGATCGCGGTCGCGCACGTCGCGGGCAAGATCGACGTCACGCTGGATATAGGCGTCCAGCGCGTCCTTCAGCATCAGTTCCACCAGCCGGGCCATGCGGCGCAGCGATTTCGTCGTGCCCTCGATCTCGTCCATCTCCATCAACACGCCGGTGCGCTTGGCGATGTTCTTGGCGTAATCGCCCATCCGCTCCAGCGCGCCGGAGAGGCGGAAGACCGTCAGCACAGTGCGCAAATCGCCCGCGATGGGTTGGCGCAGCGCGAGGATACGGGCCGCGTCCTCGTTGACGGCATGTTCCAGCGCGTCGATGGGTTTGTCGCCTGCCCTGACCTTCTGGGCAAGCTCCGCGTCGCGGGTTTCCAGCGCCTTCGCAGCATCCGATATTGCCGCCTCGACCAGCCCGCCCATCTTCATGATGCTGGCCTGAATCCCCTCCAGGTCGCGGTCGAAGGCGCGCAGGATATGTGTCTGGTTTTCCATCTCGTCTCTCCGGGGTGGCTCAGCCGATGCGGCCGGTGATGTAGGATTCCGTGCGCGGGTCACTGGGCGTGGTGAAGATATGCTCGGTATCGCCGATCTCGACCAGTTCGCCGAGGTGAAAGAATGCCGTCCTCTGGCTGACGCGGCTGGCCTGCGCCATGGAATGGGTCACGATCACCACGGAAAACCGGCTGCGCAATTCGTCGATCAGTTGCTCCACCTGTGCCGTGGCGATGGGGTCGAGCGCCGAACAGGGCTCATCCATCAGCAGAACCTCCGGCCCGGTGGCAATCGCGCGCGCGATGCACAGGCGCTGTTGCTGGCCGCCCGAAAGGCCGGTGCCGGGGGCCGCCAGGCGGTCCTTGACCTCCTCCCACAGCGCGGCGCGGCGCAGGGATGTCTCGACGATCTCGTCCAGTTCGGCCTTGTTACGCGCCAGGCCGTGGATGCGCGGGCCATAGGCCACGTTGTCATAGATCGACTTGGGGAACGGGTTGGGCTTCTGGAACACCATGCCGACCTTGGCGCGCAGTTGAACGGGGTCTACGCCGGGGGCGTGGATATCCTCGTTATCCAGCAGGATCGTGCCGGTCACGCGGGCGGTGTCGATGGTGTCGTTCATCCGGTTCAGGCAGCGCAGAAAGGTGGATTTGCCACAGCCCGACGGCCCGATGAAGGCGGTCACGGTCTTGTCGGGGATCTCGACATCGACGCCCTTGATGGCGTGGGTGTCGCCATAGAAGACGTCGACGCCCTGCGCCGAGAATTTGGAGGCGGTCACGGTGGCATCTGTCACGGTCATATCTCTCATCTCATGCCCCTCTTACCAGCGGCGTTCAAAGCGGCGGCGCAACAGCACCGCGATCAGGTTCATGGCGACCAGGAAGACCAGCAGCACGATGGTCGCCCCCGCCGCGCGTTCGACGAAACCCGGATCGGCGCGCTGTGTCCAGTTATAGACCTGCACCGGCAGCGCCGAGGCGGGATCGAACAGCCCCTCGGGCGGCATGTCGGGATATTCGCGCACGAAGGCCACCATGCCAATAAGCAACAAGGGCGCGGTTTCGCCAAGCGCCTGCGCAAGACCCAGGATGGTGCCGGTCAGGATACCGGGGGCGGCCAGCGGCAGCACATGGTGGAACACCGCCTGCATTTTCGACGCGCCAAGACCAAGCGCCGCGGAGCGGATCGAGGGCGGCACGGCGCGCAGGGCGGCGCGAGTGGCGATGATGATGGTCGGCAGCGTCATCAGCGTCAGGACGAGACCGCCGACGATGGGGGCCGATTGCGGCAGCCCCGCGAGGTTGATGAAGATCGCGAGGCCGAGGATGCCGAAGACGATCGAGGGCACGGCGGCGAGGTTCGAGATATTGACCTCGATGATATCGGTCAGGCGGTTCTTGGGGGCGAATTCCTCAAGATAGATCGAGGCCGCGACGCCGATCGGCAGCGCCAGCACAAGAACCACCCCGATCATGTAGAGCGAGCCCAGGATCGCCACGCCAAGCCCCGCCGCCTCGGGCCGCTGGTCCGAGGCATCGGGGCCGGTCAGGAAGGCCCAGTTCCATCGCGTCTCCATCATGCCGGCATCGGCCATCGCCTGCGCCAGCCGGATCTGTGCGGGGCTGACATTGGCGTCGCGCTCGGCGCTTTCCAGCGTCACGCGGCCCTTGAAATAGCCGTCGATCCGGCCACTTGCCAGCATCTCAAGCTCCAGCGTCTCGCCCAGGATGTCGGGGTTGGCCAGCACCATGGCGCGGACCTGCGCCGGGGCCTCCTGGCTGATCATGCCCATCAGGGCCTGCGGGCTGACTCCGGTCAGGTCGATCCCCTCGGCTTGCAGGTGCATCTGCAAGGATTGCGCCAGCAGGGGCGCGTAGCCGAAGGTCGTTACGCGGGCCATTTCGGCGGGGTCGCGGTTGCCATCGGGGTCCAGCCGGTCGGCACTCAGCGTCACGGGGATGGTCAGGTAGGTCTGGCGGAACGCGCCCGCGCCGTTGCCGATGACCGAGATCACCAGAAGCGCCAGCGCCGCCAGCCCGGTGATCACGGCGGCAAGGCCGAAGGCACGGAACCGGGCCTCGGCGCGATTGCGGGCCCTGGTGCGCGGGTCGGCGGTCAGAAGGGAACTGGTCTGGGTCATTCATACTGCTCCCGGTAGCGGCGCACGATGTAAAGCGCGAGGATGTTGAGGCAGAGCGTGATCGCGAAGAGGGTCAGGCCAAGCGCGAAGGCAACCAGCGCCTCGGGGCTGGAAAAATCGGTGTCCCCCGTTAACTGGCCCACGATCTTGACGGTCACGGTGGTCATCGCCTCGAACGGGTTGAGGCTGAGACGCGCCGCCGCCCCTGCCCCCATCACCACGATCATGGTCTCGCCGATGGCGCGCGATGTCGCCAGAAGGACCGCGCCGACAATGCCCGGAAGGGCCGCGGGCAGAATCACCTGGCGCACGGTCTCGGATTGCGTGGCCCCAAGCCCGTAGGCCCCGTCACGTAAAGATTGCGGGACCGCGTTGATGATGTCGTCCGACAGGGACGAGACGAAGGGAATGAGCATGATGCCCATGACCAGCCCCGCCGTCATCACCGAGGAGGACGAGGTGCCAAGCCCCATCGGTGCCGCGAACCAGTCGCGCAGCAGCGGCCCGACCGTGATCAGCGCGAAAAGGCCGTAGACGATGGTGGGAATGCCCGCCAGAACCTCGATCAGCGGCTTGGCGATGGCGCGAAAGCGCGGGCCCGCATATTCGGCCATGTAGATCGCCGCGAAAAGCCCGACGGGAACGGCCACCAGAAGCGCGATGAAGGTGATGTAGAGCGTGCCCCAAAGCAACGGGATCAGGCCAAGCTCGGAGCCGCCCTCGAAACTGGGGATCCATTCCAGGCCAAAGAAGAACTGCTGCCAGGGGTAGAGGCTGAAGAAATCCGCCGTTTCCACCAGCATCGAGGCGACGATACCGAAGGTCGTCAGGATCGCGATGGAGGAGGCGGTGATGAGGCCCGCGAGGATGCAGCGCTCCAACGCCGTGCGGGCGCGGAAATCGGGCGTGATGCGGATCAGCGCGAGGCCAAGGCCGATCACGGCCAGGACCGGGGCCAGGATCGTGCCGCCGGGCCAGGCCATGAGCGCCAGGACCAGCAGGGCAAACCCGGGGATCAGGGCCGCCAGCGCGGTGATCGCGCCATAGGCATGCGGCAGGGAATGCAGCGCGGCGGGACTGCCCCCGGTCAGACGCAGGGCGCGCGCGCGGCCAAGCCAGTAGCCTGCAGCGCCAAGGGCGAGAGTGGCGGCGATGATCCAGAGAAGCGGCATATCGGGGATCCGTCAAAAGGAGTGGGGGCAGGACACGCGCCCTGCCCCCCTTTGACCCGGTTCGGGTCGGCTTACATCGCGTCCATGGTGGTGCCGTTCGCGACCACCGCCTGCGTCGCGGCAAGCTCGGGGTCGGAGACCAGCCCATAGGCGGCCAGCGGGCCCCAGGGGCCGGCGATCTCATCGGAAACGAAGAACTCGGCATATTCGCGCAGGCCGGGGATCACGTCCAGATGGTCGGCCTTGATGTAGAAATACAAGGGCCGCGAGACCGGGTATTCGCCGCTGGCGATGGTCTCGGTCGAGGGCACGACATCGTTCATCGTGGCAACCTGCAGGGAGGCCGTGTTGTTCTGGTAGAAGGACAGGCCGAACACGCCGATGCCTTCGGGGTTGGCCGAGATGCGGGCCAGCGTTTCGGTGTAGTCGCCGTCGATATCGACCGAGACACCGTCGCCGCGGATGGACATGCAGGTTTCCTCGGCCGCGTCTTCATCGCCGCCGTTGATGTCCAAGATGGCCTCATAGGCGCCGCTGTCCTCGCAGCCCTGCAAGATCACCTTCTCGTCGAAGACCTCGCGGGTGCCGTGGCGGGTGCCGGGGATGAAGGCGGCGATCTCCTGCGCGGGCAGGTCGGGGTTCACTTCGTTCCAGGCCGTGTTCGGGTTGGCGACCATCGCACCATCCATGGGCAATTCGGCGGCCAGCGCCTGGTACCAGTCGGCGGGGGTGAATTCGAACGACGGGCCGTTGATGTCCGAGGCGAAGACGATGCCGTCATAGCCGATGCGCACTTCGATGATCTCGGTCACGCCGTTTTCGGCGCAGGTCGCGATCTCGCTTTCGCGGATCGGGCGCGAGGAGTTGGCGATGTCGGTGGTGGTCTCGCCCACGCCTTCGCAGAAGCGGCGCAGACCGGTCGAGGAACCGCCCGATTCGACCACCGGGGTCGGGAAATCGAAGTTCTCGCCGAAGGCCTCGGCAACGATGGTGGCATAAGGCAGAACCGTGGACGACCCCGCGATCTGCACGTTGTCGCGGCTTTGCGCGGCGGCGGCGGTGGCGGTCACGGCCAGGATGGCCAGGGCGGAAGCGGTGGAATAGGCGATAGACATGGCTCAGAGTTCCCTCAGGTTTTTGTCAGACGGGCCCCGCGATACAGTTCGCGGCCCCTGCCCCGCCACTAAAGACGTCGCGCTGAGGTTTTGTGACGGCGATGTAACAGTTTCATGACAAGGCGGGTCGAATTGGGCGGCTGACCGAAAAAACCATCCGCGGGCCCTTAATCGGCGCTGCCTTTCGGAAGGAAGACGCTGAACACGCTGCCCTCGCCCGTCCGGCTCCTGATCGTCAGCTTGCCCTGGTGCCGGTTGAGGATATGTTTCACGATCGCCAGCCCCAGGCCGGTCCCCCCCATCGCGCGGCTGCGGTGGCTGTCGACACGGTAGAAGCGCTCGGTCAGGCGCGGCAGATGGGCGGGCTCGATCCCGGCCCCCCGGTCGATCACGTCGACGCGCAGATGCGGGTGGCGAAAGCCCGGACCGGCGGCGGCCTCGCTCAGCGCCAGCGTCACGGGCCGATTCGGGCCACCGTATTTCAGCGCGTTCTCGGTCAGGTTCACGAAAACCTGGGTCAGCTGATCGCGGTCGCCGGGGATCGGCGCGGGCGTCTCGCCCGTGATCTCCAGCTTTGACCCCTGCGCCTCGGCCTGGCCCTTGAGGGTGGCGGCCACGCCCTCCAGCACGCCGCGCAGATCGACAGGATGCGCGGGGCGTTGGCGCTCGGTGCCCTCGACCCGCGCAAGGCTGAGAAGGTCCGAGACCAGCCGGTTCATGCGCTGCGCCTCCTCCTCCATGATGTCCAGAAACCGCATCCGCGCCTCGGGATCGTCGCGGGCCGGGCCGCGCAGGGTCTCGATGAACCCCATCAGCGCGGTCAGCGGGCTGCGCAATTCATGGCTGACATTGGCGACGAAGCCGCGCCGCATCTCCTCGGCCTCGCCGATATGGGTGACATCGGCGAAATGCAGCAGGCCCGCGCCCTCGGTCAGCCGCGTGATTGTGACCCGGTAAAGCACGTCGCGGCCCCGTTGCGTGCGGGTAAAATCGGCGTGGCCCTCGCCCTCGCCGCCCAGAACCGCCGCGATGGCGGCCAGAACCGGGGGCTGGCGCAGCACCGCGCCGTGATCGCGGCCAAGCGCCCAATCCCCGAAGAGGTCGCGCGCCGCCGGGTTCATATCGGTGATCAACCCATCCGCCCCGATCACGATCATCGGGTCGGGCACGCCGCGCAGGATCAGGGGCAGGTCGGGCATGGTGTCCTAGACCGCTGCCGCCGCCGCGCAACCGGCGCCGAAATCGGCCTTGAGGATCTCGATCTCCTCGATGCCCACCGAGATGCGGAAGAAGCCTTCCGACATGCCCAGTTCCGCGCGCTGCTCCGGCGTCATGACCCGGTGCGAGGAGGTTGCGGGATGGCTGAGCGTGGTGCCGACATCGCCGAGCGTGGGGGCAAAGGCGACCTCGGGCATGGCCTCGACCAGAGCGTTGGTCTGCGCCCGCCCGCCTTTGATCTCGAAGCTGACCATGTTGCCGTATTGCCCGCCCAGAAGTGCCTTGGCGCGGGCGTGGTCGGGATGGTCCGACCGGCCCGGATAGAGCACGCGAACCACACCCGGCTGATCGGCCAGGAAATCGGCCAGCGCCGCCGCGTTTGCCTGCGCCCGGTCAAAGCGCAGATCGAAGGTGAAGAGGCCACGTTCGGCCAGCCAGCATTCATTCGGGCTCGGCGTCAGGCCGGTGGTGACGGCAAAGACGCGCATGGCCCGCGTCAGGTCAGGGTCCTTCGCCACGACATAGCCAAGCGTCACGTCGGAATGGCCTGCAAGCAGCTTGGTGACGGAATGGATGACGATATCGGCACCGTGGTCAAAGGGCCGGTAGGCGCGCGGCGTGGTGAAGGTGTTGTCGACGGCCAGCCACACGCCGTGACGCTTTGCGATCTTGGCAATCGCGGCCATGTCGGCCACGCGCAGGGTCGGGTTGGAGACGACCTCGACCAGGATCATCTTTGTCTCGGGCCGGATCGCGGCCTCGATGGCGGCGGCATCGGTGGGGTCTGTCAGGCTGGTCTCGATCCCGAAGCGCGGCAGGTCTTCACGCATCATCCGCAGCGAGCGGCCATAGAGCTGATCGCCGCCGATGACGTGGTCGCCTGCCTTCAGAAGCCCCATGAGCGCCGCGGTAACGGCGGCCATGCCCGATCCGGTGACGATGCCGCCCGTCCCGCCTTCCAGCATGTCGATCTTGGCAGCGAGGACATCGGCGTTGGGATGGCCTTCGCGGGCATAGGTATAGCCCGCCTCGCGGCCTTCATATTGCGCGTCCAGCATGTCGGGCGAGGGCGAGGCGTAGACCACCGATTGCTGGATCGGCGTCACCACGGCGCGGCTGACACTATCGGGGAAGGCCAAGCGGCGGATCAGGGTCTGGGGGGTGTTGCGTCGGGTCATCACTGCACTTTCGGAGAGGGGCAATTTTTCGGAAAAATTGGGCCAAATTCTTGCAAAGAATTTCGGCCCGGTGTCACGGACGCACAGTTCCATCACCCGTGACGAGATATTTGAACGAGGTCAGCTGTTCCGCCCCGACCGGCCCGCGCGCATGCAGCTTGCCGGTGGCGATGCCGATCTCGGCCCCCATCCCGAACTCGGCCCCGTCGGCGAACTGGGTCGAGGCGTTGCGCATCAGGATCGCGCTGTCGAGCCGCTGGAAGAAGCGCGCGGCGGCCTCGTCATCCTCAGTGATGATGGCATCGGTGTGGTTCGAGCCGTAGGTCCGGATATGGGCGATGGCCGCGTCGATATCATCGACCACGCGGGCGGCGATGATCATGTCCAGGAACTCCTGTCCGAAATCCTCCGGAGCAGCCGCGGAGACCCCGTCGATGGCCTGCAGCGTCGCGTCGCCGCGCACATCGACACCGGCGCTGATCAATGCGCGGATCACGCCCTGCCCGATCGTGTCCAGCACCTGCCGGTGGATCAGCAGGCATTCCGCCGAACCGCAGATGCCGGTGCGCCGCGTCTTGGCGTTCAGCACGACGTCCAGCGCCTTGACCGGGTCTGCGGCGGCGTCGACATAGACATGGCAGATGCCTTCGAGATGGGCAAAGACCGGCACCCGCGCCTCGCGCTGGACCAGCCCGACCAACCCCTTGCCGCCGCGCGGCACGATGACATCGACCGTGTCGGTCATGGTCAGGAGCGCCGAGACCGCCGCCCGGTCGCGGGTCGGCACAAGCTGGATCGCATCCTCGGGCAGGTCGGCGGCGCGCAGGCCCTGGCGCAGGCAATCGGCCAGCAGGGCGGAGCTGTTGAGGCTCTCCGAGCCCCCGCGCAGGATCACGGCATTGCCCGATTTCAGGCAGAGCGCGCCGGCATCCGCCGTCACGTTGGGGCGGCTTTCATAGATCACGCCGATGACGCCGAGCGGCGTGCGGACGCGGCTGATATGCAGGCCCGAGGGCCTGTCCCATTCCGCGATCACCGCGCC
The DNA here is from genome assembly GCF_056857775.1 of Alterinioella sp. B-7. Classification (NCBI taxonomy): domain Bacteria; kingdom Pseudomonadati; phylum Pseudomonadota; class Alphaproteobacteria; order Rhodobacterales; family Paracoccaceae; genus Alterinioella; species Alterinioella sp. B-7. Next base: position 73,911 of record NZ_JBSXNT010000026.1, read on the forward strand.
GACGGGATCATCCTGCCCCGCCACGGCGCGCAGACCGTCGGCGATGGATTTCACCCGCGCTTCATCCAGCAGCAGCCGGTCCATCATCGCCTCCGACAGCCCCTTGTCGCGACCAAACTCCAGGTCCTTGGCATTGGCCGCGATGATCTCGGCGCGGCGCTTCCAGACCGTATCGGCGGCAGCGTTCAGCGCCTTGGCCTTGGCCTCTGACGGGGCGAAGGCCAGCGTGGCAGCGGCGGCTTTCGCGCGCGCGCCCATCTCGTCCATCAGGGCGGGGATGTCGGCATGGTCTTTCATGAGTGAGGCTCCGGGACGTGTTGCGGGCGGATTATGAGTATTTGGGACCAAGAAGATAGGGGGATCAGAGGGCCATGTCATCGCGGTGAATGAGGGCGGCGCGGCCGGGATAGCCGAGGATCTCCTCGATCTCGGACGACCTGTGACCGGCGATGGCGGCGGCCTCCTGGGCGGTGTAACGGGTCAGGCCGAGGCCGAGGCGGAGCCCGTCGGGGCCTGCCAGAGTCACGGGGTCACCGCGCCGGAAGCTGCCGGTGACGGTGGTGACGCCCGCGGGCAAGAGCGACTTGCCACGGGCTAGGGCCGCCACGGCACCTGCATCCAGCGTCACGGTGCCGCGCGGTTTCATCGCGGCGATCCAGTGCTTGCGCGCGGTCTGCGGGTCCTGCGTCGCGGTGAACCAGGTGGCGCGGGCACCGGTTTCCATCGCGCGAAGCGGCTCCATCACCGAGCCCTCGGCGATCGCCATGGCGCAGCCCGCCGCCGTCGCGGTGCGCGCGGCCATCAGCTTGGTCTTCATGCCGCCCTTGCTGAGGCCCGATCCCGCGTCGCCCGCCATCGCCTCGATCTCGGGGGTAATCATGTCGATGACGGGGAAGAAACTTGCGCCTGGGTCAGTCGTCGGGTTGGCGGAATAGAACCCGTCCACATCCGACAGGAGCACCAGCTGATCCGCCCCCGCCATCGCCGCCACATTCGCCGCCAGCCGGTCATTGTCGCCATAACGGATCTCATCCGTCGCCACGGTGTCGTTCTCGTTGACGATGGGCACCACGCCGAGATTGAGCAGCATCGCCAGCGTGTTGCGCGTGTTGAGGTAGCGGCGGCGATCGGCGCTGTCCTCCAGCGTCAGGAGCACCTGCGCGGTGCGGATGTCATGCGGGTCCAGCGCCTCTTCATAGGCGCGCGCCAGGCGGATCTGGCCGACGGCGGCGGCGGCCTGGCTCTGTTCGAGCGAGAGCTGGCCATTGCCGAGGGTCAGGACCGAGCGGCCAAGCGCGATGGAGCCCGACGAGACCAGGACGACATCGGTGCCGCGTGCCTTGATCCGGGCCACGTCGCGGGCCAGGCCGTGCAGCCAATCGGCCCTGAGCGCCCCGGTCTGGCGATCCACCAGAAGGGCCGAGCCGATCTTGATCACCAGCCGGCGCGCATCGCTCAGGTTCAGGGCTGCCATGTCTCGGGCTCTTCCTTGTCCTCGCGCAGGCGCAACCGGTCGGCGTCGATGCGCGAGCGCAGGGCGCGCAGAACCTCGATGAGGCCGGTATGTGCTGCGCCAGACATCGCCATGACGGGGCCCGCCACGGTCTCCAGCGCGGCGGTCTTCTCGGCCAGCTCTTCCTCGCTCAGGGCGTCGATCTTGTTCAGCACGGTCAGGCGGGGCTTGTCCGACAGCGCCGGGCCATAGGCTTCGACCTCGTGAATAATGGTTCGGTAATCCTCGACCACATCCTCGGCCGTGCCGTCAATGAGGTGCAGCAGGACCGCGCACCGTTCGACATGGCCCAGGAAGAGGTCGCCAAGCCCCCTGCCCTCATGCGCGCCCTCGATCAGGCCCGGAATATCGGCCACGACAAATTCGGCATTGTCGACGCCAACCACGCCCAGGTTCGGGTGCAGCGTCGTAAACGGGTAATCCGCGATCTTGGGCCGCGCGTTGGACGTCGCGGCCAGGAAGGTCGATTTGCCCGCATTGGGCAGGCCGAGCAGCCCGACATCGGCAATCAACTTCAGCCGCAGCCAGATCGTGCGCTCAACCCCCGGTTGGCCGGGATTGGCGCGGCGCGGGGCCTGGTTGGTGGAGGTCTTGAAGTGCAGGTTGCCGAAGCCGCCATTGCCGCCGCGCGCCAACAGGTAGGTTTCGCCCAACTCGGTCAGGTCGGCGATGACGGTGTCCTGGTCTTCCTCGAGGATCTCGGTCCCCACCGGCACGCGCAGCACGATATCGGCGCCATCCTTGCCGGTGCGCTGGTTGCCCATGCCGGGCTGGCCGTTCCTGGCGAAGAAATGCTGCTGGTAGCGAAAGTCGATCAGCGTGTTCAGCCCGTCCACCACCTCGACGATCACGTCGCCGCCGCGCCCGCCATCGCCGCCATCGGGGCCGCCATATTCGATGAATTTCTCGCGCCGGAAGGAGACGCAGCCGCCGCCCCCCGCGCCGGAGCGGATATGGACTTTGGCAAGGTCGAGGAATTTCATGGCGCTTACGCTTTCGGATCGGGTCGGGTTGAGGCGATAGAGGCAATCGCGCGCAGGCTCAAGCCCCGTGCGGACCCTCCGCCCGCCCGCCGATCGCCGGCGCCCGCCGCCAATCGGAGGAGAGGGAACCGCGCACCGTCAAAGACGCCGCCGAAAAGGTCGCGTCATCCGGCATGGGGATTTGGCCTCAGGCGAACTTGCGCAGATAGGTCCAGGTCGGCACTTTCGCGCCGCGCGCAACACAGAATGCCTCGGCATCGCCGAGATAGTCGAAGCGCGCATTGGTCAGCACGCGGGCCGAACCGGGATTGTCCTGGAAGACGCTGGCGAACATCGTGTCATTGGTCAGCGGATTGGCCCGGACCATCGCTTTGACGGCCTCGGAGGCAAGCCCGGTGTTCCACATCGCGGGCGCCACCCAATAGCCGATCTCGGCCTGGTTGCGGCTCATCTGTTCCAGGCTGATCACGCCCATCAGCTCCGCGCCGCCCTGTTCCGAGGCGTCCATCGCCCAGACATGTTCCGTGCGGGTCGGCTTTTGCGCCCGCGCCACGAAGGCCTCGGCCACACCGGGGGGCAGCGGATGGGGGATTGTGGTGGTCATCTCGGCCACGCGCCGGTCGGCGGCATAAAGCTCCAACAGGCCGACATCGGACATGCGCAGCGGGCGCAGGACGAAGCGGGGGGTTTCGATGATGGGCTGCTGAACGATAGTTTCCTGTTTCATTCTGTCCCTCCCAGAACAGTGTGGGGTCGGAGCCCCGATTGCCCTTACGTAAATCTGGGGGCGGCAAGATCCGATCGCAAGACCTTGAACGATCAAGGGGGACCGGATGTTGCGCCGATCCCCCTTTGTAACTTGTCAGAAAGGAGCGGCTTATTCAGCGGCCTCGGCCACCGGCAGCACGGAAATGAAGGTGCGGCCCTTGAGGCCCTTGTGGAACTTCACCGACCCCTCGGCGGTGGCGAAGATCGTGTGATCCTTGCCCATGCCGACGCCCTCGCCCGGCCACATCTTGGTGCCGCGCTGACGCATGATGATGTTGCCGGGGATCACGCTCTCGCCGCCGTATTTCTTGACGCCAAGACGACGACCCGCTGAATCGCGGCCGTTCCGGGAGCTACCGCCTGCTTTTTTATGTGCCATGGGTTGGTCTCCTTATTCTGCGAGCTTGGCCTGGGCCTGTTCGACCCAGCCATCGCGTTCGATACGGCCCTTGAAGGACAGCTTTTCCTCGATCTCTTCGATCTGCTCGGGCGTGAACGCCGCGATCTGGGCGAAGGTGGTGACACCCGCCTCATGCAGCTTCTTCTCCAGCGCCGGGCCGACACCGGTCAGCGCCTTCAGGTCGTCGCCACCAGCGGCGGCCGCCGCCTTGGGCGCCTCGGCCTTTTTCGGGGCGGCTTTCTTCGCGGCGGGCTTGGGCGCGGGGGCCGCGGCCTCGGCGGCGGTGCCGCCAATGGCTGCCTTGACGCCGGTCTTGTCGCCGCCCGATGCAAGGATGTCGGTGATCCGCACCAGGGTCAGTTTCTGGCGATGCCCGCGCGTGCGCTGCGAGCCATGCTTGCGGCGGCGCTTGACGAAATTGATCACCTTGTCGCCCTTGATCTGGTCGATCACGGTGGCCTGCACGGCGGCACCGGCGATCGAGGGCGTCCCGAGCGTGGTGGTGTCCCCGCCAAGCATCAAGATCTCGTTGAACTGGATGGTTTCACCTGCATCGGCGGCCAGTTTCTCAACGCGCAGAACGTCACCGGACTGCACCTTGTACTGCTTGCCACCGGTCTTGAGGACCGCAAACATCGTCGTCTTCCTTCTTTTCCCGCGCCCTGCGGCCCCTATAAAGGTGTTGTCGCGGAACCGTTCCGCGCCTCGGGCTGCGTGCCCCGTTTCGGGACATCCGTTGAATAGATCATGTGGACCGTCAGAAAGCCCGCGGTCCGTTAGAGGCCTGCATGTGCCGCAGCCCCGCGCCCAAGTCAAGTCTCAAACCGTGAAAATCCCGCGCAACCTGCCCATCTTCTTGGTCCAAATACTCAAACCCGTCGATTGACGCGCGCACCATCCGCAGACCCGTGGTCACCGCCCCCGCCCCCGGCCCATGGCAATGCGTCCGAAGAAGGGCGCCAGCGGCGCCTGCCGCCCCCCGTCAGATCACAGCGTATCGCCCGACATGAACAGCGCGGCGGTCGTGCCCAGGCGGTAGCTCATGGTCTCGAACACCGCGTCGAACCCTGCGAAAAGCGCGGCATTATAGGCCTGCGCGGCGGGCGTCTCGGAAAAGGCGATATAGGCCTCCATCTCGGCATCGGTGAGGTCTTCATAGGCCATGACCTGGAACGAGTAGAGCCACAGGACCGTGTTGCGGCGGATCTCGGGCTCCTGGCCCCAGACCTCGTTCAGCATCATCGCCGGCGGCAGCGCCTGCTCATAGGCGCCCGCATCCGACATGCCGCGATAGAAGGCGTAGTTCGAGTTCAGCGCGCCCGAGACATTGAGATCGACGAACCCGTTCACCTCGTTGAAGCGGGTCAGCTGTTCGATCCGGGGCGCGTTCTCCTCCAGCATCCGGAAATAGACATCGTTGGCGGCGGTCTCGGTCTCCTCATCGGAAATCGCGCGCCAGGCCTCCAATTCGCCCGCGATGATGCGCTGGCCCAGGTCGGAGGCGAAGAACCGGGTGGCGGCCGAGATCTCGGCCGCGCTCATCCGGTCTTGCGGAAAGCTCTCCACGAAGACCTGTTGCAGGGGGGCCGCGCGGTAATAGCCGCTGAGGATCCCGCGCCACGCCGCGCCGCCGCGACCGGGAAAGAGCGTCTCCTCCAGGTCGACGGCATCCTCCAGCCCGATCTCGGCCAGGATCTCGAAATTCTCCTCCATCTCGACGGCGGCAAAGAGCGCCTGAAGCTCGGGCGAGATCTCCGGCGCGGTCTGCGCCACACCCGGCCCGCTGGCCAGCACGAAGATCAGGGATGTCAGGGCGGCACGAAGCATGGCGGCGGTCCTCTTTCGGGGTCAGGTGTCTGCCGCGCAAGATGGGCAGGCGCGCGCGACAAATCCACCCCATTTTCCGCAAGCCGCCCCGGATCGGCGGGAAAGCGTCACTTCGCCCTTGCACGTCCCGCCCCAAGCCTCTAAATCGCGGCCCACGACCCGGAAAAAGCGCGGAGAGGTGCCGGAGTGGTCGAACGGGGCGGTCTCGAAAACCGTTGTGGGTGCAAGCCTACCCAGGGTTCGAATCCCTGTCTCTCCGCCACTATCCTGCGCCGCGGCATCGGAGTGTGTCGGTCGCGCCCGCGCCGCCCATCTTCCTCGTGGACGCAGATCCCATACCGGTTATTCCTGGTCCGGTCGCCTGACATCCGCCGACGGCGCGTCAGTCTCCCCGTCAGGGCTCGGCGGATGCCCTGTCCGTTGGCCCGGCTTTCCGCGAGGCGTTCAGCAAAGCCCACACCGGACGGGACAAGCGGGCATGCCTTGCAGCGACGCAGCGGCCCTGCGGGTGATCCCCTGCCCGTCTTCGGCGCAAGCTGCCCAAACCTTGGGCATCGCCCCCAATCCTTGCGCCGCAAATTGGGCAATCGATGTTTCGCGCGCGCCGCGCCAGCGTTTTTCATGGCGCATCGCGGCACGGTGTCGAAGAACCGGACCGATCACGAGACCGTCAACCGGAGCCCGCCATCACCCTCGCTGCCCCCATCCCCTGCGATGCTGCGCTGCCCTTGCAGCCGCGTGCCCGCGGCGCGGTTCGGCTATCCGCGAAAGCGGGGACAGGCGGCAGCCGGATCGACGGGTTGCGCCAGCAGGGATCGCTCAAATGCCTGTTCCCGCGCCGTGACGGGCCAACGCTCGACGCGGTGCTGGTGAACACGGCAGGGGGGCTTACCGGCGGGGACGCCTTCTCGATCGCGGCGCGCGCCGGGGCGGGCAGCGCGCTGACACTGACGACCCAGGCGGCCGAGCGCGCCTATGCCGCACGGTCCGGTGAAACCGCGCGGATCGTGACGCGGCTCGACGTCGCGTCCGGCGCGCGGATGACCTGGCTGCCACAGGAGACGATCCTGTTCGAGGGCTGCGCCCTCAAACGGCGCCTGACCGTCACGCTGGCGCCGGATGCAACGGCGTTGGTGGTCGAACCGCTGGTCTTCGGGCGCAGGGCCATGGGTGAGGAGTTGCGCGCCGCAAGACTCGATGACCGGATCGAGATCCGCCGCGCCGGCAAACCGCTCTACCTCGATGCGATGCGGCTTTCAGGCGATATCGCGGCGCAGCTTGACCGCCCCCATGTCGCGGCGGGCGCGCGGGCGCTGGTGTCGCTCGTCCATGTCGGCCCCGATGCCGAGGCCCGCCTTGCGCCCCTGCGCGCGATGTTGCCCCGCAGCGGCGGTGTCAGCCTGATCGGTGACGATGTCCTGGCTCTGCGCCTGCTGGCCCCTGACAGCCACGCGCTGCGCCAGGTTCTGATCCCGGCGCTCACGTTGCTGACCGGGAAACCCCTGCCCCGATGCTGGATGACCTGAGATGAACCTGACCCCGCGAGAAAAAGACAAGCTGCTGATCTCCATGGCCGCCGAGGTGGCGCGAAAGCGCCTTGCGCGCGGTGTGCTGCTGAACCATCCCGAAGCGATTGCCTTGATCACCGATGCTGTGGTCGAGGGCGCGCGCGATGGCCGCTCGGTCGCCGACATGATGGAAGCCGGCGCGCAGGTCGTGACCCGCGCGATGTGCATGCAAGGCGTGCCCGAGATGATCCGCGAGGTCCAGGTCGAGGCCACCTTTCCCGACGGCACCAAGCTTGTCACCGTTCATGAACCGATCCGCTGAGGAGACCCCGGATGAAAGCCCTTCTGCCCCTTCTTGCGCTTGCCGCGACGCCTGCCGCCGCCGATGTCTCGACGCTCAGCCACAACCACATGCAAGCCCCCGGATGGACCGGACCCGTGCTTTTGCTCGCGGCAACCGTGACACTCGTGCCGGTGACGTGGCGCGTGATCACGAGAGGGCGCGCATGATCCCCGGTGAGCTTTTCCCCGCCGATGGCACGCTGACCCTCAATGAGGGCCGCGCGGCAATCACGCTGATGGTCGCCAATACTGGCGACCGCCCGGTGCAGGTCGGCTCGCATTTCCATTTTGCCGAGGCCAACCACGCCCTGGAGTTCGACCGCGCTGCGGCCCGCGGGATGCGGCTGGACATCGCGGCGGGAACCGCCGTGCGTTTCGAACCCGGCCAACGCCGCGAGGTGAGCCTGATCGATATCGGCGGCGCGCGGCGGGTCTTCGGGTTCAATCAAGCCGTGATGGGACCGCTCTGATGCCCGCGACGCTTTCCCGGTCCGACTATGCCGCGATGTTCGGCCCCACCACCGGCGACCGTCTGCGGCTGGCCGACACCGATCTGATCATCGAGGTCGAGCGCGACCTCACCACCTATGGCGAGGAGGTCAAGTTCGGCGGCGGCAAGGTGATCCGGGACGGCATGGGCCAGTCCCAGACCACACGCGCGGACGGTGCCGTCGATACCGTCATCACCAATGCGCTGATCGTCGACCATACCGGCATCGTCAAGGCCGACATCGGCCTGCGCGACGGCCGCATCGCCGCGATCGGCAAGGCGGGCAACCCGGACACGCAGCCCGGTGTCGATATCGTCATCGGACCGGGCACCGAGGCCATCGCGGGCGAGGGCCGCATCCTGACCGCCGGCGGCTTCGACAGCCATATCCACTTCATCTGCCCGCAACAGATCGAGGATGCACTGCATTCGGGCCTGACCACCATGCTCGGCGGCGGGACCGGGCCCGCGCATGGCACGCTGGCCACCACCTGCACGCCCGGTCCCTGGCATATCGGACGGATGTTGCAGGCAGCGGATGCCTTCCCCATGAACCTCGCCTTCGCGGGCAAGGGCAACGCCTCGCTGCCCGCCGCGCTGGAGGAGCAGGTCAAGGCCGGCGCCTGCGCGCTGAAGCTGCACGAGGATTGGGGCACCACGCCCGCCGCCATCGACTGCTGCCTGTCGGTGGCCGATGCCATGGATGTGCAGGTGATGATCCACACCGACACGCTGAACGAATCCGGCTTCGTCGAAACCACCCTCAAGGCGATGAAAGGCCGCACCATCCACGCCTTCCATACCGAGGGCGCGGGCGGTGGCCATGCCCCGGATATCATCAAGATCTGCGGCGAGGCGCATGTGCTGCCCGCCTCGACCAATCCGACCCGGCCCTTCACCGTGAACACGCTGGAAGAACATCTCGACATGCTGATGGTCTGTCACCATCTCGACAAGTCGATCCCCGAGGACGTCGCCTTCGCCGAAAGCCGCATCCGGCGCGAGACCATCGCCGCCGAGGACATCCTGCACGACATGGGCGCGTTCTCGATCATCGCATCGGACAGCCAGGCCATGGGCCGCGTCGGCGAGGTGATCATCCGCACCTGGCAGACCGCCGACAAGATGAAGAAGCAGCGCGGGCGGCTGGCGGAAGAGACCGGCGAGAACGACAATTTCCGCGTGCGCCGCTATATCGCGAAATACACGATCAACCCGGCCATCGCCCATGGCATCGCGCATGAGATCGGGTCGGTCGAGCCCGGCAAACGCGCCGACCTCGTGCTGTGGGATCCGGCGTTTTTCGGGGTGAAACCGGCCATGGTGCTGATCGGTGGCACCATCGCCATGGCGCAGATGGGCGATCCCAACGCCTCGATCCCGACGCCGCAGCCGGTCTATTCCCGGCCGATGTTCGGGGCCTATGGGCGGGCGGTCGAAAACGCCGCCGTAACCTTCGTCAGCGCGGCGGCGCAAGACGCAGGGATCCGGGAAAGCCTGGGGTTGGCCAAGCACACGCTGGCGGTGGCCGGTACGCGAAAGATCGGCAAATCGGACCTCAAGCTCAACGACGCAACCCCGGTGATGGAAGTTCATCCCGAAACCTACGAAGTGCGCGCCGATGGCGAGTTGCTGACCTGCGCGCCCGCGCAGGAACTGCCCATGGCGCAGCGCTATTTTCTGTTCTGAGGAGGCGAAGATGGATCTTCCCGTAAGCCGCAGCATCATCCATACCCATCACGGCGAAGACCGGGTAACGCTGAGCTATGACGCGCGGTTCCTGCGCCGCAAGGTGCTGACCACCGATAGCGGCGCGCGGTTCCTCGTCGATCTCGAACAGACGACGTCGCTGGATCGCGGCGACGCCTTCGCGCTCGATGACGGGCGGCGGATCGAGGTCGTGCCCGCCGCCGAGGCCCTGCTTGACGTGCGCGGCGATCTCACGCGGCTTGCCTGGCATATCGGCAATCGCCACATGCCCTGCCAGATCGAAGCGAACCGGCTGCTGATCCAGCGCGACCACGTGATCCGCGCCATGCTCGAAACGCTCGGGGCCACGCTGGCCGAGGTCGAGGAAGCCTTTACGCCCGAGGGCGGTGCCTATGGCCACGGGCGCACGCATTCCCATGCACATTGATCCGGTCCTGACCCTGGCCCAGTGGCTGTCGCCCGCCTATCCGGTCGGGGCGTTCGCCTATAGCCACGGTCTGGAAGCGGCGGTCGAGGCGGGCGGGGTGCGCGACGGTGCGACGTTGAAGGACTGGTTGGCAACGGTGCTGTGGCACGGGGCCGGCCATAATGACGCGCTCCTGCTCGCGGCCGCCTGGCATGCCGAGACCAGAGCGGAGCTGGACCGGATCGACGCCTCGGCGCGCGCCTTTGCGGCCTCGCGCGAGCGGCTGCTGGAAAGCGCGCAGCAAGGCACGGCCTTCTGTATTGTGACCGGTGCGATCTGGGATGGCGGGTTCGCGGATTACACCTATCCGGTGGCCATTGGCGCCGCCGCCGCGCGCGAGGCCCTGCCACTGCCATTGACCCAGGCGATGTATCTGCACGCCTTCTTGTCCAATCTCATGGCGGCGGGCCAGCGCCTCCTGCCGGTCGGCCAGACCGAGGGCCAGGCCATGCTTCGCCGCCTGACGGCCCGGATCCCGGCACTGGCCGAGGCAACGGCGAAGGGCGACCTGGCCCGGCTTTCCGGCACCGCCTTCCTCACCGACATCGCCGCGATGCATCACGAAACCCAGACCACGAGGATATTCCGCACATGACCAGCCCCCATGGACCCCTTCGCATCGGCATCGGCGGCCCGGTCGGCGCGGGCAAGACCACGCTCACCGCAGCCCTGGCCGAGATCTTCCGCGAGACCCATTCGATCGGCGTGATTACCAATGACATCTACACCCAGGAGGATGCCGAGGCGTTGACGCGGATGCAGATCCTGCCCTCGGACCGGATCATCGGGGTCGAGACCGGGGGCTGTCCGCACACCGCCATCCGCGAGGACGCCTCGATCAACCTCGCCGCCATCGCACGGATGAACGCCCGCCACGCAGACCTCGATATCGTGCTGATCGAAAGCGGCGGCGACAACCTGTCCGCGACCTTCAGCCCCGAGCTTGCCGACCTCACGATCTACGTCATCGACGTGGCCGCCGGCGAAGAGATCCCGCGCAAGGGCGGGCCTGCGATCACCCGCTCCGATATCCTGGTGATCAACAAGACGGACCTCGCCCCCCATGTCGGCGCCGATCTGGGCGTGATGGAGCGCGATGCGGCACGAATGCGGGGCGATCTGCCGACCGAATTCGCGGCACTGAGGCACCGCAAGGGGATCGAGCAGATCGCAAGGCACATCAAGACTATTGGAGGAGTCTGATCCGGTCCTCCGCCCCTGGGGGAACCTGGCGCCGCGCGTGTGCGTTTGTCGGGAAACCGACCCATGACCGGGAGGGCCCCCATGACCGACGCAACCGCATCCCATAGCGCCACCGCCACGAAGACCGCAGAACTCTATCGCATGGCCATGCCGGGCCATCTCTGCCCGTTCGGGCTGAAATCGCTCTGGCTGCTGAAATGGCATGGCTACGAGGTCGAGGATCACCGGCTGGAAACCCGCGAGAAAACCGATGCCTTCATGGAAAAGGAGGGCGTCAAGACCACGCCGCAGACCTATATCGACGGCAAGCGGATCGGCGGGTTTGACGATCTCAAGGCGCATTTCGGTCACCACGTGCTGGAGGAAGGCGACACCACCTACCAGCCGGTGATCGCCATTTTCGGGGCCGCCGCCCTGATCGCGCTGGCGGTAGTGGCCAACCTCTATGACGGGTTCCCGATCTTCACCTGGCTCAAATGGTTCTTCGCCACCGCCATGGCGGGCCTCGCGATCCAGAAGCTGCGCGACATCGGCGGTTTCGTGAACGGGTTTCTGGGCTATGACCTCCTGGCGCGGCGCTTCGTGCCCTACGCCTATGTCTACCCCGTGGCCGAGCTTTATGCCGCCGTCGGCATGATGGCCCTTTTTGGCACGGGCAGCGCGCTGATCTGGCTGGTGGCGCCCGTCAGCATGTTCATCGGCCTGGTCGGGTCGATCAGCGTGATCAAGGCGGTCTATATCGACAAGCGCGAGATCACCTGCGCCTGTGTCGGCGGCGAGTCCAATGTGCCGCTGGGGATGATCTCGCTGACCGAGAACCTGGTGATGTTGGGGATGGGCATCTGGATGCTTGTGCCGCAGGTGATATGACCGCCTACCCCATGAGCCGCGCGAGGAAAATCGCGCTCATGCCAAACCCGATCAGCGCGATCAGCCAGCGGACGGCCTCGCGCGGCAGGGCGCGGGCAATGGGCGCCCCCAGATAGCCGCCCAGGGTCGCCGCGACCATCATCATCACCGCCTGTGGCCACACGACCAGCCCGGCGACAGCGAAGACCGCCACCGAGATCGCCGACAACGCGAAGCTGAGCCCGGTTTTCAGCCCGTTCATCCGGTGCAGGTCCACCATCCCCCACAGCGCGAAGAGGGCCAGCAGGACAATGCCGAGCCCGCCATTGAAATAGCCGCCATAGATGCTGACCGCGAAGAGGCCCGCCGCGCCCTCGGGCGTCAGGCTGCGGGCGCGGGCGGCGGCCCAGATGCGGATACGGTCGCCGAAGAGGAAGGCCAGCGTTGCGGCCAGCAGCAGGAAGGGCACGACAAGCGAGAACGCCTCGTTCGAGGAGACCAGCAGAAGGCCCGAGCCGACAATGCCCCCCGCCAGCGTGATCAGCGTGAGGCGGATCAGGCGGGCGCGGTCGAACGCGGCCAGTTCCGCCCGGAACCCGAGCGCCCCGCCCAGGTAGCCCGGAAACACCGCCACCGCGCTGGTCGCATTGGCGGCAACCGGCGGCACCCCGGTCAGGACCAGCGCCGGAAAGGTCAGGAAGGTGCCCCCGCCCGCGATGGTGTTCAGGACACCTGCCCCGAAGGCGGCGGCAAGCAGGATGAGGATGTCGAGAACGGGCATGGGCGGCTCCGGGCTGGCGGGGATCGGCCCGTCGCTAAAGCCTTGCGGCTGCGGCGAAGTCAAGCTCTCCGAGTGCGGAATGGGGATGCGGCCCGTCGACGGGCCGCAAGAGCGCTCGGTCGACCGGGCGCCGCCCGCGTGATCAGAACAATTGGCACAGGCCCCGCGCGGCGCTACAGTCAAAGGCGCTTTGACTGCCCCGCCCTGCCGCAGACACCAGGAGGCCCGATGCCCATTCGCCCTGCCCTGTTCGCCGCGATCCTCGCCGCCTCGCCTGCCGCCGCCGACATGATACAGGTGACCGTCGCCAACGCCCCTGCCGGGGCACAGCTTTGCGCCCTGGTCATGCAGGCCCCCGGTGAGTCCAGCGCCGCGCGCGCGATGATCGAGGCACAGCGCCCCGTCTTCACAGGCGGCATGGCCAGCATCGAACCGCCCCGCGACACCGCCGGCCGCGCGCTCTATTTCGAGGGCCGCGTGCGCCTTGTCGCCACCGCGCCGGGGCATTGCCCGGTCGGGTGCGACCTCGACATCTTCTGGAACCACCCGCCCGATCCCGGCACCGCCCTGGCCGAACAGGCCTGCGCCTTCGACCTGAGCCTGGCGCGCGCGGGCAGCACCGCCTGCCGGGAGGGGGAAACGACCCGCCTGCCCTATGCAACCGGCCCCGAATACCGCCCCGCTCCGGGCGAGGCTCCGATCCCGATTGCCGGTATCGACGGTGAGGTCGAATACCACATCGGCGATACCGCCAGCCGCCCCCTGACCTGCGCCACGCCGTGACCCAAGCCGATATGGTTCATTTCCGCGCGGAATTTGCCGCGCTGGTCGCCTTCCCGACCGAACCGGGCGCCGGGGCCGCGCATGACGCCTGCCTTGCCCATATCGCGGCACTGATGACCCCGGCGGGGTTCGACACCGAGGTGATCACCGGCCCGCATCCGCCGATCCTGCTGGCCTCGCGGATCGAGGATGCCGCCCTGCCGACGCTGCTCAGCTATTCGCATGCCGACACGGTTCCGGGGATGGAGGGCCAGTGGCAGGACGGGCTGGACCCCTGGACGCTGACCCCGCGCGACGGCGCGCTGTTTGGGCGCGGGGTGGCCGACAACAAGGGCCAATTCCTGGTCAATTTCACCGCGATCCGACGGGTTCTCGACCGCCAGGGACGGCTCGGCTTCAATCTGCACTGGCTGATCGAGATGGGCGAGGAGGTTGGCTCACCGGGGCTGGAGGCGGTTTGCGCGGCCCTCAAGCCACGCTTGAAGGCCGAATTGTTGCTGGCCTCGGACGGGCCGCGCCTGCGCGCGGATCAGCCGACCGTGTTCCTTGGCGCGCGGGGCGGGTTGGGGGTGGAGCTGACCATCCGCCACCGCGAGGGCGGGCGGCATTCGGGCAATTTCGGCGGCCTTCTGCGCAACCCCGCAACGGAAATGGCGCATGTCCTGGCCGCGATCATCGGGCCGGACGGGGCCTGCAAGGTGCCGGGTTGGGTTCCGGACGCCCTGCCCGAGGAAACCCGCGATGCCCTCAAGGGGATCACACCGGCAGGGGGCGAGATCGACGCGGGTTGGGGCGCACCCGGCCTGACCCCCGCCGAACGGGTCCATGGCTGGTCGGCGGTTGAGGTGCTTTCCCTGACCGCGGGCCGGATCCCGCCCGTCAACGCCATCCCGCCCGAAGCCACGGCGCATATCCAGTTGCGCCATGTGACGGGCCTGGACGAGGACGCGCTGCTGCCCAACCTGCGGGCGCATCTGGACGCGTCTGGCTTCGATTACGTTTCGATCAGGGAACATGAAGCGCGGTTTCCGGCCTCGGCCACGCCGCTGTCACATCCGTTCGTATCGGTTGTCACCGGTTCCATCGCGCGCAGCACCGGCACGGCCCCAGCCCTCCTGCCCTCGCTCGGCGGGTCGCTGCCCAATCACGTTTTTACCGAGACGCTCGGCCTGCCCTCTGTCTGGGTGCCGCATTCCTACCCCGGATGCAGCCAGCACGCCGCCAATGAACATGTGCCCGAAGCTGTCTTCGCCAGCGCCATCGCCCTGATGACGGAAGTTTTCGCCGATATCGGTGCGACATCGCGGGCCGAGCTTGGGCTAGGGGATTAGCTGTCGCGGTCCGCGCGCCAGGCGCTCAGGGCCGGGTTCTCGGCCGGACGCTCGGGGTCTGCCGGGTCGCCTTCCGCCTCAGGGCGCGGCATCCTGGGCATCGGCGCGCCACGCGGGCTGCGGAAATAATACATCTCCCGCGCGCCGAAATAGAAGCTGACAATCGCGCCCAAGAGCCACCACAGCGGCTCGGGCACTTCGCGCAGGCCCACCATGCGGGCGGCGAAGGCACCGGGATCGGCCATCGCGAAGACGAAGAGGCCAAGCGTGCCAAGCGCCAGCATCGGGCGCGGCAAGCGGTTGATTCCATTGACCAGCCGGTCGAACCAGCCGCCGCGACCGTATTGAAACTCATCGCCATGCGCATCCAACGCGGCGCGCTGTGCTTGCGCCGACAATTCCATCCGGCGGGTTTCATTGGCGCGGAAGACCTCGGCCACGCCTGACGCCGCCTCTCCCACCGCCTGCACCGTGCGGGCATTTCCAAGCGCGCGCGAGATCAGCCCCATGCCGCTACCCGCGCCCGGTGTTCCGCATCCGTAAGGTGGTAGCGCGGCGAGATGAACTCCTCCGCCCGCAGGATCCAGCCGCCCTTGCCGCCATCGCGCCGTGTCGCATAGCGGCGCGAGGCCGGGCGGCGGTCGGCCAGACGGTAGTAGAAATTGCGCCGCGCAATGCCATAGGCGTCGACCAGGTGATCGGGGGCCTGGGCATAGGCCGCCTGGGACGCCGCGATGGTCTGCGGCCCGATGGTGCCGTCGACGGCGATGTCGAACCCCATGTCGCGCAAGAGGCGTTGCAGGATGCGCACCGCCCCCGCGCCGGCATTGACCTGCATGTCGAAGACGGAAGATTGCAGCGCCTCGGGCAATCGGTCGATGCCGGGCCGGGTGTAGTAATGCTCGATGAAGATCTCGGTGGCACGATCCGCCGTCATCAGGCGCACATCGGCCACATCGACATCGCCATCGCCATCGAGATCGAGGCCGAGGCCGCGCATCGTGTGGATGGTGACGCCGAAATTCGTGGCCCCGCCGGGGTCGTTCGGATCGTTCACGAAGCCCCCCTCGCGGGCGACAATCTCAGATGCAATTTGGCGAACCGACAGCATGGCTCAGCCCTCCATGCTCAAGGTTCCAGGTCATGCCCCGTTCTAGGGCTGCTCCCCCCGATTCCCGGGGGCAACTGCCATGAGATTGAGGGCAAATCCGTTAAAATTGTGCTAAAACGCCGCGCGGTTTTTCAGCTGCCTTCGGAGGTGCGGTAGACGCCCTGTTCCTCAAGCGCGTCGATCACCTCGACGGGCATGTAGGTCTCATCGTGGCGCGCAAGCAACTCGGTGGCCAGGAACACGCCGTCTTGATAGGTGCCGGTCGCGATCGTGCCCTGCCCCTCGCCAAAGAGGTCCGGCGCCGCGTCTCTGCCGACGTAGCGCACCGGGATGTCGGCGCCGCCATCGGTGACGACAAAGCTGAACTCGACGCCCTCGCCCGGCTGCATCGAGCCGTCAAGGACCAGCCCGCCGATGCGGAACACCTCATCCGACGGCGGCGCGGTTTCGGCCACTTCCGTGGGTGTGCGGAAGAAATTGATACCATCGCGAAGCCCGTAACCGATCAGCACCGATGCCCCGGCCAGCAGCACGGCGGCGATGATGATGATCTGGATCCGGCGTTTTTTCTTGAGCCCGCGCATCGTTGCAATTCCTCTTCTACGCAGCGCAAAGATAAACCTCTTTGCGACCGTGGCAAAGACCGCGCGGCCATTTGGCGCGGATCAGCTTTAACATTGCCTGACAATATACTGATTCAGAACACTATTTCAGGCAGATATGAATTCGATCTTGCGGCGCAGGAATTGCACGGCCTTGTTCGAGACGCGGGCCGGATCGCCCGATGTCAGGAAGGCAGGCTCGGTCCCCGGCCCGATCATTCCGGGGCGGCGCTCCAGGTAATCGGCAAGGCTTGCCGCGACCAGGTCGGGCTGCGAATAGACCGCGACATCGGGGCCGAGCGCGGCCTGGAACACCTCCTGCACCAGCGGGTAATGCGTACAGCCCAGGATCGCGGCCTGCGGCTTCGGCATCCGGCGTTGCAGCGCCTCGACATGGGAGCGCACGAGCGCTTCGGCCAGGATCATGTCACCCTCCTCGATCGCATCGACGACACCGCCACAGGGCTGCGCCTCCACGTCCACCCCGATGGCGCGGAAGGCCAGTTCGCGCTGGAACGCGCGGCTGGACACGGTCGTTGGCGTGGCAAAAAGCGCGACATGCTGAACGGCCACCTCGCGCGGCGGGGAATTGTCGCCCCAGTTGCGTTCTGTCAGCGCCTCGATCAGGGGTACGAAGACGCCGAGGACACGCTTGCCCTCGGGCACCCACCCCTCCTGCATCCGGCGCAGGGCGGCGGCGGAGGCGGTGTTGCAGGCCAGAATCACCAGGTCACAGCCGGCCTGGAACAGGCGATCCACCCCGGCGGTGGTCAGCGCATAGATGTCGTCGGCATCGCGCACGCCATAGGGCGTATGCGCGTTGTCACCGTAATAGACGAAGGGCACGTCCGGCAGGCGCTTGGTCACCGCCTCCAGCACCGTGAGCCCGCCCAATCCGCTGTCGAAGATCCCTACCGCCATCTGCCTGCCCCGTTCTTCTGCCTTGGCGAAACCTTAATCGGGCCGGCTGCGGAAATCCATCCGTTCATCTTCGCGTCCAGCCCCAAAGACAGATCAATTCCATCGCCACATGCGCGCCCGCGACGGCGGTGATCTCGGCAGTGTCGAAAGGCGGCGAGACCTCGACCACATCGCCACCGACCAGGGTGATCCCCGCCAGGTCACGCATCAGGATCGCCGCCTGGCCCGAGCTGAGCCCGCCCCAGACCGGCGTTCCGGTGCCGGGGGCAAAGGCAGGGTCGAGGCAGTCGATATCGAAGCTGAGGTAACAGGGCGCATCGCCCACGATCTCACGCGCATGTCTTGCTATCGCGGCGGGCCCCTGCTCATGCACCTTGCGCGCGTCCAGCACCTCGATGCCAAGGTTATCCTCGACCACCGTGCGGATGCCGATATGGACCGAGCGTGCGACGTCGATCAGCCCCTCCTGCACCGCCTTGTAGGTGAAGGTGCCGTGATCGACGCGGGCGGGCTCATCATCGGGCCAGGTATCGGTATGGGCGTCGCATTGAATGAGCGCCAGTTTCCCATGTTTCTTCACATGCGCGCGCAGCAGGGGCAGCGTGATCGAATGATCCCCGCCAAGCGCGATCATCGCGGCACCTTGGGACAGGATGCCGGACGCATGCGCCTCCAATGCAGCGGGAAAATCGGCCATGCGCGCGTAGTCGAAGGCCAGGTCGCCGTAATCGGCAATCGCCAATTCGCTCAGCGGATCGAACCCGTCCCAGCCATAGGGCGGATCGTTGACCTGAAGCGCGCTGGCCGCCCGAATCGCGCGGGGGCCAAGCCTTGTGCCGGGCCGGTTCGTCACCGCCTGGTCGAAGGGCACGCCGGTGATGGCGATGTCGACGCCCGCCAGATCCTTGGTGTAGCGGCGGCGCAGGAAGCTGGTGGCCCCGCCAAAGGTGTTCTCCGACGACAACCCGCGCAGATCGCGCCGCGTGAATGCCCCATCCACATCGTGTTTCGCATCTTCCAATGCCATTGCGCGGCCTCCCCGTTCGATCTGCCCCATCCAAAGCGCCGTTTCACGCCAAAGGCAACCGCGTCTTGCATCGCAGAGGCCCCCCGGTGCATCAAGTGAAGGACGGGACGCGCGCAAAAAGGGCAGGATCAGCATGACCGATGACGACGTGAGACAGGCTTTCATCGACGGGATGAGCCTCGCCGCCGCCTCGGTCAGCATCGTGACCACCGATGGACCGGCAGGACGCCAGGGTGTGACGGTCAGCGCGATGACGCCCGTCTCCGCCGATGGCGAGGCGCCGACGCTGCTGGTCTGCCTCAATGCCAGCGCCACCACCCTGCCCGTGCTGCTGGAGAACGGCTGCTTCTGCGTCAACGTGCTGGCGCGCGAGCAGGTCGATATTTCGGACGTCTTCTCAAGCCGCCGCCCCGCGCCCGATGGCGACAAGTTCAACGCCGCGGGCTTCGATGCGGGCCCGACCGGCGCGCCTCGGCTGAAAGGCGCCTTGGTCAGTTTCGATTGTCGGCTGGTCTCCGCTGACAAGATCGGAACGCATCATATTTGCATCGGCGCGGTGGAAGATGTGACGGTCAGCCAGGGATCGCCCCTGCTTTACGGGATGCGCAGCTATCTCAGGGCCGAAAAGCACTGATTTTCCAGCAGGAATCGCTGCACCGCCGCTACCGCGCCAGATTGTCCCAAGTGCAGGAATGCAACAGCCTCACGCCCGATCCGGGCGGGATTTCTTCAATCACGGACCCAACCGCCCACCTGTCGGGTTGTGGCACCGAGCGCTTGGATATCGAGCGCATCGAGCACGCAAGCAAACACAGGAGAAATCCGATGAAGACCCTTATTCTCTCTACCTCGATCCTGGCCCTGACCGGCGCGACCGCATTCGCAGGCGGCGCAGGTGAGACCGTGCAGGAGCCCGCCCCCGTCTACACCGCGCCCACGCCCCAGTTCACCGACTGGACCGGCGGCTATGTCGGCCTCGGCTATTCCATGTATTCCGGCGATCTCGACTACTCGAACCCCGGTGGCGGGTCGTTCGACCTGGATGACAGCAATGGCGCCAACATCTTCGGCGGCTACCTCTTCCAGTCCGGCAATATCGTCTACGGCGGTGAGCTGGCCTATTACGATACCGGCGACCAGAACGTGGAAGGCGTCGCGGGCGCAAGCATGGACAACGTCCTCGATCTGAGCGGCCGTGTCGGCTATGCCATCGACAACGTGCAGTTCTACGCGCTGGCCGGGTATTCGATGGGCGAGTTCTCGCAAGGCGGGGCCGATGAAGACCTCGATGGCTGGAATTATGGCCTCGGCGTCGAATACCTGGTCTCGGACCAGTTCTCGGTCGGCCTGCAATACACGGGCCGCGAGCTGGAGGGTGACAACCCCGCCGTGGCCGGTCAGGAGATCGACATGAACCACAACTCGGTCTCGCTGCGCGCCGCATTCCGGTTCTGATCCCGCGAGACCTGCTGACATGGAAAGGCCCGGCCCCCCGCCGGGCCTTTTTCATTGCGCGCATCCGGCCTATGACAGGGGTTATGAAAGACGCCCTGATTCACGACACCGCAGGCGGCATGCCGCGCCTTCTGGAAATCATGCGCCGCTTGCGCGATCCCGAAACGGGCTGCCCCTGGGATATCGAACAGAGCTTCGAGACCATCGCGCCCTACACGATCGAGGAAGCCTACGAGGTCGCCGACGCGATCGAGCGCGGGTCGATGGAGGATTTGCGCGGCGAGTTGGGCGACCTGCTGTTGCAGGTGGTCTATCACGGCGCGATGGCCGAGGAGGCGGGCGCGTTCAGCTTCGACGATATCGTGCGCGGCGTCGCCGACAAGATGGTGGCCCGCCACCCGCATGTGTTCGGCGATGAAAGCCGCGAGAAATCCGCCGAACAGCAGAGCCACGATTGGGAGGCTGTGAAGGCCGCCGAACGCGCGGGCCGTGCACAGACCGGTGTGTTGGAGGATGTGGCGTTGAACCTGCCTGCCCTGATGCGGGCCGAGAAACTGCAAAAGCGCGCCGCAAGGGTCGGCTTCGACTGGCCCGAGATCGGCCAGGTCCTGGCCAAGATCGCCGAGGAAGCGGGCGAGCTGGCCGAGGCGCGGGACCGCCTGCCGCAAGACAGGATCGCCGAGGAAATGGGCGATCTGCTTTTCGTCATGGCCAACCTTGCCCGGCACCTGAAGGTCGATCCGGAAGTCGCCCTGCGCGGTGCGAACGCCAAGTTCAGCCGCCGCTTCGCGTTTATCGAGGCGGAACTGGCGCGCCAGGGCCGCTCCTGCGACGAGAGCGACCTGGAGGAGATGGACGCGCTCTGGGACCGGGCCAAGGCGCGGGGCCTCTGAGGTCCGAACCTGGCGCGCTCCGCCACTTGCAAGCAATCGGCTTATTCAGCGGCCAGTTGGCGCTCCAACATCGGGGCGAGGTAATGCCCGGTATGCGAGGAACTGATCCCCGCGACCTCCTCGGGCGTTCCGGTTGCCACGATGCGCCCTCCGCCATCGCCGCCTTCGGGGCCGATATCTATGATGTGATCGGCGGTCTTGATCACGTCGAGATTATGCTCGATCACCACGACCGAATTGCCCTGGTCGACCAACTCGTGCAGCACCTCCAGCAGCTTGCGCACATCCTCGAAATGCAGGCCGGTGGTGGGTTCGTCCAGGATATAGAGTGTGCGGCCCGTGGAGCGTTTGGCAAGCTCCTTGGAGAGCTTCACCCGCTGCGCCTCGCCGCCTGACAATGTCGTCGCCTGCTGGCCGACCTTGATATAGTCGAGGCCCACGCGGGACAGCGCCTCCATCTTGTCGCGGATGCTCGGCACCGCCTTGAAGAAGGCACGCGCTTCTTCAACCGTCATGTCAAGAACGTCGGCTATGCTCTTGTTCTTGAATTTTATTTCCAATGTCTCGCGATTGTACCGCGCGCCCTTGCAGGTCTCGCAGGTGACGTAGACATCGGGCAGGAAGTGCATCTCGATCTTGATCACGCCATCGCCCTGGCAGGCTTCGCAGCGCCCGCCCTTGACGTTGAACGAAAACCGCCCCGGCTTGTAGCCGCGCGCCTTGGATTCGGGCAGGCCCGCGAACCAGTCGCGGATGGGCGTGAAGGCACCGGTATAGGTGGCGGGATTACTGCGCGGGGTGCGGCCGATGGGGCGCTGGTCGATGTCGATGACCTTGTCGAGATGCTCCAGCCCCCTGATGGTCTCGCAGGGCGCGGGCGTCTGGCGGGCGCCGTTCAGCTTCATCGAGGCGGTCTTGAACAGGGTCTCGATGGTCAGGGTCGATTTGCCACCGCCCGAGACGCCGGTGACGCAGACGAATTTGCCCAGGGGGAAATCGGCGGTGACATCCTGAAGGTTGTTGCCGGTCGCGCCCACCACGGTGACCGCCCTGCCGTTGCCCTCGCGCCGGGTTGCGGGCACGCTGATCTCGCGCGCGCCGGAGAGGTATTGCCCGGTGATCGAGGCGCTGTCGGCGATGATGTCGGCAGGTGTGCCCTTGGAGACGACCTGCCCGCCATGTACGCCCGCACCGGGGCCGATATCGAAGACGTAATCGGCCTCGCGGATCGCCTCCTCGTCATGTTCCACCACGATCACCGTGTTGCCCTGGTCGCGCAGGTTCTTCAGCGTCGTGAGCAAGCGGTCATTGTCGCGCTGGTGCAGCCCGATGGAGGGCTCGTCCAGCACGTAGAGCACGCCGGTCAGGCCCGAGCCGATCTGACTGGCCAGCCGGATGCGCTGGCTTTCACCACCGCTAAGCGTGCCGGCATTGCGGGACAGTGTCAGGTATTCGAGACCGACATTGTTCAGGAAGCCGAGCCTCTCGCGAATCTCCTTCAGGATGGCGCGGGCGATCTCGTTCTTTTGCGCGGTCAGGTGGTCGGGCACGGTGGCGCACCAGTCGGCGGCCTCACGTATGCTCATCTGCACGACCTGGCCGATATGGCGCAGGTCGTTGCGCGGCCCGATCCGGACGGCCAATGCCTCCTCGCGCAGGCGGTAGCCGCCGCAGGTGCCGCAGGGGCGGTTGTTCTGGTAGCGCTCGAATTCCTCGCGGATCCAGGCGGAATCGGTCTCGCGGTAGCGGCGCTGCATGTTGGGGATGACGCCCTCGAAACTGCGCGTGACCTCGTAGACGCGGCCGCCATCGTCGTAGCGGAAGGGGATTTCCGTGTCGCCGGAGCCGCGCAGGAAGACCTGCTGGACATCCTCGGGCAGGCTCTTCCAGGGCGCCTTGGGGTCAAACCCGTAATGGCGCGCGATGGCCTCGATGGTCTGGATGAAATAGGGCGATTTGCCCTTGCGCCATGGGGCCAGCGCGCCGTTTTCCAGTGTCAGGGTGATGTCCGGCACAACGAGGCGCTCGTCGAAAAAGAGTTCAACACCGAGGCCGTCGCAGGCCGGGCAGGCCCCGAAGGGCGCGTTGAACGAAAAGAGCCGCGGCTCGATCTCGGGGATGGTAAAGCCCGAGACCGGACAGGCGAATTTTTCCGAGAAGGTGATGCGTTCGGGGTCGCCTTCCTTGGGGGCAGTCTCAAGGATGGTGATGCCATCAGCGAGGTCCAGCGCGGTGCGGAAGCTGTCGGCCAGCCGCGTCTCGACGCCTTCACGGACCACGATCCGGTCGACCACAACGTCGATGTCATGGCGGAATTTCTTGTCCAGCGTGGGCGGCTCGTCCAACTCGTGGAACGCGCCATCGACCTTGACCCGCTGGAAGCCCTGTTTGCGCAGATCCAGCATTTCCTTGCGGTATTCACCCTTGCGGTCGCGCACGATCGGGGCCAGCAGGTAGCCGCGCGTCCCCTCCTCCATCGCCATCACGCGGTCGACCATGTCCTGCACCTGTTGCGCCTCGATCGGCTGTCCGGTGGCGGGCGAATAGGGCGTGCCGACGCGGGCGAAGAGAAGACGCATGTAGTCGTAGATCTCGGTCACCGTGCCGACGGTGGAGCGGGGGTTCTTCGACGTGGTCTTCTGCTCGATGGAGATCGCAGGCGAGAGGCCCGAGATGTGATCGACATCCGGCTTTTCCATCATGTCGAGGAACTGCCGCGCATAGGCGCTGAGCGATTCCACATAACGGCGCTGGCCTTCGGCATAGATCG
Organism: Alterinioella sp. B-7; assembly: GCF_056857775.1. NCBI lineage: Bacteria > Pseudomonadati > Pseudomonadota > Alphaproteobacteria > Rhodobacterales > Paracoccaceae > Alterinioella > Alterinioella sp. B-7. Next base: position 97,644 of record NZ_JBSXNT010000026.1, read on the forward strand.
TGTCAAACGCCAGGCTGGACTTGCCCGAGCCGCTGAGCCCGGTGATGACCACAAGCTGATCGCGCGGAATGTCCACGTCGATATTCTTGAGATTATGCTCGCGCGCGCCGCGCACCTCGATGTTTTTCAGCTCGGCCATGCCTGCCCCCGGATAGATTTGGTTAAGAGATAGGGGACGCGGGCCGAGTCTCCAACCGAAAAAGCGGAACAGAGATAGAACAAACCGGCTTTCCCTCTATTGCCGCACGATCCGGTGCGATATCCAGCCAAGCGCCACGATGCCCGCGATCGAGATCAGCGCTGCGAGGACCAGAAGGCCGGGAAAGCCCCCCGCCCCGAGCGCCAGCGCAAAAAGCGGGCTGCCAAGGCCGGTGCCCAGGTTACCAAGCTGCGCCACGGCCCCGTTGGCTTCGGCCTGGCCGGTGGCGTCGTGGTTCAACGCGGGGATGGCGGCGAAGGCGGCCCCCGGCGCGATGCCGATGATGATGAAGGCGAGAAACGCGAGCCAGGGCGCGAAAGCCGCGGGCGCGATGGCCAGCAGCGCCAGCATCCCCACCGTCATGGCATAGGACAGCATCATCAGGCGCACGGGCGGGATGCGGGCAGCGAGGATGCCGGAGAGGAAAATACCGACAAGCGCGATCAGCGGCAGGAGCCCCGCCACCAGCGCCACCGGCAGCGGCCCCGCGATGAAGGGCGGCAGGAAGGTGAGAAACGCCATGAAGACAAGCGTATGCGCGAAGAAGCCAAGCCCCGGCGCCACGCGGTTGGGGTGGCTGTAGAGGCGGCGGTGATAGGTCAGGAAACCCGGCCAGACCTCGCGCCCGCGCGGCCCCGAGGAGAGCCGCGAGGCCACCGCGCCCGCAAGCGCCAGCATCAGCACGCCGTGCAATGCCCAGATGCCTTGCAGGCCGATCCGGTCCAACAGCAGCGGCAGGGCCGCGCCGACCATTGCAAACCCGACGCCGAAATACCCCGCCCAGAGGGCCATGACCATCGGGTAATCCTTGCGCGCCGAGACGCGGATCATCAGGACGGGGGCCGCGACCACGATGGAGAGATGCGCCATGCCTTCAAGGATGCGGCTGACGATGAAAAGCGGGAAGGGCAGCACCAGCGATTGCACAAGCGACAGGATACCGCCCAAGATCAGCGCCCCGATCAGCACCTTTCGCGGGCCGTAGCGCGCCACGCCGAACCCCGCCAGCGCGCCAAGCACGATGCCCGCCCCGCTGACCGCCGTCAGCGACAGGGCCAGCATCGGGGCGGATCGGTCATAGAGCGCGGCCAGGGCTGCGAAGGTCAGCGACAGCTTGGCAAACTGCGCCGCCGCGGCCAGGCCCACCCCGAACAGCAGCCACACCTGCCCCCATTGCGTTTCATCATCCATGGTCAGGGCGATGATCCTGCACCCGCCGAAGGTCAAGGCCCCGCGTCACAACGCTTCACAAAAACCCCGAATCGGACGTAGCATGGGTCCATTCCATTTTCCGAAACAGGTTTTAGTCCGATGCGCCGCTTGCTCTCCGCCCTTCTTCTGCCATTCCTCGCCGCCCTGCCCGTCTCGGCCCAGGACCGCGACCAGGCCGCCACGATCCTCGTGCTGGATGCCTCGGGCTCGATGTGGGGCCAGATCGACGGGGTCAACAAGATCGTCATCGCGCGCGAGGTGATCGGCGATTTGCTGACGCGGATCCCCGCGGACATGGCGCTGGGACTGACGATGTATGGCCATAACCGGCGCGGCGATTGCTCGGATATCGAGACCATGGTGCAGCCCGGTATCGGCAATCGCGACCAGATCGCCCAGATCGTGAACGAGGTGAACCCGCGCGGGCGCACGCCGCTCTCGGATGCGGTCATCCAGGCCGCCGAACAGCTGCGCTACACGGAGAACCCCGCGACCGTGATCCTGGTCTCGGACGGGCGCGAGACCTGCAACGCCGACCCCTGCGCCGTCGGTCTGGCGCTGGAGGAGGCAGGCATCGACTTTACCGCGCATGTGATCGGATTTGACGTCTCCGAACAGGAAGATCGCGCGCAATTGCAGTGCCTTGCGGAAAACACCGGGGGCCAATTCCTGACCGCCTCGAACGCGGCGGAACTGGCTGATGCGCTGGAGCAGGTGGTCGTGGCCCCGGCCTCGCCGCCGCCTGCCACCATCACCATGCAGGCCGTTGTCGCGCCCGACAACACCGCGCCCGTGTCGCCTCTGATGTGGGAGGTTTTCACCACCGCCGGCCAGCAGATCATCGAGGCCGTGCAGGCCCCCGCGATCAGCGCCCCCCTGCCCGCCGGGGACTACCGCATCCAGCTTTACCGCATGGCGCAGGAAACCACGCATGAGGGCGTCTTTACCGTCGTCGCGGGCCAGGATCAGGTGGTCACGCTCGTGCTGCCCGAAATCGTGCCCGAGGCAACGGTGTCAGCCCCCGATACCGCGCCGATCGGCACCACGATTCCGGTCGACTGGACCGGGCCGGATGCGGCAAATGACGCCATCGTCATAGCCCGTCCCGACGGCCAGCCGACCGCTGCGCGCATCGCCACCTCGCAGGGCAATCCGACACAGATCACCCTGCCGACAGACCCCGGCGACTACCTGGTGCAGTATTATCATGCCGGGTTGCGGCAGGTGCTGGCCGAACAGCCGATCACTGTCACGCCGATCCCCGCAACGCTTGAGGCCCCGCAAACCGCGGTCGCAGGCTCGACCATCGAGGTGGGCTGGACCGGCCCCGACGCGCAAAGCGACTTCATCGCCGCAGGGCCCGTGGGGGAGGCAACCTACGCCACCTATTCACTGACCCGAGACGGCAATCCCGCCCAGTTGCGCGTGCCGTCGCTGCCCGGAAGCTACGAGCTGCGCTACACGCTCGGCACCGGCCGCGAAGTTCTGGCCACGCATCCTCTGACCGTGACGCCTGCAACGGCCACGCTGGACGCGCCCGAAACGGCCCTGGCCGGTGAGACCATCGACATCGCCTGGACCGGCCCCGGCTATGCGCCGGACTTCATCGCCGTGGGCCTGCCGGGCGAGACCTCCTATACCGCCTATGCGCTGACCCGCGAGGGCAGCCCCGCACGGCTCGCCATGCCGGTCGATCCGGGCAGCTACGAGCTGCGCTATGTGATGCAGCAGGACCGTGTCGTCATCGCCACGCGGCCCATCGAGATCAGCGATATCGAGGCGGTTCTGGATGCCCCCGACAGCGCCGTCGCGGGGTCGGACATCCAGGTCAGCTGGACCGGACCCGACTACCGGAACGACTTCATCGCTGTCTCCGGCAGCGACGATCCAACCGGCTATGAGAACTACACCTATACGCGCGAGGGAACGCCGCTCAGCCTGACCATGCCGACCGAACCGGGCACCTATGAGATCCGCTATTACGTCAACCAGGATCGCACCATCATCGGGCGGCGCCTGATCGAGGTTACCGAATTGGGCGCGACCTTGGACGCGCCTGCCACAGCCGAGGCCGGATCGACGGTGCAGGTTGCGTGGTCCGGGCCGGATTACCGGAACGACTTTGTCGCCGTCTCCGCCACCGACGACCCGACCGGATACGAGAACTACACCTACACCCGCGATGGCAGTCCGGCGGCGGTGCAGATGCCGACCGAACCGGGCGAGTATGAGTTGCGCTATTACGTCAACCAGGATCGCACGATCATCGCCCGCCAGCCGATCCAGGTCACCGCCGTCGGTGCAACACTGGACGCGCCTGCCACAGCCGAGGCCGGATCGACGGTGCAGGTTGCGTGGTCCGGGCCGGATTACCGGAACGACTTTGTCGCCGCCTCCGCCACCGACGATCGGACCGGGTACGAGAAGTACACCTACACCCGCGATGGCAGTGCGGCAGCGGTGCAGATGGCGACCGAACCGGGCGAGTACGAGCTGCGCTATTACGTCAACCAGGACCGCCCCATCATCGCCCGCCAGCCGATCCAGGTCACCGCCGTTGCTGCAACACTGGACGCGCCTGCCTCAGCCGAGGCCGGATCGGCGGTGCAGGTTGCGTGGTCCGGGCCGGATTACCGGAACGACTTTGTCGCCGTCTCCGCCAC
>NZ_JBSXNT010000027.1:0-103754 GCF_056857775.1 Alterinioella sp. B-7
CTCCCGCCGCGTCACCTTCTTCTTCATTGCGTCACGAAGGCCGGGAATGGCTGGCTGCTTAGGCATCGGCGGGCTCCTCTGTCATCCGCCAGAATCCTACCAGATCACGCCGAAATGGGGAGGTTCTTCAGAGAGTCCCTAGCATCCAGTATCTATCAGTTCCATCAATTGGATGAATATCATCCTTCCAGGTTCTCACAAATTCGGAAAGGATAGATATGTTGGTCTCAGTTGCACATCTTGGACAAACTGCCTTAGTTATTTCTTGGTCTGCACGGGCTACCATCTTCTCGCCCGCTGTCTAAGATATGACGCCCCCTCAAACATCCAACTCCTCCACAAACCGCGCGTTCTCCTGGATATACTGAAACCGCAACTCCGGTTTCTTTCCCATCAGCCGCTCCACCAGGTCGCCCGTCTCTCCCGGCTCATCCTCGTCAATCGACACCCGGATCAGCTTGCGCACCTCCGGGTCCATCGTGGTCTCTTTCAGATCCTTCGCGTCCATTTCCCCCAGGCCCTTGAAGCGGGACACGTCGATCTTGCCCTTGCCGCCGAGCCCCTTGGCCTCCCACATCTCGCGCTCGGCCTCATCGAGGCAATAGACGCGGCGTGAGCCTTGCGTCAGGCGATAGAGGGGCGGGCAGGCCAGATACAAATGGCCTGCGTCGATCATCGGCCGCATCTGGGTGAAGAAGAACGTCATCAGCAGCGCGGCGATATGCGCCCCGTCAACATCCGCATCCGTCATGATGATGATCTTCTCATAGCGCAGATCGTCGATGGAGAACTTGGTGCCAAGCCCCACCCCCATCGCCTGGCAGAGGTCGTTGATCTCGGCATTCGCGCTCATCTTGTTCGACGCCGCGCCAAGCACGTTCAGGATCTTGCCCCGCAGCGGCAGCAGCGCCTGCGTCTTGCGGTTGCGCGCCATCTTGGCCGAGCCGCCCGCGCTGTCACCCTCGACGATGAAGAGTTCCGTGCCCTCGCGCGTGGCGGTCGAACAATCCACCAGCTTGCCGGGCAGGCGCAGGCGTTTGGTCGCCGATTTGCGCGCGGTCTCCTTCTCCTGACGGCGCCGCAGCCGTTCCTCGGCCCGCAGCACCAGGAAATCGAGGATCGCGCCCGCCGATTTCGTATCCGCCGCCAGCCAGTTATCGAAATGGTCCCGCACCGCGCCCTCGACCAGCCTCTGCGCTTCGGCGGTGGCCAGCCGGTCCTTGGTCTGGCCGACAAATTCCGGCTCGCGGATGAAGCATGAGACCAGCGCGCAGCCCCCCGTGATCAGGTCGTCGCGCGTGATCTGCGCGGCCTTCTTGTTGCCGACGAGTTCCCCGTAAGCCCGGATGCCCTTGAGGATCGCGGTCCAGAACCCGGCTTCATGCGTGCCGCCCTCGGGCGTGGGCACGGTGTTGCAATAGCTCTGGATGAACCCGTCGCGCGAGGGGGTCCAGTTGATCGCCCATTCGACCTTGCCGGGCGTGTTGAAACGCTGCTTGAAATCGACGGTCCCGGCAAAGGGCTGCTCGGCATAGGTCGAGGCCCCCCCGAGCGTTTCCTTCAGGTAATCCGACAACCCGCCGGGGAAATGGAAGGTCGCCTCGCGCGGGGTCTCGCCATCGTCGATGGCCGATTTCCAGCGGATTTCCACGCCCGAGAACAGATACGCCTTGGAGCGGACCATCTTGAGCAGCCGCGCGGGCTTGAAGCGGTGATGGCCGAAGATCTCTTCATCGGCATGGAAAGTGACCGAGGTGCCGCGCCGGTTCGGGGCCTGGCCGACATGCTGCACCGGGCCTTGCGGAATCCCGCGCGAAAACTCCTGCGCGTAGAGTTCCCGGTTGCGCGCGACCTCCACCCGCAGGTGATCGGACAGCGCATTGACCACCGAGACGCCGACCCCGTGCAGGCCGCCCGAGGTCTCATAGCTGTCGCCCGAGAACTTGCCGCCCGCGTGCAGGGTGCAGAGGATCACCTCCAGCGCCGATTTCTCCGGGAACTTGGGATGCGGGTCGATCGGGATGCCGCGCCCGTTGTCGCGGATGGTGACGGAGTGATCCTCGTGCAACTCCACCTCGATCCGGGTGGCGTGGCCCGCCACGGCCTCGTCCATCGAATTGTCCAGAACCTCGGCCACAAGATGATGCAGCGCGCGCTCATCGGTGCCGCCGATATACATGCCGGGGCGCTTGCGGACAGGCTCCAGCCCCTCCAGAACCTCGATCGAGGAGGCATCGTAGCCGCCGGACTCGGCGACCGGGGAAAGTAGATCATCGGCCATGGTGCTGCTCATTTCGATCGTTTCTTTGTTGCGGCGGAGTTTAGGCGCTTGGCGGGGGCACGGGCAAGGGCAGACGCAAGATTCTGTGCGCGGCTGACATCATACCCACAAGAAAGGCGCATGAAGCCGCCGGGCCTGACACGGCTCAAGGCCAGGGGATGCCGCGATATGGCGCGCCCGGACCGATCCCCGGCCACGGTAGCCCGCCCTTGACCGATACCGCATGACCCCATCCCCGCAAGATGGGCCGCCGCGCCCTTTAGACCGGCAAGGCGCTGTTGCAGGCCGAGCTTCTCGAGATCGGGCGTTGGGCGCGGGGAGTGGGGGCAGAAATTCGGGCGGCTCTTCGAGGGGCGCGATGCGGCGGGCAGGGGCGGCACGATCACGCGGTTTACCGACCACCTCAACCCGCGCTTCGCCCCCCCCCCGTCGTGGCGCTGAACCAGCCGACCGGGCAGGCGCGCGGCCAATGGTTCGCTGGAAACTGCCCCCATCGGGCAAGGTGTCGCTCGATATGCGGCACGGCGACACCCAGGCGAGGGGGGCGATGCTCTTCTACTACACGACGACCCGGACAAGGGTGTTGAGACCGCCACGGCGCCCGCCCCCCCGATCACCGGCCCTGACCCCAAAAGGAAGCGGCGCGCCCGGGGCGATGGGCGCGCCGCTTGGTCCAGACTCTCCCCCCAGGAAGGGCAGAGCATGGAAACCTTGTGGATGTCGCGTGTCCGAGACGCTCAGCACCGGATCCCAATCTTGGGCGACATCTTCTAATAGGTCGCGACCAGCCCATAGCTGTCGTCGATGATGTTGCGCTGGTAAGCGACGCTGGCAAGGGCGACCAGCTGCGCGATTTCCGCGTCGGTCAGGTTGCCGTCGTTATAGTCCAGGATCCCGTCCTCAAGCGCGGTCAGGATCTCGGCATTGGTCATCTCGTTGGCGAGCCCGAAATAGGTCTCGGCATTCTCCTCGGTCACGATGCCCGCATCGTAAAGCGCGTCGAAATGCGAGGAATTGAACTGCACGAAGGCGTCCGAGACCTGCTGCGTGCGCAATTGCGCCTCAAGGTCCGAGGCGAGGCTCTCCAATCCGCCCTCGACCATGGCGGTCGCGGCAAGTGCCATGCCGGCGACGGCGGCCGTCAATACGACCCAGTCAACGGTGATCGCACCGCTTTCACTGGTCAGGAATTGACGAAAATTGGACACGATGATTGGACCTTCATGGAAATTTCTGGCCCCTGCAAGATCGCTCCGGAATGTGGCGCGAATGAGGCGATAGCCCTGTCTTTACTGGCACAAAGCGGTTCCAGAATGGAAACGATCGACCGTGCCCCCGGACTGTGGCCCGCCGGTATTTCCCATCTTGGCAAGCCCGCCCGCCCAAGGTAGCGCAAGGACATGAAACGCTTTTCCGATCACCTGCGCGAAACCTGGGCGCTGTCGCTGCCGCTGGTGGGCAGCCACCTGGCGCAGATCTCGATCGGTCTGACCGACACGGTGATGATGGGCTGGTACGGGGTCAGCGAACTGGCCGCCGTGGCGCTGGCCAGCACCTTCTTCGTGGTGATCTTCCTGCTCGGCTCGGGTTTTGCCAAGGCGGTGATGCCGCTGGTGGCCGCCGCCACCTCCAATGGCGATGCCATCCAGGTGCGCCGTGCCACGCGCATGGGGATCTGGATCTCGACCCTCTTCGCCCTCCTGACGCTGCCCTTCTTCTGGTTCTCCGGCCCGGTTTTCCTGTTCCTGGGGCAGGAGGTGCAGCTCTCCGCCAACGGTCAGGATTACCTGCGCATTACCGGCTGGTCGATGCCCGCGGCGCTGCTGGTCATGGTGCTCGGAAGTCACCTCAGCGCGCTTGGCCGCGCCCGCGTGCTGCTCTGGGTCACGCTGGCCGGTGCCGTCGTCAATGCCGGTGTCAACTGGGTGTTCATCTTCGGCAATCTCGGGATGCCCGAACTGGGGGTGCGCGGCGCGGCCTTGGCCTCGATCACCACGCATGGCGCCATGGCGCTCCTTCTTGCGCTCTATGCGGGTTTCGGGCGCGGCATGCGCGGCTACGCGCTCTTCGCCCGCATCTGGCGCGCCGACCCCGAGGCCTTCACCCAGGTCTTCCGCCTCGGCTGGCCCATCGGGCTGACCATGCTGGCCGAGGTCGGCCTGTTTGCCGCCACTTCCGTCATGATGGGCTGGATCGGCGAGCGCGAGCTTGCGGCCCATTCCATCGCGCTGCAGATCTCCTCGATCACCTTCATGGTCCATATCGGCATCTCGTCCGCGGCCACGGTCCGGGCGGGCCACGCCTGGGGCCGACGCGACACCTACGCGCTGCGCCAGGGCGCCTTCGCCTGCCTGTTCCTCTCGGGCGTCATGGTCGCGCTCACCATCCTGGCCTTCCTGTGGCTCCCCGGCCCGATGATCCGTCTCTTCATCGACCCGCGCGACCCGGCCCTGCCGCAGATCCTCGCCATCGCCACCGGTCTTCTGGCCATGGCGGCGCTCTTTCAACTGGCGGATGCGGCGCAGGTGGTGGCGCTTGGCCTCCTGCGCGGCGTGCAGGACACGCGGGTGCCAATGATCCAGGCGGTGCTGGCCTATTGGGTCGTGGGCCTGCCCGCCGCCTATATCCTGGGCTTCCCGCTCGGCATGGCGGGGCAGGGGATCTGGCTCGGCCTTGCCATCGGCCTCAGCTTCGCGGGGCTGATGATGATGACCCGCTTCTGGCGCGGCCCCGCGGCCTTTGCCTGACAACGGATCTTCCACTTTCATTTTGCCTCAAATACCTGCGCCGCAGGCTGCACGACACCAGCCAGGGGCGACACCTCGCCACAAAAAGCGCCACCTCTCCCCCCGCAGCTCAAACATCGAGCGACCTCTCCGCCGGATTACCGCATCACAGCATCCAGCACCCGCGCCCAGGAGCGGATGCCCTTGTGAAAGCTCTCCAGGTCGTATTTCTCGTTCGGCGAATGCAGCGCGTCGTCATCCTTGCCGAACCCGGTCAGCAGGGCGTCCATCCCCAGGATATCCTTGAAATAGGCCGCGATCGGGATCGAGCCGCCGCAGCCGATATAGGCGGCGTCTTGCGGCCATTCATCGCTCAGCGCCGCGCGGGCCTGCTCGAAGACCGGGTGCGAGGTATCCATGATCCCCGCCGCGGCCCCCTCGGGCTCGGAAAACGTCACGGTGCAATCGGCAGGCAACTGATCCTCGAACCACGCCCGGAAATTCGCGTCGATCTTCACCGGATCCTGCCCCTCGACCAGGCGGAAGCTGACCTTGGCATGGGCTTTCGACGGCAGCACGGTCTTGAACCCCGCGCCGGTATAGCCGCCCGAGATGCCGTTGATCTCGGCCGTGGGCCGCGACCAGATCATCTCCAGCCCGGACCGCCCCTTTTCGCCTGCGGGCACCGACAGCCCCACCGCGCCCAGGAATTCGGACTCGGAGAAGCCCAGATCGTCCCATTCCGCCTTCTGCGCGTTGCTGAGCTCGGGGATGTCGTCATAGAAGCCGGGGATCGTGACCCGGCCCTCCGCGTCATGCAGCCCCCCCAGGATGCGGGTCAGCACCCGGATCGGGTTCATCGCGATGCCGCCATACATGCCCGAATGCAGATCCTTGTCCGGCCCCGTCACGGTGATCTCCTCGCGCACCATGCCGCGCAGGCGGGTGACGATGGCGGGTGTCTCCTCGCCGAACATGCCGGTATCACAGATTAGTGCAATATCGGCGGTCAGTTCCCCGGCGTTGTCCTTCATGAACGGCACCAGCGAGGGCGAGCCCGATTCCTCTTCCCCCTCGAAGAAGAGCGTGATGGGGCCGGGCAGTTCCCCATGCACTGCTTTCCACGCGCGGCAGGCTTCCACGAAGGTCATCAGCTGCCCCTTGTCATCCGACGCGCCGCGCCCGCGAATGACGGTGCCCCTGGGGATCTCCTCCAGCGCCGGTTCAAAGGGCGGCGTGTGCCACAGGTCCAGCGGATCAACCGGCTGCACGTCGTAATGGCCGTAGAACAGGATATGCGGGCCCTCGCCCTCTGAATGCGCCACCACCATCGGGTGGCCCGGCGTCTCGCGCTTGGAGGCGTCGAACCCGAGCGCCTGCAAATCCCTGACCAGCCAATCGGCGGCCTCCTGGCAATCGCCCGCATAGGCCGGGTCGGTCGAGATCGAGGGGATGCGCAGAAGCTCCAGCAACCGCCCGACGGCGGGCTCCAGATCGGCATCAATTCGGGCGAGAACGGCATCGAGGGACATCGGCTTCATCCTTTGGTCAAATCGGGGAGATCGCCCGCGACCTTACCACCGGCGCGGCGACTGTCCAGCGGGCAGGCCACCCCGCCTCGATGCGCAGATTCCCGCGGCCCGTGCCGCTGTCTGATTGCCCCTCAGCGCCCGTCGCCCTATCCTGTCCCCCGACCCATTGCTGCCAAGGGAGTGTTTTGACGATGAAATTCCGACCGATCCGCCTGGGCGTCCTCTGCCTGACCGCCTTTGCCATTGCCGCGCCCGCCCTGGCGCAGGAGCTGCCCAACCTGCGCGAGGCGCGCCGCCTGGTCTTTGCCGAAGACGGCGCGGTCGAGGGCGAGGTGATCCTGCATGACAGCCTCTCGGAGACCGATATCGCGATCCTGAACCAGCTGGTGCAGACCCAGGCCTATTACGCCGCGATCGCCATCGCGCCGGAGATGGGGCTGGCCTCGGAGGCGACCATCGCCGCGGCCAATTACCACGACGAGGCCAACGCCCGCACCGCCGCCCTTGCCGCCTGCAACGAGGCGCGCACCAGCGGTCCGGCCTGCGTCGTCGTCCTGGTGATCCGCCCCGAAGGCTGGGAACCCGGCCGCCCCCTGCAACTGAGCACCGACGCCACCGCCGCCCTGCGCGGCGATTTCCGCCGCCTCGGGCGCAACCGCGTGATGGCGATTTCGGAGACGACCGGCCAATGGGGCATCGGCAGCGATCTGACCGAGGCGCTGGCGGCCTGCGGCGAGACCGACTGCCGCGCCGTGATCGACGGCTGAGGGGGGCAGATGAATGAGCTTGTGGAATTTCCGAACGATTTCACCCGCGACAGGCGCCCTTGATCCATGTCAAAGTCTCAAGCGCGGCAAAATGTAACTTGCGACAAGGGCCCGTGAGGGCCTAAGTCAACCTTGGAACAATTCCAAGGGCGCGACCGGGATCACTTCCGCGCCCCGACCTGCCATAGACGACACGCCTTGCGGGCCGCCTGCCACCATAGCCCGATGAAGGAGAGGCCGATGCGCCAAGACCCAGCCAGCTACGCCGCCGCGCTCGATACGGCCCTCAATCGCCTGCATGAAGAAGGCCGCTACCGCACCTTCATCGACATCGAACGCCGCCGCGGCCAGTTTCCGCACGCGGTCTGGACCCGGCCCGATGGCACCGAACAGGACATCACCGTGTGGTGCGGCAACGATTATCTGGGCATGGGCCAGCACCCGGTGGTGCTGAACGCGATGAAGGACGCGCTGGAGGCGACCGGCGCAGGGTCGGGCGGCACGCGCAACATCTCGGGCACCACGGTCTATCACAAGGCGCTGGAGGCGGAGCTTGCCGACCTGCACGACAAGGAGGCGGCGCTGGTCTTCACCTCGGCCTATATCGCCAATGACGCGACGCTTTCGACCCTGCCCAAGCTGTTTCCCGGCCTGATCATCTATTCCGACGCGCTGAACCATGCCTCGATGATCGAGGGCGTGCGCAGGAATGGCGGCAACAAGCGCATCTTCCGGCACAATGACGTGGCCCATCTGCGCGAGCTGATGGAGGCCGACGATCCCGCCGCGCCGAAGCTCATCGCCTTTGAATCGATCTATTCGATGGATGGCGATTTCGGCCCGATCGAGGAGATTTGCGACCTCGCCGACGCGTTCAACGCGCTGACCTATCTCGACGAGGTTCACGCCGTCGGCATGTATGGCCCCCGCGGCGGCGGTGTCGCCGAGCGTGACGGGCTGATGGACCGGGTCGATATCATCAACGGCACGCTCGGCAAGGCCTATGGCGTGATGGGTGGCTTCATCACCGCATCGGCGAAAATGGTCGACGCGATAAGGTCTTATGCGCCGGGGTTCATCTTCACCACCTCGATTCCGCCCGCGGTGGCGGCTGGGGCGGCGGCCTCCGTGCGCCACCTCAAGACCGACCAGCCGCGCCGCGACCTGCACCAGGAACGCGCCAAGGTGCTGAAACTGCGCCTCAAGGGCATGGGCCTGCCGATCATCGACCATGGCAGCCACATCGTGCCGGTCATCGTCGGCGACCCGGTGCATACCAAGAAGATCTCGGACATGCTGCTGACCGATTACGGCATCTACGTCCAGCCGATCAACTTTCCCACCGTCCCGCGCGGCACCGAGAGGCTGCGTTTCACGCCCTCGCCGGTGCATGATCCCAAGATGCTGGACGGGCTCGTGCGGGCGATGGACGCGCTGTGGAACCACTGTGCGCTGAATCGTGCCGATATGACCGCGTGACGCGGCAGTTGCGGGTGCAAAAGCCCCGCATCCTGTGTTAAGCAGGGACCATCTTGGCCATATCTGGGGAATCATCAGGGCCGAGGTTGGGGAAATCACGGTCGGCAGATCGTCAAAACGTCACAAAACCGACCAATCGTGGGGCAGGGCCTTTTGGGCATGAACACGCATGACAGCATTGATGCCGGGGCGTCCGTCGAGGAATTCGACGATTTCGACGTGCCCCTGGGCGATATCATGCGCGGCGAACGCGCCACGCTCGGCAAATCGCTGCTGGATGTGGAGCGTGATCTGAAGATCAAGGCCGCGCATATTGCCGCCATCGAAAACGCCGACCTCTCCGTCTTCGCCACCAAGGGATTTGTCGCGGGCTATGTGCGCTCCTACGCGCGCTATCTCGGCATGGATCCGGAATGGACCTATCGCCGCTTCTCGAAAGAGGCCGGATTTGCCGGTGTCCATGGCACCTCGGCGCTTCAGGCGCAGAAGGCCAAGCGCGCCTTCGGCGATGCGCCCGCGCGGCTGGTGAACCCCAATGACGTGATGAAATCGGCCCGCGTCTCGTTTGCGCCGCAGCGTGAAAGCGTGTTCTCGCGGATCGAACCCGGCGCGCTTGGCTCGGCGCTGGTGCTGGTCCTGCTGGTCTCCGGCATCGGCTATGGGGCTTGGTCGGTGCTGACCGATATCCAGCGGGTGCAGTTCGTGCCCGTCGAGGAAGCGCCCGAGACCATCGCCAATCTCGACCCGCTGGCGGGCGCCGCGCTCAACATGGCCGAGGCCGATCTGCCCGACGCCACCACGCCCAACGTGCCGCGCGTCGATCCCATCGACCGGCTCTACCGTCCGCAGGCGCTGGACACCCCCGTCCTGACCCCGCGCGACCAGGCCATTGCCACGCTGGACCCCGATGCCGTGGGCCGGTTCCCCGGTGCCACGCCGACCCTGTCGCGCCCGGCCGTGCCGGAAACCGCTGTGGCCGAGGCAGACCCCGAGGGCGGCTTCCAGCTTGCCTCCGGTCCCGCGGAGGGTGATGGCGGCGTCCAGGTCACCGCCGACCAACCGGTTGACGAAGTTGTGCTTTTCGCGGTGCGTCCGGCCTGGGTCCGGGTCAGCTCCGCCTCCGGCACTGTCCTTTTCGAGGGCACGCTGAACGCGGGCGATACCTATACCGTGCCCGACGGGGCCGACGCGCCGGTGCTGCGCGCGGGCAATTCCGGCGCGGTCTATTTCGCGGTCAACGGCGTCACGCTCGGCCCCTCCGGTCCCGGCGCCAATATCGCGCGCAACGTGGCGCTGACGGCCGATTCGCTCAGTGAGACCTACGTGATGGCCGATGCCGATGCCGACCCGGACCTGCCGCGTGTCGCATCCCTGATCCTGACCGGCGAGGACGCGCCCGCCAACTGACGTCAGACGGGACGATTGCCAAACGTTGCAGCCCGATCCTCGGGGGATTATGTCAGGGGCCAATTGCCGCTGATCGCCGAAAGCCTGTTCACATGTCTCACAACCCGATCCGCCCCTGGCGCAATATCGACCGCCGTGACAGCCGCCGCATCCATGTCGGCTCGGTTCCCGTGGGTGGCGGCGCGCCGATCACCGTGCAGACCATGACCAACACGCTGACCACGGATATTCCGGGCACGATCGCGCAGATCCAGGCCTGCGCCGATGCGGGCGCCGACATCGTCCGCGTCTCGGTCCCCGATGAGGCGTCGTCCAAGGCGCTGAAGGAGATCGTGCGCGAAAGCCCGGTGCCGATCGTGGCCGACATCCATTTCCACTACAAGCGCGGCATCGAAGCCGCCGAGGCGGGGGCCGCCTGCCTGCGCATCAATCCCGGCAATATCGGCGATGCGAAACGGGTGCGCGAGGTGGTGAATGCCGCGCGCGACCATGGCTGTTCGATCCGTATCGGCGTCAATGCCGGCAGCCTCGAAAAGCACCTGCTGGAGAAATACGGCGAGCCGTGCCCCGCCGCGATGATCGAAAGCGGCCTCGACCATATCCGCATCCTGCAGGATCACGATTTCCACGAGTTCAAGATCTCCGTGAAGGCTTCCGACGTGTTCATGGCCGCCGCCGCCTATCAGGGTTTGGCCGAGGCCACGGACGCACCGATTCACCTTGGCATCACCGAGGCCGGCGGTCTGACCACCGGCACCGTCAAATCCGCCATCGGTCTTGGCAACCTTCTGTGGATGGGCATCGGCGACACGTTGCGCGTCAGCCTCTCGGCCGATCCGGTCGAGGAGGTCAAGGTCGGCTACGAGATCCTCAAGGCGCTCGGGTTGCGCCATCGCGGGGTCAATATCATCTCCTGCCCGTCCTGCGCGCGGCAAGGCTTTGACGTGATCAAAACCGTTGAAATCCTTGAGGAAAAGCTGGCCCATATCAAGACGCCGATGAGCCTGAGCATCATCGGCTGCGTCGTCAACGGCCCCGGCGAGGCGCTGCTGACCGATGTCGGCTTTACCGGCGGCGGGGCCGGGGCGGGCATGGTCTATCTCGACGGCAAGATCGCGCACAAGCTCTCGAACGACGCCATGGTTTCCCATATCGTCGAACAGGTCGAGGCCAAGGCCGCCGAACTGGACGCCGCGCGCGCAGCGGCGGAATGATCCGTTAACTTTTCGGATGGCCGGTCAGCCCCCGCCGCATGATTTGGGTGCGATGCGGCAGGGGCCTTCTTGCGGTTTCGGCCTCATCAGCTTGCCCCCGCAAGCCCTACGGTTACGCAGCCTTTCTTTCTGAAAGGTTAACAGATCGTCTTTCCTTAAAGATTGTTAACGCCCATGCTGCGGCAAATCGGGCAGGTCCGTTGCACCCGGACCGCGCCGCCCATAGGTTTTTCATTGGTGCCGATAGTGCGAGGATCATCCGATATGACCGAGTTGATGGAACTGCCCCGAAACGAAGAGGGCATCGCCGCCGTCCTCGGCATCCTCAAGCAGCGCTTCGGCGACCGTTTCGAGACCGGGCAGAGCATCCGCGAACAGCATGGCCACACCACCACCTGGATCGTGAACCAGCCCCCCGATGGCGTCGTCTTCGTCGACAGCGAGGAAGAGGTGCAGGAGGTCGTGCAGACCTGCATCGCCCATCGCGTGCCCATCATCCCCTTCGGCACCGGCACTTCGCTTGAGGGGCATGTGAATGCCCCCGCGGGCGGCGTCTCGGTCGATTTTTCCCGCATGGACCAGGTGTTGCAGGTCAATGCCGAGGATATGGATGTGGTGATCCAGCCCGGCGTCACCCGCGACGGTCTCAACACCTACCTGCGCGACACCGGCCTCTTCTTCCCGGTCGATCCCGGTGCGAACGCCTCGCTTGGCGGCATGGCGGCGACGCGCGCCTCGGGCACCAACGCGGTGCGCTACGGCACGATGGCGACGAATGTGCTGGCGCTCAAGGCGGTGCTGCCCTCGGGCGAGATCGTGAAAACCGCCGCCCGCGCCCGCAAGACATCCGCCGGCTACGACCTGACGCGGCTTCTGATCGGCTCCGAGGGCACGCTTGGCCTGATCACCGAACTGACCCTGAAACTCTACGGCATCCCCGAGGCGATCTCTGCCGCGACATGCAGCTTTCCGACAGTCGAGGCCGCCTGCAACGCTGTCATCATGACCATCCAGATGGGCATCCCCGTGGCGCGGATCGAGCTGCTGGATGCGCTTTCGGTCAAGGGCGTCAACGCCTATTCCAGGCTGGACCTGCCGGAAACCCCGCTGCTGCTGCTGGAGTTTCACGGCACCGATGCGTCGGTCAAGGAACAGGCCGAAAGTTTCGGAGAGATCGCCGCCGATCACGGCAGCCTCGCCTTCACCTTCACCACCAAACCCGAGGAGCGCAGCAAGCTTTGGGCCGCGCGCCACGATGCCTATTGGGCCTCGCTGGCGCTCCGCAAGGGCGCGAAGGGCATCTCGACCGATTGCTGCGTGCCGGTCAGCCGTCTGGCGGAATGCGTGACCAGGGCGCAGGAGAAGGCCGGGGCGCTCGGCCTCATCGCGCCGGTCGTGGGCCATGTCGGCGACGGCAATTTCCACACCCTTCCCCTGATCATGATGGACGACCCCGATGAGGTCGCCCGTGCGCAGGAATTTGTCTCCTGGCTCAACGACCTGGCGATTTCCATGGATGGCACCTGCACCGGCGAACACGGTATCGGCCAGGGCAAGGCGCGCTATCTGCTGCCCGAACTGGGCGAAGGCGCGGTCTCAATGATGGTCGCCGTCAAGCACGGCGTCGATCCCCTGAACCTCTTCAATCCCGGCAAGATCCTGGTGTCCGATGTCTAACCCTTCCGCCCATATCGAACCACATCTGTCGGGTCGCACCGGCTGGCTGCGCGCCGCCGTGATGGGGGCCAATGACGGTATCCTCTCGACCGCCTCGCTGATCGTGGGTGTCGCGGGCGGCGGGGCCGACCGGGTCACGATCCTGCTGGCAGGCATTGCAGGGATGGTGGCCGGGGCCATGTCGATGGCGGCGGGCGAATATGTCTCGGTCTCCAGCCAGGCCGATACCGAAAGCGCCGACATGGCGCGCGAATTGCATGAGCTGGAACACAACCCCAAGGGCGAACTGGCCGAGCTGGAGGCGATCTACCGCGAGCGGGGGCTGTCGCAAGGGCTCGCCGCCGATGTCGCCCGCGAATTGACCGAGAAGGACGCGCTTGGCGCACATCTGCGCGACGAGATCGGGATCACCGACCTCAGCCCGCCCGCGCCGGTGCAGGCCGCATTGGTCTCGGCGCTCACCTTCGCGCTTGGCGCGGCGGCCCCGCTGGTGGTCGCGGGCCTTGCCCCGATCGGCGGGCTGATCTGGTGGGTCGGCATTGCCACGGTGCTGGCGCTGGTGGGGTTGGGCGCGCTCGGCGCGCAGGCCGGTGGCGCCCCCAAGATCAAGGCCGCCGCCCGCGTCGTGATCTGGGGCCTCATCGCCATGGCCGCGACCTGGGCCATCGGGCGGCTGGTCGGCATGAGCCTGATCTGATCCTCATTCCGGGGCTGGAACTGTTAGCGCTAACGTAGTATAGAGAGGCCAAGCAGAGCAAAGGACCGATCCCATGCCCCTCGACCCCGCGATAGATGCCGTCACCGCCCGTATCATCGAGCGTTCCGCCGAGACGCGGAGCCTCTATCTCGACCGGATGCGCAAGGCCGTGTCGGACGGGCCCACCCGCGCCCATCTGAGCTGTGGCAACCAGGCCCATGCCTATGCCGGGGCGGGGCAGGACCAATCCGGCCTCGCCACCACCCGCGCGCCCAATATCGGCATCATCACCGCCTATAATGACATGCTCAGCGCGCATCAGCCGTTCGAGGGTTTCCCGGCACAGATCAAGCAGGCCGCCCGCACCCGTGGCGGCACCGCGCAGGTCGCGGGCGGTGTTCCGGCCATGTGCGACGGGGTCACGCAAGGCCAGCCGGGGATGGAGCTCAGCCTTTTCTCCCGCGATGTCATCGCCCTGGCCGCTGGCGTGGGCCTCAGCCATAACTGTTTCGACGCCGCGATGTATCTGGGGGTCTGCGACAAGATCGTGCCGGGGCTGATCATCGCCGCCGCCACCTTCGGCCATATCCCGGCGGTCTTCGTGCCTGCCGGTCCGATGACCTCCGGCCTGCCAAATGACGAGAAATCGAAGGTCCGCCAGAAATTCGCCACCGGCGAGATCGGGCGCGAGGAACTGATGAAGGCCGAGATGGCCTCCTATCATGGTCCCGGCACCTGCACCTTCTACGGCACCGCCAATACCAACCAGATGCTGATGGAATTCATGGGGTTGCACCTGCCGGGCGCCTCCTTCGTCAACCCGAACACGCCGCTGCGCGATGCGCTGACCGTGGCCGCGACCGAGCGCGCGCTGGAGATAACCGCGCTTGGCAACGATTTCCGCCCCGCGGGCGAGGTGCTGGACGAAAAGGCCTTCGTGAACGGCATCGTCGGGCTGATGGCAACGGGGGGCTCGACCAACCTGGTGCTGCACCTGCCCGCCATGGCGCGCGCGGCGGGTGTGCTGCTGGAGCCTGCCGATTTCGCCGACATCTCCGCCGCCGTGCCGCTGATGGCGCGGGTCTATCCCAATGGGCTCGCCGATGTGAACCATTTCCACGCCGCGGGCGGGCTTGGCTACATGATCGGCGAGTTGCTGGATGCAGGGCTCCTGCATGACGACACCGTCACCATCGCGGGCGACGGCTTGTCGCGCTACCGGCAGGAGCCCAGGCTTGAGGGCAGCCGGGTCGTCTGGACCGATGGCGCGGGCAAATCGCTCAACGACAAGATCCTGCGCCCCGCCTCCGATCCGTTCGGGAAAACCGGCGGGCTGGCCGAACTCACCGGCAATCTCGGCACCGGCATCATGAAGGTCTCGGCCGTCGACCCCGAGCGCCACGTGATCGAGGCCCCGGCCGCCGTGTTCGAGGACCAGGCCGCCGTGAAGGAGGCGTTCCGCGCGGGCCAGCTCGACCATGATGTCGTGGTCGTGGTCCGCTACCAGGGACCGAAGGCCAACGGCATGCCCGAATTGCACAGCCTGACCCCGGTCCTGGCCGTCTTGCAGGATCGCGGCCACAAGGTCGCGCTGGTCACCGATGGCCGTATGTCGGGCGCGTCGGGCAAGGTGCCGTCCGCGATCCATGTTGCCCCCGAAGCGCTCGATGGCGGGCTGATCGCCAAGCTGCACGATGGCGACATGATCCGCGTCGATGCGCGTGAGGGCCGACTGGAGGTGCTGACAGACGGCGTTGCCGACCGCATCGTCACGCCCCCCGATCTCACCGCCAACACCCACGGCATCGGGCGCGAGATGTTCGACCTCTTCCGCCGGGCGGCGGGCCCCGCCACGTCTGGGGCCTGCTGTCTCACCTGAGTCTTCTTTGTTCCGCAAAATATCCCCCCCGGAGGGCCTCCCTCCACCCGCGACACGCTCGAAGGACACGCAATAATGACCCCCCAAGCCGCCTCCGCCGAGGCCCGCCGCATCGCGGCCCTCGCCCCGATCATCCCCGTCCTCGTGGTCGAGGATGCCGCCCATGCCCGCAAGCTGGCCGAGGCGCTGGTCGCGGGCGGTCTGCCCGCGCTGGAGGTCACGCTGCGCACGCCCGCCGCCCTCGACGTGATCCGCGAAATGGCGCAGGTCCCCGGCGGTGTCGTCGGGGCAGGCACGCTGCTCACCCCCGAGGATGTCCCCGCCGCGAAGGCCGCTGGGGCCAGCTTCGGCGTCTCGCCCGGTGCGACCGACCGGCTGCTCGATGCCTGCGAGGCCGCCGACCTCCCGCTCCTGCCCGGTGCCGCGACCGCCTCCGAGGCGATGGCGCTCTTGGAACGCGGCTATGACATGCTGAAATTCTTCCCCGCCGAGGCGTCGGGCGGCGCGCCCGCGCTGAGAGCCATCGGCGCGCCCATTCCGCAGATCGCCTTTTGCCCCACCGGCGGCGTGTCGCTGGCCAATGCCACCGCCTATCTCAGCCTGCCCAACGTGGTCTGCGCGGGCGGTTCCTGGGTGGCCCCTGCGGACGCGGTCACCGCAGGCGACTGGACCCGCATCGAAACCCTCGCACGCGAGGCCGCCGCCCTGCCACGCTGATCCCTTTCATTTTGCTACAAATACCTCAGGGGGTGCGGGGGACAGCGTCCCCCGCGCGTCGGATTGCGCAGCAATTCGACACCCCTTCAGCCAAGCGCCTCGCGCAACACGGTCTCGACCATCATCACATCGTCCCTCGTGCAGTCGAAACTGCCCGCCGTCATGCGGATGACGAACCGCCCTGCGTGGCGCGTCTGCGTCAGGTAGACCCGCCCATCCGCGTTCACCGCCCGGATCAGTCGCTCCGTCGCCGCGTCGCCATCGACATGGGCAAAGGTGAACAGCGCCAGCCGGGGCTCCGTGACCACCTCCAGCCCCTCGATCGCCGCCACCCGTTCGCACAGCTCCGCCACCCAGGTGACATGGTTGCGCAGCCGCGCCCGCAACCCCTCCAACCCGTAGGCGCGCAGCACGAACCACAGTTTCAGCGCCCGGAACCGGCGGCCAAGCGGCACCGTCCATTCGTTGAAATCGGTGACCTCGCCCTCCAGCGTCTCAAGGTAGTCGGGCCGCAGCCCGAGCGTCTTCACCTGGGGGGCGGGATCGGCCAGGAACTGCACCGAGCAATCGAACTGCACGCCGAGCCATTTATGCGGGTTGAAGACGATGGAATCGCAGCCCTCGGCGCCTGCCCAGAGCGGGCGGAACTCGGGGCAGATCATCGCCGAGCCTGCCCAGGCCGCATCGACATGGGTGTAGAGCCCCTCGGCCCGCGCCACCTGTAACCCGGCGGCGATATCGTCGAACGCGCCCACGGACGTGCCGCCCGCACAAAAGACCACGCCCGCCGGAAGATACCCCGCCGCGCGGTCGGCGCGGATCGCTTGCTGCAACGCGCCCGCCTCCATCGACAGGGAGGCATCCGTCGCCACCTTCACCAGGTTCTCCTGCCCGATGCCCGCCAGCCGCACCGCCTTGTCGATGGAGCTGTGGGTCTGATCCGACGCGTAAATCCGCACGCGCCCCGCGCCCGACAACCCGTGCGTCAGCCCCGCCCAGTCCAGCGCCCTCTCGCGCATCGTGAGGACCGCGCAAAGCGTCGCGGTGGTGGCGCTGTCATGGATCGTGCCGCGCATGTCGGCCAGGCCAAGGGCGGCGGCCAGCCAGCCCACCATCCTCTCCTCGATCTCGTTGGCGGCGGGCGCGGTCTGCCACAGCATGCCCTGCGCGGCGATCGCATTGGCCAGTTGCTCCGCCAGCATCGAGGCGGGCGAGGCGTTGGACGGGAAATAGGCGAAGAAACGCGGATGCTGCCAATGGGTCATGTTATCCGGCACGAGCCGTTCGAAATCGGCCCAGATCGCCTCCATCGGTTCCGGCTGCTCCGGCGCGGTGGCGGGCAGGGCGTCGCGGATGCTGCCCGGTGTCACCTGCCCGCGCACGGGCCGGTCGCGCAGCCCCTTGTGGTAGTCCCGCGCCCAGTTCGCCGCGCGCGCCGACCATTTCGGCAACTCGTCATGATCCATGTCGCATGTCTCCCGCTTCAGCTCTCCCGCTTCAGCATTTTGCGTATTGTCCGATTCAGACTGCGTCGAAAGGCGCGTTCGACCGTAGGGGAGAGGCAGCGCCTTTCGATTCAATTCAAACGCAAAGTGCTTTGTCGCGGGCAGTCAATGCACATGTTAACTAAAATCGCAAGCTCAGTCGCGGCGCAGCAGCGCATCGGTCTGCTCGCCCGAGAGGCCCTGCGCGAGGGGTGAGAAATCGCCCAGGTCGAACATCGCCTTGCCCGCATCATGGATCACCCGGTGCGTCGCCCGCGCCAGCGCGCCGCCAAGCGAGATGCGCGCGACACCCAACCCCGCGAACTCGGCGCGGCTGACCCGCGCGAACGGCCCCGCCGCCAGCGCGTTCACCGGCACCGACACCGCATCGCAGATCGCGCGCAGCCCCTCCAGGCTGCCCGGCATCGGCACATAGACGCAGCCCGCGCCGGCGGCCTCATAGGCCCGCACCCGCGCGATGGCCTCCTCAAGGTCGTATTGCCCAAGCAACACCCCGTCGGCCCGCGCGCAAAGCACGAAATCCTCCGGCGCGGCATCGGCGGCGGCGCGGATGCGCTCGACGGCCAGGTCGGCGGGGTAGGGGGCCGTCCCCGGCAGTTGAATATCCTCGATGCAGATCCCCGCCAGCCCGATCCCGGCGGCCAGCCGCACGGTCTCGGCGCAGGTCTCGGGGTCGTCGCCGAACCCGTTCTCGAAATCGCCCTGCACCGGAACCTTGACCGCCGCCATAAGATCCTGGGCATGGGCCAGCGCCTCGTCGCGGGTCAGCGTGCCGCCATCGGGCCGCCCCAGTGTAAACGCATGCGCCGCCGAGGATGTCGCAATCGCCCTCGCGCCCAGGGCCTCCAGCATCCGGGCCGAGCCCGCATCCCAGGCATTGGCCAGGATGAACGGCTCGCCGGGGCGGTGCATCTCGCGGAAAATCGCGCCTTGGGTCTCGGTCATGTCACGCAGTCCCTTGCATAATGTCTCTCCAACGCGATCAGGCGCTCCTTGCGCCAGAGCCCGCCACCGTAGCCGGTCAGCCCGCCATCCGCGCCGATCACGCGGTGGCACGGGATCACGATCGCGATCCGGTTGGCCCCGTTGGCGCGCGCAACGGCCCGTGTGGCCGAGGGGCGACCGATTTCGCGCGCAAGGTCGCAATAGCTGCGGGTGCGCCCCGGTTCGATCCGGCGCAACGCCCCCCAGACAAGGGCCTGGAACGGCGTGCCGCCGGGGGCCAGCGGGATGTCGAACTCCGCTCGCTCGCCCGCGAAATACCGTGCCAGCGCGTTCGCCACCGCTTGCGTCGGTTCAGGGCGACCAATGCCGATATCGCCCCTGGCATCATGCGCCAGCCGCTTCAACTCGGCAGGCAGCGCCTTGCGGTCGGCAAATTCCAGCAGGTAGAGCGCGCGCGCGTCGCTGACCGCCACCATCGGCCCCATATCGCTGTCGATCCAATCGGCCTGCAACCGCGCGCCCTGGCGCAGTTTTCCCGGCGCGACCCCCAGGAGCCGCGCAAAGCTGGCGCGGAAGGCCGAGGGGCTCTCGAACCCGGCCTGCAATTGCGCCTGGGTGACGCTGCCGGTCTCGGACAATGTCGTGAACCCCTCGCGCAATCGCCGCAGCCGCGCCATTTCGAGGAAACTCATCCCGAAGGCGCGTTTGAAGGCGCGGCGCACGGTCGAGGGGTCATGGCCCGCGCCGATCAGGTCGCCCTCGCGCCAGCGCCGGACCGGATCGGCCTCGAGCGCGGCCAACAGATCGGCGACAAGGGGCTCGGCGGCCTGCATCGGATGACATCGCTTGCAGGGCCGGAACCCGGCCTCCAGGCAGTCGGCCACGCTCGCGTGAAAGACGCAGTTTCTGCGCAGCGGTTTGCGGGCGGGGCAGGTGAGGCGGCAGAAGATCCCGGTCGAGGTCACGCCGACATAGGCGCGCCCGTCAAAGCCGGGATCGCGCGCCACCA
This sequence comes from Alterinioella sp. B-7, assembly GCF_056857775.1. Taxonomy (NCBI): domain Bacteria; kingdom Pseudomonadati; phylum Pseudomonadota; class Alphaproteobacteria; order Rhodobacterales; family Paracoccaceae; genus Alterinioella; species Alterinioella sp. B-7. The sequence continues at coordinate 19,836 of NZ_JBSXNT010000027.1, forward strand.
GCGCATCATAGAGCGTGTCGGAATCGGGCAGGTCGAACATCATGACCCGACCCTAGCGCGGCTTTGCGGATCGTGACGCCGAAAAACGGGCGTGGATGTCGAAAAAGCAAACAAACCTGTCAGGAATTTCGTTCCGCCAGACGTCCCGCCAGCGCCAGAAGGCGGGCCACCGCATCCTCAAGCCTGGCGTCATCCGTGGTCAGCGCCAGCCGGATATGCCCCGCCGCGGCGTGGCCGAAGCTTTCCCCCGGCATCACCGCGATGGCCTCCCGATCCAGCAATTCGCGCCCGAACGCCTCGCCCGAAAGCCCCGTCGCGCGGATGTCCAGCATCGTGTACATCGCGCCCTGCGCCGGGATTGCGCGCACCACGTTCTGCCCCTCGACCAGCCGCAGCACGATGGCCCGTCTGCGACGGAAGGGGGCGGCGATTTCCTCTTCAAGATCAACGCCTAACGAGAGGGCGTGCAACCCCGCCTCCTGCACGAAACCGGCCACGCCATAGGTGGTGGCATTGGCCAGAAAGGTCAGGTTCTGGATCACCTCGGGCGGCCCCACGACCCACCCCAGGCGCGAGCCGGTCATCGCGTGGCTTTTTGACATCGAGCCCACGACCAACGTGCGCTTGGCCATGTCGGGCAGGGCGCGGGGGGAGATATGTTCCCCTTCCCAGACCTGCGTGTCATAGACCTCGTCCGAGATCAGCCAGAGGTCGTGATCTTGCGTGACCCGTGCGATTCCCTCAAGCGTTTCAATGCCATAGACGGCCCCGGTCGGGTTGTTGGGCGTGTTGACCAGCAGCGATTTCGCGCCCTCGGCCTTTTCCGCAATCGCCTCCGCCCGCGGCTGGAACCCATGCCGGGACCGCGCCTCGACCGCCACCGGAACCGCGCCGACCGCGCGCAACGTGCCGGGATAGGTGGCGTAATAGGGGTCGATATAGAGCGCCCGGTCGCCCGGATCGCAGGTCGCGTTATGCGCCGCGAACAGGCCCGCCTGCCCCCCTGGCGTGATCTGGACATGGTCGGGGGTGGTGGCAACGCCGGTGCGATCCGTCAGGCGTTTCGCGACCGCTTCGCGCAGCTTGGGCAGACCGGGGACGGGCGAATAGCCGGTCACGCCGCGCATCGCCGAGGCGTGCATCGCCTCCAGAATACGCGCGTCGGTGCCGATATCATGCTCGCCCTGCGTCAGTTCGATGATCTCCGCGCCTTGCGCGATGCGCGCCCGCGCGAGGTTGAAGAGGCCCCAGCCATCATCCTTGGCATCGCCGTTCAGCGTCGATATCCGATGTGATTGCCGCATGTTTCGCCCCGTTACGCCAAAGTCCGGGGCAAGGGCGCATCCCGCGCCGGATTTGTCAATCTCGCGGGGCCGGCCTGGCCTGAAATTTCCCGGTCAGATTGCCCCGGATGGTGCGGGTCAGGTTGGAAACGCTTGGCAGATCACGGAGATCACGCTACCATCCGCCCATGACCCGCACCAAGACCATTCCCTGCTGCATTACCGGCTGACATCTGTCCGCGTGGGTCCGTTTCCTTACTTCCATCCGAGGTTCTAAGTTGCTACCCCCGCCGGGCATCCCGCGCGCGAGGACACGCCTATGACCGAGATCACGCTTTACAATACGAAAACCCGCCAGAAGGAGCGGTTCGAGCCGCTCGATAAGAAGAACGTGCGCATGTATGTCTGCGGGCCGACCGTTTATGACCGTGCGCATCTGGGCAACGCGCGGCCCGTTGTGGTCTTTGACGTGCTCTACCGGCTGCTGCGCCATGTCTACGGGGCCGAACACGTCACCTATGTGCGCAATTTCACCGATGTGGATGACAAGATCAACGCGACGGCCCTGGCCCGCAAAGAGGCGGGGGCCAAGGGGTCGATCGAGGATCTGGTGCATGAACGCTCCGACGAGACGATCGACTGGTACCTGGCCGATATGGGCGCGCTCGGCGCCTTGGAACCCGACCAGATGCCGCGCGCGACCGAGTTCATCGCGCCCATGGTGGCGATGATCGAAGACCTTGTGGCGAAGGGCCACGCTTACGCCGCCGAGGGCCATGTGCTCTTTTCCGTCGACAGCTGGCGGGAAGGCTATGGCAAGCTCTCGGGCCGCTCGGTCGATGACATGATCGCGGGCGCACGGGTCGAGGTGGCGCCCTACAAGAAGAACCCGATGGATTTCGTGCTGTGGAAACCGTCGAGCAATGACCTGCCGGGGTGGGACTCGCCTTGGGGACGGGGGCGTCCCGGCTGGCATATCGAGTGCTCGGCGATGAGCCACGAGTTGCTCGGGGACAGTTTCGACATCCATGGCGGCGGGCTGGACCTGCAATTCCCGCATCATGAGAACGAGATCGCGCAGAGTAAGTGCGCGCATCCCGAGGGGGAGTTTGCCCGTTACTGGATGCATAACGAGATGCTGCAAGTTGAAGGCAAGAAGATGTCGAAATCGCTCGGCAACTTTTTCACGGTGCGGGATTTGCTGGATGGTCAAGATGGCGCACCGAAGGTGCCAGCAGAAGTGATCCGTTTCGTGTTCCTGCAGACGCATTATCGCAAACCAATGGATTGGACGGAGGCGAAAGCGGAAAAAGCCGCGCAAACACTCTTCAAATGGCGTACGCTTACGGAGAATGTGGTTCCGGCAAATACCGCGAATGAGTCTGTTCTCGCGGCTTTGGGCGATGATCTGAACACACCATTGGCAATATCTGCTCTCAGGAAATTGGAGTCTCAGCCAAGAGCGCTCTTGTTTAATGCACGCCTTGTTGGGTTGCTGCAGGAAGGAATGGGGGGATGGTATTCGCGGCGCAAGCTACACTATTCAGCGAACGACAAACTAACAGAACTGCTGAAACGTCGACGGATCGCTAAGGAAGAACGTGACTATCAACTTGCTGATTATATTAGAGATAGTTTGAAAGCGAAGGGGGTCAAGATCAAAGACCTGCCTGACGGAAAAGTGCAACCTAGCACGTCAATTGATGATGTTCACGACTATATGAGCTCTCTCTCTCCGGCGATGAGAAACGAGATATTTGGCGACTTGATTGGCAATAATGGAGAGCTTGATTTTGGAGCAGCGGCTGATCGCTACCTCGGGGTAATTGCCTCAGAAATCCTCCGAAACCTGGAGACCCTGAAATGAGCACCCCCATCACATGCCCCGCCCGGCCACAAGCCGGGCAGCCCCCGACCGCCCCCATGGGCGGGGGCTTCACCCCCACCCGCTGCCGGGGGCTGCCCTTTGTCCATGAGGTCACCCGATGACCAAAACCCGCCTCACCCTCTACGACACCACCCTGCGCGACGGTCAGCAGACCCAGGGCGTGCAGTTCTCGACTCAAGAGAAGACCCAGATCGCCGAGATGCTGGATACGCTCGGCCTCGACTATATCGAAGGCGGCTGGCCCGGTGCGAACCCCACCGACAGCGCGTTTTTCGACGCGGCACCGCAGACCCGCGCGCGCATGACCGCCTTCGGCATGACCAAGCGGGCCGGGCGCAGCGCGGAGAACGACGAGGTTCTGGCCGCCGTCCTCAATGCCGGGACCAAATCCGTCTGCCTCGTCGGCAAGACGCATGTTTTCCATGTCGAAACCGCGCTTGGCATCACGCTCAAGGAAAACCTCGACAACATCGCCAGGTCCGTCGCGCATCTGGTGGCCCAGGGCCGCGAGGCGCTGTTCGATGCGGAACACTTCTTCGATGGCTACAAGGCCGATCCCGCCTATGCGCTGTCCTGCCTGCACGCGGCGCATGATGCGGGGGCGCGCTGGATCGTGCTGTGCGACACCAATGGCGGCACGCTGCCCGCCGAGATCGCCGAGATCACCCGTGCGGTCATCGCGGATGACATTCCCGGTGCGCATCTGGGCATCCATACCCATAACGACACCGAAACCGCCGTCGCGGGCAGTCTTGCGGCGGTGGAGGCGGGCGCGCGCCAGATCCAGGGCACGCTGAACGGGCTTGGGGAACGCTGCGGCAATGCCAACCTGACCGCGCTGATCCCGACGCTTCTTCTGAAAGAACCCTATGCCAGCCGCTATGAAACCGGCATCACGCTGGACGCGCTGAAAACCCTCACGCGGGCCAGCCGCACGCTGGACGACATCCTCAACCGGGTGCCGATGCGGCAGGCGGCCTATGTGGGGGCCTCGGCCTTTGCGCATAAGGCGGGGCTGCATGCCAGCGCGATCCTGAAAGACCCCTCGACCTATGAACATGTCGATCCCGAACTGACCGGCAATGCCCGCATCATCCCGATGTCGAACCAGGCAGGCCAATCCAACCTGCGCCGCCGCCTGGCCGAGGCGGGGATCGAGGTCGCGCCCGGCGATCCGGCGCTTGCCGCGATCCTGGACGAGATCAAGGACCGCGAGGACCAGGGCTATTCCTATGACACCGCGCAGGCCAGTTTCGAGCTGCTCGCCCGCCGCGCGCTCGGGCGTCTGCCGCAATTCTTCGAGGTCAAGCGCTACAAGGTCACGGTCGAACGCCGCAAGAACAAGCGCAACCAGATGGTCAGCCTGTCCGAGGCCGTGGTGGTCGTGAAGATCGGCGAGGCCAAGATGCTCTCGGTCAGCGAGTCGATGGATGAGACGGGGTCGGATCGCGGGCCGGTCAATGCGCTCTCCAAGGCGCTGGCCAAGGATCTGGGGCCCTACCAGCAGTTCATCGACGATATCCACCTGGTCGATTTCAAGGTCCGCATCACCCAAGGCGGCACCGAGGCCGTCACCCGCGTCGTCATCGACAGCGAGGATTCGACCGGGCGGCGCTGGTCCACCGTGGGCGTCAGCCCCAATATCGTCGATGCCAGTTTCGAGGCGCTGCTGGACGCGATCACCTGGAAGCTGGTGCATGAGGGGGCCAAGCCATGAGCCGGTCGCCCTTCTTCACCCTGCACCGCGACCTGCCGCGCGAGGGCCCCGGTGAACGCGGCGATGTCGCCTGGGCCGCCGAGATGGCGGCGCTTGCCCCTGACGCGCGGATCTGCGAGGCCGCCTGCGGGCCGGGGGCCGATATCCCCGCGCTTCTCTTCGCGGCCCCTGACGCGGCGCTTATCGGCTTCGACCTGCACCAGCCCTTTGTCGAGGATGCCGCCGCCCGGTTTGCGGGCGATCCGCGGGTCACGATCCGGCAGGGGCGGCTCATTGCCACCGGGGATGGCCTGCCCGATCCCGCCGCCCTTGGCCCCTTCGACCTGATCTGGTGCGCGGGTGCCGCCTATTTCGAAGGCGTGGCGGACTGCCTGACCGCCTGGCACGCCGCACTGGCCCCCGGTGGGCACATCGCCTTTTCCGACGCGGTCTACCTGACCGGCAACCCCTCTGCGGCGGTGCGCGACAATTGGGCCGACTACCCTGACATGACCGATGCAGACGGGATCGCGGAACGGGTCGTGGCGGCGGGCTACCGGATCGTGGCCACCCGGCTGCTCTCGGACGCGGCATGGGAGGGCTATTACGGCCCCATCGAGCGCCGCATCGCCAGCCTGCGATCCGGTGCGGATGCCGCCCTGATGTCGGTTCTGGACGAGGCCGAGGCCGAGGCCCGCATCTGGCGCGCGCATCGCGACGAGTTCGGCTACCTGCTATCCGTGGTCACCCCTGCATGACCCTGCAAGCCTGCGCAGACCTGGTCCGACGCGGCGACCCCGACAGGTTCCTGGCCACCATGGCCGCGCCGCCCCCCGCGCGCCGGATCCTCTTTCCGCTCTACGCCTTCAACCTCGAGGTTGCCCGCGCGCCCTGGATGGTCTCCGAGCCGATGATCGCCGAGATGCGCCTGCAATTCTGGCGCGACGTGGTCGAGGAGATGGGGCAGGGCGCGGCCCCGCGCGCGCATGAGGTCGCGGCCCCGCTCGCCGAGGCGCTGCCGGCCTCCGCCGCGCCGCAACTCGACGCGCTGATCGCGGCGCGGCGGTGGGATATCTACAAGGACGCCTTCGAGGATCAGGCCCATTTCGACGCCTATCTCGATGCGACCTCCGGCAACCTGGCCTGGGTCGCGGCGCAGGCGCTCGGGGCGGATGCCGCCGCTGAGGGCCCGATCCGCGCGATGGCCTTCGCCGCCGGGATCGCGGCCCTCCTGCGCGCGGTGCCGGAGCTTGAGGCGCGCAACCGTATTCCCTTGCTGGATGGCACACCCGATGGCGTGCGGGCGCTGGCCAGGCGCGGCCTGGAGAAATGGCACGAGGGCCGCGCCGCCCAATCGCGGATCGCCAGGCCCGCCCGCGCCGCCCTGCTCGCGCTCTGGCGCACCGAACCGACCCTGAAAGTGGCCCGCGCCGACCCCGCCCGCATTGCCGAGGGCCGTCTCGATGAAAGCGAGTTCGCCCGCCGCGCCCGCTTGCTCAAGGCGCAACTCACGGGCCGTATCTGACGCCCCGCCCTGCTTTCATTTTGCGGAAAATACCTCCGCCGGAGGCCGGATTTCGTTTAGAAATCCGTCCCCGCCCGCGCCTCATACCGCCTCTTTCGGGCGCAGCCAGAGCCAGATCAGCGCCCCACCCGCCAACGCCAGGAACGGCACCATGGCCAGGTTCACCGCCGTCCAGCCCGCCGCCACCGACCCGCCCGAGCAGTTCATCAACCCGCCCGAGGCCAGCGAGGCCAGCGTCACGAAGCCAAAGACGATGGCGTCGTTCATGCCCTGCACCCGGCCACGCTCCTCGGGGGCATGGCTGGCCGTCAGCAGCGCGGTCGCCCCGATGAAGCCGAAATTCCAGCCCACGCCCAGAAGGATCAGGGCGCCAAAGAAATTCTCCAGCTCGACGCCCCACAGCGCCACCAGCCCCGCACCGGCCAGGATGGTCAGGCCGATGGCCATGATCCGTTCGGCGCCGTAGCGCGCGATCAGGTGGCCGGTGAAGAAGGAGGGGACGAACATCGCCAGCACATGGGCCGAGACCACATCGGCGGCATTGTTCCGATCGAAGCCGCAACCAACCACGGCCAGCGGCGTCGAGGTCATCACCAGGTTCATCAGCGCGTAGGAGACCATGCCCACGATGATCGCGGTCAGGATCTTCGGGTCGCGCAGAAGCGCGCGACGGCTGCGCCCCGTGGGATCGTCGGCATGACGCGGTTTCGGCCGCGGCAGGTCGAGAAACAGGAAGAGCAGCGCCCCACCTGCGTTCAGGATCACGATTGCAAAATAGACGCCGAGGAACGGAATCACGCTGACATCGCCCACCACCTTGACCAGTTGCGGGCCGATGAGGGCCGAGGCAAGGCCACCGGCCATGACGTAGGAAATCGCCTTGGGCCGAAAATCGTCCGAGGCCGCATCGGCGGCGGCAAAGCGGTAGAAGGCCTGCGCCGACATGTAGATGCCGGTGAAATAGCTGCCCAGAAGGAAGATCAGGAAGCTGTCGACGTAAAGCCCATAGGCCGAGACCGCGCCGCCCAGGGCGCCGCCGCCCGCCCCGATGAAGAACCCGGTCCGGCGGCCAAAGCGCTGCATGACCGCCGAGATCCAGGGCGCCGTGGTCATCGAGCCGAAGACGATCAGCGAGATCGGCAGCGTTGCCAGACACGGGTTCGGGGCAAGCATCTGCCCGGCCAGCCCGCCCACGGTGAACACCATCGGCATTTGCGCGCCCAGGATCGCCTGCACCGCGACCAGCACCGCCACGTTGCGGCGCGCGCGGGTATCGTCGGGGGCAGGGGTGGCGATCTCGGTCATGGCAAGATCGCTAGCCGCGATCGGTGCGAAAGGGAAGCCTTCCGGCCCCGGTCCGGCTGTGCGCCCCTGCACAGTATCGCGGATCATCCCGTTGATTCTGAACAGTTCGGCATCGGCATTGGCAATCCGGCCCGCCTGTGACAGCCTCCCTCTCCAGTGACCAAGCCGGGGATCCCATGGTCGGACGCATCATCGAGACCGACGCCTGCGTGGCCGAAGGCGCGGCCTGGCTGGCGCGCGCCTGCCCGCGCATGGGGCACGCCTTGCAGCAGTCCGGCCCGCTTGCCCTGCGCCGCCGCCCCGACGGCTTCGCCGAGCTTCTCTCCGCCATCATCAGCCAACAGGTCTCGACCGCCTCGGCCAGCGCCATCTGGGCCCGGATGCAGGCGGCGGGGCTGACCGATCCCGACCGCATCCTGGCCGCCAGCGAGGACGAGCTACGCGCCCCCGGCCTCAGCCGCCAGAAGGCCCGCTATGCAAGCGCGCTGGCCAGGGCGCGCATCGACTATACCGCCCTGCGCCGCGCCTCCGACGCCGAGGTCATCGCCACGCTAACCGCCGTTCCCGGCATCGGCCCCTGGACCGCAGAGATCTACGCCATGTTCTCGCTTGGCCGCGCCGATATATTCGCGCCGGGCGATCTCGCCCTGCAAGAGGCCGCGCGGCTGCTCTACGATCTGCCCGCGCGCCCGAGGGAGCGCGCGCTGCGCGACATGGCCGAAAGCTGGTCGCCCTGGCGATCGGTTGCCGCGCGCGCGCTTTGGGCCTACTACCGCGTGGCGAAACAGAGGGACGGCATCAGATGAGCAACACACTTGAATTTGGCCGCCGCGCGGCTGCATCGGGGCAGGGCGACAGCCTGGTGATCTTCCTGCACGGCTATGGCGCCGATAGCAACGACCTGCTCGGCCTCGCCGATCCGCTGGCGCAGCACCTGCCGAACACGGTTTTCGTCGCCCCGGATGCGCCGGAACGCTCGACCGTGAACCCGATGGGGTTCCAGTGGTTCCCGATCCCCTGGCTCGACGGCTCGCCCGAGGATCTGGCCGCCGCGGCCATGGCGCGCGCCGCGACCGAACTCGATGCCTTCCTCGACGCGATGCTGGAGGCGGAAGACCTGACCCCCGACCGCGTCGTTATCATCGGGTTCAGTCAGGGCACCATGATGGCGTTGCACGTGGCCCTGCGCCGCGACACGCCCTTCGCCGGCATCGTCGGCTTTTCGGGCCGGTTGATGGAACCGGAACTGCTCGCCGACGAGATCCGCGCCCGCCCGCCCGTCCTCTTGATCCATGGCGATGCCGATGACGTGGTGCCGCCGCAAAGCCTGCCCGAGGCCGCCGAGGCGCTGCAAGGCGCGGGCGTCGATGTCTATGCCCATGTCATGAAAGGCACCGGCCACGGCATCGCACCCGATGGCCTGTCTGTGGCGCTGGCCTTCACCCGCCAATGCCTTGGCCTCGACCAGGACGCCTGAACGCCCTTCTTTGTTCAGGAAAATATCCTCGGGGGGTGTGGGGGGCAGACAGCCCCCCGCGGATCGGCGCCGCAGGCGTCGAAACCGATTGCGTCTTGTCCAAACCTAGCCTCTTGCCAGACTCGTTTCCCCATATATAGTCCATTTCAGGCATGGGCGCGTGGCACCCGCTCGGATGACCGGCCCTTTCGGGGGCGATTGAGCAGAGGCAAACCGCCAAGATGCAGATACCGACCGAGACGAGTTTCCGATCCGAGTTCACCCACAGCCCCGGCGGGCTCAAGCATCACCCGGCCCTGGTGCTCAATGCCGATTACCGGCCGCTCTCCTATTATCCGCTGTCACTCTGGCCCTGGCAGGAGGCGGTCAAGGCGGCCTGGCTCGACCGGGTCCAGATCATCGCCGAATATGACGAGGTGGCGCGTTCACCCTCGGTGCAGATCCGCATCCCGTCCGTCGTGGTGCTCCGCGATTACGTCAAACCGCAAAAGCGCGTCGCCTTTACCCGCTTCAACCTCTTCCTGCGCGATCACTTCTCCTGCCAGTATTGCGGGGCCAGGGGCGACCTGACCTTCGACCACGTGATCCCGCGCGCCTCGGGTGGGATCACATCGTGGGAAAACGTCGTCGCCGCCTGTTCGAAATGCAACCTGCGCAAGGGGTCGAAATCGCTGCGCCGCTCAGGGCTTTCCCTGCGCAAACCGCCGCGCCGGCCCCAGGCCGAGGAGTTGCGCAATTCGGGCCGCAAGTTCCCGCCCGGCTACCTGCATGAAAGCTGGCTCGATTTTCTCTACTGGGATGCCGAGCTCGAGGCATGACCCCCCGGGGTGACGCGCGCACCGATCCGCGCTAGCTTCGCGTCGAACCGTCCAACCGAGGTGCCCCAGATGTCCGATCCGTTCTTCCATCCCGTCTCGGGCTTCGACCTGCCGCGCTTTGCCGGTGTGCCCTCCTTCATGCGCCTGCCGCAGGTGGGGCTGGATCATGCACGAATCGACGAGGTCGGGATCGGGCTGGTGGGCGTTCCCTGGGATGCGGGCACCACCAATCGCCCCGGTCCGCGTCATGGGCCGCGCCAGATCCGCGACATGTCGACCATGATCCGGGCGCAGAACGACGCCACGGGCATCCGGCCTTTCGAAGCCGCCAATTGCGCCGATCTGGGCGATGTCGGCCCCAATCCCGCCGATCTCATGGACAGCATGGAGCGGATCACCGCCTTCTACACCATCCTGAAAACCAAGGGCATCCGGCCCCTGACGGCGGGCGGCGATCACCTGACCACGTTGCCGGTGCTGCGCGCGCTGGCCGCGGAGGGCCCGCTTGGCATGGTGCATTTCGACAGCCATACCGACCTCTTCCACTCCTATTTCAACGGCAAGATGTACACCCATGGCACCCCCTTCCGGCGCGCGGTGGAGGAAGGTTTGCTGGACCCCAGGCGCGTGGTCCAGATCGGCATTCGCGGCACCATGTATGATGCCGAGGACGTGGATTTCGCCAAATCCGTCGGCATCCGCCTCATTCCGATCCGCGAATATTTCGCGCGCGGCTACACGGACGTCATGGAAGAGGCGCGCGAGATCGTGGGCAGCGCGCCCACCTATGTCAGCTATGATATCGACTTCATAGACCCCGCCTTTGCCCCCGGCACCGGCACGCCCGAGGTGGGCGGCCCCAACAGTTTCGAGGCGCTGGAAGTGGTGCGCGCGCTGCAAGGGCTCGACATTGTCGGGGCCGACATGGTCGAGGTCTCGCCCCCCTTCGACCAATCCGGCGGCACCGCCTATCTGGGGGCCTCGGTCCTGTTCGAACTGCTCTGCGTCATGATAAACCGATCCTGAGCCATGCCCCGTTAACCTTAACGCGCCGCCGCCCTGCTTTCATTTTGCCGAAAATACCTCGGGGGACGGTGCCCGCAGGGCAACGGGGGGCAGCGCCCCCGATCCGCCTGCGCCTTGCCAATGCGATCGCATTTATGGTAGCGCTAACATCGACCCGCCACGCACCCTTGAAAGGATGGCACCCATGGTTTCTCGCGTCATTCCGGTCGATGATTTCGACCTGGTGATTTTCGGCGGCACCGGCGATCTGGCCCGGCGCAAGATCCTGCCCGGCCTCTACCGTCGTTACCTGGCCGAACAGATGCCCGAGGGCGCACGCATCATCGGGGCCGCGCGCTCGGATCAGGACAGCGCCGCCTGGCGCGCCTCCGTGCGCGATGCCATCATCGAGTTTGTCGATGACAGCAAGAAACACCCCGAGAAGATCGAGGCCTTCCTGCAATGCCTCGAATATGTGCCGGTCGATGCGACCGGCGAGGGCGGCTGGCACGATCTTGCCGACCTCATGCGCGAGGATGTCACCCAGGCCTTCTATTTCTCGGTCGCCCCCAGCCTCTTCGGCGCGCTCGCCGAACGCCTCAAATCCCATGACATCGCGCGTGAAGGGGCGCGGATCGTGGTCGAGAAACCTTTCGGTCGCGATCTGGAAACGGCGAAGGCGCTCAACGCCACGCTCGCCGCCCATTTCGACGAGACGCAGATCTACCGGATTGACCATTACCTGGGCAAGGAGACGGTGCAGAACCTTATGGCGGTGCGCTTCGCCAATGTCCTGTTCGAGCCGCTTTGGAACGCGCAATTCGTCGATCACGTGCAGATCACCGTGGCCGAGACCGTCGGAACGGCCGGGCGCGGGGCCTATTACGACCGCTCGGGTGCCATGCGGGACATGGTGCAGAACCACCTGATGCAGCTTTTGTGCCTGACCGCGATGGAGCCGCCCGCGCGGTTCGAACCCGACGCGGTGCGCGACGAGAAGCTCAAGGTCATCCGCGCCCTCGATCCGGTCGAGAAACCCGATATCGTGCGCGGGCAATACAAGGCGGCGAAAGAGACCGCCTCCTACCGCGAGGATGCCGAGAACCCCGACAGCCTGACCGAAAGCTTCATCGCGATGAAGGTGCGCGTGTCGAACTGGCGCTGGTCCGGCACGCCCTTCTACCTGCGCACCGGCAAGCGGATGAAGGCGCGCATGTCCGAGATCGTGATCCATTTCAAGGAACCGCCGCATAACATCTTCTCGGAAGGCAACCACGCGCGCAGCAACATCCTGACCATCCGCCTGCAACCCGATGAAGGCATCGACCTGCGCATGACGATCAAGGAACCCGGGCCGGGCGGGATGCGCCTGGTCGAGGTGCCGCTCGACATGACCTTTGCCGATGCGCTTGGACCGGAAGGGGCGGATGTGCCCGATGCCTATGAACGCCTCATCATGGATGTGATCCGGGGCAACCAGACCCTCTTCATGCGCGGCGACGAGGTCGAGGCGGCCTGGGCCTGGACCGATCCGATCATTGCGTCCTGGACCAAGGCCGAGGATACTCCGCTACAATACGAGCCCGGCACGGCGGGGCCCGAAGACGCCCTGATGCTGCTGCATCGCGACGGGCGCAGATGGAGGGAGATCGCGGAATAATGAACCTCAAGGAATATCCCGACAGCGAAATGATGATGCTGGATGTCGCCGATGCGCTGGCCTCCGAGATCAACAGCCACCTTCTGTCCGATGACGAACGGGTCAGTTTCTGCGTGCCCGGCGGCACCACGCCGGGGCCGATCTTCGACGTGCTCAGCGCGCAGTCGCTGGACTGGGACCGGGTCAGCGTCTTTCTCAGCGATGAACGCTGGCTGCCCGAGGATAATCCACGCTCCAACACAAGGCTGATCCGCGAACGGCTGCTGACCGACAAGGCCGCCGCCGCGCATCTGGTGCCGCTTTACGCGCCGGTCGAGACGCCCGAGGAGGCGATCGAGAGCCTCAGCGAAAGCCTGCGCCCGCATCTGCCGATCACGCTTCTGCTGCTTGGCATGGGCGCGGATATGCACACGGCCTCGCTCTTTCCCGGTGCCGACCGGCTGGAGGATGCGCTCTCCGATTCGCGTGCTGTCCTGATGCCGATGCGCGCGCCGGGGGCGGAAGAACCCCGCGTGACCCTGACCGCGCCGGTGCTGTCGGCCGCCGTTTCCACCCATATCGTGATCACCGGCGACGCCAAGCGCGCGGCGCTGGAACGCGCCCAAAGCCTGCCCGTCAGCGAGGCCCCCGTGCGCGCCGTCCTGAACGGGGCCACGGTGCATTGGGCGCCCTGATCCAAAGTTCCTGCCATCAAGAAAGCCACGTCCATGTCGCTATGGGATGACCTGAAAACGCAACACGCCGCCAAGTCCGGGCGCAGCCTTGCCGAGATGTTCGAAAACGAACAGCGCTTCGCCGATTTCAGCGCCGGTTTCGGCGATATGCTCTTCGATTACTCCAAGACACATATCGGCCCCGATACACTCTCGCTGCTGCTGGAACTGGCCCGCAATGCCGAAGTCGAGGCGCGCCGCGAGGCCATGTTCACCGGGGCCGAGATCAACGAGACCGAGGGCCGCGCCGTGTTGCATACCGCGCTGCGCGCCCCCGAGGGTCCGATCCATGTCGATGGGGAGGACGTGATGGAGGAGGTGCTGGCGACCCGCAAGCGCATGGCCAGGTTCGCCCGCGCGGTGCGCGAAGGCGACGTTGAAGGGCAGGGCGGCAGTTACACCGATGTGGTCAATATCGGCATCGGCGGTTCGGACCTTGGCCCGGCCATGGCGACGCTGGCGCTGGTCCCTTACCATGACGGGCCGCGCGTCCATTACGTCTCGAATGTCGATGGCGCGCATATTCATGACACGCTGAAGGGGCTCGATCCCACCCGCACGCTGGTCATCGTCGCCTCCAAGACCTTCACCACCATCGAGACCATGACCAACGCGCAGACCGCGCGCGACTGGATGGCCGAGAAGGTGGACGAGCCGGGCGCGCAATTCGCGGCCCTCTCCACCGCGGCGGACCTGACTGCGCAATTCGGCATCGACCCCGACCGCGTTTTCGGCTTCGCCGATTGGGTCGGCGGGCGCTATTCGCTCTGGGGGCCGATCGGGCTTGGCATCATGCTGGCGGTGGGACCGGAGGATTTCGACGATTTCCTGGCCGGTGGCCACGCCATGGACACGCATTTCCGCGAGGCCGACCTGGCCGACAACCTGCCCGTGCTGCTGGCCCTCGTCGGCATCTGGCACAATCAGATCTGCGGCTATGCCACCCGCGCCGTGCTGCCCTATGATCAGCGCCTGTCGCGGCTGCCCGCCTATCTGCAACAGTTGGAGATGGAATCGAACGGCAAGCGTGTGACGATGGAAGGCGACGATCTTGAGGTCAACTCCGGCCCCGTCGTCTGGGGTGAACCCGGCACCAACGGCCAGCATGCGTTCTATCAGCTCATCCACCAGGGCACCCGCGTGGTGCCGTGCGAGTTCATGGTCGCCGCCGAGGGGCATGAGCCCGACCTCGCCCATCATCACCGCCTGCTGGTCGCCAATTGCCTGGCCCAATCCGAGGCACTGATGCGGGGCCGGGCGCTGGAGGAGGCGCGCGCATTGATGGAGGCCAAGGGCCTCAAGGGCCACGAACTGGACCGCCAGGCCCGTCACCGCGTCTTTCCCGGCAACCGGCCCTCGACGACGCTGATCTACCCCAAGCTGACCCCGCATGTATTGGGCCAGATCATCGCGCTCTATGAACACCGGGTGTTCGTGGAGGGCGTGATCCTCGGGATCAACAGCTTCGATCAATGGGGGGTGGAGCTTGGCAAGGAACTGGCCAAGTCACTGGAGCCGGTCTTGCGCGGCGAAGGTCCCGGCACCGGCAAGGATGCCTCGACCCGCGGGCTGGTGGCCTACTACCGCAGTCGGAACTGAAGCATGTCGCTCAAAAGTGGGAACCGGTTTTGAGCTTCTCGGACATGGCGTATCAAAAGGTTAGAGGGCGTTGCGTGAATGCGAATGAACGCTACGGGCTCTAACAGCTTTCGATGGCCGCGATCAGGTCGGGCGTCAGCGGTTCCGCCCGGCTTCCGTCGCGGCTTACGTTGACGATCACGCAAGACGCCGAAACCGCAAGCTCGGCCCCCTTGAACACCGCCTGCTCCATCACCCAGGAGGTGCGCCCGACCTTCGCGTTGCGCGCCGTGACGACGTAAGCATCTCCCAGGAACAGCGGCTGGCGGAAATCGACCTCCATGTTCCGCAGCACCAGCGTCGGGCGGTCATCGGCGCTGTAATCGGAAACCCCCGTGCCCATGAAGAACGCGATGCGGGCGTTTTCGAACCAGGTGACATAGGCGGCGTTGTTGACGTGGTTGAGGATATCCAGCTCCGAGAACCGGACCTGATCGGCGATGCCGAAATCCCACGGCGCGTCGATCCCCATGTCGCGCAGGTCGGCGCCGCGCAGGGGGGAGGTATCGCGTGCTGTCATGGGGTGGCCCATCGGTTGGGAGGTGGAGCGGGTAGCGGGAATCGAACCCGCACCTTAAGCTTGGGAAGCTCGCATGATACCATTTCACCATACCCGCAAATCCAAGCCTTGAGGTAATCGCGCGCCCGGCCAAGGTCAAGCGCTATCCGCGCGGTTTCGGGGGCACGTTTTCGGGCCGGTAGAAGCGCCAGCCTTTCATCCTCGTGTAGACTGACGGGTCGATCTTGTGATGGTCGGGGATATGGCGCGGCTCCTGCAGGGGCAGATACCAGAGCCCGAGCCAGGGGCGGCGCGCGGCCCATGTCCTACGCTTGATGGATTTGGGCAGCACCTCCAGCGGGAACCAGCTGAGCGACATGGATGAGTGCGTCTCGGCCATGGCGCGGGGTTGCGCATAGGGCTTGCCGTCGAGGCTCAGCTTCGACCGGTCGCGCCCCTCCAGCCGGATCGCGCGGCGGCCGCGTTTCAGGACCAGCCCGGCATGTGGATGCGGCAGCAGATCGCGCGCGGGATCGGGCGGGTCGCGGGCGGCATCCTCGCGGTTGGCGGCGATCTCCAGCCGCTCCAGCTCATCCAGCATCCACAGAAGCGTCAGCTTGCCGATGCCCGATTGCCTCTCGCGCGGGCTGCCGCCGATATCCGAGTGATAGCCCGCGAACCAGCGCTGTCGCACATATTGCCGGCGCTTCTGGCTGTCATGGCGGAACCGGTTGCCGTAATAATCCTCGCCCTCATCCCAGAACATGGGCCGGAACATCGACCGGCGCTCATCCACCGCCAACGCGTGCAGCACGATGCGCACCGAGGGGTTGGTGACCACATTGGCGTGCTGGCGCAGGGCCATCGGGCTGTAATACTTGCGGAAATTCCGGATTGGATTGCGGAAATCGACCAGCGAACTGACGGTATCAAAGAGGCAGAGCGCGCGGATCGGGATGCTCGTTTCGGGGCGCAGCGTCTCCTCGTAGCGCTTGAGTTGCTTGAACACGACCGGATGCGGTTCGCCCTGGTCGAAATCCGTCACCGCGCGATAGGCCCGGAAGGCCCCGGTGATCAGGTGCAGCTTGTCGGGCTCCACCAGCCCGAAATTATGGATGAAGCCCGCCAGGATCCGCGCCGCATAGGCCCCGCGCGAGAAGCCGAAGATGTAGATCTGGTCCTCCTGCGGCAGGGGCCGTGTCCGGGTCTGTTTCTTGCCGGTGATCTGACGCTTGAGCTGTTGCGCATAGCTCCAATCGGCGTTCTTCATCGCGCGGGTCTTGTAGGTCCGGCAGAGGAACCGATAGGCGTTGAGGACGTCATCCTCCAGCCCCAGACCGAAGGCCAGCCCCGCCACGACGCGCGCCTTCTGCACGATGCGCCAGTCGAAAAGCCGCGGCTGGCTGAGCGTGCCGACCCCCGCGACATAGTGCTTGATCTGCGCGTCACTCTCCTGCAACGCGTTGTAAAGTTTGAGGATATTGGTCTGGAAATCGCCGACCTCATTGCCGGTGCCGTCAAAGCAGATGATGATCTTGCGCGCTTTCATGTCCCCAGAATGCGGGCGGTGCGCAATTCAGGCAAGTCCGGTTCTCTGGAGGTGTCAGGCGGGTTTGGTCAGGCCCATCCGGGCCGCGAACCCGGCATAGGAATGATCCAGATCGGCGGCGGTCGGCAGCGGATCGTCGGGGCCGTAACTGAAATTCACGCCCGTGCCTTCGACGAGACGGTTGAACAGGTTGAAGAGCGCGGCAACCTGGATCGCGTGGTAGAGCGCCGCCTCGGACCAGCCCGCCTCCAGCACCGCCTGCACATCACCCGGCGTCAGCCGGGGCGGCAGGGTATTGAGCTTGGCGACATAGGCCAGAAGCGGGCGCATGGCGGGATCCACGGGCGCGGTTTCGGGATCGGCCAGCAGCGCGTCGACCAGCCCCGGCGCAATTCCAAGCGCTTCGGCATAGATCCGGTGCGATCCGAGGCAGAAGGCGCAGGCGTTGAGGCCCGAGACATAGGCCGCGATCAACTCGCATTCCGCCGCTGTCAAAGGCGCACCGGCCCGCATCACGCCATCGACATGGGTCAGCAGAGGTCCGGCATGGGCGGGAAAACGGCCGAGCAAATCAGAGAGGCGCGCGGTTTCGGGCAGAGACGGCAGAAGGGGCATCGTGAACGGCTCCGGGGTTGGAAAAGGCCAACCTAGCGCGGGGCGCGCATCCTGTCAGCCCCGCCGCCGCCTGCGCCGCCCGCCATCCGCGCCGTCGCCCGTGTTGAAGGAGGGGCTTGGCAGGGGCACGACCGAGTTCAGGATCGGGAAGGCATCGACCGCGTTCGGAATGGCCGAGGCGGCGACGAAATGCTCCTGGAATTTCGGCTCCACCGCGGTTTCGACCTTGTGGATCTGGCCGACCACGGTTTCGATCCGGATGCGGGCCTCACGCGAACACAGCGCAATGCGCGCGCCGTGGCCCGCCGCGTTGCCCGCCGATGTGACCTTGTCGAGCGGCGCATCCGGGATCATCCCCAACACCATCGCGTGTTTGGGGCTGATATGCGCGCCGAAGGCCCCGGCCAGCGTGACGCGGTCGACGCTGGTGACGCCCATCTCGTCCATCAGCAGCTTGGCGCCCGCATAAAGCGCCGCCTTGGCCAGCTGGATGGCGCGGATGTCGCCTTGCGTCACGGTGATGCGCGGGCCGCCCTCGGCGCTGCCGTCATGGATCAGGTAGGCGTGCACCCGTCCCTCCAACTCGCACCGGGCGCTGCCGGTCTGCTCCGCCGAGCCGATCAGCCCCGCAGCGTCCAGAAGCCCCGCCATGCGCATCTCGGCCACCGCCTCGATGATGCCCGAGCCGCAGATGCCGGTCACGCCGGTCGCGGCGCTGGCCTCGGCAAAGCCCGGATCGTCGGACCACAGATCGCAACCGATGATGCGAAAGCGCGGCTCCTTCGTGTCGGGGTCGATCTGGACCCGTTCGATGGCCCCCGGCGCGGCGCGCTGGCCGCTGCTGATCTGCGCGCCCTCGAAAGCGGGGCCGGTGGGCGAGGAACAGGCCAGCACCTTGTTGCGGTTGCCCAGAAGGATCTCGGCATTGGTGCCGACATCGACGACCAGCACGAGGTCATCCGACAGGTTCGGCTCCTCCGACAGCGCCACGGCGGCGGCATCGGCCCCGACATGACCGGCGATGCAGGGCAGGATATAGACCTGCGCGCCACTGTTCAGCGCGGCAAGGTCCAGGTCGCGGGCGGGCAGGGTGAGGGAAGACGACGTGGCCAGCGCAAAAGGCGCCTGGCCCAGTTCGACCGGGTCGATTCCCAAAAGCAGGTGGTGCATGACCGGGTTGCAGACAAAGACGGTTTCCAGGATCAGCGCCGGATCAATTTCGGCCTCCGCTGCGATCTCGCCCGCCAGCGTGTTCAGCGCCTCGCGCACCGCCGTCGTCATCTCCCTGTCGCCGCCGGGGTTCATCATCGCGTAGCTGACGCGGCTCATCAGGTCTTCGCCGAACCTGATCTGCGGGTTCATGATACCCGAGGAGGCCAGAACCTCGCCCGTCACGAGGTCGCACAGATGGCCCGCGATGGTGGTCGAGCCGAGGTCGATGGCGAGGCCGTAGATGCCGCTTTCATGCAGGCCGGGCCAGATCTCCAGGATCCGCCCGGTGTCGCTGTTTGCCGCGTGATGCACCGCGACGGTGACCTGCCATTTGCCCTTGCGCAGCACCGGTTGCAGGCGGGTCACGACGCTGAGATCGGCGACCAGGCCGGTGAGGTCCCACTGCTCTTCGAGTGCTTCCTTCAGCCGTTCAAGGTCGCCCGAGGGCTCGTGCATGTCCGGCTCCGCAACCTCGACGAAATAGAGCCGCGTGGCGGGGTCCATGATGATCGGTCTTGCGCTGGCGGCTTTGCGCACGACCTGGCGGTGGACCTGGCTTTCGGCCGGCACGTCGATGACGATATCGCCCTGCACGGTGGCCTGGCAGCCGAGGCGGCGGCCGGTCTTCAGGCCGCGCACCCGGTCATAGCGTGCCTCGACTGCGTTCCATTCGGACAGGGCCCCCTCGGAGACTGTCACGCCATGCTTGGGGAAATCGCCGTAGGACGGCGTGACCTGGCACTTGGAACAGATGCCGCGCCCGCCACAGACAGAATCCAGGTCGACGCCAAGCTTGCGCGCGGCGGTCAGGACCGGCGTGCCGGCGGGAAATCGCCCGCGCTTGCCGGAGGGCGTGAAAATCACCAGGGGATCGTTCGACATTGCGGCCACCTTCGCTGTTTGCCCCCTTGTAACGTGGGCGGCGGCGGGGAACAGGTGCGAAACGTCACTATTTGTCTGGCAGCGGCATCAAGCCCGCTCGCGCAATGTCACCCCTGCGTGAGCATGGGGCTTCGCGGGGGGGCCTCCGTGCTAGGATAGTTCAATCGCAGCCCGGATCGGGCCAGTCCCGACCCCCCGGGTGCAGCAACCAACAGGAGGGTAGGAGACATGCGCAAACTGATTACAGGACTGGCACTGGCGGTCACGCTCGCCACCGGCGCGGTCATCGCGCAGACGGCTGGCACCGACGAGGATGTCGCCTTCGCGCAGGCGATCTGGGAGGAAATGGTCGAGATGAACTTGGCCGGAGAGGGCGCGCTGATGGGGCTGCCCTATCGCGGTGTGCCGCCGCATGGCGAAATGCTGGAAACCTTCTATGTCGAGACCGAGATCATGGGCGAGAGCGGCCTTCTGGTCATCAAGCGCAATTACGGCCCCGAGGAGGTGACCGAGGATGAGGTTCTGGCCGATCCGTCGGGGCATCTGGGATCTGTCACGGTGATGTTCCAGCGCGAGGAGGGCTATGACCCGGAGCATGACGACTGGTTCTACGCCAAATATCTGCCCGATGGCGCGATGGATACCAACCCGGCCGGCATGGCGCTGGCGGGGGCCGTGGGGCGTGACCTCTCGGGCGGCTGCATCGCCTGCCACATCACTGCGGGCGGCGAGGATTACCTCTTTACCACCGATGCCTTCCCGCGCCGCACCCCGGCGATGGAGTAGGGTTATTCCGGCAGCCAGAAGATCAGGTCCGCCGCCCCCGCCATCCAGGTTGCCAATGGCACCGGCAGGACCGCCAGGGCCAGGGTCAGGGCGGTCCAGCGGGGGCTGAAGATGCGGCTCATGCCGACGACCATGCAGATGCCGCCGCCGCCCCCGATCAGCCCCGATCCCGGCAGGTTGATCAAGAGCGCGAGGCAGACAAAGCGATAACGCAAGAGAAGCGCCGCGACCCGTTGCGGCAGCCTGTCTTGCAGGACCGCCACCCGGTCAGGCGGCGAGAGCGGCGCGAGGTCGTCGATAAGCGCGCAGGCGCGGGTCAGGTGCAGGTCCAGGAAGATCCGGCGCAGGGCGCCAGGCGGCACCAGGCGTCCGACCAGATAGGCCAGCATCAGCCCGCCCACGGTCGAAAGGTAGATCGGCAATGCCAGTTCGGCCCCGCGCAGCATCAAAAGCGCCATGGCGATCTCGATCCCCGGCACGAAGGGGATGGCGATGAGCAGCGCGTAGAGACCGAAGATCGAGATCAGCACCCACATTTCCGCCGCGCCCCGATCTGCCTCGGGCAGGGTGTGTGTCCAGTCGAGCGCGGCGTTGATGCCAAAATGGGCCAGCGTGACAATCGCCGCCAGCACCGCCACGCGCAGGGCCAGACGGGGCAGGGCGCGCCGCCAGGGCGGCGGGGTCACGTAGGGGGCGGGCCGGTGGGACATCACGATGGATAGCGCGAAACGGCGCGGCGAAGAAGATTTTTGTCGGAAAAATCTTCGGGCCCGAAAAATCCTGGGCAAGATTTTTCTAGCAGATCACCCGGATATCGCCCGGCGTGCAGATGATGACGAACTGCGTCCCGCCTTCGACCAGGTGAAAACCCGCGCCGGTGAACTTCCAGCTCCGACGCGTGGCGGCCAACCTTGCGCTCCACACCGCAAATTTTTCGTCGCACGATACCGCCTGTGCGCGCCGACTTCGCTTCAAAAATTTGCGCGAGCCATTGTTCATCACGTGTGGGCGGGCGGGGCGTATCGGCCGGGCGAAGATAGGACATGACCCCACCTTCGCCCGACATTGGTTAACCGCCGGTCATCAGGCCCGGCGACGCCCGCCCCGGCGCCCGCCACGACCGCCACCGGCGGCCATTGCGGCGGCGGCGGCCTCGGTGAAGGGGGTGCCTTCCTTGGTCGCCTCAAGCACCTTGGCGAAGTTGATCCACTTGCCGCCATTGGCGTCGTGGTTCATCAGGAAATTGGCCGCGTTGATGGCCTCCATCTCGACGGGGCGGACCGGGTTCATGATGGCGCTGGTCATGCCCGCGCCGATCGCCATCGGCAGGAAGGCCGCGTTGATGCCGTGCCGGTTGGGCAGGCCAAAGCTGATATTCGAGGCGCCGCAGGTGGTGTTCACGCCAAGCTCGTCGCGCAGGCGCCGCACCAGGGTGAAGACCTGGCGGCCCGCCGTCGCCATCGCCCCCACGGGCATGACCAGCGGATCGACCACGATGTCATGCGCGGGGATGCCGAAATCGGCGGCACGCTCGACGATCTTCCTGGCCACCGCGAACCGGACATCGGGGTCTTCGCTGATCCCGGTGTCGTCATTCGAGATCGCCACCACCGGCACGTTGTATTTCTTGACCAGCGGCAGCACCAGGTCCAGCCGGTCCTCCTCGCCCGTCACGGAATTCAGCAGCGGACGGCCATTGGCCGCGGCCAGCCCCGCCTCAAGCGCCGCCGGAACCGAGCTGTCGATGCAGAGCGGCACATCCACCAGCCCCTGCACGATCTCGATGCAGCGGGTCATCAGGGGCGGTTCGGTCTCGTTCGGGTTGGGGTTGGAGTTGTAGACCACGCCCGCATTCACATCGAGCACCATCGCCCCGCAGGCGACCTGCTCCAGCGCGTCCTTTTCCACGGTCGAGAAATCGCCCGCCTCCAGTTCGGCGGCCAGTTTCTTGCGGCCGGTCGGGTTGATGCGTTCGCCGATGACGCAGAACGGCTCGTCAAAGCCGATCACGACGGTCTTGGTTCTGGATTCGAGGACGGTGCGTGTCATGGGCTCTCTTTTCAGGTCTGGTTTGCGGGGACGCCGGACGCGCCGCCATTGAGGGTGGCCCATTGGGCGTTGGTCTTGATCCCGCCGAGCGGGAAGAAATGCACCTTCTCGATCAGGCAATCGGGGTGGGCGGCCTTGTGGTCGGCCAGCGCATTCAGGATCTCGTTGGGCTCGAAGGGCAGCAGCAGCTTGGTCACATCCTTGGCGCGTTTCTGCAACACCTTCAAGGAGGGGCCGACACCGCAGGCGATGGCGAACTTGATCAGGGTCTGCAGCTTGGCAGGGCCCGCGATGCCGATATGAATGGGCAGGTCGATGCCTTCCGCCTTGAGACGATCCGCCCAGGCGATGACCGGCCCGGCCTCGAAGGCGAATTGCGTGGCCAGCGCCATCTTTGCATCGGTGCGCTCGGCGAAGGCCTGTTTCCAGCGCAGCGCCTCCATCACGGCCCGGTCGCCGCCCGAGGGGTCGATGTCGCGGTTGCCCTCGGGGTGGCCCGCGACATGCAGACGGTCAAAGCCCGCGCGGTCGAACGCGCCGGTTTCCATCAGCTGCATCGAGGAATGGAACGCGCCATGCGGTTTTTCGACACCGCCCGCCAGCAACAGGGCCTGTTTCACGCCGGCCTCGCCCTGGTACATGGCGATCCAGTTTTCCAGCGTCGCCGCGTCCTTGATGATACGCGCCGGGAAATGCGGCATCACCGCATAGCCGTCGCGCGCAAGGCGGGCGGCGGTGGCGACCATCTCCTCGATCGGGGTGCCTTCGATATGGGCGATGTAGACGCGGGTGCCTTCGGGCAGCAGGGCGCGGAAATCCTCGACCTTCTCGGCGGTGCGCGGCATCACCTCGATGGAATAGCCTTGCAGGAACGCCTCCAGGTTCTCGGAGTTGCCCGAGGGGGCTGCGGCAGGGGCAGAGCGGAATTTGAGCAAGGCCATGAGGGTCTCCCAGATCTGGCGCGGCGGGGTCATCCGGCGTTGGCTTGGGCGTATCCTTCACCCGCGATCAGCGCCTTCAGTTTCTCCGCGTCGTATTCGGCATCGATGCGCGCGGCTTCGGCATTTGCGACCTCTTGCGCGTCGCCTTCGACCTCGACGGGGCTCGCCTTGCGAAATCCGGCCAGATAGGCGTCATCATCCTTGGCGCCCGCCTTCATGGCGGCGCGGTCGATGGCCTGTTCGAACCGTTCGGGCAGGGGGGCCTTGGCGCCGCTGCGGCCTTTGCCGACGATGACCTGGGCCGGGATGTCGCGCCAGTAGACGATGGTGAGGGCGGGCATGAGACGCTGTCCTTTCCTGTGCTGCTGGCCCGACCATAGAGGGCGGGGCAGGCCGCGTTCGATCCGTTTTCGACACGCCTGCGTCTTGCTGCGACCTTAGCGGCGGGCGGGGGCCGGGACCACGGGAAAAGCCCCCCGATTTTCTCATGAAGATGATGAGGGCCACCGACACGCACCATTGTGCGACACCGGCCAAGACGGTAGGCTGGACGTCAAACCACGCGAACAAGGATCAGGGGCCATGGGCCGCCGCCGCCGTCCCCGGGGCAAACCCAAGGGGGCCAGCACACAGACGCCAAGCACGGGCAATTCCCCCAGGATTGCCGCGGTGCCGCCTGCGCGCCCCCTCGCGCCGGCCCTGTCGGCGCAGCCCGATCCCGCCGATCTCTATGCCGCGCTGGACCTCGGCACCAATTCCTGCCGGATGCTGATCGCGCAGCCCAAGGGCAACCACCTGCATGTCGTCGACAGTTTCTCGAAATCGGTGCAGCTTGGCCTGGGGCTGGAAAGCTCGGGGCGGCTGTCGCGGCAGTCGATGGCGCGCACGGTCTCGGCGCTGAAGATCTGCAAGCGCAAGTTGCAGCGCCGCGATGTGAAGCGGATGCGGCTGGTCGCGACCGAGGCCTGCCGCCGCGCCAGCAACGCCGCCGAATTCATCGCCGTCGTACACCGCGAAACCGGGCTGGCGCTGGAGATCATCGAGCCCGAGGAGGAGGCCCGCCTGGCCGTGGTGGCCTGCGCGCCGCTGGTCTCGGCGCGGACCGAGCAATTGCTGGTGGTCGATATCGGCGGCGGCTCCACCGAACTGGTCTGGATCGACCTGTCCCGCGTGCCCCATGTCGAACGCCCGCGCGCGATTATGCGGCTGCACCAGGGGTTCGACCATAGCGACACCGTTTTTCCCAAGGCCAAGGTGGTGGACTGGATCTCGATCCCGCTCGGGGTGGCGACGCTGAAGGATCAGTATCGCGACGTGACCGACGATGGCGCGCGCTTTGCGTTGATGAGCTGGTATTTCGAGGAGCAACTGGCGCAGTTTTCTCCTTACGATGACGCCGCCGACCAGGCCCGTGAAGGGTTCCAGATCATCGGCACCAGCGGCACCGTGACGACGGTCGCGGCCTCGCATCTGGGGCTGCGCCGCTATGACCGCAACAAGGTCGACGGATTGCGCATGACCTCGGACCAGATCGACACGGTGATCCAGGACTACCTGACGCTCGGCCCCGCCGGACGCCGCCGCGACCCGCGTATCGGGCGCGACCGGCAGGCGCTGATCATGTCGGGCGCAGCGATCCTGCAGGCGTTGCTCAGGGCCTGGCCCACCGACCGGCTGAGTGTCGCCGACCGTGGCCTGCGCGAGGGTCTGCTCTACGCGCAGATGTCCTCGGACGGGGTGCTGGAGGATGGGCCGTTCTGACACGAGGGGCAGAGGCCAAGAAGAGGCGGTCGTCCCGGCCCCGGCCCCACAACGCAACCGACCTTTAAGGTGAACGCGGCCCGCGCCCCTTCTTTGTTCCGCAAAATATCCCCGCCGGAGGCTCTTTTGGCGGGTCCGTTGCCATTTGCAACCGCGGCTGAATTGCGCGACAACGTCGCAAACGAGAAAGCTGAAACGATGGTCAAGAACACTTCCGGGCGCGGACAGCGCGAGCTTCGGGTCAAGGTCAAGACCGCGCGCGGGCGCAAGCTCAGCTCCACCCTGTGGCTGGAGCGGCAGTTGAACGATCCTTACGTGCAGCGCGCCAAGCGCGAGGGCTATCGCGGCCGCGCCGCCTTCAAGATCGAGGAGATCGACGACAAGTTCCGCTTCCTCGTGCCCGGCGCGCGCGTGGTTGACCTGGGCTGCGCGCCCGGTGGCTGGTTGCAGATCGCGGTGCCCCGGATCAACGCATTGGGCGAGAAATCCGGCAAGCGGGTGGGCCGCATCATCGGTATCGACCTGCAGGAGGTCGAGCCGGTGCCGGGGGCCGAGATCCATGTGCTCGACTTTCTCGAGGACGATGCCGATGACAAGGTGAAGGGATGGCTCGATGGCAAGGCCGACGTGGTGATGAGCGACATGGCCGCCGCCTCCTCGGGCCACAAGCAGACCGATCACCTGCGCATCATGGCGCTGTGCGAGGCCGCCGCGTATTTCGCCTTCGACGTGCTGGAGGAGGGCGGCACCTTCGTGGCCAAGGTGCTGGCGGGCGGGGCCGAGGGCGATCTGCAAAAAGTGCTCAAGCAGAAATTCACCAAGGTCGCCTATATGAAACCGGGGGCCAGCCGCTCCGACAGTTCCGAGAAATTCGTCGTCGCCACCGGGTTTCGCGGCTGAAACCGACCCCCGCACCAGATTTGGGGCTTTCCCTTTTGCCCGCCCCATGAGATAGCGACGTGCCAACTGAAACTCCCTGCCTTGGAGGCCCCCATGGAGATTCGCGAGGCCCTGACCTTCGATGATGTTCTGCTGGTTCCCGGCGCGTCCAGCGTGCTGCCGTCCCAGGCCGATACCCGCACGCGGGTGACGAAATCCATCGCGCTCAACATTCCGTTGCTCAGTTCCGCCATGGATACGGTGACGGAATCGCGCATGGCGATCGCGATGGCGCAGGCGGGCGGCATGGGCGTGATCCACCGCAACCTCGATATCGAGGTCCAGGCCCGCGAGGTGCGCCGCGTCAAGCGCTTTGAATCGGGCATCGTCTACAACCCTGTGACGCTGCGCCCCGACCAGACGCTGGCCGATGCCAAGGCCCTGATCGAACGCTACAATTTCACCGGTTTCCCGGTGGTTGATGACCAAGGCCGGGTGATGGGGATCGTCACCAACCGCGACATGCGTTTTGCCAGTTCGGATGCCACCCCGGTCCATGCCATGATGACCGCCGAGAACCTCGCCGTGCTGCGCGAGCCTGCCGATCTGGAGGAGGCGAAAAGCCTGATGCGCGCGCGCCGGATCGAGAAGCTGCTGGTGACCGACGCCGGTGGGCGGCTGACCGGCCTCCTGACACTGAAGGATACCGAACAGGCCGTGCTGAACCCGACCGCCTGCAAGGACGATCTTGGCCGGTTGCGCGTCGCCGCCGCCACCACCGTGGGGGATGCTGGGTTCGAACGCTCCGAGGCGCTCATCGACGCGGGCTGCGATCTTGTCGTCATCGACACCGCGCATGGCCATTCCGAGGGTGTGGCGCGCGCCGTTGAACGGGTCAAGGCGCTGTCGAACTCGGTGCAGGTCGTGGCCGGGAACGTGGCCACCGCCGAGGCCACCCGCTCCCTGATCGACGCGGGCGCGGATGCCGTCAAGGTCGGGATCGGGCCGGGCTCGATCTGCACCACGCGGATGGTCGCGGGCGTCGGCGTGCCGCAGCTGACCGCGATCATGGATTGCGCGGGCGCGGCGGGTGACGTGCCGGTCATCGCCGATGGCGGCATCAAGTATTCGGGCGATTTCGCCAAGGCGATCGCGGCGGGCGCGTCCTGCGCCATGGTCGGCAGCATGATAGCGGGCACCGATGAGAGCCCCGGAGAAGTCATTCTGTATCAAGGCCGTAGCTTCAAGAGCTACCGTGGCATGGGCAGCCTCGGCGCGATGGCACGCGGCTCGGCCGACCGCTATTTCCAGAAGGACGCGGCCAGCGACAAGCTGGTGCCGGAAGGCATCGAGGGACAGGTCGCCTACAAGGGTTCCGCCGGGGCCGTGGTGCATCAGCTGGTCGGCGGCTTGCGCGCCGCGATGGGCTACACCGGCTCGGCCACGGTCGAGGAGATGCGGAGCGGCTGCCGCTTCGTGCGCATCACCGGCGCGGGCCTGAAGGAGAGCCATGTGCATGACGTCCAGATCACGCGGGAAAGCCCGAATTACCGGGCGGGCTAGGCCATGACGCCGGGGGCCCGCATCGCCGCCGCGATCGAGGTGCTGGACCGCTGGCAGGCGGGGCAGCCCGCCGAAAAGGCGCTGACCACCTGGGCGCGCGGTGCGCGCTATGCCGGATCGAAGGACCGCGCCGCGATCCGCGATCATGTCTATGACGTGCTGCGGCGGCTGGAAAGTTGCGCCGCTCTGGGGGGCGGGCGTGACGGTCGGGCGTTGATGATCGGGCTTTGCCGGATGCAGGGGCAGGAGCCGCAGGCGCTCTTTACCGGCGGCTATGCGCCCGATCCGTTGACGGAGGTTGAGGTGCGTGTACCGGAGGTCGATCCGGATGCGTGGACGGATGTGCCGGACTGGTTGCAGGGGCGGTTGAAGGACGCATTGGGGGACAGCGCCGAGACCGTGATGGAGGCGATGCGGGACCGCGCGCCCCTCTATCTGCGGGTCAATGCGCGGAATGATGCGATGGTTGAAGAACGTCTTGCAAATGACGGTACAGAAACAGAATATATGCCTCCGGAAGGCGCGTTGAAAGTCGTCGGAGGCGCGCGCCGGGTCAGGCAATCACAACCCTATCTCTCCGGTCAGGTCGAGGTGCAGGACCTCTCGCCGCAACGGGCCGTGGCGATGATCGACTGGCCGCAATCCGGTCGGATCCTGGATTATTGCGCGGGCGGTGGCGGCAAGGCGCTGGCCATCGCGGCCCGAAGCGATGCCGCGATCCATGTGCATGATGTGAACCCGGCCCGGATGCGGGACATCGCACCGCGCGCGGAAAGGGCGAAGGTCACGCTGCACCCCTTTGATAACACGCTTAAATACGATGTCGTTCTGACCGATGTTCCCTGTTCCGGCAGCGGCACCTGGCGGCGCGACCCGGAGGCGAAATGGCACCTCGCGCCGGAGCGGCTGGACGATCTGACCCAGATTCAGGCGCAGATCATGGATGAGGCGGCGGCACTGCTGCGTCCGGGCGGGCGGCTGGTCTACATGACCTGTTCGCTGCTCTGCGAGGAAAACGAGGACCAGGTCGCGGCGTTCCTGGCGCGGCATCGGGGCTGGAGCCGGACGACGATGGCACGGTTCGCGCCGCCCGAGGCCTCGGACGGGTTCTTTGTGGCGGAACTGACGCATCCCGGCTGACCCGCCCTGAAATCTGCGCCTTGAGGGGAGAAAATGCAGGGTTCTTAATCGGCAATTAAGAAAATGCCTGCGAAATTATCCCCACCGAATCGCGTTGGAGGATCAGAGTGGCGGATCAGGCCGTCTTGCCCGGAAAGCAGCCCTTCAGGTTCAGGGTCGGTCCGTCTGCGGGCCTTCTCCTTCTGGCCGCGCTCTGCCTCGGGCTCAGCTTCCTGGCACCGGGTGAGATCTGGCGCATCGCGCTCTATGTCGCGGCCGCCTCGATCACGCTGACAGCGCTGCTCCTTTTTCTGTCCAAGCGCCGTGCGCGGGCGCGCGATCACGCGCTCCTGGTCACGGCGGGCAAGGTCGCGGCGGACGATCCCGTGCCGGTTTTCTGCACTGATGCGGCGGGCGCGATCATCTTTCAGAACCGCGCCGCCGAGGATCGGTTCAAGGACCGGCTGGATCAATCCATGTCGCGCGCCCTGGCCGGCATCATCGCCAATTCCTCCGCCGTCATCTTCCGCCAGGAGGCGGCGCTCGCCCGTGATCGTCAGGCCCGCGAAACCGTGGTGACCAAGCGCGGCTCGGTGCGCCTGACCGCGTTTCGCGTCGGCCCCGGTACCATGTGGCGGGTCGATGAAACGGTCGAGACGACGGGGCGCAGCGCCGACTGGATCGGCCTGCCGATGATGGTGGTCAGCCGCAATGACACGATCCTGTCGATGAACGAGGCGATGCGCCGCACGCTCGGCAAGCGGATGCGCGCGCTTGGTGATGTGTTCGAGACGCTGCCGGTGCAGACCGGACAGAAGACGCGGCTGAAAGGGGCTGACGGGTTCTTTGACGCCGTCACCATCGAGTTGCAGGCGGGCGACGGCCGACGCGAGATCTATGCTCTGCCGGTCACCCTTCTGCCGCTGGAGGACAGCGTCGCCGCCCGCGCCTTCGAGGCCCTGCCGGTGGCGCTTGTGCATATCGCGGGCGACGGTCGGCTTCTGGCGGCCAATCCGCAGGCGCAGACGTTGCTCAACCTCGATCCCGGCGCCGATCTGTCGCTCTCGGGCGCGGTCGAGGGGCTCGGCCGTCCGATCAACGACTGGCTCAGCGACACGCTGGAGGAACGCATCCCCGCGCGCCCCGAAATGGTCCGCGCCCGCCTGCGCGATGACGATTGTTTCCTGCAGGTTACCCTCGGCCGCATCACCGGCGAGGGCGATCCGACGCTGCTGGCCGTGCTGCACGACGCGACCGAACTCAAGACCATGGAACAGCAATTCGTGCAGAGCCAGAAGATGCAGGCCATCGGCGAGTTGGCGGGCGGCGTGGCGCATGATTTCAACAACCTGCTGACCGCAATCACCGGCCATTGCGACCTGCTGCTGCTGCGCCACGACCAGGGCGCGCCGGATTACGCGGACCTCGTGCAGATCAACCAGAACGCCAACCGCGCGGCCAGCCTCGTGGGCCAGCTTCTGGCCTTTTCGCGCAAGCAGACGATGCAGCCCGAGATCCTCGACCTGCGCGACACGATGTCGGACCTGACCCATCTGCTGAACCGTCTTGTCGGCGAGCGGATCCGGCTGCATCTGGATCATGATCCGGGCCTCCTGCCGATCCGGGCCGACCGGCGGCAATTGGAGCAGGTCTTGATGAATCTGGTCGTCAACGCCCGCGACGCGATGCCCGAGGGGGGCGATATCCATGTCGAGACGCGCGTGGTGCATCTCGCCGAGCCGCTCTTCCGGGATGAGGCGACGGTGCCGCCGGGCCAATACGTGACGGTCGAGGTGCGCGACGAGGGCACCGGTATCCCGACAGAACAGCTGACCCGCATTTTCGAGCCCTTCTTCACCACCAAGCGCACCGGCGAGGGGACCGGGCTTGGCCTTTCCATGGTTTACGGGATCGTCAAGCAAAGCGGCGGCTTCATCTTCGCCGACAGCCGGGTCGGCGAGGGCACGGATTTCGTGATCTATTTCCCGGTGCATGACCTGCCCGCCCATCCCGAACGCGTGGCACAGGAGGAGGCGCCCGACCCGGTCGCCGAAACCGTGCCGCACCTGCCGGGGGACGGTGTCGTGCTGCTGGTCGAGGATGAAGCCTCGGTCCGGGCCTTCGCGTCACGCGCGCTCAGGATGCGGGGCTACACGGTGGTCGAGGCCGAAAGCGCCGAGGAAGCGCTGGAGAAGCTCGCCGACACCTCCCTCTCGGTCGATGTCTTCGTCACCGATGTCATCATGCCCGGCATGGACGGCCCGACCTGGGTGCGCGAGGCGCTGAAGGACCGTCCCGATGTCAAGGTCGTCTTCGTCTCGGGCTATGCCGAGGACGCGTTCGAGAAGACCGGCGGCAAGGTGCCCAATTCGGTGTTCCTGGCCAAACCCTTCTCGCTGTCGGACCTGACCTCGACCGTGCAGCGGCAGTTGCACTGAGCGCGGATCAGTCGAGACTGCGCCAGAGGTCGAACTCCGCCGCCGCCTCACGTTCCAGCCGCGCCCGCATCGTGTCGCTCAACTCAACCGGACCCTTGGGCGAGACATTGGCGCGCGGCACATCCAGCGCCGTCTCGAGCCGGGTCTCGAAGAAGGCCACCAGATCGGCCATGTGGTCATAGCGAAAAATCCGGTCGACCGCCGGGCGGCCCTTGTCGTCGGTCAGGAAATTGGCCTGGCTGCCGACCTCGGCGAAATCGGGGCGCCTGGGCTCCAGCCAGGCGGCGACGAACTCGTCGAAACCGATGCCCTTGGTCGAATTGGGTTTGCCCGACAATTGCGGCCTTGCGCGGTAGCGATACCAGCTGCCGAGCCAGTCGACCGGCTCACGCATCACCGCGACCAGCTCCATCGGGCGCTTGCCGCGCTGTTCGAAGAACTTCGACAGCCGATTGCGATATTGCTGCGCGGGGACGTGTTTCTGCCCCGGCGGATCGAGGATCGCGGCGCTGGCATGGGGCAGGAGGGCCTGTTCCAGCGCGGTCGTGCCCGTCTTGGGCACCGCCAGCAGCACGATTTTCTGCTTCCAGAACACCAACATGCGTCAAACTCCCCCTATTTCGCGCCGCTTCAACTTTTCCTTAACCCTTCTGGCAAAAAACTGGGTTGCACAAGATTTTACTTGTAATGTTCTACTTTTGGTCTCAAAACGGAGACAGAACAAGAGGCGAACATGAGCAATCATTGCCGCGGGTCCCGCGGTGTGGAATAAGGACATCAGATCCATGGCAACGGCGAAACTTCTCGATATGACCGACCGCAAATCCGCAGACAAGCAGAAGGCGCTGGACAGCGCGCTCGCGCAGATCGAACGGCAGTTCGGCAAGGGCTCGATCATGAAGCTCGGGGGCGACAACCCCGTGGCCGATATCGAATCGACCTCGACCGGCTCGCTCGGCCTCGATATCGCGCTTGGTATCGGCGGGCTGCCCAAGGGCCGGATCGTCGAGATCTATGGCCCTGAGAGCTCCGGCAAGACCACGCTGACGCTGCATTGCGTCGCCGAGGAGCAGAAGAAGGGCGGCGTCTGCGCCTTCGTCGATGCCGAACACGCGCTGGACCCGCAATATGCCAGGAAACTGGGCGTCGATCTGGATGAGCTTCTGATCAGCCAGCCCGATACCGGCGAACAGGCGCTTGAGATCATCGACACGCTGGTGCGCTCGGGCGCGGTCAGCATGGTGGTGGTCGATTCGGTCGCCGCCCTGACGCCCAAATCCGAGCTTGAGGGCGATATGGGCGACAGTTCCGTCGGGGTCCATGCCCGCCTGATGTCGAAGGCCATGCGCAAGCTGACCGGCTCGATCAACCGGTCGGGCTGCACGGTGATCTTCATCAACCAGATCCGCATGAAGATCGGCGTCATGTTCGGCTCCCCCGAGACGACGACGGGCGGCAACGCGCTGAAATTCTACGCCTCGGTGCGGCTGGATATCCGCCGCACCGGATCGGTCAAGGATCGCGACGAGGTGGTCGGCAACACCACCAAGGTCAAGGTGGTCAAGAACAAGGTCGCGCCGCCCTTCAAGCAGGTGGAATTCGACATCATGTATGGCGAGGGCATCTCGAAGCGGGGCGAGTTGATCGACATGGGCGTCAAGGCCGGCATCGTCGAGAAATCCGGCAGCTGGTTCTCCTATGGCGACGAACGCATCGGGCAGGGCCGCGAGAACGCCAAGACCTACCTCAAAGATCACCCCGAGATCGCGCTCGATATCGAGGACAAGATCCGCGCCGCACACGGGCTGGATTTCGACATGAACGCGGATGATGCGGAGATGTTCGAGGGCTGATGCGGGCCTGACCGATCAGGACGGCAAGGGCGGTCCCGGTGCATCGGGCCGCCCTTTTTGCATGCCCCATGGACAGCGCGGGGGGCGCGGTTTACACCCGGTGCGACCTGCAATTCCGCCTGTAGCAAAGGGGCCCCGCCACAATGGCCAGCCTGAATGACATCCGCTCGACCTTCCTGAATTACTTTGGCGATCAGGGGCATGAGATCGTGCCCTCGTCGCCGCTGGTGCCGCGCAACGACCCGACGCTGATGTTCGTCAATTCCGGCATGGTCCAGTTCAAGAACCTCTTTACCGGCGTCGAGCACCGCGATTACCAGCGCGCCACCACCAGCCAGAAATGCGTGCGCGCGGGCGGCAAGCACAATGACCTCGATAACGTGGGCTACACGGCGCGCCACCATACTTTCTTCGAGATGCTCGGCAATTTCAGCTTCGGCGATTACTTCAAGGAAGAGGCGATCCCCTTTGCCTGGAACCTGATCACGCGCGAATTCGGCATCGACGCCAGCCGCTTGCTGACCACGGTCTACCACACCGATGACGAGGCGTTCGAGATCTGGAGAAAGGTCGGCGTGCCGGAGGACCGGATCATCCGCATCGCCACCTCCGATAATTTCTGGCAGATGGGTCCGACCGGCCCCTGCGGCCCCTGCACCGAGATCTTCTATGACCATGGCGATCACATTCCCGGCGGCCCCCCGGGCAGCCCGGACGAGGATGGCGACCGGTTCATCGAGATCTGGAATATCGTCTTCATGCAGAACGAGCAGTTCGAGGACGGCTCGATGCGCGCGCTGGACATGCAGTCGATCGACACCGGCATGGGGCTGGAACGCATCGGCGCGCTGTTGCAAGGGTCCCATGACAATTACGACACCGACCTGTTCAAGGCGCTGATCGAGGCGTCGGCCAACCTGACCTCGGTCGATCCCTACGGCGCGAAGAACGTGCATCACCGGGTGATCGCGGATCACCTGCGCTCGACCTCGTTCCTGATCGCCGATGGCGTGATGCCGTCCAATGAGGGGCGCGGCTACGTGCTGCGCCGGATCATGCGCCGCGCGATGCGGCATGCGCATCTTCTGGGGGCCGCCGATCCGCTGATGCACCGGCTGGTCCCGAGCCTCGTCAGCCAGATGGGCCAGGCGTACCCCGAGCTTGGCCGCGCGCAGGCGCTGATCGAGGAGACGCTGCGGCTGGAGGAAACCCGGTTCCGGCAGACGCTGGACCGGGGCCTGAAGCTCCTGGACGAGGAACTGGCCGGGCTGCCCGAGGGCGCGGATCTGCCGGGGCAGGCGGCGTTCAAGCTCTATGACACATATGGATTTCCGCTGGACCTGACGCAGGATGCGCTGCGCGAACAGGGGCGGGCGGTCGAAACCGAGGGGTTCGATGCTGCCATGGCCGAGCAGAAGGCCAAGGCCCGCGCGGCTTGGGTCGGCTCGGGCGAAACGGCGGATGCCGCGATCTGGTTCGACCTCGAGGAGGCGCACGGGGTCACCGAATTCCTGGGCTATGACACCGAAACCGCAGAAGGCCAGGTGCTGGCCCTGGTGCGCGACGGGGCCGCGCAGGACAAGGCGGGGCAGGGCGACAGCATCGCCATCGTCATCAACCAGACGCCCTTCTATGCCGAGGCCGGGGGCCAGGTCGGCGATACCGGCACGATCCGGACCGAGACCGGCGCGGCCCGCGTCACCGACACGCGCAAGGTGGCAGGTGTCGTGCTGCACCAGGCCGAGGTGACGGAAGGGCAGATCGCAAAGGGCCAGGCGGCGCAGCTGGAGGTCGACCATGACCGCCGGACGCTGATCCGCGCCAACCATTCCGCGACCCATCTGTTGCACGAGGCCCTGCGCCGCGCGCTTGGCGATCACGTCGCGCAGCGCGGGTCACTGAACGCGCCCGACCGGCTGCGCTTCGATTTCAGCCATTCCAAGGCGTTGACCCTGGAGGAGCTGAAACAGGTCGAGGCCGAGGTCAACGCCTTCATCCGGCAAAACAGCCCCGTGGAGACCCGGATCATGACGCCCGACGAGGCCCGCGGCCTGGGCGCGCAGGCGCTCTTTGGCGAGAAATACGGCGACGAGGTGCGGGTGGTCTCGATGGGCGCGCTGGACGGCTCGGGCAAAGGCACGGATGGCCGGACCTATTCGCTGGAGCTTTGCGGCGGAACGCATGTCGCGCGCACCGGCGATATCGGCGTCTTCGTGACATTGGGCGATTCCGCCTCCAGCGCCGGTGTGCGCCGGATCGAGGCGCTGACCGGGGCGGCGGCGTTCGACTATCTCAGCGCGCAGGATCATCGCCTGGCCGAGATCGCGCTGGCGTTGAAAACCCCGCCCGCCGAGTTGGGCCCCCGTGTGCAGGGCCTGATGCAGGAGCGTCGGGCGCTGGAGAACGAGGTCGCGCAACTGCGCCGCCAACTGGCGATGGCCGGTGGTGGCGGGGCGGCCCCCGAGGCCGAAAAGATCAACGGCATCAGCTATCTGGCGCAGGTGCTGGAGGGCGTGACGGGCAAGGATCTGCCCGGGCTGATCGACGAGCATAAGGCGCGCTTGGGCGCGGGCTCCGCCGTGCTGCTGATGGCCGATACCGGCGGCAAGGTCGCGGTTGCGGCAGGGGTCAGCGACGACCTGACGGATCGCGTCTCGGCGGTCGATTTGCTCAAGGCGGCGGTGGAGAAACTTGGCGGCAAGGGCGGTGGCGGACGCCCCGACATGGCGCAGGGCGGCGGCAGGGATATTGGCGGCGCCGAGGCCGCGAAATCCGCCGGGGCCGAAATTCTGAAGGGAGTTTGAGACATGGCTACAGCACTCTGGATCGCGCATGTAACGGTGACGGATGAGGACGCCTACATGAAATACGCAGCACTGGCGACCGAGGCCATCGCGCAGCATGGCGGCACGTTTCTGGCGCGCGGCGGTCAGGCCATCCAGAAGGAAGGCCGCGCCCATCCGCGCAACGTCGTGGCACGGTTCCCGTCACTTGAGGCGGCCAATACCTGCTACGAGAGCGACATCTACCAGGAAGCGCTGAGCCATGCGCGCGGCGCGTCCGAGCGGGATCTTGTTCTGGTCGAGGAACTCGGCTGAGGCGCGCCGCTCAGAGCGGTAGCGAGGTGCTGAGCTTGATCTCCTCCATCACGAAACTGGCGGAGATATCGGCCAGTTCGACCCGCGCGGTCAGGCGCTGATAGAGCCGGTCGTAATCCTCCACATCCGCGACACGGGCGTGGATCAGGTAATCCAGGTCGCCGGTCATCCGATAGGCGGCCAGGATCTCGGGCATCGCGCGGGTGGCGCTGGAAAACCGCGCGCTCCAGTCCGGGCTGTGCGCGCCCGCGCGGATCAGCATGAAGACGGATAGCCCAAGCCCAAGCGTCCCGGGATCGAGCAAGGCGACGCGGGCGCGGATGATGCCGCGCGCCTCCATCGCCTTGATCCGGCGCCAGACGGCATTGCGCGACAGCGCCGCAAGCTCGGCCAGCTGATCCAGCGACAACGTGCAGTCACGTTGCAGCGCGTTCAGGATTTTTCGGTCTGATGTGTCCAGTGTCTCCATGATCCCAAGATAAACGAAACAGCATCCCAAGGAACAGGGGAAACTTCGGGAAAGCAGAGATGTCTTTCCGTCCCTCGCAAGGCATCATGGCGCATGAAATCACCCGCGCGCATGACCTGGACAAGGAGACATCCCGATGATCACCCGCCTATTCACCGACCATCCCGAAAGCGTGGACGAGACCTATCTGGAACATGCGCGGTTTGCGGGCGGGTTTTCCGCCTGGTTGCTCCTGGCGGGGCTGGCGGCCGCGGTCCACGCGGTGTTTCCGTTCCTGTTCGAAAAGACCGCAAGCACGATCATCACGCGCCTGCATGGGCGCATCCACAATCGCGGCTAGGCGCGAGCATTCAACAGGTTGTCCATTCGATCCAGTCCGCGCCGGTTGGCGTTGCCAAGCACCAACCTTGTTCGGAGGGATCGAACGAACATCCACTAGAATGCCGCCCGGAATGATGGCGCGGTTCGATGCAGGCGGGGTGGAGCTTTGCCCGCTCGACCTATGACGAGGCCCCAAGCGCCTTGTTCAGGTTCTCGTCGATCTTCTCCAGGAACCCCATCGTGGTCAGCCAGCCCTGATCGGGGCCGACCAGCAGCGC
Organism: Alterinioella sp. B-7; assembly: GCF_056857775.1. Classification (NCBI taxonomy): domain Bacteria; kingdom Pseudomonadati; phylum Pseudomonadota; class Alphaproteobacteria; order Rhodobacterales; family Paracoccaceae; genus Alterinioella; species Alterinioella sp. B-7. The sequence goes on from NZ_JBSXNT010000027.1 coordinate 57,156, forward strand.
CAGATCCTTGGTCATGAAACCCGATTCGACCGTGTCCACCACGACCTTTTCCAGCGTCTCGGCGAAGATCATCAGGGCGCTGTTCTCATCCAGCTTGGCGCGGTGCTTGAGGCCGCCGGTCCAGGCGTAGATCGAGGCGATGGAGTTGGTCGAGGTCTGTTCGCCTGCCTGATGCTGGCGATAGTGCCGGGTGACGGTGCCATGCGCGGCCTCGGCCTCGACGATCTTGCCATCGGGGGTCATCAACTGGCTGGCCATCATGCCGAGCGAGCCGAAGCCCTGCGCGACGGTATCCGACTGCACATCGCCATCATAATTCTTGCAGGCCCAGACAAAACCGCCATTCCACTTCATCGCGCAGGCGACCATGTCGTCGATCAGGCGGTGTTGGTATTCGATGCCCTTTTCGTCGAAGGCGGGTTTGAACTCGGCGTCGAAGATCTCCTGGAAGATCTCCATGAACCGGCCATCATATTGTTTCAGGATGGTGTTCTTGGTGGACAGGTATACCGGCCAGCCCAGGTTCAGCCCGTAATTGAAGGACGCGCGGGCGAAATTGCGGATGCTGTCATCGAGGTTGTACATCCCCATGAACACGCCTGCCGAGGGCGCGTCGAACACCTCGCGCTCATCCACCGTGCCGTCTTCGCCCGTGAATTTCATCGTCAGCTTGCCGGGGCCGGGGAACTTCATGTCGGTGGCCTTGTACTGATCGCCAAAGGCGTGACGGCCGATGACAATGGGCCGGGTCCAGCCCGGCACGAGGCGCGGCACGTTCCTGCAGATGATCGGTTGGCGGAAGACGACGCCGCCCAGGATGTTGCGGATGGTGCCGTTGGGGCTGCGCCACATCTTCTTGAGGCCGAACTCCTCGACCCGCGCCTCATCCGGGGTGATCGTGGCGCATTTGACGGCGCAGCCGACCTCCCTGGTCTTTTCGGCGGCGTCGATGGTGATCTGGTCCTCGGTCGCGTCGCGGCTTTCGATGCCGAGATCGTAATAGAGCAGGTCGATATCCAGGTAGGGCGTGATCAGCTTGTCCTTGATGAAGGCCCAGATGATGCGGGTCATCTCGTCGCCATCCATCTCGACGATGGGGTTGTCTACTTTGATCTTGGTCATGGTCCGGCTCTCCCTGATCTCGCCCGCCCCGATCCGGGGACGGGCGGTTTTCATTGCGCTAGCACGTGTCAGCCGATGATGCCATTCAGTGTCGCGCTCGGGCGCATCACCCGGGTCAGTTTGTCGTCATCGGGGTGGTAATAGCCGCCGGTGTCGACGGGCTTGCCCTGCACCTCGGCCAGCTCTCCGGTGATCGCGGCCTCGTTCTCGGCCAGTGCCTTGGCCACCGGGGCGAACTCCTCGGCCAGGGCCGCGTCGTCGGTTTGCGCGGCCAGCGCCTCGGCCCAGTAACGCGCGAACCAGTAATGGCTGTCGCGGTTGTCGGGCTCGCCCACCTTGCGGCTGGGGGACCGGCCATGATCGAGGATGCCCTGCGTCGCCTCCTCGACCGCCTCGCCCAGGACGCGGGCGCGGTCATTGCCCTTCGCATCGGCCAGGAACTTGAAGCTTTCGCCAAGCGCGCAGAACTCGCCCAGGCTGTCCCACCGCAGGTGGTTTTCCTCGTCCAGTTGCTGCACATGCTTCGGCGCCGAGCCGCCCGCGCCGGTCTCGAACAAGCCACCGCCATTCATCAGCTTGACGATCGACAGCATCTTGGCACTGGTCGCAAGCTCCAGGATCGGAAAGAGGTCGGTCAGGTAGTCGCGCAGCACGTTGCCGGTGATGGCGATGGTGTTCTCGCCCTTGGTGATGGTCTCCAGCGACGCGCGGGTGGCCTCGCGCGGGGCCATGATCTCGAAGCGGTCGGCGACGCCTTTCGCTTCAAGGATCGGCTTCACGTAGGCGATCAACTCCGCATCATGGGCGCGGGAGTCATCGAGCCAGAAGATCGACCGATAGCCCGTCGCCTTCTGCCGCTCGATGGCCAGCGCCACCCAGTCTTCAATCGGTGCCTTGCGGGCCGAGGCAGAGCGCCAGATATCGCCGGTCTTGACGTCATGCGAATGCAGCACGGTCCCATCCTCCAGCACCATCTTGACGGTGCCATCCTCGGGGATCTCGAAGGTCGTCGGGTGCGAGCCGTATTCCTCGGCCTTCTGCGCCATCAGCCCGAGGTTCTGCACCGTGCCCGCGGTGGCCGGGTTCAGCTTGCCGTTGGTCTTGAAGAAATTGATGGCCTCGTCATAGACCGGGGCATAGGAATTGTCGGGGATGACGCAGGTGGTGTCATGCTCGTTCCCATCCGGGCCCCATCCCTTGCCGCCGGCGCGGATCAGGGCGGGCATGGAGGCGTCGATGATCACGTCCGAGGGCACATGCAGGTTGGTGATGCCCTTGTCGGAATTGACCATGTACATCGGCGGACGCTCGGCGCGGACCTCTTCGATGGCCGCCATGATTTCCGCGTCGCCCTTGACCCGCTCGAGGAGGTCGCCAAGACCGGAATTGGGGTTTACGCCAAGCTCCGCCATGCGCGCGCCATGGGCCTCGAAGACCGGGGCCAGCCAGGCGCGCACGGCGTGGCCGAAGATGATCGGGTCCGAGACCTTCATCATCGTGGCCTTCATGTGCAGCGAGAAGAGGGTGCCGTCGGATCTGGTCTTCTCGATCTCGTCCTTCAGGAACGCATCCAGCGCGTCGGCGCTCATGTAGGTGGCATCGACCACGGTGCCGGCGGGATAGCTGACGCCCTCATGCAGCACGGTCTCACCAGACGCGCTTTCCAGCACGATCCTGGCGGTGGCAGCCTTGTCCAGCGTGGCGGATGTCTCGTTCGAGAAGAAATCATCGCCGTCCATCGAGGCGACGCGGGTCTTGCTGTCGGACGACCAGTCGCCCATCCGGTGCGGGTTGTTCTGGGCAAAGCGCTTGACGGCGGGGGCGGCGCGGCGATCGGAATTGCCTTCGCGCAGGACCGGGTTCACCGCCGAGCCCTTGAGCTTGTCATAGGCCGCGCGGGCGGCGCGTTCGGCATCGGTCGAAGGCGCCTCGGGATAGTCGGGGATGTCATAGCCCTGGCGCTGCAACTCGGTCACGGCGGCGACAAGCTGCGGCACCGAGGCCGAGATATTGGGCAGCTTGATCACGTTGGCCTCGGGCGTTTTGACCAGTTCGCCCAGTTCGGCCAGATCGTCGGTCACGCGCTGATCCGCGCCGAGCTTGTCCGGGAAGGCGGCGAGGATGCGACCGGCGAGGCTGATATCCTTGGTGCCGATGGAGATATCGGCGGCGGAGGCAAAGCGCTGGATGATCGGCAGAAGCGAGGCGCTGGCGCGCTCGGGCGCTTCGTCGACCTTGGTGTAGATGATGTCGGGGGTGTTGGACTGGGCCATCTGGGTCTCTCTCGCTGGTTGGGAGGGATTCGGGTTGCGCGCCTTCTACCGCATCCGGGGCGACCTGCCTAGACGGTATGCGGTTGTATACCAAGTGGCACGCTGTCGCGGGCGGGGGTGCCGCGGGCGTCTTCCCGGCGCACGCGACACCGGGCGTCGGTCAGGACCTGAACCAGGCGCGTATCCTGGGGGCCAGCCACTGCCAAAGGGCGGGTGCGCCGCGCTGGATGGCGGGGGCCACGCGGGCGGTGATCATGTCTTCGGTCACGTCGAAATCGGGCCAGCTGCCGCCATCCGTGGCGAGGTTCAGCACCGGGGGCTGAAACCGGTCCAGGGCCTTGGCGAAGCGGGCGTCAGGTGTGCGGGCGGCCTCGAACTCCTCCCAGAGCGCGCGGAACGCCGCGCCTTGTGCAGGTGGAAGCATCCCGAAGAGGCGGGTGGCGGCGGCCTCTTCCCTTGCGGTCATCGCCGCGACATCGACCGCCCCGTGAATGGGCGCATCGCCCGCGTCGATCTCGACCAGATCGTGCAGGATCAGCATCCGGATGACCCGCGAAATATCGACGCCTTCGGGGGCCTCGCCCTCCAGCACCATGGCGAAAAGCGCGATATGCCAGCTATGTTCGGCGCTGTTCTCGTGGCGCGACCGGTCAGTGATGTAGGAGGCGCGATTGACCGATTTCAGCCGGTCGGCCTCCAAGAGGAACGCGACCTGTGCGTCGAGGTCAGTCACCGGATTTGGCTTTGGCGATCCGGGCCTCCAGCCATTTGCGGCCCGCGATCTCGGAGCGGCGGATGCGCACGGAGGTCATGAACGCCTCCTGCAAGGTCATCGAGGAGGCCTTGAGCGTGTTGGAGAGCTGGTCAATCAGCCGGTCATCGTCCAGTTCACGTTCGGCCTTCAGCGCGTCCTTGGCCAACTCGTCGGCCAGTTGGGTTACGAAATCCATTCCCGCGGCCTCAGCGTGTGGTTTCGGTCAGGCGGCGGCGGACATAATCCTGAACGCTGCCGATCATCGGGTCCATATGCGGATCCTCGAAGAAATGGCCGGCGCCCTCCATCTCCTCATGGGTGATGGTGATGCCCTTCTGTTCGTGCAGCTTGTCGACGAGGATGCGCGTGTCCTGCGGTTTGGCGACCCGGTCGGCCGAGCCGTTGATGATCAGGCCCGAGGAGGGGCAGGGCGCGAGGAAGCTGAAATCATACATGTTGGCGGGGGGGCTGACCGAGATGAAGCCGGTGATCTCGGGGCGGCGCATCAGAAGCTGCATCCCGATCCAGGCCCCGAAGGAAAACCCCGCGACCCAGCAATGCTTGGAGTTCTGGTTCATCGATTGCAGGTAATCCAGCGCGGAGGCCGCATCGGACAGCTCGCCGATACCCTGGTCATATTCGCCCTGGCTGCGCCCGACACCGCGGAAATTGAAGCGCAGAACGGTAAAGCCCATGTTGTGGAACGCGTAATGCAGGTTGTAGACCACGCGGTTGTTCATCGTCCCGCCAAACTGCGGATGCGGGTGCAGGATGATGGCAATCGGCGCGTCCTTGGCTTTTTGCGGGTGGTAGCGGCCTTCCAGCCGGCCTTCCGGTCCTGGGAAGATAACCTCGGGCATCCTTGATCCAACCTCTGATCATGTATCCGATCGGCGCGCCGGGGCCGATTGACGGGCCGGGGCGCGCTATCTAGAATGGTTCCAATATCTGTCCGGTCGAAAACAACCGGCGTTGATCGCAGTTAAGCCGCCTGTCCGCAAAGGTCAATCTTTCGGGCGATCCGGACGGGACGGGGTGGGAGATTTCCGATGAAACTGAGCACCAAGGGCCGCTACGCGATGGTGGCGCTGGTCGATTTGGCCCTGCAGCCGGACGGCGCGCTGTCCTCGCTGTCGGACATCTCGAAACGGCAGGATATTTCGCTGCCCTACCTGGAGCAGCTTTTCGTCAAGCTGCGCCGGGCGGAACTGGTCGAGTCCGTGCGCGGGCCCGGCGGCGGCTACAGGTTGGCGCGCCCCGCGACCGAGATCCGCGCGGCGGATGTGCTGGCCGCCGTGGATGAGACAGTGAGCGCGCTGCATACCGGGGCAGGGGCCTCGGGCGGGGCGTCGGGCAGCCGGGCGCAGAGCATGACCAACCGGCTGTGGGAGGGGCTGTCGGCGCAGGTCTATGTCTTCCTGCACCAGGCGCGGCTGTCGGATGTGGTGCAGAACGACCTGATGCCATGCCCCGCCGTCCCCTCGATCCTGCAGGTGGTGGACGAGGAGTGAGGGCGCGTGATCCAGCGGCGCCGCTGACGCGGCAAGACGTTTCTGGTGCGTGTGGAGAGGTGAGCCCGTTGGGATCGACGCCTGTGCGCGTGGCGGATGTCGGAGCCTCCGGCGGAGGTATTTCTGGCAAAATGAAACTGGGGCGGAAATGACGGGCGGACGGGTGTATCTGGACTGGAACGCGACGGCGCCCTTGCGGGCGGAGGCGCGTGTGGCCATGGCGGCGGCGATGGATGTCGTGGGCAACCCGTCCTCGGTCCATGCCGAGGGGCGCGCGGCCAAGGCGCTGATCGAGCGGGCGCGGGCGCAGGTGGCCGAGGCCATGGGCGCGCAGGCCAGCGATATCGTGTTCGTCTCGGGGGCCACGGAAGGCGCGGCGCTGGCGCTGGCGGGGCGGGGTCTGTCGGGATCAAGCGTCGAGCATGACGCCGTGCGGGCCTGGGTCGCGGAGGATCTGGCGGTCGATGGGGATGGCGCGGTTGCAGTGAGCGACCCGGCCCGATCGGTGCTGCAACTGGCCAATTCCGAGACCGGGATCGTGCAGGGCCTGCCCGGGGGCCTCGCGCTGTCGGACATGACGCAAGCCTTCGGCAAAATGCCCGTGGCATTCGATTGGTCGGGGGTCGAGATGGCGCTGATCTCGGCCCACAAGATCGGCGGACCGAAGGGAATCGGGGCGCTTGTCTTGAAGCGGGGCCTGGATGTTGCGGCCCGGATCAAGGGTGGCGGCCAGGAGATGGGGCGGCGATCCGGCACCGAGAACCTGATCGGGATTGCAGGATTTGGGGCTGCGGCACAGGCGGCCACACAAGATCTGGATGCCGGTCTCTGGGATCAGGTTGCCGAACTTAGAAATATTCTAGAAATGGCTCTGGACCTCGGCGGAAAAGAGACTATTTTGGTCGGGAAAGACGCACGACGGTTGCCCAACACCACCTGCCTGATCACGCCGGGATGGAAAGGCGAGACGCAGGTGATGCAGATGGACCTGGCGGGCTTTGCCATTTCGGCGGGCTCGGCCTGTTCCAGCGGCAAGGTGAAAGCCAGCACCGTCCTGCGCGCGATGGGGTTCGATGAGCGGCAGGCGGGCAGCGCCATCCGCATCTCGATCGGCCCCGCGACGACACGGGAAGAGGTCTTGCGTTTTGCCGACGCCTGGACCGCTGCCCGAAAGAAACACCGGGCGCGTGCCGCCTGAGACCCACGCCGGCACACCCGCCGGACCGACATGAGGGAGCCGAGACATGGCCATAGCCGAAACCGAAGTGCGCGAAGGCGTCGACCGGGAGACCGTGGAAACCGTCCAGGCGATGGGCGGCAAGTACAAATACGGCTGGGAAACCGAGATCGAGATGGATTACGCGCCCAAGGGCGTGAACGAGGGCATCGTGCGCCTGATCTCGGAAAAGAACGGCGAGCCCGAATGGATGACCGACTGGCGCCTGCAGGCGTTCAAGCGCTGGAAGCTGATGGACGAGCCGGAATGGTCCATGCTGCATTATCCCAAGGTGGATTTCCAGGACCAGTATTATTACGCCAAGCCCAAGAGCATGGCCGTGAAACCCAAGAGTCTGGACGAGGTCGACCCGAAGCTGCTGGCGACCTATGAGAAACTGGGTATTCCGCTGAAGGAGCAGATGATCCTGGCCGGTGTCGAAGGGGCCGAGGCCGCGCCCGCCGAGGGTCGCAAGGTGGCCGTCGATGCAGTGTTCGATTCTGTCAGCGTCGGGACCACCTTCCAGAAGGAGCTGGCCGAGGCAGGTGTGATCTTCTGCTCGATCTCGGACGCGATCCGCGATCATCCGGACCTGGTCAAGAAATACCTCGGCTCGGTCGTGCCGATCACCGATAATTTCTATGCCACGCTGAACAGCGCGGTGTTCTCGGATGGCTCCTTCGTCTATGTGCCGCCCGGCGTGCGCTGCCCGATGGAGCTCAGCACCTATTTCCGCATCAACGCGGAGAATACCGGCCAGTTCGAGCGCACGCTGATCATCGCCGACAAGGGCTCCTATGTCAGCTATCTCGAAGGCTGCACCGCGCCGTCGCGCGATACCAACCAGCTGCACGCCGCCGTGGTCGAGCTGGTGACGCTGGAGGATGCCGAGATCAAGTATTCGACGGTGCAGAACTGGTATCCGGGCGATGAGAACGGCGTCGGAGGCATTTACAACTTCGTCACCAAGCGCGCCGATTGCCGGGGCGACCGCTCCAAGGTGATGTGGACGCAGGTGGAGACGGGCAGCGCGCTGACCTGGAAGTACCCCTCCTGCATCCTGCGCGGGGATGGCAGCCAGGGCGAGTTCTATTCCATCGCCATCACGAACAATTACCAGCAGGCCGATACCGGCACCAAGATGGTGCATCTGGGCAAGAACACGAAATCCCGCATTGTCTCCAAGGGGATCTCGGCCGGTCATGCGCAGAACACCTATCGCGGGCTCGTCTCGATGCACCCCAAGGCCAAGGATGCGCGCAACTATACGCAATGCGACAGCCTGCTGATTGGCGGCGACTGCGGCGCGCATACGGTTCCCTACATCGAGGTCAAGAACAACTCGGCCCGGGTCGAGCATGAGGCCACGACCTCCAAGGTCGATGACGACCAGCTGTTCTATTGCCGCCAGCGCGGCATGGACGAGGAGGAGGCGGTGGCGCTTGTCGTCAACGGCTTCTGCAAGGAGGTGTTGCAGGCGCTGCCGATGGAGTTTGCCATGGAGGCGCAGCAACTGGTGGCAATCTCGTTGGAAGGCTCGGTCGGGTAGAAGAGTTTTCGTGAGAACTCTTGGGGGTGGAAAAATCTTTAGGGAAGATTTTTCGCACCCCTCGGGCGGCAGCGATTTGGGCAAGGGGCAAGGCTGAATGGGTGAGTTCAACAACAAACGCCGCGCGGTGCTGACCGGGGCGCTGGCCCCTTCGCGCGACATGGCGATTTGCGATGTGGGCGCCAGCCCGCTTTCCGAGCCGCCCTACCAGGGGCTTCTTGATGACGGCTTGGCCCATATCTACGGGTTCGAGCCGAGCCCCGAGCAATTCGCCAAGCTCGACGCCGCGAAATCGGCGCATGAGACCTATTTCTGCGAGGCGGTCGGCCTGCCGGGCGCGCGCATCCTGCATGTCCATCCCGCGCCGGGGTTCACCTCGCTCTTTCCGCTGGATGCCGCCGCCTTGCGCTCCATCGGCAAGGAGGGCTGGATCAACGACAAGATCACCCAGGTGCCGCTCAACCCGGTGACGCTGGACACGCTGGCCGAGTTGCCGCCGCTGGACCTTCTGAAGATGGACCTGCAGGGGGCCGAGCTGGAGGTGCTGCGCGGCGGGATCTCCAAGCTCAGCGAGGCGGTCGCCGTCGTCACCGAGGTCCGGTTCCATCGCATGTATACCGATGAGCCCCTCTTTGGCGACCTCGACCTTGAACTGCGCGCGCAGGGCTTCAAGCTGCACAAGTTCCTGTTCACCAAATCGGTGATGATGCCGCATGAGCATGAGGACGCGGTGGTCCGCTCGCGCCTGACCAGCCAGCTTCTGGATGGCGACGCGGTCTATATCCGCGATTGCGACCTGGGCATTGCGCTGTCGGACGATCAATTGATCTTCCTGGCGCTGGCTGCCGACAGTGTCTTTGAAAGCCCCGACCTGGCGCTTTCCTGCATCGACCACCTGATCGCGCGCGGCGCGGCCCCGGCGGACCTGCCCGAAGAGTACATCGCGCATTTCCGCCATCACCAGAGATCGAAATCGAAAGAGGAGGCCTGACGCGGGATCCCCGCGCTGCCCCCCGGCAAATACACGCTCGTAAGAGGAAAGAAAAAATGCTTGAGATCAATAACCTGCACGTCTCTCTTGAAGAAGAGGATAAAGCCATTCTGAAGGGTGTCGACCTGACGGTCGAGGCCGGCAAGGTGCATGCGATCATGGGGCCGAACGGGTCCGGCAAATCGACGCTGTCCTATGTCCTGTCCGGTCGCGACGGCTATGTCGTGACCGACGGCTCGGTCGCGCTGAAGGGCGAAGACCTGCTGGAGATGGAGCCCGAGGAGCGCGCCGCGGCGGGTCTTTTCCTGGCGTTCCAGTACCCGGTCGAGATCCCCGGCGTCGGCAACATGACCTTCCTGCGCACCGCCGTGAACGCGCAGCGCAAGGCGCGGGGCGAGGCCGAGATGTCGGCGACCGAGTTCCTCAAGGAGATTCGCGCCAAGGCGAAGGAATTGAAGATCGACGCCGAGATGCTGAAACGGCCCGTGAATGTGGGCTTCTCGGGCGGCGAGAAGAAGCGCAACGAGATCTTGCAGATGGCGATGCTGGAGCCGGCCATGTGCATCCTCGACGAGACCGATTCCGGCCTCGATGTGGACGCGATGAAGCTGGTCGCCGATGGCGTGAACGCGCTGCGCAGCGAGGGCCGGGGCTTCCTGGTTATCACGCATTATCAACGGCTTCTGAACCATATCAAACCCGATGTCGTGCATATCATGTCGGACGGCAAGATCGTGAAATCGGGTGGCCCGGAGCTGGCGCTCGAGGTCGAGGAAAACGGCTATGCGGATATCCTGGCGGAGGTGGCGTAATGGCACATCCGGCCCAGAAACAAGACCCGCTTGAGGCGCGGCTTGCGGCCCATGCGATGCCCGAAGGTGCGGCTTGGGCGCGTGAGGCGCGCGAGGATGCGCTGTCGCGGCTGCGCGCCATGGGCGGCCTTCCCGGCAAGCGCGACGAGTATTGGAAATTCACCGATCCCACCACGCTGAACCTGCCCGAGCCGCCGCGCGCGCAATGCTTCGTCACCGATGAAAGCGCGCCGTTCTCGGAGATTGACCGGCTGCGCATCGTCTTTGTCGATGGTGTTTTCGATGCCGAGGCCAGCGACGACCTGGCCCTGGAAGGCGTCGAGATCGAACGTCTGTCAGACGCGCAGGCACGCGACATCCATTGGGCGAGGGACGCCTATGGCGAGCTGGAAACCCGTGGCCAGAGCCCGGTGACCCGCGCCCATGCCGCGCTCAATACCGCGCTGGCGCAGGATGGTGTCGTGATCCGCGTGACCGGCAGGCCCTCCAAGCCGATCAACCTGACTTATCTCCATAAATCAGAGGTTTCCGATGCGATCCTCCACCATCTGGTGAAGGTTGAGCCGGGGGCGGAGGTCACGATCCTCGAAAACGGACCCGCCGCGGCGCGCTTTTCCAAGGTGATGGAGGTCGAGGTCGCCGATGATGCCCGGTTCCACCATATCCGCCTGCAAGGCCGCGACCATGAACGCCGCGCCGCCACGCATATGTTCGCCCGGCTTGGCGCACGCTCCAGCTACAAGAGCTTCACCATGACGGTGAACGGTGTGCTGACGCGCAACGAACAGGTGGTGGAGTTTACCGGCAACGAGGCCATTGCCCATATCGCGGGCGCGGCGCTTGGCGATGGCAAGGACGCGCCGTTTCATCATGACGACACCGTGTTCGTCACCCATGACGCGACCGATTGCGAAAGCCGGCAGGTCTTCAAGAAGGTCGTGCGCAACGGCGCCGAGGGCGTGTTCCAGGGCAAGATCCTGGTCAAGAAGGACGCGCAGCGCACCGATGGCTACCAGCTGAGCCAGGCGCTGCTGCTGGATGACAATGCCAGCTTCCAGGCCAAGCCGGAACTGGAGATCTACGCCGATGACGTGCAATGCAGCCACGGCTCCACCACTGGCGCGATCGACGAGGAGGCGCTGTTCTACCTGCGCTCGCGCGGGGTGCCCGAGGATGAGGCGACCGACCTTCTGGTGCTGGCCTTCCTGGCCGAGGCCATCGACGAGATCGAGGACGAGAGCCTGCGCGCCGATATTCTGACCCGGCTGCAAGCCTGGCTGGACCGACACCGGGGGTAATCGACGTGGCTGTCACCGCCCAGATCCTGCGCACATACAGGCACCCGCGTCGCGTTATGCGGGGCCTGATGGCGTCGTCGCTGCGCGATGACCGGCCCGAGGCGCGGGGCCTGGTCTATGTCATGCTCGGTTGCCTGATCATCGCGATCAGCCATGTTCCGACGCTGATCTCGGTCGAGGCTGATCTGGTCGGCGACGCACCGCTTGAGGCGCGGCTTGGCATCGCGTTTTTCGGCTGGCTCTTCGTGGCCCCGCTGCTGCTCTACGGTCTGGCGATGCTCAGCCACATTCTGGCCCGCGTGGTGGGCGGGCAGGGCACCGGCTTTGCCGCGCGGCTGGCGCTTTTCTGGACGGTTCTGACCGTCTCGCCGCTCTTCCTCGTCCGGGCGCTGGTCACGCTGGCCAATGACGCCACACCCGTCTTCGCGATCGAGGCCGCCGTCGCGCTGGCCTTCGTGGTGATCTGGTCGGCCTGCCTGATCGAGGCGGAAGCCGCGCCCGCCGGGGCCGCATCATGAACGGGCTGCTCAACCCTGTCGTCCTGCTGCGTCTTGCACGGCAGACCATCAGCGATCCCAAGGGCGGCGCCGCCTTCATCCTCGGGCTGCGCCTGCCGATGCCGGTGCTGTGGCAGTTCTTCTTGCTGCAACTGGTGCTGTCGGCGATCCTCAAGATCATTGTCTTCGAGGTCTATCCCGACCCCGAGGCCGCGATGACCAGTTCCACCGCGATCAGCTTCACGATTGTCGAGGGGATCATCGGCATCGTCCTGACGGTGATGATCACGCAGGTCGGGCAACGCTTTGGCGGCACCGGCGATTTCGCGGGCGCGCTGGCGTTGGTCGTCTGGCTGCAATTCATCCTTCTGCTGGTCAGCCTGGTCCAGCTTGTCGTGCTCATGATCGTGCCGCCCGTGGCGGACGTGATCACCCTCTTCGCGCTGGCGCTGTTCTTCTGGCTGCTGGCGCAGTTCATCCAGGCCCTGCACGGCTTCACCTCCATCGGCCGCGTCTTCCTGGGCATCGCGCTCAGCCTGATGGCGCTGGCCTTCGTCTTCAACATCCTGCTTGGCGTCCTGGGCATCCGGGTCGGGTAAGGTTTCCCCCATGTATGACATCGACAAAATCCGCGCCGATTTCCCGATCCTGTCGCGGCAGGTGAACGGGCGGCCGCTGGTCTATCTGGACAATGGCGCCTCGGCGCAGAAACCAAGGGCCGTGATCGACGCCGTGACGCGCGGCTACGCCGAGGAATATTCCAACGTCCACCGGGGGTTGCATTACCTCAGCAACCTCGCGACCGAGAAATACGAGGCCGTGCGCGGCACCATCGCGCGGTTCCTGAACGTGGCCAATGAGGATGAGATCGTCTTCACCTCCGGCACCACAGAGGGCATCAACCTCGTGGCTTACGGATGGGCCGCGCCCCGGATGGGGCCAGGTGACGAGATCATCCTCTCCGTCGCCGAACACCACGCCAATATCGTGCCCTGGCATTTCCTGCGCGAGCGACAGGGGGTCAAGCTGGTCTGGGTCGAGACCGATGCGGGTGGCGACCTGGACCCCGACGCGGTGCTGGCCGCGATCACGCCGAAGACGAAGCTCATCGCGATCACACATATGTCCAACGTGCTTGGCACCGTGGTGGATGTGAAATCGGTGGTCCGGGGCGCGCAGGGAAAGGGCGTGCCGGTGCTGGTCGACGGCTCCCAGGCTGCGGTACACATGCCGGTCGATGTCGATGCTATCGGGGCAGATTTCTACGCCATCACCGGCCACAAGCTCTACGGTCCGTCTGCCTCGGGTGCGATCCACATCAAGGCCGCGCGCATGGCCGAGATGCGCCCCTTCCTGGGCGGCGGCGACATGATCCGCGAGGTCACGCGCGAGGCTGTCAGCTACAATGACCCGCCGATGAAATTCGAGGCCGGAACCCCCGGAATCGTGCAGCAGATCGGGCTTGGCGCGGCGCTCGATTACATGATGGGCGTGGGCATGGAGAACATCGCCGCGCATGAACAGGGCTTGCGCGATTATGCGCGTGACCGGCTGGCGGGGCTCAACTGGCTGAACGTGCAGGGGCAATCGGCGGGAAAGGGCGCGATCTTTTCCTTCACGCTGGAGGGGGCGGCGCATGCGCATGACATCTCGACCGTGCTGGACAAGAAGGGCGTCGCGGTGCGCGCGGGCCACCATTGCGCCCAACCCCTGATGAGCCACCTCGGCGTCACCGCCACCTGCCGCGCCAGTTTCGGCATGTATAACACGGTCGACGAGGTCGATGCACTGGTCGATGCGCTGGAGCTCTGCCACGACCTCTTTGCCTGACGCCGGTTTCGCCGCCCTCCGGGCGCCGACCCGCGCGGGCCGCCCTGGCGGGCGCCCCGGGCGTGGCAGGCGCGTTCAAGGGCGTACCGCCCGCCCCGGGGCATCTTGCGAGATTTGGATATTTGAAGAACAAAGAAGTTGGGGCCGGATGCATGCGTGTTTTTGGCATTGCGAGGCGGCAGAGGGCTTTGTATACCCGCGCCTGCATGGACCCTTAGCTCAGCTGGATAGAGCGCTGCCCTCCGAAGGCAGAGGCCAGAGGTTCGAATCCTCTAGGGTCCGCCATTTATCAATGACTTGGCCGGTATCCCCTGTTCCCGCTCCACGGGTGCGGGTCGCGGTCCGGGCCGCAACCAGATGGCGCGGCACCGGCGACCGTGCTACGCAGCGCGATGCTTACATTCGCAGCGGCCGCCTTCTTTCTCATGATCACGCCGGGACCGGGCGTCCTGTCCGCGGCGGCTGTCGGGGCCGGCTTCGGGTTTCGTGCGGGTCTGCGCTATGTGGCCGGGCTCTTCGTCGGATCGACCCTGGTTTCGCTGGCCGTCGCCAGCAGTCTCGCGGCGGTCCTGCTGGCCAATCCCGTGACGCATTCGGTCTTGCTGTTCCTGTCGCTCGGCTACCTCGTATTTCTCGCCGCCCGCATCGCCCTGTCGGGCAGTCGATTCGGCTTCGCGGCGCGGCTACGCAGGCCGGGCGCCCTCGATGGCATCTTGCTGCAAGTGCTCAATCCCAAGGTCTATGTGGTCAGCACCGCGCTTTTCAGCGGCTTCGCGTTTCTTCCCGCCAGCATTGCCGCGGAGGTGGCGGTCAAGCTCCTCATCATCAATCTGATCTGGCTGCCGGTGCATCTTCTGTGGTTGTGGATGGGGGTCGTCCTGCATCGGCTGGATCTGTCGGATACGGCCAACCGCATCCTCCGGGTCACGATGGCCTGCGCCATGCTGGCCGTCGTGGCCCTGGCGCTGCTCGACCTTCTCTGACCGTCGCCAATCGCCGGAGGCGGCATCGCCCGACAAGGAGACTTGACAGGTCGCGCGGGTCTCGCTCAATAATTAACCGAAAGGTTGTTTAACAACGGAGGAGGTGAAGACAATGCACAAGAGTTTGGCGATAGGGGCCGTATTGGCGGCAAGCCTGGCCGGCACGGCGATGGCCCAGGACTGGCAGCCATCCGAGCCGGTCACCATCGTGGTGCCATGGTCGGCGGGGGGATCCACCGACAGTGTCACGCGAGTCGTGGCCGAGGTTCTGACCGAGGCGATCGGCCAGACCTTCGTGGTCGTGAACCAGCCCGGCGCGTCCGGCTCGGTCGGTACGCGGTCGGTCTGGGAGGCACCGCATGACGGCATGATGTTCGCGGCGGGGGCCGCGGCGGATCTGGGGGCCTATCCGGTCATGGACATGCTCGACGTTCCCATTGCCGACTGGCAGCTCTACCTGCACGTGGCGAACCCGTCGCTGGTATCCGTCCCGGCGGATTCGCCCTACCAGGATTTCGGCGAGTTGCTCGAGGCGTTGCAAACCACGGATGTCGCGATCACGGCATCGTCCGCGGGCCTGACCTCGGCGGGCGCGATCAGCCTCGACGCGATCGACACCGCGGCGGGCGGCATCAACTACCAGCAGATCACTTATGAAGGCGGCGCGCCCGCCGTCACCTCGACCGTGGCTGGCGAGACCCAGATGACGGCACAGACCGCCGTCGAACAGGTCGACATGATCCGCGCCGGTCGCCTTCGCCCGCTGGCCGTCGTGGCCGATACCGCGCTGGAACTGGAAGGCTTTGGCAGCGTGCCGCCAATCACCGACTGGCTGCCCGATGTCGCCGTGGCCCCGAATTATTTCGGCTTGTTCCTGCCCGCCGATGCCCCTGCGGAGGTGATCGCGACCATGGACGAGGTCTGGGCGACGGTCATCCCCGAAAGCGAGCGGATGCGGGCCTATGCCTCGGAACGCGCGGCGCTGTTCAACCCCTCGCATGGCGAGGCGGCGCAGGCGGCGGCGATGCCCTTCCTGCAGATCAATGCCTGGCAGCAATTCGACAGTGGCGCGGGCCCGAACGATCCGTCCGAGTTCGGCATCCCGCGGCCTGACGAATAAGACGATCCCCCGGCCCGGACCGATGCGTCCGGGCCGGACCGTCGCAGACATCCCTGAATGACGCACTGCCACGGGCAACGCCGCCCCCAACCTGCCCCGAAGGCTGATGGAAAACCTTTCTCACATGCTTGGCGCGGTCGCCGAGATCGGCGCATCGCCCCGGATTCTCACGGTCTTCTGGGCCTGCCTTCTGGGTATTGTCGTGGGCATGATCCCCGGTCTGACGGCCACGCTCGGCGTTGCGCTGATGACCACTCTGACGCTGTCGATGGAACCCGACCAGGCGATCCTGATCCTCATCTGCATGTATGTCGGCGCGATTTATGGCGGCAGCCGCTCGGCCATCCTGCTCAACATTCCCGGAACGCCCGCCAACGCGGCGACATCGCTGGAGGGCTTTCCACTGGCGCGCAGCGGCCATGCCGGTCGCGCCATGGCCGTGGCGACCACGGGCTCGTTCCTCGGCACCGCCGTGGGGATGCTGGCGCTGGCCGTTCTCGCGCCCTGGCTGGCCGAATTCGCGCTCGATTTCGGCTCCTTCGAGTTCTTCTGGCTCTCCGTGTTCGGTATCGTTCTGTGCGGTCAGCTCACGGCGATGGAGGACGGGCTCAAGGGCTGGATATCCGGCTTTTTCGGCCTCCTCATCGCCATGGTCGGGCAAGAGAGCATCCACGCCTATGCCCGGTTTTCCTATGGCGATCCCAACCTTGCGGGCGGGCTCGGCCTTCTGCCGATCCTCGTCGGGGCCTTTGGCTGCGCCGAGGTCTTCTCGGTGATGCGGGGCGCGGCGGGCCAGCGCGTTGCGAACAATGCAAGCGGGGTTCTGAAATCCAGCCTGCAGGCCTTCCGGCACAGCATCACCTGGCTGCGTTCGGGACTGATCGGCACGTTCATGGGCGTGGTGCCCGGCGTCGGCGAGGATATGGGATCGTGGGTCTCCTATGCCGCGGCCAAACGGCTGAGCCGCAAGCCCGAGGAGTATGGCAAGGGCTCGGTCGAGGGATTGCTTGCGGCCGAAACAGGAAATTCGGCAGCCGTGCCCGGCGCGCTCATCCCGGTCCTGACCCTGGCCATTCCGGGCTCGGCCCCGGCGGCGGTGCTACTGGCCGCGATGATCATCCACGGCATCCGACCGGGCCCGCTGATCATGTATCAACAGCCCGATTTCTTCTATTCCATCGTGGCGATGGTGTTCTGGGCCAGCGTCGGCATCCTGGTGCTCGGCCTTCTGCTCACGCGGCCCTTGCTCTTGATCCTGAAGGTCCGCCGCGAATGGCTGCTTGGCGTGATATTCACGCTCTGCGTGGTGGGCGCCTTCGCGATCTCGAACCGGATGTTCGAGGTTCAGCTCATGGTGGTTTTCGGCCTGATCGGGTTCTTGATGCGCGAGACCGGGTTCCCGGTGGCACCGATGGTTCTGGGCGTCGTGCTCGGCCCGATCCTCGACGCCAACCTGCGCCGCAGCCTGACGCTGACGCAGGGCGACCTGATGCCGTTCCTGACGCGCCCGATCTCGGCGGTCCTGGCGTTGCTGGTCGTGCTGATCCTGCTGGCGGGGCTGTTGCCGACGCGCCGCATCTACGGCTGGATCCGGGCGCGGGTCGGAGGCATGTCATGACGCGCCGGATCCTCATCGTCGGCTACGGGGCGTTCGGCGCGCTGCACGCCGCGGCCTGGTCCAGGCTGCCTGGGGTCGCGCTACGCGTTGCCGATCCTGATGCCGGGGCGCGTGACCGGGCGGTTGCCGACGGGATTGCCGCAACCCATGTCTTTGGCACCATGTCCGAGGCCCTGCAGGATGCCGATCTCGTCGATATCGTTTCACCCCCGCACAGCCACGCGGATGAGGCCGCGATGGCCTTGCGCGCGGGTCTGCCCGTGCTGCTGGAGAAACCCGCGACCCGCACCCGCGCCGAGGCCGCGCGGCTGGCCGATCTGGCCGGGGCCATTCCGGTTCAGGTCAACATGATCCTGCGCGCCCATCCGCTGACCCTGCGCGCCCGCGACCTTCTGACCGAGGGCGCGATCGGGCGGCTGGTGGCGATGTGCGGTGATTTCTCGGGCTGGAAACGGATGCGCGCGGACAGTTCCCTGATCCAGAATGACGGGGTGCATTTCCTCGATCTCATGCGCCATCTTGCGCGAAGCCCGATCGTCGGGGTCGATGCCTGCGCTACCGCCCATCTGGGTGGCCCGGTGGCGGATGACATCCGCATCGACACGCGGCATGCAAGCGGGGTGCGGGGGGAATTGCGGCTCGGCCTCCTGCGCGGCGGCCTTACGGCCGACAGCGTCGTGCCGGGCGCGATGACGCGGAAGGAGCTTTTGCTCTGCGGCGATGGCGGCATCCTGCATCTCGACTACAACCGCAACAGGTTGACCCATGCCCCGGCGCGCTATGCCTTGCAACCAGGCGGCTGGCATCCCGTTCCCGGTCCGCTGACGACCGAAGACGTCCCCGACCTGACCACCATGTCCCTGCTGAGCTCTGTCTTCGCGGCGTTTCTTGAGGCGCTGGACAAGGGCGCACCGCCGCTATGCGACCTTGCCGAAGGGGCGGTCGCGCTTGCGGGTGTGACCGATGCCATTGCCGTGTCTCTTGCCCGGACGGCACGCCCCCTCACCCCCGTCGCCCCGGACCTGGAGGCCGCAAAATGACCGCGCGAAACGCCCCCGCTCGGGTCGATCTCATTGCAGGCGTCTTCGTCGTTATCCTGGGCATGGCGGGCCTGGTCGAGTCGCTTCGGATGCCACGCTTCGAGGCGCGCGGGATCGATCCGAACACCGCGCCGGGGGTCACGCCGGGGCTGATCTCGGCAGCACTCCTCATCTTTGGGCTGACGCTGACCCTGCGCGCGATCCGGGGCGGCGGGACCGGCAGCGGCATCACCATCCACGCCTGGGACAGGGGCGCGGTGCTGCGGACGGCCCTGACGATCTCGCTGGCGCTGCTCTACGGGATGCTGTTGTTCGGTTCACTGCCCTTCGTGCCGGCAACCGCGGCCTTCATCTTCGCATTTGTCGTGGCGACCGAGCTTGCCAACCCCGACCGGGCCCTGTCGGTTCCGGCGCTTCTGGCCGGGGCGGCGGCGCTGGCGCTGGCGGCGGCCTTCGGCATCCAACTGATATTCGAGGAGATTTTTCTGGTGAGGTTGCCCGGATGATACGTCTTGCGCTTTGCAATGAGGTCTTGAGAGAGTTCGAGTTCGCCGAACAATGCCGGATCATCGCGGATCTGGGCTTCGACGCGGTCGAGATCGCGCCCTTCACGCTGTCGGACGATCCCGCGCGTCTGCCTGCCGCGCGGCGGCGCGAAGTGCGCAACATGGCGGCGGATGCAGGGCTTGAGGTTGCGGGTCTGCACTGGCTGATGAATGTGCCCGTGGGCATGTCGATCACCGATCCGGCGCGCGCCGAGGTGGCCGGGGCCCATATGGAGGCCATGGTCGAGCTCTGCGCCGATCTGGGCGGCGAGATGCTGGTGCATGGCTCGCCCGATGCCCGCAACCCCGCGGATGCCCCCGATGGGGCCACGGCACGCCGCGCTGCCGCCGCCTGCCTTGCGCGGGCCGGACGCGCCGCAGCGGCCGCGAACCTCCGCTATTGCATCGAGCCGCTTTCGCCGACGCTGACGCCTTTCCTCAACTCGGTCGCGGACTGCGCGTCCTTCATCGACGAGATCGAGGCATCCGGCCTGATGACCATGCTCGACACCTGCGCGGCGGCAGATAGCGAGGATCGGCCCGCGCATGAGGTGCTGGAGGAATGGCTTCCCTCGGGCCGCATCGGCCATGTCCATGTCAACGACCCGAACCGCCGCGCGCCGGGACAGGGAGAGATGCGCTTTGGCCCGGTCATGCAGGTGCTGGCGCGATCGGGTTACAGCGGCTACGTGAGCGCCGAGCCCTTCGTTTACGAGCCATCGGGCCTTGCGGCGGCGTCCATCGCGGCAGGGTATATGCGTGGGCTGAGGGAAGCTGTCGGAGGTGGACCATGAGCGCGGCGCGGGTTCGGATCGGAGGCGCGCGGATCGGCCTCGACGACGTGTTTGCCCGGATGCCGTTCCGGTTCGGGTCCGTCACCATCGAGGCCGCCGTTGCCGCGACCCTGGCGCTGGAGTTGACCGTGGATGGCCGCAAGATCACCGGCTACGCCTCGGAGATCCTGGCCTACAAGTGGTTCGACAAACGCCCCGAGAAATCGGCGGCCCAGAATGTCGCCGACCTGCTGTCGATCCTGCAAGACGCGGTGTCGCGCGCGGAGACATTCCCCGAGGGCGACATCTTCACGCTCTGGCAACGGCTCGACGCCGAGATGCGCGGCGCCGCGGAGGGGCAGGGGCATAACGCGCTGATGGCGGGCTATGGCACGTCGATGGTCGAACGCGCGATGATCGACGGGGTTGGTCGGGCATTGGGGCTTACCGTCCACCAGTTGCTGAAGGGTGGCACCACCGGCCTTGCCCCCGGTGACGTCTTCCCCGAACTGGCCGATATGGACCCGGGCGCGGCGCTTGGCTCGCCGCCGCGCGACCGGGTGGCGGTGCGGCACACGGTGGGCATGCTCGACCCGATCGACGACGCCGATCTGCCGCGCGACAAGCGGTTGAACGACGGGCTGCCGGAAACGCTGGCCGATTACCTGCAAGACGGCATTCGCTATCTCAAGGTGAAGATCGCGGGCGACACCGATGCCGACCTGGCCCGCCTGCGCCGCATCGCGTCGCTGATGGGCCGCACCGACAACACCATCCGCCTGACGCTGGACGGCAACGAGCAATTCGCCTCGGTCGATGCCTTTGCCGGCTTCATGGAGGCGGTGCGGCGCGATCCCGACCTGGAGGCGCTTCGCCGCGCGATCCTGTTCGTGGAGCAGCCGGTCGAACGGGGCGCGGCCCTGTTGGGGCATCTGGACCCACGCGCATTGGACGCGATCGGCCTGCCGCTTCTGATCGACGAAAGCGACGACGCGCCCGACGCCTTCCGCCGTGCCATCGACCTGGGGTATCGCGGCGTGAGCCACAAGAACTGCAAGGGGATCCTGCGCTCGGTCATGAACGCGATGCTGGCCAGGTATCACGGCAATCTGCGCGGCGTGTCCCTGTTCCAGTCGGCCGAGGATCTGAGCGTGCTTCCGGTCGCGGGGCTGAACGCCGATCTTGCGGTGGTCGCGGCTCTCGGCATTCCCCATGTCGAACGCAACGCGCATCACTTCTTCAACGGCATGGCCCACCTGTCGCCGCGCGATGTCTCGGCCGGGCTGGCGGATCATCCCGATCTCTACCAGCCCGACGCCCGTGTCGGAGGGCGGCTGGCGATCCGCGACGGAATGCTGTCTATCGGCAGTCTCCAGCGCCCCGGAATGGGGTTTCCGCCGCCGGATATGGAGGCGCGTGTCGCGCCCCGCGACTGGACATTCGACCGGCTTGAACGCCGCACCAATTGAGAGGAGAAGCAGATGTCAGATTTTCCCGAGGGGTTCGCCGACCTGGAGGCATTGGAAGAGGCGCTGTCGCGCCCCTCTGCCGCGCTTTGCGACGCGTTGTCGGCGCTTGACGGGGACATCACCTTCCTCGGGGTGGGGGGCAAGATCGGCCCGACGCTGGCGCGCATGGCCAAGCGGGCCGCCCCCGACAAGCGCATCATCGGGGTTGCGCGGTTCTCGGAATCCGGCCTGCGCGAAAGGCTGGACTCCTGGGGGGTCGAGACCGTGGCCTGCGACCTGATGGACCGGGAGGCCGTGAACGGGCTGGAGAAGACCGCGAACGCCGTTTTCCTGGCCGGACGCAAGTTCGGATCCGAGGGCAACATGGCGCTGACCTGGGCGATGAACGTGATCTGCCCCTCCATCGTGGCCGAGGTATTCCGCGGCTCCCGCTTCCTCGTCTATTCCACCGCCTGCGTCTATCCCTTCGTCGGCGTGACCTCGGGCGGCGCGCCGGAGAGCCTGCGGGTCGACCCGCCCGGCGAATACGCCAATTCCTGCGTTGGCCGTGAACGGGTGTTCGAACATCGCGCGCAGCTGGATGGCACGAGATCGGTGATCCTGCGCCTCTCCTACGCGCTTGATATGCGCTACGGTGTGCTGCACGACATCGCCCAGGCCGTGTTGAACGGCGATCCCGTCCCGCTGGAGATGGGCCATTGCAACGTGATCTGGCAAGGCGACGCGAATGACGTGGCGCTGCGGGCGATCGCGCTTGCCGACACTCCGCCGACGATCCTCAACCTCTCCGGTCCCGAAACCGCCTCGGTGCGCCGCATCGCCGAACGGTTCGGACAGGCCTTCGACAAGGCCCCGGTTTTTTCCGGCACCGAACAGGACAAGGCCTGGCTGGTCGATACCGCGCTGCAACAGCGCCATTTCGGCTATCCCTCGGTCCCGCTTGCCAAGGTGATCGACTGGACGGCGGATTGGGTCGCGGCGGGGCGGGGCTCGCTTGGGAAACCCACGCATTTCGAGGTTCGTGACGGTGCGTATTGAAGCCACCAGACGCAAACGCGGCACACGCGATGCCGAGGCCACGCGCGCCGCGATCCTTGATGCCGCGCGGGCCGAGTTCGCCGAAAGCGGCCTCGGCGGCGGGCGGATCGAGGCCATCGCCGAGCGTGCGGCCTGCAACAAGGCGATGCTCTACCATTATTTCGGCTCCAAGGACGCGCTTTTCACCGCGGTGCTGGAGCACAATTACGCCCTCATCCGCGCAGCGGAGGCGGAGCTTGATCTCGCCCGGCTCGACCCGCTGGACGCGATCCGGCGGTTCGTCGAGTTCTCGTTCGACTACGTCGCGACCAACCCCGAATTCATCAAGCTCCTGAACGAGGAGAACCTGCATCGCGGGCGCCACATCGACCCGGACCTTGCGCGGCAGTTGAACAGCCCCGTGGTCTCGGCGCTGTCCGAGGTTCTGGCCCGCGGCACCGACAGCGGGGTGTTCCGGTCGGATGTCGACCCGCAGCACCTCTACATCACCATCGCCTCGATCTGCTATTTCCCCGTGTCCAACCGCTACACGCTTTCCGCGATCTTCAAGCTTCAATCCGATGGCGACATGCTGGAGGATCGGCGACGGCAGGCGATTGACGTTATCTTCGGATATCTCCGACCGTGAGAAAGGACCGCCCTTGCTGATCTCCGACATCCCCCAGGACGTTCTTGCCCGGTTCCGCCGTGGCGGCGTCATCCCTGCCCATCCGTTGGCCCTGACGGCTGCGAGGGTGCTGGACGCGCGGCGGCAGCGCGCCCTGTCGCGCTATTACCTCGATGCAGGCGCGATCGGCCTGGCGGTCGGCGTCCACACGACCCAGTTCGCGATCCGCCAGCAGGGCCTCTATGCCCGTGTCCTGGAGCTTGCCGCCGAGGAAGCGGAGGCGCATGGATCGCGCCCGTTTCTCGTCGGCGGCGTCATGGGGCGCACCGACCAGGCCGTGGCCGAGGCCGAAACCGCACGGGCACTTGGCTATCACGCGGTGCTGCTCGGCCTTGCGGGGCTGGACGACCTCGCGGAAGACGCGCTTGTCGATCACTGCCGCGCCGTCGCGGCGACCATGCCGGTTTTCGGCTTCTACCTGCAACCTGCCGTGGGCGGGCGTCGCCTGTCGCGGAATTTCTGGGAACAGTTCGCGGCCATCGAGAACGTCGTGGCGATCAAGGCCGCGCCCTTCAACCGCTATCACACACTCGATGTCGTCCATGGCGTCGTGGCGGCAGGCGCCGAGGACCGGGTCACGCTCTATACCGGCAATGACGATCACATCGTGGCCGACCTTCTGACCGAATTCCGCATCCCGCGCGACGGTGGTGCGGTCCCGGTCCGCTTCCGGGGCGGTCTTCTGGGCCACTGGTGCGTCTGGACACGCAAGGCCGTGGAACTGATGGAGGAGATCCGGGACAGGCCGGAAGCGCGGAGCGTGTCGGAGTGGCTGGCGATGGATGCGCTCACCACCGAGGCCAACGGCGTCCTCTTCGACGTAGAGAACGATTTCGCCGGGTGCATCGCCGCGCTGCATGAGGTGTTGCGGCGGCAGGGCCTTCTGGAGGGAACCTGGTGCCTGGATCCTGATGAGGCGATGGGGCCGGGGCAGGAGGCCCGCCTTGACCGCCTGCTGTCCGAGCATCCCGAGCTGACGGATGATGCCTTCGTGGCAGCCAATCTCGACCGCTGGCTTGGCTGAAACCGGCGCCGTTTTTCCCTTATTTTACACCGGCTTTTCGATTTTCCGAAATGAACTCAAGCCGCGCCGGTATCACTTGCAAGCACGCGAGTCACCGCCTACCAAAACGCCAGATCAGGCCAAGGGGACGGTGATGGGGCGCATCTATCTGAAACAGGCGACACACAGACCGGATACCGATGCGGGCGAGGTGCAGGAGACCGTGCGCGCGATCCTCTCCGAGATCGAGGCGGGCGGTGATAGGGCCGCGCGGGACTATGCCGCGAAGTTCGACCGCCATGACGGGCCGATCCTGCTGAGCGAGGAGGACATCGCGGCAGCCTGTGCGCTGGTGCCGGAGCAGCTGAAGGCTGATATCCGCTTTGCCCAAAATAACGTGCGCCGCTTTGCCGAGATGCAGAAGGCGTCGCTGACCGATTGCGAGATGGAGATCGTGCCGGGCCTGATGGCGGGGCAGAAGAGCATCCCCGTGCGGGCGGCGGGCTGCTACGTGCCGGGCGGGCGTTACAGCCATATCGCCAGCGCGATCATGACCGTGACCACCGCCAAGGTCGCGGGCTGCAACCACATCACCGCCTGTTCGCCGCCGCGCGCGGGCCAGGGCATCGCGCCCGCGATCATCTATGCCACCCATCTGGCCGGGGCCGACACGATCATGGCCATGGGCGGGGTGCAGGGCGTCGCGGCGATGGCCTTCGGCCTCTTCGGCCTGCCGCCCGCCAATATCCTCGTCGGTCCCGGCAACCAGTTCGTCGCCGAGGCCAAGCGCCACCTCTATGGCCGCGTCGGGATCGACATGATCGCGGGCCCGACCGACAGCCTGATCCTGGCCGATGCCGAGGCCGACCCGATGATGGTCGCCGTCGATCTGGTGGGGCAGGCCGAGCATGGCTACAATTCGCCCGTCTGGCTGGTCACCGACAGCCGCGCGCTGGCCGAGGAGGTCATGGCGCTGGTCCCCGGCCTCATCGCCGACCTGCCCGAGATGAACCGCCAAAGCGCCGAGGCGGCCTGGCGCGATTATGGCGAGGTGATCTTGTGCGGCACCCGCGAGGAAATGGCCGCGACCTCGGACGATTACGCGCCCGAACACCTGACCGTGCAGGCCGAGGATCTGGATTGGTGGCGCGATCGCCTGTCCTGCTACGGCTCGCTCTTTCTGGGCGAGGAGACCACGGTGGCCTTCGGCGACAAGGCCACGGGCACCAACCATGTGCTGCCGACCTCGGGCGCTGCGGCCTATACCGGCGGCCTCTCGGTGCATAAATACATGAAGATCGTCACCTGGCAGCGCGCCACCCGCGACGGTGCCCGCCCCATCGCCGAGGCCACCGCCCGCATTTCCCGGCTGGAAGGCATGGAGGGCCACGCCCGCAGCGCCGATATCCGGCTTGCAAAATACTTCCCCGGCGAAGAGTTTGACCTCAAGGCCCACCCCGCCTGACAGCCCTGAAAAGGACACCCGATGAGTATCCACACAAGGATCGTCGACGATCTGATCGCCAATGACATCTCCTTTGTCACCACCGTGCCCTGCAAGCAGCTGGCCGGCGTGATCGAGGAGGTCGAGGCCCGCCCCGAAATCGCGCATGTCCCCGCCAACAAGGAAGACGAGGGGATGGGGCTTTGTGCAGGCGCTTATATGGGCGGCAAGCGGCCCGCCATCATCATGCAGAACACCGCGATCGGCGTCACAATCAACACGCTGGTGACGCTGACCCAATTCTACCGGATGCCGCTGCCGATGCTGATCTCCTATCGCGGTGAGCTGCGTGAACCGGTGGCCTGCCAGGCGGAAATGGCCGTCCATACCAAGGCGCTGCTCAACCAGCTTCACATCCCGACCTATCATTTCCACAAGGAAGACGATGTCGAGGAGTTGGACGCGATCCTGAAATACACCTTCATGTGCTCGAAACCCGTGGCGATCCTGACCGATGCCACATTCTGGGGAGGATACTGAGATGATCCGGTCCGACATCCTGCGCGACATCGCGCCCGTCTTGCGTGACCAGCTGGTGATCTGCAATATCGGCCTGCCGAGCCAGGAATTGCACATGATCGACGACCAGCCGACGAATTTCTACATGCTCGGCACGATGGGGCTGGCCTCCTCCATCGGGCTGGGGCTGGCCTTGGCGCAGGAGAAGACGGTGATTTCCATCGACGGCGATGGCTCGGTCCTGACCAATTTCGGCACCCTGCCGACGATTGCCAATAACGTGGCCGACAACTTCATCCTGCTCATCATCGACAATGGCAGCTATGGCTCGACCGGCGATCAGCCGACCTATGCGGGGCGCAAGACCTCGCTGGCCGCTGTCGCCACCGCCTGCGGGTGCGAGACCGTGGTGGAATGTGCGGCCGAAGAGGTGAAAGCCACGCTGGAGGCCGCGATTGCGAGCGCCAAGATGACCGTGATCGTGGCGAAATGCGAGAGCGGCAATATCAAGGTGCCGGTGATCACCAAGGACCCGGTGAGCATCCGCGACCGCTTCATGGAGGCCGTGCGCGGCTAAAGCCCGGTTCGCATCCGGTGGCCGGGTGCGTAGAAAATCGCCACACGGGTGATGGCGCGGGCATGGTCCCAGGTCAGACGGTCCAGCACGAAGAGCGCGGAGCCCGTCGCGCAGCCCAATTCCGCCGCCTCCCGCGCATCCGCATTGGTGGCGGAGAACCCGATCTCGCCATGGGTGTAGGGCGCATTGGCCAGCAGCCATTCATTGGCGCTGATCCGGGTAAAGGGTTCGTCCCGCGCCGCCGCAATGACGCCGGGATTGATCCAGCGATCCTCCAACGCGTAAGGCGCGTCACCCGCCAGATGCAGCGCGCGAATATGCAAAAGCGGCGCGTCCCCGGTCTGCATCGCGGTGGCGATGTCGTCGGGTGGAAGGGCCTCGGTGCGGGCAAGGCGCCGATAGCCATACTTCTTGCCGCGCGCCTCGACCTCCAGCCGCAGCACCGGGATATCCAGCGTCGCCTTGGCCACGGGCTGCAACGCCACGCGGGTGCCGGCCTTGCGGCGGCGATCCAGCAATCCGGCCTCGGCCAATGTGCGCAGGGCGCGGTTGACGGTGGCCCGCGCGACGCCGAATTCGGCGGCCAGATCGGCCTCGTTCGGAATGAGCGCGCCGGGCGGCCAGTCGCGGGCGTGGATGCGGCGGCGGACCTCCTCCATCACGCCCTGCCAGGTTCGGATCGCCTCGGTCATAGCGCGTCCTTCAGGTCGGCCAGCGTGCGGCGATAGGCTTTGGTGATCGCCTCGCGCGCGACATGCTGTCCGTCCCTGACCCGATGCCGCCCGGCGGCCCAGACATCTGTGACCAGCCGGTCATCGCCCGCGAATATCCACGCGTCCAGCGCGGTATCGCCCGCGCGCCCCTCCAGATGGATCGAGCCTGCATCCAGCGCCACCATATCCGCCCATCTGCCTTTTTCCAGCGCCCCGGTCTCGCGCCCCGCCGCCTGCGCGCCGCCCGCCAGCATGGTGTCGTATAGCCGCCGCCCGGTGGACTTCTCCGCCGTCGCCAGCGCCGCCCGGCTGTGATCGCGCAGGCGTTGGCTATAATCCAACGTGCGCAGCTCCTCGGCCAATGCGATGCGGATATTGCTGTCCGATCCGATGGCGATGCGCCCGCCATGACCCAACCAGCGCACCCCGTCGAAGATGCCATCGCCAAGGCTGCTTTCCGTGATCGGACAGAGCCCCGCAACCGCGCCGGTTTCCGCCAGCCCTTGCGTCTCCTGCGGCTCCATCTGGGTGCAGTGAATGAGGCACCAGCGGCCGTCCAGCCCCATATGCTCCAGCGCCCATTCAACCGGCCGCGCGCCCCAATGGGCCTCGACCTCCTCGACCTCGGGGATCTGTTCGGCCAGGTGCATATGGATGGGGCCGGTGGCATAGCGCGCGCCATAGCTTTTCAGATCGTCCACCCCGACCGCGCGCAGCGAATGTGGCGCGACGCCGTGCGTGGTATCGGCGGGCAGGGGGGCCAGCGCCTCCACCGCGCCCGCGTGCAGCCGGTCGAACCGCTCCCGGTCATTGCCAAAGCGGATCTGGCCGGGGCCCAGGTCGCGCCCGTCGCAGCCGCCGAACTGGTAATGCACCGGCAAGAGGCACAGGCCAATTCCGGTCTGATCCGCCGCCGCCGCGATGCGCCTCGACATCTCCGCCAGATCGTCGTAAGGCACCCCGCCGGGCTGGTGATGCAGGTAATGGAACTCGGCGTTGGTGGCGTAGCCCGCCTCCAGCATCTCCATCTGCACGAAGGCGGCGATGGCCTGCACATGATCCGGCGTCAGCCGGTCGAGAAAGCGGAACATGAGCTGCCGCCAGGTCCAGAAACTGTCGCGCGGATCGGGGCCGCGCCGTTCGGTCAACCCGGCCATGGCGCGCTGGAAAGCGTGGGAATGGACGTTGACGGGGGCGGGCAGCAGCAGGCCCGTGCGCTTGGCGCCCCCCGCATCCGCCCCGATCCCGACGCCCGCGATCCGCCCGTCCTCCGCGACTGAAACCCGGACCTCTTCGGCCCATCCCTCCGGCAGCAATGCGCGCTCGGCCCAGATATCCTGCATGTCGTCTCACCTTGACTCGTATTATGTGCAGACATAATAACGGGGAAACCGCATGATACAAGTGAGTCGAGCCCATGATCCTGACCAATGCGACGATTGCGACCCTCGCTGACAACGCCAGTTTCGGCGTGATCGAGGATGGGGCGATTGTGCTGGAAGGCGCGCGCGTCGCCTGGGTGGGCAAGGCCAGTGGGATTCCGCCTGAACATGCCCGGCAAGTGGAGACCGATCTTGGCGGGCGGCTGGTCACGCCGGGGCTGATTGATTGCCACACCCATGTCGTCTTCGGCGGCAACCGCGCGGCGGAGTTCGAGCTGCGCCTGAACGGGGCCAGCTACGAGGAGGTCGCCAAGGCGGGCGGCGGGATCGTCTCGACCGTGAAAGCCACGCGCGCGGCATCCGAGGAGGCGCTGCTGGCCGATGCCCTGCGCCGGGTCGAGACGCTGATCGGCGAGGGCGTCACGCTGATCGAGGTGAAATCGGGCTACGGTCTGGATATCGAGACCGAGCTGAAAATGCTGCGTGTCGCCCGCGCGATCGGTGACGCGCGACCTGTCGAGGTGCGCACCAGCTTCCTCGGCGCCCATGCCACGCCCGCCGATTACAAGGGCCGTGACGACGCCTATATCGACGAGGTCGCCATCCCCGCACTGCGCGCCGCGCATGGGGCCGGTCTGGTCGACGCCGTGGATGGATTCTGTGAAGGAATTGCATTCAATACAAAGCAGATAGAGCGCGTCTTTAAGGTTTCACATGAACTTGGGTTGCCGGTGAAGCTCCATGCCGAGCAGCTTTCGAATATCGGCGGCACGGCGCTGGCCGCGAAATACGGCGCGCTCTCGGCCGATCATGTCGAATACGCGACCGAAGAGGACGCCAAGGCGCTGGCGGCCTCCGGCACCGTCGCCACGATCCTGCCCGGTGCCTTCTACACCATCCGCGAGACGCAGGCCCCGCCGATCCAGGCCTTCCGCGATCACGGCGTGCCGATGGCGCTGGCCACCGATTGCAACCCCGGCTCATCGCCGCTGACCTCGCTGCTCCTGACCATGAACATGGGCTGCACGCTGTTCCGCATGACGCCGCTGGAGGCGCTGCTTGGCGTCACCGCCCATGCCGCCCGCGCCCTGGGCTGCACGGATCGGGGCCGTATCGTGCCCGGACACCGCGCCGATCTGGCGGTCTGGGATGTCGAGACGCCCGCCGAACTGGCCTATCGCATCGGCTTCAACCCGCTGCATAAACGCATTTTCGGAGGTCAGCTATGATCCGCCTGGCCCCCGGCGCCGCGACGCTGGCCGAGCTGCACGAAATCTGGGCCGGTGAGGCCCCCGTCGAACTGGACCCCGCCGCGCAGGGTGGAGTCGAGGCCGCCGCCGCGCTGGTCGCCAAGGCCGCCGCGGGGGATGACGCGGTTTACGGCGTCAATACCGGATTCGGCAAGCTCGCCAGCGTCAAGATCGCCGCCAGGGACACCGCGACGCTGCAAAGGAACCTCATCCTCAGCCATTGCTGTGGCGTGGGCGAGGTGCTGGACACCCCCACGACCCGGCTGATGATGGCGCTGAAACTGCTGTCGCTCGGGCGCGGCGCTTCGGGCTGCGCCTGGAAAACAATTGAGATCATTCAAGGAATGCTGGCCAAGGGCGTCACCCCTGTGATCCCCGCGCAAGGATCCGTGGGCGCGTCGGGCGACCTTGCGCCGCTGGCGCATATGGCCGCGACGATGATCGGCGCGGGCGAGGCGATCTATCGGGGTGACCGGATGGCCAGTGCAGATGCGCTGGAAAAGGCCGGTCTGACCCCCATCACGCTCGGCCCCAAGGAGGGGCTGGCGCTGATCAATGGCACGCAGTTTTCCACCGCCTGCGCGCTGGTGGGCCTCTGGGGCGCGTTCCGCAACGCCGCGAATTCCGTGCTGACCTGCGCGCTCTCGACCGACGCGATCATGGGCTCCACCGCGCCTCTGCAGGACGCCATCCACACGCTGCGCGGCCACAAGGGCCAGATCGAGGTGGCGCGGGCGCAGCGGGCCTTGATGGAGGGCAGCGAGATTCGCGAGAGCCACCGCGAGGGCGATACCCGCGTGCAGGATCCCTATTGCATCCGCTGCCAGCCGCAGGTGACGGGGGCCGCCATGGACCTGCTGCACCATGCCGCGCGCACGCTGGAGGTGGAGGCCAACGCCGTCACGGATAACCCTCTGGTGCTGGTCGAGGAGGGGCTGATCGTCTCGGGCGGCAATTTCCACGCCGAGCCCGTGGGCTTCGCCGCCGACCAGATCGCCGTTGCCATCTCCGAGATCGGCGCGATTGCGCAGCGCCGGGTGGCGCTGATGGTCGATCCCAACCTCAGTTTCGACCTGCCGCCCTTCCTGACCCCCGATCCCGGTCTCAATTCCGGTCTGATGATCGCCGAGGTCACAACCGCCGCCTTGATGAGCGAAAACAAGCACCTAGCCAACCCTTGCACGACGGATTCCACGCCGACCTCGGCCAACCAGGAGGATCACGTGTCGATGGCCGCCCATGCCGCGCGGCGGCTTGGCCGGATGAACACGAACCTCTCGGTGATCCTGGGGGTGGAGGCCATTTGCGGCGCGCAGGGCATCGGCTTTCGCGCGCCCTTGCAGACCTCCGATCCGTTGAATTCGGCCATCGCCAAGCTGCGCGAGGCGGTGCCGGAACTGGGCGAGGATCGTTACATGGCCCCGCTGATCACGGCGGCGGCGGAACTGGTCGAAACCGGCGCGCTGATCGGCGCGGTGGACCTGTCGGCCTACGTTCTGGGGCGCGCGGAATGACCCCGGTCGAGGTGAGCCGTGGCGACAGCCCCATCGTCCTGGGCCTGCCCCATACCGGGACAGACGTGCCGGGGGACGTGGCCGAAAAACTCAACGATACCGGTCGGTTGCTGGCCGACACTGATTGGCATATCGACAGGCTCTATGACGGGCTTCTGTCCGGCGCGACCACCGTGCGCGCCACGTTTCACCGCTATGTCATCGACGCCAACCGCGACCCCGAGGGGGGCAGCCTCTATCCCGGTCAGAACACCACGGGCCTCGTGCCGCTGACCGATTTCGACGGGCGCGAGATCTGGGATGTCCCCCCCGATGACACCGAGGTCGCGGCGCGGCGCGCGGCGTTTCACACGCCCTATCACACCGCGCTTCAGGCCGAGCTTGACCGGGTGCGCGACCTCCACGGGGTGGCGATCCTCTATGATTGCCACTCGATCCGCAGCCATATCCCGTTCCTCTTCGAGGGCCGTCTGCCGGATTTCAATATTGGCACGAATAGCGGCGCGACCTGTGCTTCAAGTGTTGAGAGAAGAGTGCAGGATATATGTACAAGCACAAATGATTACACATCGACGTTAAACGGACGCTTCAAGGGCGGCTGGACCACGCGCCACTATGGGCGGCCTGCCGAAAACCTCCACGCGATCCAGATGGAACTGGCCCAATCCACCTATCTGGCCGCCGAAGCCCCGCCCTGGACCTATTCCCCGGACAAGGCCGCCCGCCTGCGCGGCACGGTCGCCCAAATCCTGACCGACCTGGCCGTTCTGGCCCCAAGCCTCAAAGGTGCCTCATGACCAATCCCCGCCACAATATCCGCGACGTCTATCCCGATACCGGCACCGAGATTTCCGCCAAATCCTGGCTGACCGAGGCGCCGATGCGGATGCTGATGAACAACCTGCACCCCGATGTGGCCGAAAACCCGCATGAATTGGTGGTTTACGGCGGCATCGGCCGCGCCGCGCGGACATGGGAAGATTTCGACGCCATCGTCGCGGGGCTGAAGGAGCTGGAAGACGACCAGACCATGCTTGTCCAGTCCGGCAAGCCCGTCGGCATCTTCCGCACCCACAAGGATGCGCCGCGCGTGCTGATCGCAAACTCCAACCTGGTGCCGCATTGGGCCAATTGGGACCATTTCAACGAGCTGGATAAGAAGGGCCTGGCGATGTATGGCCAGATGACCGCCGGATCGTGGATTTACATTGGTTCTCAAGGCATTGTGCAGGGAACTTACGAGACGTTCGTTGAGGCGGGGCGTCAGCATTACGACGGCAATCTGACCGGAAAATGGATCCTGACCGGCGGGCTTGGCGGCATGGGCGGCGCGCAGCCGCTGGCCGCCGTCATGGCCGGGGCCTGCTGCCTGGCCGTGGAGTGCGACGAGACCCGCGCCGCGTTCCGCAAGCGCACCCGCTATGTTGACGAGATCACGCATAGCCTCGACGAGGCGCTGGAGATGATCGAGCGTTGGACCAGGGCGGGCGAGGCCAAGTCTGTCGGTCTCATCGCCAATGCCGCCGACGTGTTCCCCGAGATCGCGCGGCGCGGCATCCGCCCCGACATGGTGACCGACCAGACCAGCGCGCATGACCCGTTGCATGGCTACCTGCCGCAGGGCTGGAGCGTCGCCGAATGGCGCGAGAAACAGGAGAGCGCGCCGAAAGAGGTGGAAAAGGCCGCCCGCGCCAGCATGAAAACCCATGTCGCGGCGATGGTGGATTTCTGGAACGCAGGCGTGCCAACGCTGGATTACGGCAACAACATCCGCCAGGTGGCGCTGGAGGAGGGGCTGGAAAACGCCTTCGCCTTCCCCGGTTTCGTGCCCGCCTATATCCGGCCACTGTTCTGTCGTGGCATCGGCCCGTTCCGCTGGTGCGCCCTGTCCGGTGACCCCGAGGATATCTACAAGACCGACGCCAAGGTGAAGGAGCTGGTGGACGACCCGCACCTGCATAACTGGCTGGACATGGCGCGCGAGCGGATCAGTTTCCAGGGTCTGCCCGCGCGGATCTGTTGGGTTGGTCTGGGCGTGCGCCACAAGCTTGGCCTCGCCTTCAATGAAATGGTGCGGACGGGCGAGTTGAAGGCGCCCGTGGTCATTGGCCGGGATCATCTGGATTCAGGTTCCGTCGCCTCGCCCAACCGCGAAACCGAGGCGATGAAGGATGGCTCGGATGCGGTCAGCGATTGGCCGCTGCTCAATGCGATGCTGAACGTGGCCAGCGGGGCCACCTGGGTTTCCTTGCATCACGGTGGCGGCGTCGGCATGGGGTTCTCCCAGCATTCCGGCATGGTGATCTGCTGCGACGGGACGCAGGATGCCGACCGGCGCATTGCCAATGTGCTGTGGAACGACCCGGCCACGGGCGTGATGCGCCACGCCGATGCGGGCTATGAGATCGCGCTGGACTGCGCGCGGGAAAACGGGCTGAACCTGCCGGGTATCTTGAAGGGGTAAACCGATGTTCCTGAAAAACGCATGGTATGTCGCCGCCTGGGGCGAGGAGGTCACGCGGGACCTGCAACAGATCATGGTCCTGAACCAGAAGATCTGCATCTTCCGCAACGAGGCCGGTGAGGTCATCGCGCTTGAGGATGCCTGTCCGCACCGCAAGCTGCCGCTGTCGAAGGGGCGGATCAAGGGCGATACGGTCGAATGCGGCTATCACGGGCTGACCTTCGATTGCGCCGGGCAATGTGTGTGGGCACCGGGGGCGGGGCGCATCCCGTCCAATGCCAAGGTCCGTGCCTATCCTTGCCATGAGAAATACGGGCTGGTCTGGATCTGGATGGGCAACCCGGCGCTGGCCGATCCCCATGAGATCTTCGAGATCGAGAATTTCGACAACCCGGACTGGGGCATCAATCGCGGTGCGGCGATGGAGCTTGACTGCAATTACCTGCTCATGTGCGACAACCTGCTGGACCCGACGCATGTTGCATGGGTGCATGAAAGCTCCTTTGCCGCCGCCGCCACCAAGGACACGCCGCTGCGCGTCAGGAAGACCGAGACCGGCGTGATCGTGCATCGCTGGATGATGGATCACGAACCGGCCCCGTTCTACAAGAAGGTGGTGGAGTTCGAGGGCAATTGCGACCGGCTGCAGCACTACGAGGTGCGCTACCCCTCCCACGCGCTGATCAAGGCGGTGTTCACGCCCGCGGGAACGGGGGGCGAGGACGGGCCGCTTCACCCGCAGACCTTCATCATGGACAGCTACAATTTCATGACCCCGGTGACGGAGAAGACCACGCGCTATTACTGGTTCCAGCTGCGCAACATCCGCCCGGGGGATGAGGCGCTGTCGAAGATGATGAGCGAGGATGTGCGCAACGCCTTCGAGGAGGATCGCGCGGTGCTGAACGAGGTGCAGATCGGATTGGATGAAAAGACCAGCCCGCATATCGACCTGCCCATCGACGGCGGGCAGTTGCGCTTCCGCCGCCAGTTGCAGGCGATGATCAACGAAGAACGCGAGGTCGACGCCCAGATGGCGCAATAGCCGCAATCCGGGCGGGCGCACCAGCGTGGGAGTGGCGGCATTGTCGGGTTCTGCGCGCGGGAACACGGGGCGGGCAGGGCCGTCTCGGGGTTGCCACGTTCCTCTATTTCCGATATCCGTGAAATATGGAAACACTGATTCCCTCTCGCCTCACGACCCTGGGCCATCCGCAGCGGCTGGCCATCTTCCGGCTGCTCATGCGGCGCTACCCCGACAGGCTGCCGGCGGGGGAGTTGTCCGAGGTTCTGGGGATCAAGCCCTCGACGCTGTCCTCCTACCTTTCGGCGCTGACGCAGGCCGGGCTGGTCACGCAGGAGCGGGCGGGATCCTCGCTGCGCTATGCCATCGCGATGGAGGAGGTGCGGCGCACTTTCGACTACCTCCTGACCGATTGCTGCCGGGGCAGGCCGGACCTCTGCGCGCCGCTTTCGATCTTTCCCCACATGGAAGGCCAGACCATGCCCAACCGCAAGTTCAACGTGCTCTTCATCTGCACCGGAAATTCCGCCCGTTCGATCTTTGCCGAGTCGATCCTGCGCGCATTGGCGGGGGATCGGTTCGAAGCCTTCTCCGCCGGCACGGACCCGGAATCGCAATTGAACCCGTTCGCTCTGGAGGTGCTGCGCCAGAACGGCCACGATGTCTCGGGCCTCCATGCCAAGACAGTCGCCACGTATCAGGGGCCCGACGCGCCGGTTTTCGATTTCGTCTTCACCGTCTGCAACCGGGCCGCGAACGAGGCCTGCCCGGCCTGGGAAGGGCAGCCCGTCAGCGGCCATTGGGGGGTGCCGGACCCGGTCAAGGCGGAGGGCACGCCCGCCGAAAAGGCCCTGGCCTTTCGCCAGGCCTACAGCGCCTTTCTGCACCGGATCCGGGCCTTTGCCGCACTGCCGATGGAACGGCTCGACCGGATTTCCCTGCAACGTGCGGTCGATGACCTGGCGCATCTGCCCCGAGGAGACACCGAATGACCGTCTATGCTGTGAACGGCCTTGGCCGGATCGGAAAACTGGCGCTGAAGCCGCTGTTGGAGAAGGGCGCCGAGATCGCCTGGATCAACGATGCCGTCGGCGACCCCGCGACCCATGCGCATCTGCTGGAGTTCGACACCGTCCATGGCCGGTGGGACGCCGCGTTTTCGCATGACGCGGAGGCCGTGACGATCAACGGCACACGGCTGCCCTTCATCGGCACGCGCGACCTCGGGGCGCTGCCGCTCGACGGGGTGGATGTGGTCATCGACTGCACCGGCGTGTTCAAGACGCAGGCCAGGCTCGCCCCCTATTTCGACGGCGGCGTCAAGCGGGTTGTGGTCTCGGCCCCGGTCAAGGACGGGCCGACGGCCAATATCGTCTATGGCGTCAATCACGAGACCTACGACCCCGAGGCGCACCGGATCGTCACCGCCGCCTCCTGCACGACGAATTGCCTGGCCCCCGTGGTCAAGGTCATCCACGAGGGGATCGGCATCCGCCACGGCTCGATCACCACGATCCATGACGTGACAAACACGCAAACCATCGTCGACCGCCCGGCCAAGGATCTGCGTCGCGCGCGCTCGGCGCTCAATTCGCTCATCCCCACGACCACGGGCAGCGCGACCGCGATCACGCTGATCTATCCCGAGCTCACGGGCCGGTTGAACGGCCACGCGGTGCGGGTGCCGCTGCTGAACGCATCGCTGACCGATTGCGTGTTCGAGGTGGCCCGCGACACCACGGAGGACGAGGTCAACGCCCTCTTTCAGGCCGCCGCCGAGGGGCCGCTTGCGGGTATCCTGGGCTACGAGGAGCGCCCGCTGGTCTCGGCCGATTACACCAACGACACCCGCTCGAGCATTGTCGATGCGCCCTCGACCATGGTTGTGAACGGCACCCAGGTGAAGATCTATGCCTGGTATGACAACGAGATGGGCTATGCGCATCGGCTGGTCGATGTGGCGCTGATGGTCGGGGCCGCGCCGTGAGCGACCCGGCTGATCGGCCCCCGTCGCTGTCGGCCTATATCGCCGTCACCGCCGCCTATTGGGCCTTCATGCTGACCGATGGCGCGCTCAGGATGCTGGTGCTGCTGCATTTCCATGAGCTTGGCTTTTCGCCGCTGCAACTGGCCTGGCTCTTCG
This sequence comes from Alterinioella sp. B-7, assembly GCF_056857775.1. Classification (NCBI taxonomy): domain Bacteria; kingdom Pseudomonadati; phylum Pseudomonadota; class Alphaproteobacteria; order Rhodobacterales; family Paracoccaceae; genus Alterinioella; species Alterinioella sp. B-7. Next base: position 94,295 of record NZ_JBSXNT010000027.1, read on the forward strand.
TGCTCTACGAGGTCGCGGGGATGATCACCAACCTCTCGGCGGGCTGGATCGCGGCGCGGTTCGGGCTGACCTCGACGCTTTACGCGGGGCTGGCCTTGCAGGTTGCGGCGCTTGTGGCGCTGGCGCAGCTTGACCCCGGCTGGACGCTGACGGCGTCGGTGGTGTTCGTCATGGCGGTGCAGGGCGCGAGCGGCGTGGCCAAGGATCTCGCCAAGATGTCGTCGAAATCCGCCGTCAAGCACCTCGCCCCGACCGCGCAGGGCGGGCTCTTTCACTGGGTCGCGATCCTGACGGGGTCGAAGAACGCCGTGAAAGGCGTGGGGTTTTTCCTGGGCGCGGCGCTCTTGGCGGGGATCGGCTTTGTCGCGTCGGTGCTGGCGATGGCCGCCGTGCTGGCGGTGATCCTGGTGGCGGTGTGGCTGGCGATGCCGCCGGGGCTGCCCAGAGGCCGCCGGGGCGTGCAGATGAAGGAGGTCTTCTCCACCTCGGCCAATGTGAAACGGCTCAGCGCGGCGCGGGTGTTCCTCTTCGGCGCGCGCGATGTCTGGTTCGTGGTCGGCATCCCCGTCTATTTCTACGCCGTGCTGTCGGATGGCAGCGAGGCGGGCAACCGCGCCGCCTTCTTCCTGATCGGGGGCTTCATGGCCACCTGGACCATCCTCTACGCCGCCGTGCAGGCCAGCGCGCCGAGGCTCCTGCGCGCCCGCACCCGCCCCGAGGCGGAGCTGATCCGCGCTGCCCGTGGATGGGCCTGGACACTTGCGGTCATCCCCGCCGCCCTCAGCCTCGCCGCGCTGCTGGCGCCCGGTCCGGCCCCGTGGCTGACCGCGACGCTGGTCGTGGGGCTTTTGGCCTTCGGCGCGGTCTTCGCGGTGAACTCCTCGTTGCATTCCTACCTCATCCTCGCCTTCACCCGCGCCGAGAGGGTGACGATGGATGTCGGCGTCTACTACATGGCCAATGCCGCGGGCCGGCTGGCGGGCACGGTCCTGTCGGGCCTCTCCTATCAACTGGGCGGTCTGGCCTTGATGCTTGGGCTGGCCGGCGCGATGGTGGCGGGCGCAGGGTTTGCGGCGGGCCGCCTCACCCCCGACCCCGCAGAGGAGCCTGCGATATGAGCCTTTTCGAACGCTACCTGTCGCTCTGGATCGCGCTGGCCATCGTGGCGGGCATAGCACTTGGCAGCGCGGCCCCCGGCCTTGTCACGGCAATCGCGGCGGCGGAACTGGCCCGCGTCAACCTGGTCGTCGCGGTGCTGATCTGGGCCATGGTCTACCCGATGATGGTGGGCGTCGATCCCGGCAGCCTGCGCGACGTGGTCAAGCAGCCCAAGGGCCTGGCGATCACGCTGGCGGTCAACTGGCTGATCAAGCCCTTCACCATGGCGGCCCTGGGCGTGCTCTTTTTCGAGGTGGTCTTCGCCGACCTGATCGCGCCTGCCGATGCGCAGCAATATATCGCGGGTCTGATCCTTCTGGGGGCCGCGCCCTGCACCGCGATGGTCTTCGTCTGGTCGCAGCTGACGCGCGGCGACGAGGGCTACACGCTGGTGCAGGTCTCGGTGAACGATGTGGTCATGGTCTTCGCCTTCGCGCCGATCGTGGCCTTCCTGCTCGGGGTCACCGACATCGTGGTGCCATGGGGAACGCTGGTCCTTTCCGTCATCCTCTTCATCGCGCTGCCGCTGGCGGCGGGGCTGCTGACCCGCCGCCGCCTGGGTCACGCCGCCCGGATCGAGGCGTTCCGCGAGCGCATCAAGCCCTGGTCCATGGTCGGCCTGATCGCGACGGTGGTGATCCTTTTCGGGCTCCAGGGACAGGTGATCCTGGACCGCCCGCAGGTGATCGCGCTGATCGCGGTGCCGATCTTGATCCAGTCCTACGGCATTTTCGCGCTGGCCTATACGGCGGCCTTCGCGCTGCGCGTACCGCACCGGATCGCGGCCCCTTGCGCCCTGATCGGCACGTCGAATTTCTTCGAGCTTGCGGTCGCCGTGGCAATCAGCCTTTTCGGCCTCAACTCGGGTGCGGCGCTGGCCACGGTGGTGGGCGTGCTGGTCGAGGTGCCGGTGATGCTGTCGCTGGTGGCCTTCGCCAACCGCACGCGGGCGCGCTTTGCCTGAGACGGGCAGGGCGGTTCACCGTCTGCGTCCGGCCCGGTCCCGCCCCTTTCGGCAAGGATGTGTGACCTTGTCACCGACGGCGCGCGCGTCCTCGGGCGATACTTGCGCGAGTCAGCAGAGGAGGTTGAGATGAACCGCAGAAAATTCCTCAACATCGCGATGGCCGGTGGGGCGGCGGCAGCGCTGGCGCCGGGCCCGGGCGACGCGCAGGTCGCACCGGTCGAGACCTCGGCCCGGATCGTCATCATCGGGGCAGGGGCGGCGGGCACGGCGCTGGCCAACCGGCTGGTGCGGCGGCTGGACGGGGCCGAGATCACGCTGATCGACCCGCGCCACGATCACCTCTACCAGCCCGGCCTCACGCTTGTGGCGGCAGGGCTGAAACCGGCGGGTTACGTGGTCTCGGACACCGCCGGGTGGCTGCCCGAGGGCGTTACCTGGCTGCCCGAACGGGTGGCCGCCGTCGATGCCGAGGCCAGGACGGTCTCGACCGAAAGCGGGCAGAGGCTGGATTATGACTGGCTTGTCGTGGCCCCCGGCCTGGTGCTGGATCACGACGCCATCGAGGGCTTCAACCTCGACATGGTGGGACAGGACGGGATTGGCGCGCTCTATGCCGGACCGGAACACGCCGCGCGCACCTGGGCTGCGGCCAGCCGCTTCGCGGAGGAGGGCGGCACCGGCCTCTTCACCCGCCCTGCGACCGAGATGAAATGCGCGGGCGCACCGCTGAAACACACCTTTCTGATCGACGATATCGGTCGGCGGGCGGGCAACGCGGGCCGCATGAACATGATCTATGCCGCGCCGCAATCCGCGCTTTTCGGGGTGCCCATCGTGGCCGAGAAGGTGCGGATGCTGTTCGAGGATCGCGGCGTCGAGACGATGATGAACCGGACCCTGACCGCGATCGACGCGGGCGCCAGGCGCGCGACATTCGCCGTCGATGGCGGCACCGAAGAGGTCGATTATGATTATATCCACGTCATCCCGCCGCAGCGCGCGCCGGATTTCGTGGTGCAATCGGGGCTGGCCTGGGCAGACCGCTGGACCGATCAGGGATGGGTCGAGGTGGACATGCAGACGCTGCGCCACCTGCGCCACCCCGAGATCTTCGCCCTGGGCGATGTCGCGGGCGTGCCCAAGGGCAAGACCGCCGCATCGGTCAAGTGGCAGGTGCCGGTGGTCGAGGATCACCTGGTCGCCGCCATCGAGGGCCGCGAGGGCACCGCCACCTATAATGGCTACACCTCGTGCCCGATGATCACCCGGATCGGCCGCGCGATGCTGATCGAGTTCGACTACCGCAACAACCTGGTCCCGTCCTTCCCCGGCATCATCGCGCCGCTGGAGGAGCTGTGGATCAGCTGGCTGATGAAGGAGGTCGCGCTGAAACCCACCTACAACGCCATGCTGCGCGGCCGGGCCTGAGGAGGAGGAAGACGACATGCAAGAGCTGACCCATGAAACCATGATCGCGGTCTTCGAGGAGATCTTCGGGCGCAGCCTGTTCTGGCTGATGGTGGCGGCGGTGGCGCTGATCACGCTTGGCTACATCTACGTCCTGGTGCGGGACCGGGCGGTAAGCTGGCGGAAGTTCCTGCTGGCGCAACTGTCGATGCCTTTGGGGGCGGTGCTGGCCGTCTGGTTCGTGATGGCGATGACCCGCTCGCGCCTGTCCGACATCGGCGGCCCGGTGGATGTGATGCTGCTGCTCGGCATTGCCGCCCTGGGGGCCGTCGGAATGGCCATCCTTGTCTATACCGTCGAGGCGCTGATCGGATCGCGCCGCACGACAGGCGGCGGCGATGTCCGATAGCGCGGCGGTCGCGGCAGGCGACATGGGCTCGGGGTGTGACCTCTCGGCAGGTTGCCCGCCGGTTCGGAGTTGGGCGGCATCCGCCAGCCGGCATAAAGCCGGCCTGCGACGAACCGACCGGAAAAAACGTTTCAAACTGGCGCCCGCGGCCCCTATCTGGAGGGAGTATCCTGACGGCCTGACGGGCCGTATCGCCAAGAGAGACGATCGCATGGGGACCAAGGGGCAGAAGACCGCCAACTGGATCGACAATTTCAAAGGGCTCGGGGGGCTGCCGGACGATCTGCGCGCCGAGCTCGAGGCCGGCAGCGAGATCGTCTCGGTTCCCTCGGGCACGGTGATATTCTCGCCGGGGCAGACGGCGGACAACCTGTGGCTGCTGCTGGACGGGACGGTGCGGGTGCAGCAGAAATCCGAGACCGGGCGCGACGTGTTCCTCTACCGGGTCCATGCCGGTGACAGCTGCGTGCTGACCACGGCCTGCATGCTGGCTTTCGAGGATTACTCGGCCGAGGGCACCGCCGAGACCGATGTCACCGCCGTTGCGATCCCGCGCCGGGTCTTCGACGACCTGGTCGCGAGATCGCCCGTCTTCCGCACCTTCGTCTTCACCGCCTATTCGCGGCGCATCACCGACCTGTTCACCCTGATCGACGATATCGTATTCCAGCGCATGGATGTGCGCCTGGCCGCGCGGCTGCTGGAGCTTGCCGATGCGGACGGCATCGTCCACGCCACCCATGCCATGCTGGGAACCGAGCTTGGCACCGCGCGCGAAGTGGTGTCGCGCACCTTGTCCGAGTTTCACCGTCGCGGCTGGATCGAACAGGCCCGCGGCGAAGTGCGCCTGACCGACCGGGACGGGCTGGACCGTCTTGTGAAGACCTCTGGCGCGCAAGACTGAAACCCGCGATTTCAGGGTCTGTGACCAAGTCACCAAACTCTTCCGGGCCGGTCTGCTAGACCTTTGAAAACGATTCCCGAAGGAGGAGACGACATGACGAGGAATATGGGAAGGACCGACCGCGGCGCGCGCCTTGCGGTCGCAACGCTTTTGCTGGTTCTGGTGTTCGGCCTCGGTGTTCCGGGCGGTGGCCTGATGGGCTGGCTCGCCGTGATCGTGGCCGCGATCATGGCAGTCACGGCTTTGGCGGGCCATTGTCCGCTCTACCGTGTCTTCGGTCTCCGGACCTGCGGGCTGAACCAATGATCGAGACCGCGTTCACCCCGCTGGCCTCGTTGTCGGGCGGCATCCTGATCGGTGTCGCCTCGACCCTGCTGATGCTGACGCTTGGACGTGTGATGGGGGCCACCGGCATCCTGGTCGGCCTGATCCAGCCCGCGACGTCCCGCGACTTTGCCTGGCGCGCGGCGCTTCTGGCCGGAATGGTCACCGGGCCCGCCCTGGTCTGGCTGGTCTCGGGCGAGATGCCCGCCATCGAGGTCCCGATCTCGACCGCAGCACTTGTCATCGGCGGTCTCATCGTCGGGGTCGGCGTCAGCTTCGGGTCGGGCTGCGCCTCGGGTCATGGCGTCTGCGGCATGGCGCGGCTCAGCCCGCGCTCCATCGTGGCGACGCTGACCTTCATGGCCGCCAGCTTCGCCACCGTCTACGTCATCCGCCACGTGATCGGGGGGTAAGCCATGAAGCTGATCGCAACCTATCTCATCGGCCTGATCTTCGGGGTCGGAATCTTGATCTCGGGCATGGCCAACCCTGCCAAGGTGCTGAATTTCTTCGACGTCGCCGGAACATGGGATCCGTCCCTGATCCTGGTGATGGGCGGCGCGCTGGTGACGACCTTCGTCGGCTACAAGCTGGTCTTCGGACGCGCGGCCCCGATCTTCGAGCGCGACTTCTCGCTGCCGGGCGTGGCCCGGATCGACGCGCCGCTGATCGGCGGCTCGATCCTCTTCGGCGTCGGATGGGGCATCGTGGGGTTCTGTCCCGGCGGGGCGCTTCCCGCGCTCGGCACCGGACGGTGGGAGGTCTTCGCCTTCACCGCCGCCCTCATCGCCGGAATCGTCCTTGCACGGGCGATCCAATCCGCCGCCGCGCGCCGCGCGCAGCAGGCCACGTGACCAAACCCAAAGGAGTGACATCATGACAGGTTACCCCGTCCGGATGGACATCAAACCCCAGGTTCAGGCCTTCTTCGACGAGGCCACCAACACGATCAGCTATATCGTGAAGGATCCCACCTCCAACGCCTGTGCGATCGTCGACAGCGTCATGGACATAGACTATGCCGCGGGCCGGATCACCTATGATCACGCGGACGAGCTGATCCGCCAGATCGAGGCCCAGGGCCTCAAGCTGGAGTGGATCATCGAAACCCATGTCCACGCGGATCACCTGTCGGCGGCACCGTATATTCAGGGCAAACTGGGCGGCAAGATCGGCATCGGCGCCAAGATCATGGTGGTTCAGGACACCTTCGGCAAGATCTTCAACGAAGGCACCGAGTTCCAGCGCGACGGCAGCCAGTTCGACGCCCTGTTCGAGGATGGCGACACCTACGAGATCGGCAACATGCCGGCCTTTGCCATGTACACGCCCGGCCACACGCCCGCCTGCATGGTGCATGTGATGGGCGATGCGGCTTTCGTGGGCGACACGCTGTTCATGCCCGATGGCGGCTCGGCGCGGGCGGATTTTCCCGGTGGCGATGCGGGCACGCTCTACGATTCGATCCAGAAGGTGCTGGCGCTGCCCGACGAGATGCGGCTTTTCATGTGCCACGATTACGGGCCGAACGGGCGCGACATCGCGTGGGAGACCACGGTGGGCGAGGAAAAGGCCCATAACATCCATGTCGGCGCGGGCAAGACGAAGGCGGACTTCGTCAAGTTCCGGACCGAGCGCGATGCGCAGCTTGCCATGCCCCGGCTGATCATCCCGTCGTTGCAGGTGAACATGCGCGCGGGCGAGGTTCCGACCGACAGGGACGGAAATCCGATGCTGAAGGTGCCGGTGAACGCGCTGTGACAGCCCGCGCCCGCGCCTTCCCCAATCCGGAACGAGACAAGATGGACCTGAAACGACTGACACCCGAGATCGCGGTGGCCGGACAGATCATGCCCGAGGATGTCGCGGCGATCGCCGCGGCGGGCTACCGTGCGATCATCTGCAACCGCCCCGATGACGAAGCTCCCGGCCAGCCGCCCTACGCGGCGATCGAGGCCGCGGCGCGCAAGGCCGGTATCGCCACCCGTTTTGTCCCCGTCGCCCCCGGCAAGATCGGCGCGGACGACGTTACCGCCTTCGCCGAGGCCCTGCGCGCGCTGCCCTCGCCGGTGCTGGCCTATTGCCGGTCGGGCGCGCGATCCTCGAGCCTCTGGACCCTGCACGGGGCCGCCTGAATGATCCGCAGCCTGCGCCGCCATGTTCCCCTGCTCGACTGGGCGCCCGCCTATGACCGCACGGCGTTCTCGAATGACATGATCGCGGCGCTCGTCGTCACGATCATGCTGATCCCGCAATCGCTCGCCTATGCCTTGCTCGCGGGATTGCCGCCCGAGGCCGGCATCTACGCCTCCATCGCCCCCATCGTGCTCTACGCGATCTTCGGCACCAGCCGGGCCCTGGCCGTCGGGCCGGTGGCGGTGGTCTCGCTCCTGACCGCCTCGGCGGTCGGGCAGGTCGCGGATCAGGGCACCGCGGGCTATGCCGTCGCGGCCCTGACGCTGGCGGTGCTGTCGGGCGGGTTCCTCCTGCTGATGGGGGTCCTGCGCCTCGGGTTCCTGGCGAATTTCCTCAGCCATCCGGTGATCGCGGGCTTCATCACCGCGTCGGGCATCCTGATCGCGGCGAGCCAGCTCAAGCATATCCTCGGCATCCCGGCCGAGGGCCACACCCTCCCCGAGCTCGTGCTTTCGCTTGGCGCGCATCTGGACCGGATCAACTGGATCACCGTAGCGCTCGGTCTTGCCGCCACCGGGTTCCTCTTCTGGGCGCGGGTGCATCTCAAGCCCCTGCTGCGGGCAATGGGCGCGCCCGCCCCCCTTGCGGATATCCTGACCAAGGCCGGGCCGGTCGCGGCTGTGGTGGCGACGACGCTCGCGGTCTGGGGTCTGGGTCTCGACCAGCGCGGCGTCGCCATTGTCGGCACGGTGCCGCAGGGCCTGCCGCCCCTGACCCTGCCGGGGCTGTCCCCCGACCTGCTGCGCGCCCTCGTGCTGCCCGCGATCCTGATCTCGGTCATCGGCTTTGTCGAAAGCGTTTCGGTGGCGCAGACCCTGGCGGCCAAGAAGCGCCAGCGCATCGACCCGGACCAGGAACTGATCGGGTTGGGCGCGGCCAATCTGGGCGCGGGCTTCACCGGCGGCTTTCCGGTCACCGGCGGCTTCTCGCGGTCGGTGGTGAATTTCGACGCCGGGGCCGAGACGCCCGCCGCCGGGATCTTCACCGCGCTTGGGCTGGCGATTGCGGCCGTGGCGCTGACACCGCTGGTTCATTACCTGCCCAAGGCCACCCTCGCGGCGACCATCATCGTGGCGGTTCTCAGCCTCGTGGACCTCTCGATCCTCAAGAAGACCTGGGGCTATGCCCGCGCCGATTTCGCCGCCGTCGCGGTGACGATTGTGCTGACCCTCGGCCTCGGTGTCGAGATCGGCGTGGCCGCGGGGGTTGCGCTTTCGGTGCTGCTGCATCTCTACCGGACCTCGCGGCCCCATGTCGCCGAACTGGGCCGCGTTCCGGGCACCGAGCACTTCCGCAATATCCATCGCCATTCGGTCGAGACCGACCCGACCCTGGTGAGCCTGCGCGTCGATGAAAGCCTCTATTTCGCCAATGCCCGTTTTCTCGAAGACCTGATCCAGAAACGCGTGACCGAGGGCTGCGACATCCGCAACGTGGTCTTGATGTTCTCGGCGGTGAACGAGGTTGATTATTCCGCGCTGGAAAGCCTCGAGGCGATCAACCTGCGGCTGCGCGACATGGGCGTCGGCCTGCATCTCTCCGAGGTCAAGGGCCCGGTGATGGACCGGCTGCACCGCAGCGATTTCCTTACCGCCCTGAACGGCCAGGTGTTCCTGTCGCAATACGAGGCCTGGACCCGCCTGGCCCCGTCATCGGCGCCCGCCGCCGCAAGCGCAATCTGACGGAACCGGATGGCGACCTCTGCCCTCTACGTCCCGTAACCCGATGTCTCGGAGATCTGTAATGATCGGCACCGCGCCGCGTCCTTGCATGACGGCAGCGCGGGCGCTGGCGTGATTGTGCCGCAGAGATCAAACCCCTAACCTGAATGGGATTCGAGAGCCCCATAGGAGGTGCCAAGGATGAGGGAGCTTTCCCAATACGCGATCCTTTTCGGGCTGAGTGTCGGTGTGTTCGGTCTCGTGCTCAGCCTTTACGGGCTGGCGCGGGCCATCGGGCGCGCGCGCGCGGAACCCGGCAAGGACGTGCCCGCCACCGCCGGCACCCTGTCGCGCGATCCGGTCTGGGTGCGCTATCATGCGCGCTATGCCGGTTATGCGCTGCTGTTCCTGGCCTTCGATATGGAGATGGCGTT
>NZ_JBSXNT010000028.1:0-59720 GCF_056857775.1 Alterinioella sp. B-7
TGCGACCTTCGCCTTGAATGCAGGGCTGTGGTTCCGTCTGGGTCGTTTGGTCATCTTCGCTCCTTCGTCTCGGCAACGCTGCCGGATCAGGAGCGGAAAATCCACCTAACTCAACTGTTCAGATTTGCCGCGCCACCTCTAAGGGCTGTGGGGACATCTTGGATGAAAGGGCCGTTGTCGCTGCCACGTTAACGAATCCAGCTCACTATCCGCGCATCTTGAAAAACGACCCTGAGACAAAGGAGGCGATTATTCTGCAGTGTGCCTGTAACCATAGAACGGTTTGCAAGGTTTGTGACAGATACGAGTCCTCTACCCAAGCTTTGGCGGAGACCGCGTGATGGATAATTCGTTTGCAGGACAAGACATTAATATCGACGAGCACTTTCGCGAACGTATTGAGGCTGTCGTTCAGCTCCGGGAAGGTCGCTCGGCTTCGGCCGTCCATCAACCGTTCCGGCGAAACGTTGATATCTGGTTCTTTGCAATCATGCTTGCGGTGAAGAAGGGCCTAAAACCGACCGGGCCGTCGGGCAAGACCTACAAGGCGGCTGAGGGTGTCGTTCTAGGGTCAGACCCTTGGCGGCCTACGGCCCTCACGTTGCTCGCGATTGCTGAGAGAGATGATGTAAGTGTGATTGACTCGCCTTCAGAGATGATGCGGATTGCGAATTCCTATGCGCACGCGGGTCTGCCTGAAGTGTTAGCTATGCTTGATCGTCGAGGTGAAGACACCGCACTCGACTACCTTTGCGATGAGGTCGAAGGGCTAGTCGTATGACTTGTTTGGCCATGCCGTGTGGGGCATGGCTTCTCACTATTACGCGGATAACGACAATCGGCCAGGGTTCGAGTGCTGTTCCGTCTCGGGAAACGCGACTTCCGCCGAAATGCTCACGCCTCTCTTCCGAAAATATATTATTTTCAGAGTCTTGCAAGGAATTCATCAAGTCGGCGCAGTCATGAGGTCCGGAGAATATCGGCCGTGAGAGACCGCTTCCGGGCCTAATGGCGACGTGGCCGGTGCTCAGCCCGTCCCGCATAACCCTAGAAAACAACGAGAAGATCCGGCTGGGTCCGGATCAAGAGAACGCTTTCGCGGGGGCAAGTGGCGGAGAGACAGGGATTCGAACCCTGGAGACGGTTTCCCGCCTACACACTTTCCAGGCGTGCGCCTTCGACCACTCGGCCACCTCTCCGTGCCGAAGCGCAATAGCGCAAGGACGTTGCCGGGTGCAAGGGGGCGCGCGCCTTGAGGTGAAAAAATCTGGGCTACCCGGCGGGCAGGTGATCGAGATGCGCTGCGCAGCCCGAGAGGGCGGCGTAATCGTCGGTCACCACCGCGATGCCGAACTGGTCCATGAAGCGGGCAAAGCGGCCCTTGGCGCGGAAGGCGGGGGCGAAATCCAGCTCTTGCAGCCAGGGCGCGATGGCACGGGCCATGCCGCCGACCAGGTAGATGCCGCCAAAGGGCAGATGGATGAGCGCCAGATCCCCCATCACGGTGCCGAGCGCCTGGGTGAAGAGCCGCGCGGTGGCACGGGCCTGTGTGTCGCCTGCCTCCAGCCGGTCCATGATCTCGGTGCTGGTGAGGCGCACGCCGTGCAGGTGCTTGTGAACCGCCACGATGCCGCGGCCCGACAGCGCCTCCTCCACGGCGGCGAAACCGCGCCCGTCGGTCAGGTCGGCGGCCAGGGCGGCCAGCGCATCGGAGGAGCGGGGCAGGGTGATGTGACCGCATTCGGACGGCGGCACGAAGCGACCAGCCCTGGTGTCATAGATCGGCGCCGCGTTGAACCCGGTGCCGAGGCCCACCACCAGCTTGGCCGCCTGGGGCGAGGCCGGGGGCTGCGGCAACAGGCGGATCAGATCGCCCTCGGTCACTTGCCCCACGGCATGGCCCTGCGCCTGAAGGTCGTTCAGCACCGCGAGGTTCGCAGCACCCGTGACCTGGCCCAGATCGGTCCGGTCGATGCGCCAGTCCAGATTGGTCATCTGGCCGACCCCGTCGCGCACCGGGCCCGCCACGGCGACGCAGGCTCCGGTCAGGTTGCCGGGGGCCAGCTCGGCCAGATAGGCCTCCAGCACCGGCGAGAGCCCCGCGAACCCTGCGTTCTTGTAGCGGCGCACGCTGTCCACGCGCACGCTCGCCCCCTCGGCCAGCGCCACGCGGGTGTTGGTGCCGCCGATATCGGCCACGAGGGATAGCGTCGAACTCATCATCCGCCCTTTCGGCGCAAAGCGCGCTCAAGCGCGTGATAGGACGCTTTCGGGGTGCGCTTCAAGCTTTCGAAATCGACATGAACGAGGCCGAAGCGCTTTTCATAGCCCAGGGCCCATTCGTAATTGTCCAGAAGCGACCAGATGATGTAGCCGCGCAGGTCGGCCCCGTCGGCGATGGCGCGGCGGCATTGCGCCAGATGCGCATCGAGATAGGCCAGCCTCTCTGGGTCGTCGATCACGCCCCTTTGCAGCCGGTCGGCATTGGCCATGCCGTTCTCGGTGACATAGATGGGCAGGTCGGGCGCATGGGTATTGGCCACGCGCATGATGAACCGGTAGAGCGCCTCGGGGCAGACCTCCCACCCCATCTGGGTCTTGGGCAGGGGGCCTTGCACCTCTGTCAGACCAGGCCAGGGGCCGGGGGCGGCGGCGATCAGCTTGCGGGTGTAGTAATTCAGGCCGACCCAGTCGAGCGGTTGGGTGATCGTGGCGAAATCGTCCTGCCAGCCTTGCGGCAGATGCGGCTCCAGCCCCTCCAGAACCTCCGCCGGGTAATGCCCCTGAAAGACGCCGCCCAGGAAGAAGCGGTTATAGATCGCATCATAGCGCGCGGCGGCGGCGACATCGGCCGGGTTGTCCGGGTCGGCGGGATCGGCCCATTCCAGGTTGAACACACCGCCCAGGTTTGACAGCCCGAGGCCGCGCATGACCTCGATCGCGCGGCCATGCGCCAGCAACACGTGATGCATGGCGCGCGCGGTGGCGCGGATGTCGCGCATCCCCGGCGCGTGATGGCCGTCGAAATGGCTGAGCCAGCTGACGCACCAGGGCTCATTTATCGGGGCGGCGGACCAGAGGCGGTCGCCGATCCGCCCCATGATGGTTTCGGTGAACTCGGCGAACCAGCTTGCGATATCGCGGTTGCGCCAGCCGCCCCTGTCGGCCAGCGGTTGCGGCAATTCCCAATGGTAGAGCGTCGCGGCGGGCTTCAAGCCGCGTTCCAGCATGCCATCGACCAGCCGGTCGTAGAAATCCAGCCCCTCCGGATTGGGCGTGCCGGTCCCCTCGGGCAAGACCCGCGCCCAAGAGGTCGAGAAGCGGTAGATGTCGACATTGAGGTCGCGCAGAAGGTCCAGATCCTCGGGCCAGCGGGTGTAGTGAGCGCAGGCGCGCGCGCCATCCTCGGCCCGCACGACATTGCCCGGCGTGGCGGCGAAACTGTCCCAATGGGTTGGCCCCGCGCCGCCCATGCCATGCCCCTCGATCTGGTAGGAGGATGTCGCCGCCCCGAAGAGGAAGCCTTCGGGGAAATCGTTACGCGTCCATGTCATGGGGTCACTCCGGTCTTGGCACGGGGCCGGTGGATTGGCCGAGCATCAATTCGGCCTCAAGCAAGGTTTGCAGGGGCGGGCCGCCGGGATCTGCGATCATCTCCAGCAGCAGGGTGCCGGCGATGCGCCCCGCCTCGCGCACCGAGGAACGGGTGGCGGTGAAGATCGGCACGTCGCCGCCATTGCCCAGGTAGCTCAGCGCGTCGTCATGGGTGATCACGCTGATGTCGCGGCCCAGTTTCAGCCCCGCATCCTCGACCGCGCGGCGCACGCCGATGGCCGGGATCATGGAGGAGACCAGGAAGGCCGTGGGGGCGGGATCTCCGGCCAGCATCCGTGCCGCGCTGTCGTGGCCGTAATGCTCGGTCATCTCGTCGCTGCTCATCCAGTCGGGGTTCACCTCCAGCCCGCGCGCGCGCAACGTCATCTCGACGCCTTCGCGGCGGCGGCGGGCGAAATCCATGTCCTCCAGCCCGTTGATCAGCGCGATGCGCCGGTGCCCGAGATCGCAGAGCAGTTCGGTCGCGCGGGCAAAGGCGCGGCGGTTGTTGACATCGACCCAGGAGAAATCGGCGGGCGCGTCCGAGGCGCGGCCATGCACCACGAAGGGCAGGCCGATCTCTTTCAGCAACGCGATGCGCGGATCGTCGGCGCGGGGGCCGTGAATGACGATGCCATCGACCGATTGCCGCCGGGCCAGCGCGCGATAGGCGCTGTCCTCCATGTCGTCGGGCACGATCGACAGCATCATGTCGAACCCGGCCTTGGCATAGGCTTCGCCCGCGCCCGAGATGAAATCCGAGAAGATCGGGTTCATCATCTCGTGCCGGGTCGAGACCGGGATCACATGCCCGATCATCATCGAACGGCCCGTGGCCAGGCTGCGGGCGCGGGTGTTGGGGCGGTAATTGTGCCGCGCGGCGGCGGCATGGACGCGCGCGCGGGTGGCCTCGCTGACCTCCGGGTAGCCGTTCATGGCCCGGCTGACCGTCGTTTGCGACAGTCCGAGCGTCTCGGCCAGTTGTTTGAGGTTCATCGCCAAAGGGGCACCAAAGCGCTTTCAATATTTGCAGAAGCTAGACCGGAACCTTTGTGCCTGTCAAAGGGGGAGTTGCGTTTGGAATGCTGCGCCTGCGAAGGGAGTGCCTGTTTTTATTGGTCCGTGGCAACATGCCCAATTGACAGGCAGACGATTCTGCGAGACTGTGCAGCCAGTCAAAGCGCTTTGGTAATCTTTGTAAATGCCGGGTGCATCCAGACAAGACAGGCCCGATTGGGCCGACAACCGGGAGGGAATCATGAAGACATCGCTATACGCAGGCGTGGCAGGCATCGCGCTGCTGGCAGCCGGGGCCGCCAATGCCGAGGGACACCTGATGTTCGCGCCGGGCGAGGGCGCGTTCAGCTGGGACAGTTTCGAGGCCTTCGCCGCGGACAATGACCTGAGCGGTCAGACGCTCAGCATCACCGGCCCCTGGACCGGTGCCGATGCCGACCTGATGAACAGCGTCGCCGCCTATTTCGAGGAGGCGACCGGCGCCACCGTGAACTATTCCGGTTCGGACAGTTTCGAGCAGGACATCGTGATCTCGATTCAGGCCAACAGCCCGCCCAATATCGCGGTGTTCCCGCAGCCGGGCCTGGCCTCGGACATGGCCGGACGCGGCGCGCTGACGCCCTTGCCCGAGGGCACCGCCGACTGGATCCGCGAAAACTACGCCGCCGGACAATCCTGGGTCGACCTGGGCACCTATGCCAACGAGGACGGCGAGGAGGAGCTGTTCGGCTTTTTCTACAAGGTCGATCTGAAATCGCTGGTCTGGTATTCGCCCGAGGCTTTCGACGAGATGGGCTATGAGGTGCCCGAAACCATGGAAGAGCTGCGCGCGCTCTCCGACCAGATCGTCGCCGATGGCGAAACGCCCTGGTGCATCGGCCTGGGATCGGGCGCCGCGACCGGCTGGCCCGCGACCGACTGGGTCGAGGACATGATGCTGCGCACGCAGCCGCCCGAGGTCTATGACCAATGGGTCGCCAACGAGATTCCCTTCGACGACGAGCGTGTCGTCGGCGCGATCGAGGCCTTCGGCGAGTTCGCCCGCAACGAGGATTACGTGAGCGGCGGATCGCAGGCCGTGGCCACGACCGATTTCCGCGACAGCCCCGCGGGCCTCTTCACCTTCCCGGCGGAATGCTACATGCACCGTCAGGCCAGCTTCATCCCGACCTTCTTCCCGGAAGACGCGGATGCGGATTTCTTCTACTTCCCGGCCTCGGAAGAGGCGGGTCTTGGCAGCCCGGTCCTAGGCGCGGGCACGCTCTGGGCGATCACCGATCCGTCCGATGCGGCCAATGTGTGGATGGAATTCCTGCAAACCCCCATCGCGCATGAGGTCTGGATGGCGCAATCGGGCTTCCTGACGCCCTATGGCGACGCGAACGCCGAGGTCTTCGCCTCGGATGCACAGCGCGCCATGAACGAGATCCTTCTGAACGCCACCACCTTCCGGTTCGACGCCTCGGACCTGATGCCCGGTGAGATCGGCGCGGGCGCGTTCTGGACCGGCATGGTCGATTACGTCACCGGCGCGGATGCCGCGGATGTGGCGGCGTCGATCCAGGACCGCTGGGACTCGATCCAGTAAACACCGAGATCCCGGCCCGCCATGCGCGCGGACCGGGACCATACGGCCAACTCAAGGGGGGAGGGGCACGGTCATGTCACCGCTGGTGCAAGGTGCAATCACGATCTTCGTCGGTGTGTTCGGGTGTGTCGGCTATTTCTATGCCGCGAACCTGCTGCTCGATAAGGTCATCTATCCCGCCAAGGGCCCCAATATCGGGCGCAACATCAACCGGGCCAACGCGATCCGGCCCTGGCTGTTCCTGCTGCCCGCCATCCTGGCGCTGTCGATCTACCTGGTCTATCCGGTCATCGGCAGCCTGATCCGGTCGATGTATAACCGGGCCGGAAGCGAGTTCATCGGGCTTGGCAACTACACCTCGCTTGCGGGCGACCCCGAGTTCCAGACCGCGCTGATCAACAACGCGCTCTGGGCGCTTGTCGTGCCCGCCGCCGCCACCTTTTTCGGCCTCGTGGTGGCGCAGCTGACCGATCGCCTGTCCTGGGGCAACATCGCCAAGTCGCTGATCTTCATGCCGATGGCGATCTCCTTTGTGGGCGCCTCGCTGATCTGGAAATTCGTCTACGCGGGCGATCCCGATATCGGCATCATCAACGCGATCCGCGACGGCATGGGGCTCGATCCGCTCGATCCGCTGCAACTGCCGTTCTGGAACAACTTCTTTCTCATGGTGATCCTGGTCTGGATCCAGACAGGCTTTGCCATGGTGATCCTCTCTGCCGCCCTGCGCGGCGTGCCCGAGGACACGATCGAGGCCGCGATCATCGACGGGGCGGGGCCGTTCCGCGTCTTCTTCCGCATCAAGGTGCCGCAGATCATGGGCACCATCGTCGTGGTCTGGACCACGATCACCATCCTCGTGCTCAAGGTCTTCGACATCGTCTACACCATGACGGGCGGCAATTTCGGTA
The DNA here is from genome assembly GCF_056857775.1 of Alterinioella sp. B-7. Lineage (NCBI taxonomy): Bacteria > Pseudomonadati > Pseudomonadota > Alphaproteobacteria > Rhodobacterales > Paracoccaceae > Alterinioella > Alterinioella sp. B-7. The sequence goes on from NZ_JBSXNT010000028.1 coordinate 7,111, forward strand.
CCGAGATCCTGCCAAGCTACATGATGAGCTTCATGTTCCGCGATGACGGGCGGGCGACCGCCGTGGCCGTGGTGATCATGATCGTCGTCCTGCCGGTGATGATCTGGAACATCCGCCAGGCCCAGAAGGAGATGCGCTGATGGACAATATCGCCGGACAGAACAACGCGCTGAAATGGGCGGTCAATATCTCGGTCCTGATCCTGGTCATCGCCTGGCTGATCCCGACCGTGGGGCTGTTCGTCTCGTCCTTCCGCGACCGCGACCAGATCACCGCCTCGGGCTGGTGGGTGGCGCCGTTCTCGGTCGAGCTGACCTACCGCACGCGCGGCGATGCCGACCCCCGCCAGGAGGGCGACCTCTGGATCGTCGAGGGCAACATCTTCGAGAGCGCGGAAGTGGCCGCGGAGTTCACCAGCGGTGAGGCGCAGATCACCGGTTTCGGTATCCTTGGCCGTGAACCGGCGGCCTATGCGCCGGGCGAAGAGGTCGAAACCCGCGATGGCGGGATGCTGACGGTCAACGCCGATGGCAGCTATGTCTATACCTCCGATGAGGATCCGGGCAGCGGCCCGCGCGTCTATTTCGCGGCCGAGACGCCGCCCAATTTCACCTTGGACAATTACCGCACCATCCTGACCTCGGACGGGATGGACCGGGCCTTCATCAACACGCTGACGGTGACGATCCCGGCCACCATCATCCCGATCCTGATCGCGGCCTTCGCGGCCTATGCGCTGGCCTGGATGGATTTCCCCGGTCGCGGGCTGCTGATCGCCTGTGTCGTCGGCCTGCTGGTCGTGCCCCTGCAACTGGCGCTTGTGCCGCTTTTGAACCTGCACAACCAGATCGGCATCGGGCAGAGTTTCGTCGGCATCTGGCTGGCCCATACCGGGTTCGGCCTGCCGCTGGCGGTCTATCTGCTCAGAAACTACATGGTCGGCCTGCCACGCGACATCATCGAAAGCGCCAAGGTCGATGGAGCCACGGATTTCCAGATATTCCTCAAGATCATCCTGCCGCTGTCCTTCCCGGCACTTGCCAGCTTCGCCATCTTCCAGTTCCTGTGGACCTGGAACGACCTGCTGGTCGCCAAGGTGTTCCTGCCGTCCGATGAGGCCAGCCGCGTGATGACCGTCACCATCGCCGATGACCTCCTGGGCAGCCGCGGCGGCGATTGGGGGATCCTGGCCACGGCGGCCTTCGTCTCGATCGCGGTGCCGCTCTTGGTCTTCTTCACAATGCAACGCTATCTCGTGCGCGGCCTCCTGGCCGGCTCGGTCAAGTAAACAAGGCAGTTACGTAATGAACCTCATGCAGGATATGTCCCGCAAGGATGTCCACGCCCCCGATCAGGACTGGTGGCGCGGGGCGGTGATCTACCAGATCTACCCCCGCAGCTTCCAGGACAGCAATGGCGACGGGATCGGCGACCTCAGCGGCATCATCCACCGGCTGGACCATGTCGCCAGCCTCGGCGTCGATGCGATCTGGATCTCGCCCTTCTTCCGCTCGCCGATGCTGGATTTCGGCTATGACGTCTCCGATTACCGCGATGTCGATCCGATGTTCGGGTCTTTGGGCGATTTCGACGCGCTGATCGCGCGGGCGCATGAGCTTGGGATCAAGGTGCTGATCGACCTCGTCCTGAGCCATTCGTCGGACCAGCATGCCTGGTTCCAGGAAAGCCGCCAGAGCCGCGAGAATGCCCGCGCCGATTGGTATGTCTGGGCCGATGCCAAACCCGACGGCACGCCGCCCAACAACTGGCTGTCGATCTTCGGCGGCTCGGCCTGGGAATGGGATGGCGAGCGGATGCAGTATTACCTGCACAACTTCCTGACCTCGCAGCCCGACCTGAACCTGCATAACCCGGATGTGCAGGATGCGCTGCTGGATGTGGCGCGGTTCTGGCTGGAGCGGGGCGTCGATGGCTTCCGCCTCGACACGATCAATTTCTACTTCCACGACAAGGAGTTGCGCGACAACCCGGCGCTGGACCCCGATCAGCGCAACGCCACTATCGCGCCTGAAGTGAACCCCTATAACTGGCAAGATCACCTCTACGACAAGAACCAGCCCGAAAACCTGGCCTTCCTCAAGCGCTTCCGCGCGGTGCTGGACGAGTTCTCCGCCGTCGCCGTGGGCGAGGTCGGCGATGCGCAGCGGGGCCAGGAAATCCAGGCCGCCTATACCTCGGGCAATGACAAGGTGCAGATGTGCTACAGCTTCGATTTCCTGTCCGGCGTCTCCCCCACGGCGGACCGCGTCGGCGGGGTGTTGAGGGAGTTCGAGGCCGGCGTCGGCGACGGATGGGCCTGTTGGGCCTTCTCCAACCATGACGTGATCCGCCACGCGACGCGCTGGCAACTGTCCGATGCGGCCTACCGGACCTACGCCGCGCTGCTGCTCAGCCTGCGCGGCTCGGTCTGCCTCTACCAGGGCGAGGAACTGGGGCTGAGCGAGGCCTATGTCGCCTATGAGGATCTGCAAGATCCCTACGGCATAAGGTTCTGGCCCAAGTTCAAGGGCCGCGACGGCTGCCGCACGCCGATGCCCTGGGTGGCCGATAACCGCAATGCCGGGTTCTCGGATGGCAAGCCGTGGCTGCCCATCGCGATGGAACATGTGGCGCGCGCCGTCTCGGTGCAGAACGCGCAGCCCGACGCGATGCTGGACTTTTACCGCCGGATGATCGCGTTTCGCGGACGTTACCCGGCGCTGGCCAAGGGGGATTTCACCCTGATCCGTGCCGAGGAGGGCGTCGTGATCTTCGCCCGGTCCCATGACGGCCAGCGCCTGCTCTGCGCCTTCAACCTGAGCGATGCGGGTCAGGACATCGCCCTGCCGGATGGCAACTGGACCCTGTGCGAGGATGCCCCCTTCGCAACCCCCGACGCGCAGCATATCGGGCCCTGGCAGGCCCTGTTCGCCCATGAGGAGACCTGAAATATGGCCGATCTGATCCTGAAAGATGTCGCCAAATCCTATGGCGATGTGAATGTCCTGAACGACATCAATCTCGACATCAAGACGGGCGAGCTGATCGTCTTCGTGGGCCCCTCGGGCTGCGGCAAGTCCACGCTTCTGCGCATGGTGGCGGGGCTGGAGAAGATCTCGGGTGGGACTTTCACCATCGACGGGCAGGTGATGAACGACGTGCCCCCCTCGCAGCGCGGCATCGCCATGGTGTTCCAGACCTACGCGCTTTATCCGCATATGACGGTGCGCGACAACATGGCCTTCGCGCTGAACATCGCGGGCAAGTCCAAGGCCGAAATCGACGAGGCCGTCAATGGCGCGGCCGAAAAGCTGCAATTGAAGGAATACCTTGACCGCCTGCCCAAGGCGCTGTCGGGCGGGCAGCGTCAGCGGGTGGCCATTGGCCGTGCCATCGTGCGCGACCCCAAGGTCTATCTCTTCGATGAGCCGCTCTCGAACCTCGACGCGGCCCTGCGCGTGGCGACCCGGATCGAGATCGCGCAGCTGAAGGAGCAGATGCCCGACTCGACCATGATCTACGTGACGCATGACCAGGTCGAGGCGATGACGCTGGCCAGCCGCATCGTGGTGCTGGCCAACAAGGGCATCGCCCAGGTCGGCACGCCGCTGGAGCTTTACGAGCGGCCCAACAGCGAGTTCGTGGCGCAATTCATCGGCAGCCCGCAGATGAACCTGCTGGCGGGCGAGATCGTCGAGACCGGCGCGCAGACGCGGGTGCAGACGGATCAGGGCGGCGGCACGATCCTGTCTGATTACCCGTCGAACGCTGATGATCAGGGCGCGCGGGTGCGGGTCGGCATCCGGCCCGAGGATATGGTCGTCACCGACAGCGCCGATTTCGCCTATGAGGGCAAGGTCGCCATCACGGAAGCCCTGGGCGAGGTGACGCTTCTGTATTTCGAGGCCGCGACCGGCCAGGATCCGGTGATCGGCAAGCGCCCCGGCGTGCATTCCGACGACCGCCACAAGACCCTGCGCATGTCGGCGCCGCCGGAAAAGGTGCATGTTTTCCGCGACGGTGTCTCGCTGCACTATCGCTGAGGATTTGACCGGATCGCCCGCGCCTGATAACTGAACGCATGTTCAATTCAAGGGGGATGGCGTGATGGATATTTCGACGGCGAAACTGATCGTGACAGGCGGGGCCAGCGGGCTTGGCGAGGCGACGGCGCGCTACCTGGCGGGGGCGGGGGCGCAGGTTGCCCTGTTCGACCGCGACGCCGACAAGGGGCAGGCGGTGGCCGACGCGATCGGGGGCGGGTTCACCCTTGTCGATGTGACCTCGGAGGAAAGCGTCGCGGAGGGCGTGGCCCAGGCCTCGGCCAAGATGGGCGGCATCACCGGCGTCGTCAATTGCGCGGGGATCGTGACCGGGGCCAAGACGGTCGGCTCCAGGGGGCCGTTCCCATTGGCCGATTTCCAGCGCACCATCGACATCAACCTGGTCGGCGCCTTCAATGTCGCGCGGCTGGCCGCGGCCGAGATGGCCAGGAACGATCCCAACGCCGATGGCGAACGCGGCGTCATCGTCAACACGGCCTCCATCGCGGCCTATGACGGGCAGAAGGGGCAGGCGGCCTATGCCTCCTCCAAGGCCGGGGTGGCGGGGCTGTCCCTGCCGGTGGCGCGCGACCTCGCCTCGCTTGGCATTCGCTGCATGGCCATCGCGCCGGGCCTGTTCCTGACCCCGATGCTGGAAAGCCTGGGGCAGGAGATGATGGACACTCTGGCCGCCGACGTGGTCTTTCCCCGCCGCCTCGGCGATCCGCAGGAGTTCGCCCGCACGGTCCGTTTCATCATCGAAATGGCCTATCTGAACGGCGAGACGATCCGGCTGGATGGGGGCCTGCGCCTGCCCTAGATTGTGGCGTGAAAAGGGGGCTGACATGCGCGAGATCCTGACGATAACGCTGAACCCGGCGGTGGACCTGGACAGTTCCGCAGCCGAGGTGGAACCGGGGCCCAAACTGCGCTGTGACGCCCCCCGGACGGACCCCGGCGGCGGCGGCATCAATATCAGCCGCGCCCTGGCCGAGCTTGGCGGGACCAGCGTGGCGCTGGTGGCCGTGGGCGGTGCGGCGGGCGAGACCTTGCGGGGGTTGCTGGACCGTGAGGGGGTGACGGCGCGCTGCGTCGCGGCCCCCGGTGACACGCGCCAGAATCTCTCCGTCACCGACCGCAGCAGCGGCGCGCAATACCGCTTTGTCTTTCCCGGCCCGGAGTGGCGGCAAGATGACCTGGCCCGCGCGCAGGATGAGATCGCGGCTTCCCTGCCGTCCGGTGGGCTGGCGATCCTGTCTGGCAGCCAGCCGGAGGGGTTTCCCGACGATTTCGCCGCCTGGCTGGTGGCGATCGCGGAGGCGCAGGGGGCGGGCGTGATCCTCGACAGTTCCGGCCCGGCGCTGGCCGCCATCGCGCAAGGGCGCATCCAGGGGCTGGAGCTGCTGCGGCTCGATCATGCCGAGGCCGAGGAGCTTGCCGGACGCGACCTTCCCGACAGCGCCGCCAGCGCGGACCTTGCCGCCGATCTGGTTGCGCGGCGCGTGGCGCGCATGGTGGTGCTGGCGCGCGGGGCCGAGGGGTCGGTGCTGGTCACGGGTGCGGGGCGCTGGTTCTGCACCGCGGCCCGGGTGCCGGTGCGCTCCAGGACCGGGGCGGGCGACAGTTTCGTGGCCGGCTTCGCGGGCGCCCTGGCGCGGGGTGACGCCCCCGAGATCGCCCTGCAACACGGCGTGGCCGCGGCAAGTGCCGCGGTGATGACCGAGGCGACCGCGCTGTGCCGCCGTTCGGATGCCGAGGCGTTGATGGATGATTGCCCTGTCCGCGCGCTTTGACCCGCACATGAAAAAACCGGCCGTCATGGGCCGGTTTCGTGTCTCGCGGTTCGGGTGCCGGTCGGGGGCAGACGGGTTCAGCCGCCTCCACAACAGGATCACCCGTGCAGCTTAGCCGCCCCAGCTGCGGACCGGGCCGCAATCCATATGGGTGAAGTTCGATCCGGAATAGCGCCCGACGCCCCCTGCCGACCAGGTTTGCGCCGCGCGGGCGACCTGGCTGACCGAGCGTCCGGCGACGCGCAGATCCGCCGCCTGGCCCTGCATGTGCAGCGACCGGCGCGCCACGCCCGAAGACCGGGCCCGAAGCATCGCGTTGGTCTCGGGCGAGCGGTAGCCCGACAACAGCATGTAGGGTTCGTTCGTCTCCAGCAGTTTGTGCGACGCGCTCATGATGTCCAGCGTACGCGGATCGATGTCATGCACCTGATCCGTGCGCCAGTCGCGCATGAAATAGTTGATCTCCTGAATTGCCGGGCGGATGTAGTCGCCCTCGATCCAGTAGACCATGTCCACAGTCTCGCCGGTGCGCCCGGAATGCATCTTCAATCGGCGGATATCACCTGCGCCCCGCAGGATGCCGAATGCGTTGGCCGTAAACGGCGCAGCCGCCACGGTCGTCGCTGCAAAGGCACCAAGAAGTGCCCGCCGCGTCATCGTCGGTTTCGTCATGTCTTTTAAAGCCCCGTCCTTCGTACCCGTTTCAAAATCACAAATTACCGTTGAATTCGGTTTTATTTGTGTCCATCCCCAAGTGTGGGTTTACTGACACATTCGGGAGATTTTTGATAGTCTTAGGGCGGCACTTTCTGCCGATCCGGGCCTGGTCGGCAGAATCTTGCCAAAAAGGACCATGATCCGATGGGCTTGGCCGATTTCCCGGCGCGCGATGAGGGCGGTTTTCCTGCCATGATTTCGGCAGTTTAGCGCGCCTGCGTTTCAAAAACGTGAATAGACAGGCGGGGGGGCGTCTGGCAGGGTTCATGCCTATAAATGACGGACCTCTTTACGCGCACAGGTGATCCATGACCTTTTTCAGCTTCCGCCGACTGCCGCTTTCGCTGCTGGCCCTCGCCCTCACACTGACCCTTCTGATTCCGGCCCCGGCCTCGGCGCTGGTCACGGCCTTCCGCCAGGCCATTGCGGAAGGCGTTGCCGCCGAGGACGGGCTGGCCGAGTTCTACCGCGGGCGCGCGTTCGAGCCGATCTGGACCCGGACCGAGGATGCCGACCGGCGCAACGCGCTTCTGACCGCGCTGGAGGGGGCCGCCGATCACGGGCTGCCGGTGTCGCGCTATGACCCCGACACGCTGCGCGCGGCCTTCATGGATGCCGACAACGCCTATGCGCGGGGCCAGGCCGAGATCCTGGCCTCGACCATGTTCCTGGCCTATGCCCGCGACGTGCAGTCCGGGATGCTGGAGCCCGGCGATATCATCCCCGTCATCGCGCGCGAGCTTCCGCGCCGCGACCCCACCGATCTGCTGACCGGTCTCATGCAGGGCGATCCGCATGATTTCATGCGCGCATTGCCGCCCGCGCATCCCGAATATGTCAACCTGCAACGCCGCATGATGGAAATGGAGCGCGTGATCGGCAATGGCGGGTGGGGCGAACCCGTGCGCGGCGGCCGACTGGAGCTTGGCGCGCGCGGTCCTGCCGTGGTTGCCCTGCGCGACCGCCTGATCGCGATGGGCTACATGGATCGCTCGGCCACCGCCGTCTATGACGCGGAACTGCAGGCGGCGGTCCAGCTTTTCCAGGTGCGCCACGGGCTGGAGGCCGATGGCGTCGCCGGGACCGGCACGCTCGAGGAAATCAACGTGGCGCCCGAACAGCGCCTGCGCCAGATCATCCTGGGCATGGAACGTCAGCGCTGGCTGAACTGGGAAGACCCGAACCGGGGCGACCGGCATATCCTGGTCAACATCCCCGATTTCCACGCCTTTGTGATCGACGATGAAGAGGTGAGCTTTTCCACCCGCGTCGTCGTCGGTGCCAGCCCCGAGGATCGTGCCACGCCCGAGTTCTCGGACGTCATGGAGCACATGGTCATCAATCCGAGCTGGTATGTTCCGCGCTCGATCACGGTGAATGAATACCTGCCGCAGATGCAGGCCAATCCCGGCGGCGCGGCGCAAATGGAGCTGATGCGCGGCGGTCGTCCGGTCAGCCGCACGGGCATCGACTTCACGCAATATACTCGGCGCAACTTCCCCTTCGACCTGCGCCAGCCGCCGGGGCCGAACAACGCGCTTGGCCGGGTCAAGTTCATGTTCCCGAACCGGCACAACATCTACCTGCACGACACACCGACGCGCAGCCTGTTCGAGCGCGAAAGCCGCGCCTTCAGCCATGGCTGCGTGCGCGTGCAGCGCCCACTGGAACTGGCCTATCACCTGCTGGCGCGTCAGGAGGCGTCGCCGCAGAGCTATTTCGACGGCATCCTGAGCACCGGCCAGGAAACGCAGGTCGATCTGGCCACGCAGATTCCGGTGCATATCGTCTACTGGACCAGCTTTGTGGACCAAGATGGCGCGCTGCATTTCCGCCGCGACGTCTATGACCGCGACGCGCGTCTGTGGCGCGCGATGGAAGAGGCCGGGGTGGAACTCCGCTCGGTCTCAAGCTAAAGCTCTGCCCGAAAGCGGCGGTCGCTGGAGGGCAGAGACATGGCACATACGATCCGGCAGATTGCCGAGGCTCTCGGGGCCTCGGCGGAGGGCGCGCTGGACATTGAGATTGACGGGCTGGCGGAACCCGCCTCGGCAGGTCCGCGCGACCTGGCGCTGGCCATGGCTCCGCAATATGTCGAGGGGCTGGCCAGGGGCCACGCAAGGGCCGCGGTGCTGTCGCCCGGCACCGACTGGCAGGGCGCGGGGCTTGAGGCGGCGATCTTCGTGGGTCGCGCGCGCTATGCCATGGCGGGGCTGACCGCGGCGCTGGATCCGGGGCCCGAGATCGCGCCGGGGATCCATCCCTCCGCCATCATCGACCCCTCCGCCGAAATCGGCATCGGGGCCGCAATCGGCCCGTTCGTGGTGATCGGACGCGGCGCGCGGATCGGGGCCAGGGGCCGCATCGCCAGCCATGTGAGCATTGCCGAAGGCGCGGTGATCGGCGATGACGCGCTGATCCTGCAAGGGGTGCGCATCGGCGCGCGGGTGCGCATCGGCGACCGCGTGATCCTGCAACCCGGCGCCTCCGTCGGCAATGACGGGATGTCCTTCGTGACGCCCGAGAAATCCACCGTCGAGCAGGTCCGCGAAAGCCTGGGCCAGGTCGAGGCCGCGAACCAGAGCTGGACCCGTATCCATTCGCTCGGCTCGGTGCGCATCGGCGATGACGTCGAGATCGGGGCCAACGCCGCCATCGACCGGGGCACCATCCGCGACACCGTGGTGGGCAATGGCTGCAAGATCGACAACCTTGTGCACCTGGCCCATAACGTGGTGACCGGTGAACACTGTCTTTTCGCGGCACTGGTCGGGGTCGCGGGCTCCACCACGATCGGGGACCGGGTGGTGTTCGGCGGCCAGGTCGGCGTTGCCGACAACCTGACTATCGGGTCGGACGTGGTTGCGGGCGGCGGCACCAAGATCCTGTCGAACGTGCCGGCGGGTCGGGCCGTCTTGGGCTATCCGGCGGTCAAGATGGAAACCCATGTCGAGACCTACAAGGCCCTGCGCCGCCTGCCGCGGCTGGCCGCCACCGTCGCGGCATTGCAGAAAGCCGTTTCAAAACCGGGCTCGAGTGACTAAGTCCATCCCTGAACCGGACCCGCACAGGCATCAGGCGCCATGACTGACACAATCGACAAACGGGTGATCGCGATCCTCGCGGAACAGGCGGTGATCGAGCCCGAGGACGTGCGCCGCGACGCCACGCTGGACGATCTCGGCATCGACAGCCTCGGCCTTGTCGAAAACATCTTCGCCATCGAGGAGGAGTTCGACATCCAGGTTCCCTTCAACGCGAACGAGCCGCAGAACAGCCCCTTCGACATCTCCTCGGTCGAGACCATCATCGCGGCGGTCAAGACGCTGGTGGCCGAGCAGAGATGAGGCGCGTCGTCATCACCGGGCAGGGCACGATCAACGCGCTCGGGGCCGATGTGGCCGCGACCAAGCGGGCCATGGCCGAGGGGCGCTGCGGCATCGGCGAGCTTGAGATGCGCGACCTCGACCGGCTGGCGGTGCGCATTGGCGGGCAGATCAAGGATTACGACCCGGAGGCGCTGTTCAACCGGCAGCAGATCTCGCTCTATGACCGCTTCACCCAGTTCACCCTGATCGCCGCGCGCGAGGCGATTGCGCAGTCCGGGCTGGAGTTCAGCGGCGACCTGGCGGCGCGCTCGGGCGTCGTGCTTGGCACCTCGGGCGGGGGCATGCAGACGCTGGATGAGAATTACCGCACCGTCTACGAGGACGGCAAGAACCGGGTGCACCCCTTCGTGGTCCCGAAGCTGATGAACAACGCGGCGGCCAGCCATGTCAGCATGGAGTTCAACCTCAAGGGCCCGAGCTTTACCGTCGCCACCGCCTGCTCCTCGTCGAACCACGCGATGGGGCAGGCGTTCTGGATGATCCGGTCGGGCATGTGCGATGTCATGGTGACGGGCGGCTCGGAATCGATGCTGTGCTTTGGCGGCATGAAGGCCTGGGAAGGGCTGCGCGTCATGTCCAAGGATGGCTGCCGCCCGTTCAGCGCCACAAGGAACGGCATGGTGCAGGGCGAGGGGGCCGCCGTCTTCGTCTTCGAGACGCTGGAGCGGGCAAAGGCGCGCGGGGCCGAGATCCTGGCCGAGGTGGTCGGCTTTGCCATGACCTCGGACGCCGCCGATATCGTCATGCCGTCCAAGCAGGGCGCGGCGCGGGCGATGGCCGGCGCGCTCAAGGATGCCGGGCTGAACCGCGAGGATGTCGGCTATATCAACGCGCATGGCACCGGGACGGCGGCGAATGACAAGGTCGAATGCGCCGCCGTGGCGGATGTGTTCGGCCATCACGCCGACGCGTTGATGATCTCGTCCACCAAGTCGATGCACGGCCACCTGATCGGCGGCACCGGCGCGGTCGAGGCGCTGGCCTGCATCATGGCGCTGACCGACGGGGTGATCGCGCCGACCATCGGCTACGAGGAACCGGACCCCGAATGCGCGCTGGACGTGGTTCCGAACGAGGCGCGCGAGGCGCGGGTCACGGCGGTCCTGTCCAATGCCTTCGCCTTTGGCGGGCTGAACGCGGTGCTGGCCTTCCGGGCGGCCCCATGAGCGGTGAGACCGATCTGGGCAAGCTCTTGGCCGGACTGCGCGCCACGCTTGTGCCGGACACGTATGTCTTCGCCACATTGACCGGGCCGATCCCGCAGGGCGTCACCGCGCGCATGGTGTTCCGCGAGGCCGAGGGCACCACGCTGATCGTGACACGGGCCGAGGCCGAGGCGGCGGGGCTGGCCTATGAGTTTCCAAGCCGGATGATCACGCTCGATGTGCATTCGGCGCTGGAGGCGGTGGGGTTCATCGCGGTGATCGCGACGGAACTGGCGAAGGCGGGGATGGGCGTGAACCCGGTCGCGGGCTTCTACCATGACCATATCTTTGTGCCCGAGGGCCGCGAGGGGGACGCATTGCGCATCCTGGCCCGGATCGCCGCCGATCACGCCGGGTGACACGGAAAAAGGCCCGCGCGGAAACTCCGGCGGGCCCTTGGAATTGATGAACGCGCCTCGCGTTACTCGGTCGCTTCGGTGCTTTCGGTGTCGGGCGTGCCGATCAGCGCCTCCATCTGCACGCGGGCCTCGGCATTATAGGCCTCCAGCGCCTCGAAGCCTGCAGTGAAGCCCGTGAGCGACAGGCCAAGCGCCACCACCTGGTCGGGCGCGGGCAGCGGCACGATGGCGATCGTGGCCACGTTGCCGGCGCGGAACGCATCCAGGTCGCCATGGGTCAGGCCGAGGCGCACGAAGCAGCCGATGGGCTGGCAGAAGCTGAACGGGTAGACGCGCGGCTGCGCGCTGTCGACGGCCATGCGCAATTGCCCGGTCAGGAGCGTGTCCAGCGGCGTGACGATGGTGGCGCCCGCGGCAAGGTCACCTTCATTGGGCACGTCGAAGAGGTTGAACTCGGCCACGGCGTTGCCGTCCTGGTCGCGCAGAAGCTGGTAGAGCTGGCACGGGTCGGGCTGGCCTTCGGGCGCGGTCACGCAGCGCATTTCCCAATCGCCGAATTCGGCCTCCAGGTAGGTGGAACCCACTTCGGGCGTGCCGGTGGACAGGCCGAGCGTGTCGCCGCTGCCTTCTGTGGTTTCGGTTTCCTGTGCGGCCAGCGGCAGGGACAGGAGGCCAGCCAAAGCGGCTGCGGTGATGATGGTCAGTTTCATGTGAACGCCTCGTCAATGGATGCGAAGAAAACGGTATGTTCGGTCCTTGGCTAACATGGCCGCGTGATACTGTCAGGCGCAAAATGCACCGGCGCGCGGGCGCGGAGCGCCGCCATCGGCCCGTTTTCGCCAAGCCCTTCATGGGCCAAGTAAAAAGGGCCCGCAGATGGGGCCCTTTTCAGAATTTTTTATTCTCTCCCTGTCGGACTGGCCGACTTATGAGCGCACGTTATGGGGACACCGGCGTTGCGTCAACAGGGAAAAAGGTCCGAAACGGTCAATTTTTTCAAAGCGGTTTGGGCCAACGCGTGGCGCGTGGCGGGTGGGGCGCAAGAAAAAGAACCGCGCCAATGCGGCGCGGCCAGTTAACAGGGAGGAAGTTCATGCCGGGACGCGGGATCATTCCGTGCCCGGCACGAGACTCAGACTGGCACAATAGGGTTAAGAATGTATTGTGACCGGCGACTTAAGCGCCGGAGCGGCAACGAGGGGGCAGGCAATGACGGATCGGATCTTCATCGGCGGCGGGGGCGCAGGCTACGCCGAGCCGCAGCACCTGCTGCTGAAATACGCCAACCGGCACGGCCTCATCGCGGGGGCCACGGGCACCGGCAAGACGGTGACGCTGCAGATCCTGGCCGAAAGCTTTGCGTCGCAGGGCGTGCCGGTCTTCCTGTCCGATGTGAAGGGCGATCTCTCCGGCCTCGGCGCCTCGGGCCGGGCCGATTTCCACCTGCATGACGCCTTCATGGGCCGGGCGGGCACCATCGGCTTCACCGATTACGCCTATCGCGCCTATCCGGTCACCTTCTGGGATCTCTACGGCGAGGTCGGCCATCCCGTGCGCACCACCATATCGGAAATGGGTCCACTGCTGCTGTCGCGGCTGATGGAGTTGAGCGAGGCCCAGGAAGGCATCATGAACATCGCCTTCCGCGTCGCCGACGAACAGGGGCTTGCGCTGCTCGACCTCAAGGATCTGCAATCGCTGCTGGTCTGGGTGGGCGAGAACCGCAAGACGCTGTCCTTGCGCTACGGCAATGTTTCCACCGCCTCGATCGGGGCCATTCAGCGGCGGCTGCTGGTGCTGGAGGGGCAGGGCGGCGACCGCCTTTTCGGCGAACCGGCGCTGGAATTGTCCGACATCATGACCCATGACGAGGCCGGGTTTGGCCGCATCAACATCCTGGCCGCCGACAAGCTGATGAACTCCCCGCGCCTCTACGCGACCTTCCTGCTGTGGCTGCTGTCGGAGCTTTTCGAGATCCTGCCCGAGGTCGGCGACCCGGACAAACCGAAGCTGGTCTTCTTCTTCGACGAGGCGCATCTCTTGTTCGACGACGCGCCCAAGGCGCTTATCGACAAGGTCGAACAGGTCGCGCGCCTCATTCGCTCCAAGGGGGTCGGGGTCTATTTCATCACCCAGAATCCGGCGGATGTGCCCGAGGATGTGTTGGGCCAGCTAGGCAACCGGGTGCAGCACGCCCTGCGCGCCTTCACCGGCAAGGACCGGCGCGAGTTGCGGCAGGCGGCGGAAAACTACCGCGAGAACCCCGATTTCGACACCGAGGATGCGATCCGCGAGGTTGGCGTCGGCGAGGCCGTGACCTCGATGCTGGAGCGCAAGGGCGTGCCGGGGGTGGTGCAGCGCACGCTGATCCGCCCGCCCTCGTCGCAGCTTGGGCCGATTGACCCGGATGCGCGCCGCGCGGTGATGACCGGATCGCCCGTCGCGGGCAAATACGACACGGCCATCGACCGCGAAAGCGCATTCGAGATTCTCGCCGCCCGCGCCGAGGCCGCGGCGCGTGAAGCCGAGGAGGCCGAGCAGGCCGAGGAGGCGGCCGAGAGCGCGGCGGAACGCGAATACCAGGCTGGCCGGCGCTATTCCGGCAACCGCGTCGGCAGGTCGAGCGGCAGCACGCCCGCCCGCCGCCGCTCGTTCCGCTCCGACAGCGTCGGCACGGCCTTTGCCAAGAGCTTCGCGCGCCAGATCGGCACCCAGTCGGGCCGCGCCGTGGTGCGCGGCATCCTGGGCGGGCTGTTCCGGGGGCGCTAGATCAAGGGGCCAGCAGCGCCGCGCTGGTGTTCGACACGACAGGACGCGCTGCGGCCATGTCCATGCTGCCGCCAAGCGTGGGAAAGATGCGCAGGATCTCGGCCCGCGTGTCTGTGGCATCGGGGGTGGTCTCGCCGGTGAAATAGCTCTCCGTAAGCAACCCGTCGCAGGTGACGATCTCGTGCCCGTCAAACAGGATGTGGACATAGGTGACATCCGTCCCGGCGCCGCAAACCCGGATGCTGGTGTCATTGACCAGCTTCTTGACGGGCACCAGGACCTCCGCCTCCCCGGTCATCAGTTCCGCGCGCCAGCCCTGCACCAGCACGCGATGCTGCGGCGAGAGGCGGATATCGGCGCCTGGCTGGCCGGGGCCGAACGCGTCCTTGCGCACCAGGATGGGTCGGAATCCGGCCTCGCGCTGCAAGACGGCCGCCGGGAACCTGCGCCGCCCGATCCAGCGGATGGGCTGCGGCCCGTGGTCCAGCGTCTCGACCAGGTCGCCAACCTCCAGCGTCTCGACCGGGACCGGTCCGTTCGTCGTGTCGATCAGGCACCCGGCGGTGAAGCAGGGGGGCGTGGCGAGGCTGGAATAGGGGTCGCTCGGCCCCTCGCCGGTCGAGATCACCGTCAGCGGCACGCCGATCGGAGGAAAGCCGCCGACGCCGCCGACAAAGGCCAGCCCCTCGACCGTGGCGTAGGAGGTCACGCCCGGTTCGTTGATGTTGAAGGCCAGCACCGTGTAGGTGTTGCCGTCGGGATCCTGCAAGATCATCTTGTATTCGGATTCGACCCGCAGCCCCGACGCATAGGCCGTCCCGTCATAGGAGATCGCGTTCTCCAGGCTTTGCGATGTGTCGGAATCGTCGAAATTGCTGTCATTGCTGTCGTCGATATCGACCGCGATCCAATCGTTGCTGTTCAGCGTGATCGTCTCGCCCATCAGGTGCGAGCCGTCGCCCTGCGTGATGCCCGACAGCTGTTCGCCGCCCGAGACGGTGATGTTGGCGCTTTCCAGCGTGTAGATCGTGTAAACCGGCATGTGGCGTGCCCCTTGTCTTGAAGGGGTGTGATGCAACCGGATTCGGGCGGAACTGTGGAGGTTCTGCGCAATTCCGCGGGTTCTTCCCAAAGCGGGACAGGCGCGCGCAGGCCCCCTTCCTTGTTCTGAAAACATCCTCGGGGGGGCGCCATTATTGCGCCATTGGTCCGGGCGACAATGGCGACGGGGCTGGCTGCAAGCAATCAATGGGCTGTTCATTCATTGCCATGTCGCCCGAGGGGGTGAGCCCCGAGGAACAGGCGGCTGGCGCAACTGATGGACGACTGACGCGGCGTTTCGGCTTTCCTCGCCCGCGCTCTGGCCCTATTCACGTGGGGCACCCCCCGCAACAGACAGGCCCGCGCGATGCAGTATGAGACCCTCCACTACGACCTGACCGATGGCGTGGCTCTGATCACGCTGGCGCGGCCCGATGTGATGAACGCGCTGAATGCGCAAATGCGGGCGGAGCTGCTGCACGCGGTCAAGCGCGCGAGCGGTGAGGCGCGCGCGGTCGTGCTGACGGGCGAGGGGCGGGCCTTCTGCGCCGGGCAGGATCTGGGCGATACCGGGAACCTGAACAATATCAACCTCGAACGCCTCCTGCGCGACGAGTACACGCCGATCCTGTTGGCCATCGCGGACTGCCCGGTGCCGGTCATCGCCGCCGTCAACGGGGTCGCTGCCGGGGCCGGGGCCAACCTGGCGCTGGCTTGTGACGTAGTGATCGCAACTGAGAGCGCCAGTTTCATGCAGGCGTTTTCCAGGATCGGGCTGATGCCGGATGCGGGCGGCACCTATGTGCTGCCGCGCAAACTGGGGCTGGCCCGCGCGATGGGTCTGGCGCTCTTCGCCGACAAGCTGGCGGCGCGCGACGCCGCCGACCAGGGCCTGATCTGGGAGGCCGTCGCCGATGACGCGTTCGAGGATCACTGGCGCGCCCGGGCCGATCACCTGGCCAGCGGTCCGACCCAGGCGTTCTCGCGCATCAAGCAGGCGATGCGGGAAAGCCTGGCCAACGGGATGGAAGAACAACTGATGCTGGAGGCGCGGCTGCAGGGCGAATGTGGCCGCACCCGCGATTTCCGGGAAGGCGTGGTGGCCTTCCTGGACAAGCGGCCGGCGAAGTTCGAGGGGCGCTGAGTCCCCCGGCATATCCCCGCATCAGGACCGTTTCAGCCGCGCGGCCCGTCCCCCCCGGCGCTGCGCGACCTGGCCCTTGCGGTTGGGCAACTCATCCATGATGCGGGTGCGCTCCGCGTGGCTCATGCGACTCCACTGGGTGATTTCCTCGACGCTGCGGAAACAGCCGATGCAGATGCGCGCGTTGGGGTGGACGACGCAGATCTTGACGCAGGGGCTCTCCACCTCGTTGCGTTGCCATATCTCGTCACTCATCCCGCAGCCCCTTTCAGATGCGCCAGCCGGTCCAGCACCCCTTGCAGGATATACCCCGCCGCGACGTGGTCGATCACCTCGCCGCGACGTTTGCGCGACGTATCCGCCTCCAACAGCGCCCGTTCGGCGGCGACGGTGGACAGGCGTTCGTCCCAGAAGGCAATCGGCAGGTCGGTGAGACGGTCGAGGTTGCGGGCGAAGGCGCGGGTCGATTGGGCGCGCGGACCCTCGCTGCCGTCCATGTTGAAGGGCAGCCCAAGCACGATGCCGCCGATGGTGCGATGCGCGATGATCTTTTGCAGCGCGGCGGCGTCCTGGGTGAACTTGATGCGGCGGACGGTCTCCAGCGGCGTGGCGATGGCCAGGAACGGGTCCGAGACGGCAACGCCGATGGTCTTGGTGCCAAGGTCCAGCCCCATCAACGCGCGCGCGGGCGGCAGGGCGGCGGCGAAGCTTTCGATTCCGTCGCAGATCACGGGGCGTCCTCCAGCCCGGTTCCGGCCGCGCGGACTATCTCCAGCGCCGCGATCAGACCCGCCATCAACCAGAACCCCATGCGCCCTCCACCAATTGGATGTTGCGCACTCTCTACCCCGGCACGACCCGATCCGAAAGCCCCGCGCGCATCCGGCGCGACATGTCGCACTGTCGTTTTTTCCAATCGAAATGCCGCGCCGTGATGTTACTTTTCCGTCGCCACAGATCATTAAGTGTCAGCCTGATCTGTCATGAGGGGACCCCCATGCGCCGCTACTCCGCTTTTGCCATCGCCCGAGAGGCGGCCCGCTATCACCAGGGATGGGAACGGGCCTGGGCCTCGCCGGAACCCAAACGCGCCTATGACGTGATCATCGTCGGCGCGGGCGGGCATGGTCTGGCCACCGCCTTCTACCTCGGGAAAAATTTCGGCATCACCAATGTCGCGGTGATCGAGAAGGGCTGGCTTGGCGGCGGCAACACGGGGCGCAACACGACGATCATCCGCTCGAATTACCTGCAAGACCCCTCGGCGGCGATCTACGAGAAGGCGCGCAGCCTTTACGAGACGATGAGCCAGGACCTGAATTACAACGTCATGTTCTCGCCGCGCGGCGTGCTGATGCTGGCGCAGACGGAACACGAGGTGCGCGGCTATACCCGCACTGCACACGCGAACGCCTTGCAAGGCGTCAAGACCGAGTTCGTCGGGCCCGAGCGCGTCAAGGAGATCGTGCCGATCATCAATATCGACGGGCCGCGCTATCCGGTCCTGGGTGCGCTTTGGCAGGCGCGGGCCGGGACCGCCCGCCATGACGCCGTGGCCTGGGGCTATGCGCGGGCGTGCTCGGACATGGGGATGGACATCATCCAGAAATGCGAAGTGACCGGCGTGAACACGGAAAACGGCGCGGTCACGGGGGTGGAGACCACCAGGGGAACCATCGGCTGCAAGAAACTGGGCGTCGTGGTGGCGGGGCATTCCAGCGTACTGGCCGAGATGGCGGGCTTTCGCCTGCCGATGGAATCGGTGGCGTTGCAGGCGCTGGTCAGCGAGCCCATCAAGCCCTGCATGGATTGCGTCGTCATGGCCAATACCGTGCATGGCTACATGAGCCAGTCCGACAAGGGTGAGATGGTGATCGGCGGCGGCACGGATGGCTACAACAATTACACGCAGCGCGGCAGCTTCCACCATATCGAGGAAACCGTGCGCGCCCTGGTCGAGACCTTCCCGATGATCTCGCGCCTCAAGATGCTGCGCCAATGGGGCGGCATCGTGGACGTGACGGGCGACCGCTCGCCGATCATCTCCAAGGCACCGGTCGAGGGGATGTTCTTCAACTGCGGATGGGGCACGGGCGGGTTCAAGGCGATCCCCGGATCGGGATGGGGCTTTGCCGAGCTGATGGCGCGGGGCTATTCGCCGCTGACCGCCGAGTTCGGCCTCAACCGGTTCCGCGAGGGGCGGTTCATTGATGAGAGCGTCGCGGCGGGGGTGGCGCATTGATGAAGAATTTTCCTGAAAATTCTTCGGTCCGAAAATCCTTCCCGAAGGATTTTCCGGCGTGGCGCGCGATCGGCGGAGGGGGGGCATGTTCCGCGACCGATCCTCACATTCGCGTGAACACGGCCAGTTCTGGCCTATCCGCGGTGCAGAAACCCGCATGTTCTGGCCCGTTTCGGCAGGACGTCGCGGCCTGCGGAACGCGCGACTGCGGCGCGCGGTTATCCTTTCATCAGCGAAAGGAGGTCGCGACATGTACTATACCCCAGACGATCTTACCCCAAGACACCCTGAGCGCATCGACTATTCGGCATCGCGCAGCGGTGGCGGCGGCTGGCGCATCCTTATCGGGATCGCAGCCCTCATCATCCTGGCGCTGCTGGTCTTCGGGCCGGGTGGCACGACCACGGATGTCCACCCTGGCGGCGCGGGCGCTCCGCCTGTTGTCGTGCAGGAAGACCCCGCACCGGTCGCACCCGCCGCGCCGGCCTATTGATGCGCGCGGACCGGGCGGCCCCCTTTGCAAGGGTCGCCCGGTCCTGCCGTGCGGGGCCTCGGCGGAAACCCGCGCCCTGCCCGGGGCGACCGGGAACCCTGCACGAACCCCACACGTTGCCTTCTCGATTGACATCAAGAAGGAGCAGACCCGATGGCAGACCGCAACAATAATTCCTCCGGCGGCAATACCGGATTGGCCTTCATCCTCGGCGCCGTCGTCGTGGCACTTGGCGTGTTGGCCTGGGTCGTCTTCTCGGGCGGCGAGAACCCGCTTGACGAGCCCGACATCCAGATCGACTTGCCCGGCGGCGGGTCCATCGAAGGCGAAGTGGAAGGCGGCGGCTGACGCCGCGCGCGCCCTTTCGGCGCTATTCCTGCAACAGCTCTGTCCGGGCGGCGGCCATCTGGCCTGCCGCCCGTTTTTCATGCCCGATCGGAGAGTGACATGCTGATCCTCGAATGCCCCAATTGCGGCGTCATGGCCGACGAGACCGAGCTTTCCGCCGGTGGCGAGGCGCATCTGAAGCGCTTCGGCCCCGGATCCTCGGATGAGGAATTCGAAGGCTACCTGTTCCACCGCGCCAACCCCAAGGGCGTGCATTTCGAACGCTGGCGGCACGCCAATGGCTGCGGCAAGTGGTTCCACGCCGCCCGCTGCACCAACACGCTGGAGGTCTTCGCGACCTACACGGCGCAAACCAGCACCGTTCCCGATACCGTCATCGCCGCCATCAAGGCGAAGCGCCCCGATTGGAGCCATGAGACATGAGCACCCGCCTTGCCTCGGGCGGTCGCCTGATCGACCGTCACACGACCCGCACCTTCACCTTCAACGGCAAGCGCCTGTCGGGGCATGACGGCGATACGCTGGCCTCGGCGCTCCTGGCCAATGGCCAGACGCTGATGGGGCGCAGCTTCAAGTATCACCGCCCGCGCGGCGTGGTCGCCAGCGGCGCGGAGGAACCCAACGCCCTGATGGGGATCGGCGAGGGCGGGCGGTTCGAGCCTAACCAGCGCGCCACCACGACCGAGATTTTCGATGGGCTGACCGCGAAGACGCAGAACCACTGGCCGAGCCTCGATTTCGACGTGGGCGCGGTCAACGCGATGGTGCCGCGCCTATTGCCCGCCGGGTTCTACTACAAGACCTTCATGTTCCCGCGCCCGTTCTGGAAGCATGTGTTCGAGCCGGTGATCCGCAAATCCGCGGGCCTCGGGGCCGCGCCCAAGGATCGCGACGCGGATCGCTATGAACATTTCTACGCCCATGTCGACGTGCTGGTCGCGGGCGGCGGTATCGCGGGGCTGCAAGCGGCGCTGCGCGCGGGCCAGGCGGGTCTGCGCGTGCTGCTGGTCGAACAGACCGCCCATTGGGGTGGCCGCGCGCCGGTTGACGGGGTCGAGATCGGTGGAAAACCGGCGGAGGAGTGGATCAACGACACGCTGCAAGCCCTTGAAGGGATGGAGAATGTCCGTATCCGCACCCGTGCCATGGCCTCCGGTGTTTATGACCATGGCTATGCGCTGGTCTATGAGCGGCTGACCGATCATGCGCCCGAGATGGGCGGGCCGCGCCATCGGTTGTGGCGGGTCCGTGCCGGTCAGATCATCACCGCGACCGGGGCGATCGAGCGTCCGCTCTCCTTCGCGGGCAATGATATTCCCGGCGTGATGCTGGCCTCGGCCCTGCGCGACTACGTGGTCAACTGGGGCATCTCGCCCGGTGACCGCACCGTGATCGTGACCAATACTGACGACGCCTACCGCACCGCGCTGGTGCTGCACGAGGCGGGGCTCGCGGTGCCCGCCATCGTCGATGCGCGGCCCTCGGCCACCGGTGACCTGCCGCAGGCGGCGCGTGAGGCCGGGATACGTGTGCTGACCGGCACCGGCATCGCCGAGGTCAAGGGGCGGAAATCCGTCACCGGCGTCGTGCTCTGCGCGCAGGCGGGCGAGGGCGCCGCGACGGATGAGATCGCGTGCGAAGCGGTCGCCATGTCGGGCGGCTGGTCCCCGGTCGTGCATCTGTGGTCGCATTGCGGCGGCAAGCTGATCTGGGACGCCGAGCGATCCCATTTCCGCCCCGACGCCACCCGCGCCCCCACGGGGCATGACGGCAAGCCCTTCGTGATCACGGCGGGCGCGGCCTCGGGCGCGGAAACCGCCGGCGACGTGCTGGCGGATGCGGAGACCGCGGCGGGCGCCGCCGCCGACGCGCTCGGGCGATCCCTGCCGGACGCGGACGCAGCCGGCACCAATGACCCGCATGAAGAACCCATGGCCCCGGTCTGGATCATGCCGCAGGGCGCGGGCCCCGCGAAACGCATGAAGATGTGGCTGGATTACCAGAATGATGTGAAAGTCTCGGATGTGCGGCTGGCCGCCCAGGAGGGCTATGAAAGCGTTGAACATACCAAGCGCTACACCACGCTCGGCATGGCGACGGATCAAGGGAAGCTCAGCAATATCAACGGACTGGCGACACTGGCTAATGCGTTGAATGCAGAGATTCCGGCTGTCGGCACCACCACCTTCCGCCCGCCCTATACGCCGATCTCGATGGGGGCAATCGCGGGCGAGGCGCGCGATGCCACCTTCCAGCCGCTGCGCCGCACCCCGATCCATGACTACCACGAGGACCAGGGTGCCTATATGGAACCCGTCGGCCATTGGCGGCGTCCCTATACCTATCCGAAGACCGGTGAAAGCCACGCCCAATCCGTGCATCGCGAGGTTCTGGCGACGCGCAACTCGCTCGGGCTGCTGGATGCCTCGACGCTTGGCAAGATCCTTGTCAAAGGCCCCGATGCGGGCAAGTTCCTCGACATGCTCTACACCAACATGATGAGCACGCTGAAACCCGGCAAATGCCGCTACGGCCTCATGTGCAACGAAAACGGCTTCCTGATGGATGACGGTGTCGTGGCGCGGCTGGATGAGGACACGTTTCTTGTCCACACCACCTCGGGCGGGGCGGAACATACCCACGCCCATATGGAGGACTGGCTGCAATGCGAGTGGTGGGACTGGAAGGTCCACACCGTCAACATCACGGAACAATTCGCCCAGATTGCCGTGGTTGGCCCGAACGCCCGGAAACTGCTGGAGAAGATGGGCGGCGATATGGATCTGAGCGCCGGGGCGCTGCCCTTCATGGGATGGGCCGAGGGACGGATCGGGGGCTTTGACGCCCGCGTCTTCCGCATCTCCTTCTCGGGGGAACTCTCCTATGAGATCGCCATTCCGGCCAGCCAGGGCCGCGCCTTCTGGGATGCCGCGTTGGAGGCCGGGGGGACATGGGACATCACCCCCTACGGCACGGAAGCGCTGCATATCATGCGGGCCGAGAAGGGCTTCATCATGATCGGCGACGAGACCGACGGCACCGTGATCCCGCAGGATCTGGGGCTGAACTGGGCGATCTCGAAGAAGAAAGAGGATTACCTGGGCAAACGCGCGCAGGCGCGCAGCCACATGACCGATCCGACCCGCTGGAAACTGGTGGGGCTGGAGACGACTGACGGCTCGACGCTGCCCGATGGCGCCTATTGCATCGCGGCGGGGACCAATGCCAACAACCAGCGCAATGTGCAGGGGCGGGTGACCTCGACCTATCATTCGCCCACCCTGGGTCGCGGTATCGCCATGGGGCTGGTCCTGAACGGGCCGGACCGGATGGGCGATATCGTCGAATTCAACAAGGTCGATGGCGGTACGGTCGCGGCGAAGATCGTCGATCCGGTCTTCTTCGACAAGGACGGGGAGAAGCAGAATGTTTGAGGTCAGCGCGCTGAACGGGGCCGTGGCGGACGGGCCAACCCGCGTCGAGGAGGCCGGGCTGCAGGGCATGGTCACGCTCAAGGGCGATTTGGGATCGGCCAAGATGAAGGCGGCGCTGGAGGCGGTGGGGCCGGGCCTGCCCGACCGGCGCCAGATCGTCGAGAAGGACGACCGCGCCGTGGCCTGGATGGCCCGCGACGAGGTGCTGATCCTCTGCCCCCACGCAGAGGCAAACGCCGTGGTCGCGGAGCTGGAGGCGGCATTGGAGGGCGAGCATATCCTCGCCGTCAACGTCTCGGATGCCCGCGTGATGCTGCGCGTGACGGGGCCGGGGGCGCGCGAGGCGCTGGCCAAGCTTGCCCCGGTCGATCTGCACCCCGAGAGCTTCAAGGCAGGCGAGATGCGCCGCACGCGGCTGGCGCAGGTGCCCGCCGCGATCTGGTTGAGCGAGGCGGACGAGATCTCGGTCATCGCCTTTCGATCCGTGGCGAAATATGTCTTCGACATCCTGGCCCTCTCTGCCGATGACAGCGGCAGGGTCGGCTATTTCGGCTGAGACTTCCTGTGCGGGCGGCCCAATGTCGCCCGTGCACTATGGCTCCTCTGCCACCCCTGCCGGTTTTGCCTGTGGATAAGCTTGACCTGACCCGCCCCGGCGGGCAGATTCATGCCTAACAAAAAACGAGCAGAAAACATGAGGCAGGGCAGATGCGCCATTTCGATGAGCAGGCCTTCTATAACAAGCGCACCTTCGAGGCGACGGGCTGGACATACTTGCAGGAATACGCGGTCGATTTCCTCGACTGGTACGAGGAATGCCTGAAAACCGCGCCCACGGTCCCGGCCAAGGACTGGATGATCGCGCATGACATGCTGACGCCCAAGGATTTCTGGCGTGCGATGCGTCGCGGGATCGGCAATTACTTTCGCGCGCTAGGCGTGTTTCCCGATTTCCGCGAGGCACGCGATTTCACGGCGATGACGCTCTTGAACTCGATCATCTCACCGATGCCACGCGTGAACCCCGCCGACAAACTGTTGGTAGGTGAGTATATCCCGAAAGGGGTCAGCAGCAAGATCCGCCCGCCCAAGGTCTTCGCGGCCTATTCGGATGCGGATGACCTGGACCAGGCCGACCTCGAACCGGGTCGCTATGTGATCAAGTCGAACCACGGCTCCACCCATGTGATCCGCGCCAAGGCGCCGATTTCCGATACGGATATGGCCGCGTACAAGAAAACCTGCGCCAAGTGGCTTGCCGGCGATCACGGCACCTATACCTCGCAATGGTGGTATCGTTTCATCGATCGCAAGGTGTTCATCGAGGAAGACCTCAGCTGGGAGGAGGGCGAGATCGTCCCAGATTTCCGCTTTCACTGTATCAATGGCAAGGTGGCAATGCTACAGATTGATAGCGGACGGGGCACCGACGCTCGCAACAATCCGGTTTTTGACGGCAATCTCAATTACATGCCGCACAGTTTTCATCGCGCCAATAAGGCCGAGGTGGACCTGCCGAAGGGGGCTGAAAAAGCGCGCAATGCCGCCGCCGCAATCTGCAAGAAGTTTCCCTATGTCCGCGTCGACACCTATGTGCGCGACACCGAGGTCTTCTTGGGTGAATTGACCTTCCTGCCCATCTCAGGCCGCCGACGTGTCAAGTCCGATGCACTGAACGAATACCTCTGCGCCTTCTTCGATCCGATCCCGCAGGTCGTTGCCATCGGCGATTGACTTGGAACCAACGCTGCGCGGGCTGCGTTGGAGTCCCGTCCCGGGGCCAACCGATGTTGCGCTCGCGCTGGTCGCATTCCATCCCCCCAGATCGATGGGATGAGTCGGCGCGTTTTTTGCGGTGTCGGGCTTGACCTCGGGGCATCCCACACTCCATGTGTGAAGCAATAGAGATGTGAACAAAAAAGGGGCGCGACCCATGGCTTTCCAACTTCCCGATCTTCCCTACGCTCACGACGCATTGGCCGATAAGGGCATGTCGAAGGAGACGCTGGAATATCACCACGACATCCACCACAACGCCTATGTCACCAATGGCAACAAGGCCATCGAGGGGACCGAGTGGGACGGCAAATCGCTGGAGGAGATCATCAAGGGCACCTATGACGCCAATGCCGTGGCGCAATCGGGGATCTTCAACAATATCAGCCAGCTCTGGAACCATAACCAGTTCTGGGAAATGATGGGACCGGGCAGCAGCGCCATGCCCTCCGAGCTGGAATCGGCCCTGACCGAGGCGTTTGGCTCGGTCGATGAGTTCAAGTCGCAGTTTTCCGCCGCGGGCGCCGGTCAGTTCGGCTCGGGCTGGTGCTGGCTGGTCAAGAACGCGGACGGATCGCTGGCCGTGACCAAGACCGAGAACGGCGTCAACCCGCTATGCTTCAACCAGACCGCGCTGCTTGGCTGCGATGTGTGGGAACATTCCTATTACATCGACTTCCGCAACAAGCGGCCGGATTACCTGAAGAATTTCCTCGACAACCTGGTCAACTGGGAAAACGTCGCAAGCCGGATGTGAATGACGCGCGACGCAGAAGAAGATCGACAAAGGCCCGCCCGACCCGGCGGGCCTTTTCCTTTGCGCCGCATCCGGGTGCGCCGCATCCGGGCCTGATACACGAAAAATCATGGGAAATGCTGCATTGCCGCGTTGATTTGACGCAATGTTTCTTGGGCGCGCGGGGGTTTCTGCATATGCGAGGTAATCCTATTTGATCTAGCGCAATGCGCGGCACACGGCTTGGCGCTAAAGTCTCGTCAATCCCGATTGCAAGCACCTGCTCAAGGCCGCGCGTGAAAGGGTGAATGGACGTCGGCAGAATCGCTGCCTCGTCAGGTCTAAGAATTGGAAAGGACCAAGAAATGAGCAAGACAAGCATCGCCCGTCTGGCCGGTATCGCGCTGGTACCGTTTCTGGCTTTCGGCGGAACAGCCGCCCTGGCGTCGCCCGGTCATGATGAGACCCCGAATATCGGGCAGGCCGGTGACATCTCGCATGTGGACCGCGTGATTCAGGTCGATATGGGCGAGATGTATTTCACGCCCGACGCCTATGAATTCGAGCGCGGCGAGACGGTTCGGTTCGAACTGATCAACAGCGGTCGCGCCGTCCATGAATTCGCCATCGGAACCGATGAGATGCATGACGCGCATCTTCAGGAAATGCGCACGATGATGCAGAACGGCATGATGACCGTGCGCGAACTGCGCCATGACCGGATGCTGGAAGCCGGCATGATGCATGTCGATGCAAATGCCCGTCTTCTGGAACCCGGCGAGACCTCCGAGATCGTCTGGACCTTCAGCGGTGACCAGGACGAGCTGATCATCGCCTGCAACGTGCCCGGCCACCGTCAGGCCGGGATGGAAGCCTCGGTCGTGATCGGCGAAGACCACGCCTCCTGACCGTCGCGGAGCGGCGATCCGGCGGGCAACCGCCGGGCCCGCAGCCCGGCCCAGGAAACGCAGCGCAAACCGGCCGCCCTCGCGGCCGGTTTTTCATATGTAGCGCCAGCCAGCGGCGCCGTACGCTGCCATCCTCGGGCCGTTTGATCCGGGCTGATGCCGGCCGGTCCGGATCACGGGATGGATCGCCCGTCGTGACCAAGACCGGGAACGGCGCTCAACCGGACCGTGCCGCCGATGTGCGGGAGCATTCCGGTCACACCGACCTTCGGCAACACGCGCCGACCCGGCGGGCCTTTTTTTCTTGTCCGTCCACCGGAACCCCCCCGCATGCCCTCGCGTTTTACCAGACAGCTTTCATGATTGGAGGACGACATGGCAGACCGACATCGCAGCAAGGACGGCGTCAAGGAGACCGAGAAGTTTACCGACGATCTTGATCAGCCGGGCCAGCAGGGCCGCGCCGACGGCAACCTGGAGCGCAAGGTCGGCACGCGGGACGAGAAGAAGCAGCGTATCGACAAGCCCGGAGCCGCCACCCGTGTCCGCAAATCCGACGAGATCGACACCGCGACGGACAAGAAAGGCAAGTCATGACAGACCCCAGATTGAAACATCCCGAGATTGATTACACGCGCAAGAACCGCTCGCCGCTCAAGATGGGCACCTGGGTGATGGTGGCCGATGGCGAAAAGGCGTTGCTGCTGGAGAATATCGGCGATGCCGAAACCCCGAGGCTGGAGGTGCGCCGCGAGGAGGTGCAGGACAACCCGCCAAGCCGCGAACAGGGCACCCACGCGCCAGGCCGCTACAATGATGGCCCGCAGGTGCAGCGCTCGGCGGTTCAGGACACCGATTGGCACTGGCTGGCCAAGGAACGCTTTGCCGCCGACCTCGCGGATCTGCTGCTCGACCAGGTGCGCAAGGGCCGGTTCGAGAGGATCATCCTGGTTGCGGGGCCGAAACTTCTGGGTGAACTGCGCCGGGACCTGCACAAGGAAGTGACCGACAAGGTGGTGGCCGAGGCCGACCTGACCCTGACCAATCACACCGTCGATGACATGGCCAGGCGGATCGCCGAAGCCACGACGCCGGAAAGCTGAGCTTGGGTGATCATGGGGCGTCAGCGCGCGGCGCGCAACAGCGCCTGCATGACCCCGGGCACGTCGCTGGCGGTCTGGAAAAACTCCAGCAGGCTGCCATCGGCGAACCCCTGATCGACGATATGATCCAGCAAGCCTCTCAACTTGTCCCAGTAGCCTTCTGAATTCAAAAGGAATATCGGCTTGTCATGCAGGCCGAGCTGACGCCATGTCAGCACCTCGAAGAACTCGTCCAGCGACCCGGCCCCACCGGGCAGCACGATAATGGCATCGGCATTCATCACCATCACCTTCTTGCGCTCGTGCATCGTCTCGGTGACGATGAAGGTGTGCAGGTCGCGCTTGCCGACCTCGCGCCGCATCAGGTGATCGGGGATGACGCCGAAGGTGGTGCCGCCCGCGGCCATCGCGGCGCGCGCCACGATCCCCATCAGCCCGACATCGCCCGCCCCGTAGACCAGCCGCATCCCGGCCTCGGCCAGAGCGGTGCCCAGTTTTGCGGCATCCTCGGCATAGGTGTCGCGCGCGCCGGAGCGTGACCCGCAATACACACAAACGGAATATGTCATTGGTGAAGCACCCCAAGATATGGTGTTTTGACCCGTGATAGACCTCTTGATAAGGTCACACAACAGGGCTGACCCTTCTGGGGAAGGGCGGCCCCGATCGGGGAGAGGTCGACGCAATGGCAATCTGGTCTGGATCCGGCCTGAGCGGCAGCATGATCGCCGCAGGTGCTGCGGCCACGCTGGTCGTGGCGGGGGCCGTTGGCTATCAATACTTTGGCGAAACCGACGCCCCGCAGGATCCGGCCCCGCAGGTCGAGGTAACGGGCCTGCCCGAGACGACCGACCCTGCGCCGCCCCTGCCTGAGGCGGCGCCGGAGACCCCGATGGAGGCCGCGCCAGAGCCTGAGACGGTCGCTGAACCCGCGCCGGACAGCCCCGAGGCGCCGGACGCGGCCCCTCCGGTCGCGCCCCGTTTCGATCTCGTCCGCGTCGATGCGGCGGGCGGCGCCGTGATCGCGGGCCGGGCCGAGGCCAATGCCGATCTGCGCCTGCGTCTCGATGGCGAGGAGATACACCAGGCCAGCAGCGATGGCACCGGCTCCTTCGTGGCCATGTTGTCGATCCCGCGTTCGGACCTGCCGCAGGTTCTGAGCCTCGAAATGCTGATGGAGGGCGGCTCGGTCCTCGTCTCGGATCAAAGCGTGATCATCTCGCCGACGACCACCACCACCACCACCACGGCGGTCGCCGATGCCTCGCCCATGCTGCCCGATCCGGGCGGCGATGCGCTCGACCTCGCCGCGAACCTGGCGGGCGATGCGGCCCCCGCCGCGCCCACAGCCCCGCAACTGGCCGCGCCCGACCTGCCGGCGGCACCGGGCGGGCAGGGGACGGTCGCATCCGATGCGGCGGAGCCCGCGCCCGCCACGCGACAGACCGAGTTGGCCGAGACCCCCGCCGCAGAGACGCCGTCCACCGCTACGCCCGACGCCCCCGTAGTGGCAGCCACCGATCCCGTGGCAGGTGACAGTCCGGCGCAGCCCCAGACGCCTGCCACCCCCGAAACGACAGACATCGCGGCGCTCGACCCGGACGCGACCGAGGCCCCGGCGACAGGAACCGCCGATCCCGGCCAGCCCGAGGCAGCGGCCCCGGCGGAGACGCCCGCCGTCCCCGATGTGCCGCAGACCGACGCAGCCGCGCCCGATGCGGTGACCGATCTGGCGATGCTGGAGGCCGAGCCGCCCGGCACGGTGGACCCGGCGGCACAGGCCCCCGAACCCACGCCGTCAGGCGGCGCGGATACGGGAGCGACCGCCGCCGGGGCCGCTGAGGCCACAACCGACAGCGCCATCGCCGCGCCGCAGCCCCCGGCCACCGATCCCGCCACGGCAGGCAACGCCGGGACGCCCGCGACGACCGAGACAGGGACAGCGGCGCCGGAGGCCGGAACGGGCCCGACGCCCCCAGAGACCAGCGTGGCAGAGACCGACACGCAAGCGACCGGCAGCAGCCCCGCGCCTGCCGTGACCCCGCCCGCGCTGGTCGAGTCCGGCGCGGTCGAAACTGCGTTGTCAGGCCCCGCGCCGACCGGGGCGGATCTTGCCGATGCGCCCCCGGCCCCCGACGTGCCGGAGGCCCCGCAGGCCCCCACCGTCATGATCGCCGACAGCGAGGGCATCCGCGTGGTGCAGACCGGCGGGCCGCAGCCGCAGGCGCAGGTGGTGCTGGACACGATCTCCTATGACCTTGGTGGCGAGGTCGTGCTGGCGGGGCGCGGGCCCGCGCGCTCGGATGTGCGGCTCTATCTCGACAACCAGCCGGTGCAACTGGCGCAGATCGACGAGGGCGGCGGCTGGTCGACGCAATTGCCGCAGGTCGACCCCGGCACCTACACGCTGCGCGTCGACGAGGTCAGCGAAACCGGCGATGTGCTCAGCCGTGTCGAAACCCCCTTCCTGCGCGAGGAACCCGAATTGCTGGCGACGCTGCCGCAGCGCGAAGGAGTCTCGGTCATCACGGTGCAACCGGGCCACACGCTCTGGGGTATCGCGCGCGATCAGTTGGGCGACGGGGTGCTCTATGTGCAGGTCTACGAGGCCAATCGCGACCTGATCCGCGACCCGCACTGGATCTATCCCGGCCAGATCTTCGCGATCCCCGACGCGGTCCCCGCCGAGTAATGCAAAAACGCACAAGCGGGAGGCGTCCGGATGATCTGGTCATCCGGGCGGGCTGCGCATAATCTGCACCTTCCCGACATCCGCCAGCCGAAAAGCCCGCCCATGCCCCCAGCCACGATCACCGACCAGCCCTCGGGCGCCGAGGCCCGCCGATCCGGCTGGCGCACCATCAAGCGCGTCGCGCCCTACCTGTGGTCCGACACCCACCCATGGGTCAAACCGCGCGTCATCTGGGCGCTGGTGATGCTGGTGGTGGCGCGGCTGATCTCGGTCTACACGCCCTTCCTCTATGCCGACGCGGTGGACGTGCTGGCCGGCGAGGCCGACCCCGCCCGTTGGCTGGCCATCGGGGCCGTGGGGCTGACCGTGGCCTATGGCATGGCGCGGGCGATGTCGGTGGGGTTCACGCAGTTGCGCGACATGATCTTCGCCCGCGTCGGCCAGCGCGCATTGCGACAACTGGCGCTGGAGACCTTCGAGCATATCCACGCGCTCAGCCTTCGCTACCACATCACCCGCAAGACGGGGGGCCTCAGCCGCATCATCGAGCGGGGCGTGAAGGGGGTCGAGTTCCTTCTGCGCTTCATGCTCTTTTCCATCGGGCCGCTGGTGCTGGAGCTTCTGATGATCGGCGTCGTCCTCGCCGTGATCTTCGACATCTGGTATTTCGTCGTCGTCGCCGTCACGATCGCGATCTACATCTGGTTCACGTTCAAGGTGACGGAATGGCGGGTGAAGATCCGCAAGCAGATGAACGACCAGGACACGGATGCCAACCAGAAGGCCATCGACAGCCTTCTCAATTTCGAGACCGTCAAGTATTTCGGGGCCGAAAAGCGCGAGGCCGCGCGCTATGACAGCGCCATGGCGGGCTATGAGGATGCCGCGATCCGCACGGCCTATTCGCTCGGCTACCTGAATTTCGGCCAATCCGTGATCATCACGGTGGGGCTGGTCATCGTCATGGTGATGGCGGCCATGGGGGTCGAGCGTGGCGACCTGACGGTGGGCGATTTCGTCATGGTCAACGCCTACATGATCCAGATCACCTTGCCACTGAACTTCCTCGGCACGGTCTATCGCGAGATCCGGCAGGCGCTGGTCGATATGGGCGAGATGTTCGACCTGTTGGGCCAGCCCGCCGATGTGGTGGATCGTGACGGCGCGAGGGAGCTGGACTGCCCCAGGGGAGAGGTCGAGTTCGACAATGTGGAGTTTGGCTATGACCCGGCGCGGCCCATCCTGAAAGGCTTGTCCTTCAAGGTCGGCGCGGGCGAAACCGTGGCGCTGGTCGGCCCTTCCGGTTCGGGCAAATCGACCATCGGGCGGCTTCTCTTCCGCTTCTATGATGTCGATGGTGGCGCGGTGCGCATCGACGGGCAGGACCTGCGCGACGTGACGCAGGAGAGCCTGCATGCGCGCATCGGCGTGGTGCCGCAAGATACCGTCCTCTTCAACGACACCATCCGCTACAACATCGCCTATGGCCGCCCCGAGGCCAGCTTCGCCGAGATCGAGGCGGCGGCGAAAGCGGCCAAGATCGACCGCTTCATCAAATCGCTGCCCGAGGGGTATGAAACGGCCGTGGGCGAGCGCGGTCTGAAGCTGTCCGGCGGTGAAAAGCAGCGGGTGGGGATTGCAAGGACACTGCTGAAGGATCCGCCGATCCTGCTGCTCGACGAGGCGACATCGGCACTGGATACCGAGACCGAGCAGGAGATCCAGGAAGAGTTGAAGATGATGGGGCAGGGACGTTCGGTCATCACCATCGCGCACCGGCTGTCCACCGTGGTTCATGCCGACCGCATCATCGTGCTTGAGGCGGGCCAGATCGCCGAGCATGGCACGCATGAGGAGTTGCTGGAGGCCGACGGGCGCTATGCCTCGATGTGGGTGCGCCAGGCGTCGGAACGCGAGGATGCGGCCTGAGGCGCGCGCGCCCGCGTCGATGCGGCTTTTCTCCCGCGGGGGACGACCCCGCGATTGCAAGAGCTTTCCAAAGCTCTTGTCGAGGCTCTTCGAAGAGCCTCTTTCCAATATCGGACAAGTCGTGTCGCCAGGGCCTTCGAAGGCCCTGCGGAGGCTTTTCGAAAAGCCTCCCGCCGCCTTATTCCGCCGCGCGCAAGGGGGCGTTCGGGGGTGCGGATTCTTCCTGTTCGACCTCGGCCTCCTCCGCGACACGCAGGTCCGGCCCCAGTTCCAGTGGCACCACCTCATGCGTCACCGGGGGCTCTTCCCACAAGATCACCGGGTGGCGCAGCCTGCGCGCTTCGCGGGCCAGGGCCCAATCCTGCGCGCGGAGGCTCACCCGCCGCGCGCCGAGCCGCCCAAGACCGCGTGCCAGCCAGGCCGCGATCGTCACCGACCAGACCCGCAGCGCCAACAGGGACGGCGTCATCACCAGCGTCAGAACGGTGGCGATACCAAGCCCGAAGACGACCGCCGTGGCCAGTTGCTTCCACCATAGCGCCGTGGGGCTATCGACGGTGTAGCCGCCGGCGCCGAAATCCAGGCTGATGCCGTACATCATCGGGGCGAGGCCCGCCATGGTGGTGATCGTGGTCAGCAGGACGGGACGGATGCGCGCCTCGGCGGTGCGGGTGATCGCCTCGATCTTGGGCATGTAGCGGCTGTATTCCTGGTAGGTGTCGATCAGGACAATATTGTTGTTCACCACGATCCCCGCCAGCGCGACGATGCCGGTGCCGGTCATGATGATCGAGAAGGTCTGATCCATCACCAGCATCCCGATCAGCACGCCGGTCGTGGACAAGACAACTGCCAGCAGCACCAGGACCGCGTTGTAGACGGAATTGAACTGCGCCAGCAGGATGATGAACATGAGCCCGAGCGCCCCCAGAAAGGCTTGGCCAAGGAAGGCCTGGCTTTCTTCCTGCTCGGCCTGGTCCCCGGCCCATTCCCAGGTGACCGAGGGTGGCAGGGGCCTCTCGGATTCCAGCCATCCGGTCAGCGTGGCGATGCGTTCATTCGCGGTGACGGGCTCGGATTCCAGCGCGCCGGTGCGCAAGCCTTCCTGCAGCGCAAAGCTCTCCTCGACCAGGTCGCTCCTCTCCAGCCAGGTTTCCCCGGTTTCGGTGTCGGTCAGGCGCGTCAGCCCGTCCTCGACATCGGCGCGGACATGGAAGATGCGGCTTTGATCGCGGCGGTCGATCTCGGCCAGTTGCGGGGCGGGTTCGCGGCTGATGAAGTTTGACAGCGGCACCAGCCCGTCCGCCGTGCGCACCCGAAGCGTGTCGAGCGTGGACAGCACACGCGCCTCCTCGGGGAAACGGACGCGGATTTCGACCTCCTCGTCGCTCGATGGCACCCGCATCGTATCGAGAAGGATACCGCGCGTGACAAGCTGCACCATCGCCCCCACGGTCGCCACATTGGCCCCGAAACGGCCCGCCGCCTCGACATCGACATTGATCTCCCATTCGACGCCGGGCAAGGGCAGGGTGTCCTCGATCAGGGTCAGGGCGGGGGTCTCCTCGAACCGGGCGCGCACCAGCCGCGTGGCCTCCTGCAATTCCTCCCAGTTGTCGCCCGCAAGGCGCAGGCTGACCGGCTTGCCCGAGGCGGGCCCGCGTGAGGCGGCGAGGATCTCGGTGCGGATGCCGGGGATCTGGTCCAGCCGCTCCTGCAAGCCATCGAGGATGTCGTCGCCCCCCGGGCGCGTGCCCCATTCCTCAAGGTCCAGCTGCACCTGGCCGATCGTGTCGCGGGGGGCCTCGGAGCCGCCGGTATTGCTGTTCAGCCCGCCTTCGCCCGCAAAGGCGAAGACATCGCGCACGCCCTCGGTTTCCATCACGATCTGCTCGACCAGCCGGACCTGCGCGTCCATCTCCTCGACGCTGAGATTGCCGCGCGCGCGGACATAGACGATGGCGTTTTCGGGCTCGGAGGCGACGAAGAACTCCACCCCGTTATTGTTCTGCTGGAAGGTCACGAAGACGAAGCCGACGAAACCCGCGACCGATGCGATGGCCACGATGGGCATCACCGGGTTGCCGACAATGGCATGGATCACCCACCCGAACGGGCTGCGCCGATAGCCCGCGCGCACGGGTTTCTCGCGTTTGGGCAACTGGATCGAGCCGAGCATCACCGACATCAGGACCGATGCCGCCACGAAGAGAAGCCCGCCGGGCAGCATCGCCATGAAGGGGCTGGCCTCTGGCGCGGGCGGAAACAGTACGCCGGGGCTGATGGTTTGCAGCGCCGCCATGAACATCAGGTAACCGACGCCGAGCGTGATCGCGGCGCGCAGGATCCAGAAGGGCAGGAGGGCCTTGACGGCGGCGGTGCCATGTTCGACCAGCCGCGAGAACCGCGCCGCGACGCCGCCCAGGACCGGCAGGTAGATCAGTGCCACAATGAGCGATGCCGACAGCACGAAGATCAGGGTCACGGGGAGCATCCCCATGAATTCCCCTGGCACACCGGGCCAGAACAGCATCGGCAGGAAGGCGCAGAGCGTCGTCGCGGTGGAGGAGACGATGGGCCAGAACATGCGCTTGGCGGCATCGGTATAGGCCTCCATCGGGCGGGCGCCCTCGGCCAGGCGCTTGTCGGCATATTCGACCACCACGATGGCCCCGTCGACCAGCATCCCCACGGCCAGGATCAGCCCGAACATGACGATGTTCGAGATCGTGATGCCCATGATCCCCAGCAGGATGAAGCACAGAAGGAACGAGGTCGGGATCGCGAACCCCACCAACAGCGCCGAGCGTGTGCCGAGGGCCGCCAGCACCACGATCATCACCAGCGCGATGGCGGTCAGGACCGAGCCTTCCAGCTGGCTGACCATGCTTTCCACGGTGACGGATTGATCCAGCGAAGTGGAGACCTGGACGGATTGGCGCAGCTCGGGCGGCCAGTCTTCCTGCGCGGCCTCGATCTCGGCGCGCACCAGCGCGGCGGTGTCGATGATGTTGTAGCCAAGCCGTTTGACCACCTGCAACGCCACCGTGGGTTCGCCGTTGAAGCGCGCGGTGCCGGTGCGGTCCTCGTAGGTCAGACGAATATCGGCCAGATCGCCAAGCGTCACCACGCGGTCGCCATTGACCTTGACGGGCAGGGCAAAGATGTCCTCGGTATTGTCGAAGCTCGACGGGATCGACACCGCGATGGCACCACTATCGGTGGAAACCTCGCCCGCCGCGATCAGCTGGTTGTTGTTGACCACCGCGTCGATCAATTCGCGCGCGGTGACATTGTAGGCCTCCAGCGCCAGCGGGTCGATGACGACCTCGACCATCTCGTCGCGGTCACCGGCAAGCCCCGCCTCCAGAATGGGCGGCAGCGCCTCCAGCCGGTCCTGCAATTCGCGCGCAAGCCGCAAGAGCGTGCGTTCCGGCGCGTCGCCCGAGAGCGCCACGATGATGATGGGAAACTCGGAAAAGTTGATCTCGTTGATCGAGTAGGTTTCGGCGCCTTCCGGAAACTGGGCCGAGGCCGTGTCCATCGCGTCGCGCACATCGGCGATGGTGGCGGATTTGTCCCAGCCGAACTCGAACTCCAGGAACACGCCGGCATAGCCTTCGGAGGCGGTCGCCGTGATCGTGTTCAGGCCGTCGAGATCCTGGAACTCGGTCTCCATCGGGCGCACCAGCAGGCGTTCGCTGTCGGCGGCGGAAATGCCGGGGAAGGGGACCGAGATGAAGAGGCCGGGGATGTCGATATCCGGCTCGCCCTCTTTCGGCAGGCCGACATAGGCCGCGGCCCCGATCACGACGGACAGGATCACGAAGGCCACCACCATGCGGGCCCGTTTCGCGGCCCAGTCCACCATGCCGATCATTGCGTCATGTCCCCGTAATGCGGCTCGACGGGCGTGCCGTCGGTGACGAACTCCTGCCCCACGACGATGACCTCGGCGCGTTCGGGCAGGCCGGACAGCAGCACGCCCTGGGCATTGTCGCGCAGGAAGGTGACGGGGGCGAAACGCGCGATCTGCTCCTCGTCCACGATGCGCAGGCCAAGCACGCCGTCATCGTTCAGCGTCAGGGCCGAGGACGGCAGCAGATGCGCCATCAACCCTTCCGAGGCGATGATGATATCGGCGGTCTGGCCATCGCTGATCGCCAGGTCGCTGTTGGGCACCGTGACCTCGACCCGGAAGGTGCGGGTCTGCGGATCGGCGGAGCGGCTGAGGAATGTCACCTCGCCCTGGACCTGCGCGCCCGAGGCCAGACGCGCGGCGGCAGGCGCGCCGACGGTGACGCGGGCAACCTCGGCCTCGGGCACGAAGCCCACCAGCTTGATCGGGTCGAGCTGGATCACCGTGGCGCAGAGCGCGCCGGGCTGCATCAGCGAGCCAAGCTCGGCGGTGTCGCTTTCCAGCAGACCCTCGAACGGGGCGAAGATCTGCAGGTTGGAGATCTCCTGCTCGGCGCGCAGCACCGCGGCTTCGGCGGCGCGGATGCCGCTTTGCGCGGATTGCACGGCGGCCTGCGCGGTCTGGATCCCGGCAACGGCCCCTTCCAGCGCGGCCTCGGCCGCACTGACCGTGGCGCTGGCCGATGCGGCGCGGGTTTCCGAGCCGAAGCCGCTTTCGCTGAGCCGCGTGGCCGCGTTCGAATCGATGCGCGCGGCGGCCAGCATCGCCTCGGCCTCGGACTGGCGGGCGCGGGCGGCGGGCAATTGCGCCTCGGCCTCGGGCAGGCGGGCCTGCGCCTCCAGCAGGCGGGCCTCGGCCTCGGCCAGGGCGGCGGCGCGGGCACCGGGCGCGATCTCGCACAGAAGCTGCCCTTCCTCGACAAAGGCCCCCGCGCGGATCGGTTGCGAGGTGATCAGCCCCGAGGTCTCGGCGCGCACCTCGACCTGGCGCGCGGCCTCGGTCCGGCCCCGCAGCAAGACGGCTGAGTCGACCTCCTCGGTCACCGAGCGGCGCACCACGACCGAGACGCGCTCGGCCCCGGCGGGCGCGGCCTCGACGGGCTCGTCGCCGATGTCCAGCGGGGTTTCCCCGGGGGTCTCGGCAGGCGGACGGAAACCCTCTGCGAAGCCGACCAGGCGCTCGCGCTCCATTACCACGGCATAGAGAACGGCGCTGACGAGAAGTGCGGTCAGGATGGGAAAAAGTCGCATCGAAGCCTCTTGATACCCGCAACATGCGGTATTCGGGATGAAATCGTGCGGATTGCAGAAAAAGGCAACCCCAACCAATGCACTGAACCGTTTGGTTTAGTTTAAATCCTTGCGCTGTCAATCGCAAGACTGAACTGTTCGGTTCAGTTTTGCGGCTGTGCGGGGGCAAAGCCTTGGCAAGGGGCCGATCTTCGCGTTAAGAGGCGGGTCAGTAGTTGATACCCGCGCAAAGCGGCAGGAATCTGGGGCGGACATGGCCAATACCGACAGTTTCATTGACGAGGTGAACGAAGAGCTTCGCCGCGACCGCCTGTTTGCGATGTTCCGCAAATGGGGCTGGATCCCGGTGCTTGTGGTGCTGATCATCGTCGGCGCCGCGGCTTACCGTGAATACAGCCTGGCGCAGGAGCGGGCCGAGGCCGAAGCCTTCGGCGACGCGCTGGTCGCAGCCCTGGAGGTCCAGGATGGCGCGGACCGGGTGGCGGCGCTCGAAAGCGTCAGCGCACCGGGCGAAGATGGCGAGACGCTTCTGGCGCTGCTCCTGGCGACGGAACAGGCCCGCGCGGGCGATCCGGTGGCGGCGGCGGCCAGCCTGCGCGCGATTGCCGACCAGCCCGATCTGGCGCCGCGCTACCGCGACCTGGCGCTTCTCAAGGCGCATCTGCTGGACCCGCAGGAAGACGCGATGACCACGCTGGAGATGCTGGCCGAACCCGGCGCGCCCTATCGCGCCCTGGCGCTGGAACAGCAAGCGCTGCTTCATGTCCAGAACGGCGACAGCGAGACCGCGATCGAGATCTTGCGCGCGCTGGAACAGGACAGCCAGGCCACGGCAGGCTTGCAACAGCGCACAAGTCAGTTGATTGTGGCGCTTGAGGCCGGATCGACCCTGCAAGACGCCCCCGAGGAGGCGGCGGCAGAGGAAGACGCGGCGCAAGACGCGGACGAGACGCCAGCGCCCGAGACGGATGCGGACGCGGTGGAGGCGACCGAATAGCAAGCGCCTGGCAGTTCAAGCCGGGTGGCAGAAAGAGGCGGCGGGCAGATGAACAGGGTGTCTATCGGAGTGATCGGGATCGGGCTGCTGGCCGGTCTTTCGGGCTGCGGCGAACGCGAACTGATCCTGGAAGGCCAGCGCTTCGGCACCCGCGTGCCATTGGAAGAGGCCGTGCCGGGTGAGGCGCCCGCAGCCGAAGAGGTCGATCAGACCCGCCCGATCAGCCTGGCGGCCCCCGTCAACCTCTCGGCCTGGCCGATGCGCGCGGCGACCGACGAGAACCGGATGCCGCATGTCGCGCTGTCTTCAGCCCCGACCGAAATCTGGGCCGCGAATATCGGCCAGGGCAATTCGCGCCGCAACCGCATCACTGCCGATCCAGTGGCCGCCGATGGCCGCATCTTCACGCTCGATTCCGATGCCGGGCTGGTCGCGACTTCAACCGCCGGTGCGACCCTCTGGTCGCGCGACCTGACCCCTGGTTTTGAGCGCGGTGGCGGGATCTCGGGCGGCGGGCTGGCCGTGGTCGGCGGCGCGCTCTATGCGACGACGGGCTATGGCGAGCTGATCTCGCTCGATCCCGCGACGGGGGCCGAAAACTGGCGCCAGCGCCTCGCGGCTGGCATCACCGCGCCGACGGTGACCGGCAATTCCATCTATGTCGTCAGCCGCGACAGCCAGGCCTGGTCGATCAACCCCGAAAACGGCCGCATCCGCTGGCAACTGCCCGCAGGCGCGCCCGATGCGGTCCTGTCGGGCGGCTCGGCCCCAGCCGTAACCGACCGGCTGGTGATCTTCCCCTTCGGCTCGGGCGAACTGGTCGCGACCTTGCGCCTGTCGGGCGTGCGGGTCTGGGGCACATCCGTGGCGGGCGGCCGGCGCGGCGTGGCCTACAACAACCTCAACGACATCACCGGCGATCCAGTGATCGTCGGCGGCACGGTCTACGCGGGCAACCAGTCTGGCCGCGTGGTGGCGATGGAGGCAGCGTCGGGCGAGCGCATCTGGACCGCGCAGGACGGGGCCTATTCGCCGATCCTGCCCGCGGGCGACAGCGTCTTCTTCGTGTCCGATCGCAACGAACTGATCCGGCTGGACGCCGAGACCGGAGACCGCATCTGGGGCACGGAACTCCCGCTCTACGTGCAGCAGCGCGAGCGTCGAAGGCAGGCCGTCTTCACCCATTTCGGCCCGATCCTGGCCGGTGGTCGG
This sequence comes from Alterinioella sp. B-7, assembly GCF_056857775.1. NCBI lineage: Bacteria > Pseudomonadati > Pseudomonadota > Alphaproteobacteria > Rhodobacterales > Paracoccaceae > Alterinioella > Alterinioella sp. B-7. Next base: position 46,610 of record NZ_JBSXNT010000028.1, read on the forward strand.
CTGGTCATCGCCTCGGGCGACGGGCTGATCCGGTTCTTCGATCCCGAAAGCGGGGCCGCGACAGGGCAGGTCGCCCTGCGTGGTGGTGCTGCGGCCCTTCCCATCGTGGTGGGCGGTGTGCTTTATGTCGTCTCGGGCGACGGGCGGCTGCACGCCTATAGGTAGGGGCCGGGGGCGCGACCCGTCTCGGGCCCCCCAAGCGGGGAGCCCTCGCCGGCCCGCATTGCCATGGACGAGCGGTGAGGTTCGGGACGATGCATCGAGGTCGTTTTCGGGGCATCCGTTGCGCAGCCTCCCCTTACGGCGGTGAAGGCACCGCCTACCGGGCAATGGGCGGGGATATTTTCGGAACAAAGAAGGCAGGGGCTTTTCTTCCTTCCGGCCCTGCGCTATCCGGCACGATCTTGAGACGCTAAAGGAATTGGGCCGATGAGCTTTGTGCTGGCCATTGTCGGGCGACCGAATGTCGGGAAATCCACCTTGTTCAACCGGCTGGTGGGCAAGCGTCTGGCGCTGGTCGATGACCAGCCCGGCGTGACGCGCGACCTGCGCGAAGGCGAGGCGCGTCTTGGTGGGTTGAATTTCACCGTGGTCGATACCGCCGGGCTGGAGGAGGCCACCGATGACAGCCTGCAGGGCCGGATGCGGCGGCTGACGGAACGCGCTGTCGGCATGGCCGATGCCTGCCTGTTCCTGATCGACGCGCGGGTCGGGCTGACGCCGACGGATGAGGTCTTTGCCGATATCCTGCGCCGCTCCGGCACGCCGGTGATCCTGGGGGCGAACAAGGCCGAGGGGCGCGCCGCCGAGGCCGGGATCATCGAGGCCTATAGCGTCGGGCTTGGCGAGCCGATCGCGCTGTCGGCGGAACATGGCGAGGGCATGGCCGAGCTTGCCGTTGCGCTGACGCCGATGATCGAGGAGGCAGAGGCCCGCGACGAAGAGGCGGTGACAGATATCGACCTCGAGGAGGGCGAGACCGCGCCGGACAAGCCCTTGCAGATCGCCGTTGTCGGGCGGCCCAATGCCGGCAAGTCCACGCTGATCAACAAGATCATCGGCGAGGAGCGCCTGCTGACCGGCCCCGAGGCCGGAATTACCCGCGATTCGATTGCCGTGCCGATCACCTGGGGCGGCACCAAGATGCGCCTTTTCGACACGGCGGGCATGCGCAAGCGCGCCAAGGTGCAGGAAAAGCTGGAGAAACTCTCGGTCTCCGACGGGCTGCGCGCGGTGAAATTCGCCGAGGTTGTCGTGGTCTTGCTCGATGCCGCGATCCCGTTCGAGCAGCAGGATCTGCGCATCGCGGACCTCGCCGAACGCGAGGGCCGGGCCGTGGTTGTCGCGGTCAACAAATGGGATATCGAGGAGGCCAAGCAGGAAAAGCTGCGCGACCTCAAGGAGGCGTTCGAGCGCCTCTTGCCGCAATTGCGCGGCGCGCCGCTGATCACGGTCTCGGCCAAGACGGGGCGGGGCCTCGACCGGCTGCGCGAAGCGATCATCCGGGCGCATGAGGTCTGGAACCGGCGTATCCCCACGGCGCGGCTCAACTCCTGGCTTGCGGGCATGGTCGAGGCGCATCCGCCGCCCGCGCCGGCGGGCCGCCGCATCAAGCTGCGCTACATGACCCAGGCCAAGACGCGGCCGCCGGGTTTCGTGGTGATGTGCTCGCTGCCCGAGAAACTGCCCGAAAGCTATTCGCGCTACCTGGTCAACGGGCTGCGCGAGGATTTCGACATGCCCGGCACGCCGATCCGGCTGCATATGCGCAGCCAATCGGATGCCAACCCCTATAAGAACCGCAAGAAATCCATTCCCTCACGGCTCAGCAAGCATGTGAAGAAGGGGGCCACGAAAAAGGGCTAGCCCTTTCATTTTGCTGGAAATACCTCAGGGGGGTGCGGGGGGACAGCGTCCCCCCGCGGGTCGGATTGCGCAGCAATCCGAAGCCCTTTGATCAGGCGTTCGCCGCGCGGATCTTCTCCGCCGCATCCTTGTCGAAGGATACGCCATTCTGTTCGAACATCTGGTCCAATTCGCCCGACAGCGTCATCTCGGTGATGATGTCGCAGCCGCCGACGAACTCGCCCTTGACGTAGAGCTGCGGGATGGTCGGCCAGTCGGAATACTCCTTGATGCCCTGGCGAATATCCTCGTTTTCCAACACGTTGACGTCGGAATAATCGACGCCCATGAAATTCAGCACGCCCGCCACGCGGCTGGAGAACCCGCATTGCGGCATCGCCTTGGTGCCCTTCATGAACAGCACCACGTCGTTGGAGGTGACGGTTTCCTTGATCTGGTCTTGTGCGGTCATCTTGCCTTGTCCTTTTCGGTCTGCCTTTCGGCCTGTGTCGTCTTACTCCGGGGCCCGCGTGGTCAGGGCCAGCGCGTGCAATTGTCCGCTGTCGATCTGCGATTTTACTGCAGCGTTTACAGCACGTTGTTGCTGCACGCGGCTCTTCCCGCGGAAGCTCTCATCGACCACTTCTGCGGCGAAATGGGCACCGTCGTCGCCTTCCACGGTGATCTTGGCGTCGGGGAAGGCCTGGCGCAGCAGGTCTTCGATTTCTGAGGCGAGTATGGCCATGATTTTCCCTTGATCTGTTCGCCCAAATGTAGAGGCGCGGCGGGCGGGCTGCAAGGCGGTGGCGGGCAAATGAGGGGGGAGCCCTGCGTACACCCCCCGATGCACCCCCTGTACACCCCCTCGCGTCAGGCGAACACCGCGCTGAAGCTGTCGCGGTAGAGCGTGGTGAGCTCCTCCAGCGGGGCCTCCGAGCCGCCGAAGCGCACTGAGGTGCCGCCGAACTTGCCGACCGTCTCGACCCGCACGCCGGCCTTGCCCGCCGCGATCATCAGCGCCTCGGCCTTGTCGAAGGAGCATGCGATGAGGTAGCGGGCCTGGTCCTCGCCGAAGAGGGTCGCGGTGTCGCCGCTGTCCAGTGTCACGCCAACGCCGGAGGCTTCCGCCATCTCGAAGGCCGCGAGCGCCAACCCGCCATCCGAAAGATCGCTGCACATGTCGATCCACGCGCGGTTGGCGCGGATGAAATCGCCGTTCAGCTTCTCTGCGTCGAGATCGACGAAGGGCGCGTCGCCATCCTCGCGATTGAACACCTCGGAGAGCAGCGCGGATTGGCCCAGATGGCCCGTGGTTTCGCCCACCAGCACCGCAAAGTGACCGTCGCGTGCGGTGCCGCCGATGAGATCGTCCAGATGGTCGAGGAGGCCGACCGCGCCGATGGTGGGGGTGGGCAGGATGCCCTTGCCGTCGGTCTCGTTGTAGAGGCTGACATTGCCCGAGACGATGGGCATGTCGAGCGCCAGACAGGCCGCGCCGATGCCCTTGATGGCGCCCACGAACTGCCCCATGATCTCGGGCTTTTCGGGATTGCCGAAATTCATGTTGTCGGTGGTGGCCAGCGGGCGCGCGCCGCAGGCGGTCAGGTTGCGATAGGCCTCGGCCACCGCCTGCTTGCCGCCCTCGAACGGGTTTGCCTTGACGTAGCGCGGGGTCACGTCCGAGGTGAAGGCCAGCGCCTTGTCACTGCCATGCACCCGCACGACGCCCGCGCCAAGGCCGGGGGCGCGCACCGTGTCGGCCATGACCTGGCTGTCGTACTGCTCATAGACCCAGTGCTTGGCGGCGTGGTTGGGCGAGGCAATGAGCGCCTTGAGCCCGTCGATGGGATCGACGCCGGTGACCGGGTCCATCTCTGCCGCTGGCGGTGTCTCGATATAGGGGCGGTCATATTCGGGGGCGGAGCCGGAGAGGGTGGCCAGCGGCAGGTCGGCCACGATCTTGCCCTGATGCTCGATGATGAAGCGATCGTCAGTGATGGTCTCGCCCACGATGGCGAAATCGAGATCCCATTTCTCGAACACCGCGCGCGCCTCGGCCTCTTTTTCCGGGCGCAGAACCATCAGCATCCGCTCCTGGCTCTCGCTCAGCATCATCTCATAGGCGGTCATATTGTCTTCGCGCTGCGGCACCGCGTCGAGCGTCAGCCGCACGCCAAGCCCGCCCTTGTCGCCCATTTCCACGGCCGAACAGGTCAGCCCCGCCGCCCCCATATCCTGGATCGAGATCACAGCGCCGGTGGCCATCAGCTCCAGCGTCGCCTCCATCAGGCGTTTCTCGGTGAAAGGGTCGCCGACCTGCACGGTGGGGCGCTTTTCCTCGATCGTGTCGTCGAACTCGGCGCTGGCCATGGTGGCCCCGCCAACCCCGTCGCGGCCCGTCTTGGCGCCCAGATAGACCACCGGCATGCCGACGCCCGAGGCCGCCGAATAGAAGATCTTGTCGGTATCGGCCAGACCGGCGGCAAAGGCGTTGACCAGGCAATTGCCGTTATAGGCGGCATGGAACCGGACCTCGCCGCCCACGGTGGGCACGCCGAAGCAATTGCCGTAGCCGCCGATGCCCTCGACGACGCCATGCACAAGCTGGCGGGTCTTGCGGTGATCAGGCGCGCCGAAGCTGAGCGCGTTCATCGCCGCGATGGGGCGCGCGCCCATGGTGAAGACATCGCGCAGGATGCCGCCGACGCCGGTGGCCGCGCCCTGGTAGGGCTCGATATAGGAGGGGTGGTTGTGGCTCTCCATCTTGAAGATGACCGCCTGACCGTCGCCGATATCGACGACGCCCGCATTCTCGCCGGGGCCGCAGATGACCTGGGGGCCGTCCGTGGGCAGGGTGCGCAGCCATTTCTTGGAGGATTTGTAGGAACAATGCTCGTTCCACATGGCGGAAAAGATGCCAAGCTCGGTGAAAGTGGGCTCGCGCCCGATGATCTCGAGAATACGGTCGTATTCATCCGCGCTCAGCCCGTGGGCGGCAATGAGATCAGGCGTGATGGCCGGTTCCTGCATGGTCATATGGTCCCCCGAAACAGCATTGGCGCTTCTTTAGGCCAAGGGCCGGTCGGGGGAAAGGGGGGCGGGTGTCGCGGCCTTGGCGGCGCGCCTGTCAAGGCCAAAAAAAAAGGCCGAGAACAAGTTCTCGGCCAAAGTCCAACAGGGAGGTAGTGAAGCTCAAATCTTGTGCTCCACTGCCCGATCACATAGCTATCCGTGTCTGGCCGATCAAGAAAAAACACTGCCCCCCTGTCGCAATGCTGCTATGCGCGTTGCACATGGCTCACAGTTGTTGCGGGGGCTAGTTCTGCGCATCCCGGCGGCGGCGGCGATGGGCGATGATTTCCTCGGTGACGAAATCGCGGAAATTCTCGATCCGTTTCGAATGGCGCAATTCCTCGGGATAGGCAAGGAAAACAGGGACTTCGTTGCTTTCCACATCGGGCAGGACGCGCACGAGGTCGGGGAAGTCATCGGTCAGGTAATCGGGCAGCAGGCCGATGCCGAGGTCATGCAGAACGCCCTGGAGCACGCCGAAATAGTTGTTGATGGTCAGGAAGGAGCCCACGTTGTGCGACATGATCTCCTTGATCAGCATCGCGCCCGCGCTGACCTGGGCGGCGGTGACGTTCTGGCTGATCAGGCGGTGGTGTTCCATGTCGTCCAGCGAGGCGGGCGCGCCATGGGTCGCGATATAGGTCGGGCTGGCATAGAGGCACATGCGCACCGACATCAGTTTCTTGCGGATGAGGTCGGCCTGGGAGGGCTCCTTCATGCGGATCGCGACATCGGCCTCGCGCATCGGCAGGTCCAGCACCGCCTCCTCCAGGATCAGGTCGATCTTGAGGTTGGGCGAGGTCTTGTAGAGCTGCGGCAGGCGCGGGGCGAGCCACAGCAGGCCGAAACCCACGGTGGTGGTGACGCGCAATTCGCCGACCACCTCTTCCTCGCTGTCGCGGATGCGGGCGGTGGCGGTATCGAGGCGCTTGGCCATGGCGCGGGTGGCGTCGAACAGAAGCTCGCCCTGTTCGGTCAGGATCAGCCCGCGGGCGTGGCGGTGGAAGAGGGTGGCGTTGAGGCTTTCCTCCAGCGCGCGGACCTGGCGGCTGACGGCGGATTGGCTCAGATGCAGCGTGTCGCCGGCATGGGTCAGGCTGCCCGCATCGGCAACGGCATGAAATATTCGCAGCTTGTCCCAATCCATTGGGGCACCCGTTCGTTGCAAGTTTCTTGGATCACCTGAATTCGAGGTGCAACCTAGCCATGTCGGGCTATAATTCAACGTGCAATCGGGGAATGGCGGGACATTCTCCTTGAAAGGTCAAAAAAGCTGACCTATAATCGGGGCAATTACCGCACATTCGGGGGGAGGACGCCATGGGTATCGCCCAAATCTCACTGCAAGACCGTTTCGATCTGGAAAAGTCGCCTGTTCTGCTGAACGGGACGCAGGCGCTGGTGCGCCTGATGCTGGCGCAGAAATGGCGCGACCGGCAGGCCGGGCTGAACACGGCCGGTCTGGTCACGGGCTATCGCGGCTCGCCTCTGGGCGGGGTCGATTTGCAGATGATGAAGGCGAAAAAGCTGCTCAGCGCCTCGGATGTGGTGTTCCAGCCGGGTCAGAACGAGGATCTGGCGGCCACGGCACTTTGGGGCAGTCAGCAGGCGGAACTGCGCGGCGAAGGCAGGTATGACGGTGTCTTCGGTCTCTGGTATGGCAAGGGGCCGGGGGTGGACCGCACCGGCGACGTGATGCGCCATGTCAACATGGCGGGCACTTCGCGCCATGGCGGTGTCATCATGGCGATGGGCGACGACCATACCGGCGAAAGCTCGACCGTTTGCCACCAGTCCGATTGGGCGCTGGTGGATGTGCATATGCCGGTGCTCAGCCCCGCGGGCGTGCAGGAGATCCTGGATTACGGCCATTACGCCATCGAGATGAGCCGCTTTGCCGGTGTCTGGGTCGGCCTCAAGACGATGAAGGACACGGTCGAGGCCACATCCGTCGTCGACGGCCGCCCGGACCGGATGAAATTCGTCCTGCCGGAAGACTTCGACATGCCCGCCGACGGGCTGAACATCCGCCTGGGCGACCACTGGATCGCGCAGGAGGAGCGGCTGCTCGGCCACAAGCGCTTTGCCGCCGAGGCGTTCAGCCATGCCAACAAGATGGACAAGCGCGTGCTGGGCCAGCCCGGTGCCAAGATCGGCTTTGTCGCGGCGGGCAAGAACTGGCTCGACCTGGTCCATGCCATGTCGCTTCTGGGCATCGGCGAGGAGGAGGCCGCGCGCCTGGGCGTCACCACCTACAAGGTCGGCCAGACCTGGCCGCTGGATATGGAGGGCTTCCACGACTGGGCCGAGGGGCTGGAACTGATCGTCGTGGTCGAGGAAAAGCGCAAGCTGATCGAGGTGCAGGTCAAGGAGGCGATTTTCGACGACCGCCGGGGCCGCCGCGTCTATGGCTTCAAGAAGAACGGCAAGGTGCTGTTCCCGACGCATTACGCGCTGGACCCCAACGATATTGCCGTGAAACTGGGCGAGATCCTCGTCGAGGAAGGGCGCGGCACCGACCGTATCACCGCCGGTATCGCGCAGGTGCGCGACGCGATGCGCGCCAATAACGCGCAGGAACTGGCCACCCGCCTGCCGTGGTTCTGCGCCGGTTGTCCGCATAACACATCGACCAAGGTGCCCGATGGCGCGCGCGGCGGCGCGGGCATCGGCTGTCACTTCATGGCGAAATGGATGGACCGCAACACCGAAGCCTACACCCATATGGGCGGCGAGGGCGTGAACTGGGCGGGCGAGGCGCCGTTTTCGACCCGCAAGCACATGTTCCAGAACCTTGGCGAGGGCACCTATAACCACTCGGGCATCCTGGCCATTCGCGCGGCTTTGGCGCTGAACACCAACATCACCTACAAGATCCTCTTCAACGATGCCGTCGCGATGACGGGCGGTCAGCCCAATGAGGGCGACCTCCAGCCCGAACAGATCGCGCATGAGCTGAAGGCGATGGGCGTTCGCCATATCGCGCTGGTCTATGACGAGAAGGAAGAGATTGATTTCTCGGCCTTTCCGGCGGGGCTGGAGCGTCACAGCCGTGACGACCTGATGCAGGTGCAGAAGAAATATCAGGAGATCGAGGGCGTCTCGGCCATCATCTATGTGCAGACCTGCGCCGCCGAGAAACGCCGCCGGAGAAAGCGCGGCACCTTCCCCGATCCCGACAAGCGCGTTTTCATCAACCCCGATGTCTGCGAAGGCTGCGGCGATTGCGGCGTGCAGTCGAACTGCGTCTCCATCGTGCCGAAGGAGACCGAACTGGGCCGCAAGCGGGCGATCGACCAGTCAAGCTGCAACAAGGATTATTCCTGCGTCAAGGGCTTCTGCCCGTCCTTCGTGACGGTCACGGGCGGCAAGATCAGGAAAGAGGCCTCGGCCGAGATCGACGTGGGCCATCTGCCCGCGCCGGATCTGCCCGCGATAAACGGCACCCATAACACCGTCATCACCGGGGTGGGCGGCACCGGCGTCGTCACCATCGGCGCGGTGCTGGCACAGGCCGCGCAACTGGACGGCAAGGGTGCCGGCATGATCGAGATGGCGGGCCTGGCGCAAAAGGGCGGCGCGGTCAGCATCCACCTGCGCATTGCCGAAAAGCCCTCCGACATCTCGGCCATCCGCGTGGCGGTGGGCGAGGCCGATGCCATCATCGGCGGCGATCTTGTGGTCTCGGCGGGCGCAAACACGCTGGGCCTGATGACGACGGGGCGCACGGGGGCCGTGGTCAACAGCCATGAGATCATCACCGGCGAGTTCACCGGAAACACGGAATTCCGTATCCCGGTCAATGACCTGGAGGTCGCGCTTCAGGCGCGTCTGGGCGACGATCTGGCGCTGTTCGATGCCTCCGACCTGGCCCGCGCACTGATGGGGGATTCGATCTTCTCCAACATGATGGTGCTGGGCGCGTCCTGGCAGCGCGGCCTCGTGCCGCTGAGCGAGGAGGCGATCCTGCAGGCCATCGAGATGAACGGCGCGGCACCCGAGCGCAACAAGCAGGCCTTCGAGTTTGGCCGTTGGGCCGTACTGAACCCCGAGGAAGCGGCGCGCGTGAGCCAGCCCAACGTCACCCGCCTGCCCAGGACGCTTGAGGAGAAGATCGCCTATCGCGCCACCCACCTGACCGCCTATCAGGGCAAGCGTCTGGCGAAGAAATACCGCGCGCTGGTTGATGGCGTGGACGATCCGGCCCTGCGCGAGGCGGTGGCGTTGGGGTATCACAAGCTCCTGGCCTACAAGGACGAGTTCGAGGTCGCGCGGCTGCACCTGAGCACCGAGGCGAAGCTGCGCGAGGAGTTTGAGGGCGACCTGAAGCTGACCTATCACCTGGCCCCGCCGATGCTGCCGGGCACGGATGCAGAGGGCCGTCCGAAAAAGCGCGAGTTCGGCGCGTGGATCGGCGGGGCCTACAAGCTCTTGGCCAGGATGAAGGTGCTGCGCGGCACGCCGCTGAACCCGTTCGGCTATTCGGCGGATCGCAAGCTGGAGCGCGCGCTGATCAAGGAGTATGAGCGCGACATGGCCGAGGTGCTGCGCGACGTGACCCCCGAGACGCTGGAGATCGCCCGCGACCTGGCCGCCCTGCCGCTGACGATCCGTGGCTTCGGCCCGATCAAGGAGGCCAATGCCGAGGCCGCGAAGGCCCGCCGCGCCGAGCTCCTGACCGCGTTCCGCGCGGGCGGCGCGCCTGCCACGAGCGCGGCGGCGTAAGGCTGGTTCCCATCTTGAACCGCGCCGGGAAGAGACCCTGGCGCGGCCGATCGGACGGACGGGAAGAACTGTCAAGACATGAAAAAGGTCTTAGCGACAAGACGCTAAGCCCTTGAAATCTTTGGCTCCGGCGGTAGGGATCGAACCTACGACCAATTGATTAACAGTCAACTGCTCTACCGCTGAGCTACGCCGGAACACTCGGGCGATATAGCAAGGGGGATTCCTCGCGTCCAGTGGGTTTTGCGGAAAATTCCGGGGCAGGGGTCAATTCAGGTGAAAGCGGGCGCGGGCGGAGAGGCGGCCCTCGGGTGAGACCTTGTTTCGTTCAACCAGATCAATGAGATGGGCCAGGACGTTGCGTTCGGCCACCGGCAGAAGCGGGGCGGGTATGTCGGTGTAGATGCGCCCCGTCAGCGTGGCGGGCGTGGCGGGGCCCGGGGCGAGCGCGGCCAGAATCTGCGCCTCGCGTCCGGCGCGGTGGGCCAGCAGCTCGGCGCAGCGGGCCTGCGGGTCCGCGATGCTGTCGCCATGGGCGGGGTAATAGACGCTGTCGGCCCGCGTCATCAGCCGCCTCAGCGAGGCGCGGAAGGCGGTGAGGTCGCCATCGGGGGGCGAGATGAGCGAGGTGGACCAGCCCATCACCAGGTCGCCGCAGAAAAGCGCATCCCCCCAGGCAAAGCTGAGGTGATTGGCCATGTGGCCGGGCGTGTGCAGCGCGGTGATGCACCAGCCGTCGCCTTCGACCGCCGCGCCATCGGCAAGCTGCGCATCGGGCGCGAAAGCCGCGTCGACCCCTTCGCCGCCGCCGATCAGGCCGTCATCGGCCAGGGTCTGCATCGCGGCCGAGCGGCCCCAGTCGCTGGGGCCTGCCGCCAGCACCAAGGCACCGGTTTCGTGGGCCAGCGGGCGCGCGAGGGGCGAGTGATCGAGATGCGAATGGGTCACCAGGATATGGCTGATGCGCTGGCCTTGGGTGAGCGCCGCCAGGATCGCCCGCAGATGCGGATCCGAGGCGGGGCCGGGGTCGATCACGGCGATGTCGGTGTCGCCGATGAGAAATGTGTTGGTCCCCTCCGCCGTCATCGGCGAGGGGTTGGGCGCGGTCAGGCGGCGCAGGCCGGGGGCAAGGGGCAGGGCGGTCATGGGCTCTTTCCTCTCGGTCTTGCGCGGGGTTAGATGGGGCCATGGGATGGGACTTGATCAAACAGGCGCTGCCGCGCGGGCTCTATGGGCGGGCCGCGCTGATCCTGATCGTGCCCATCGTCACCTTGCAACTTGTCGTGTCCGTCGGATTCCTGCAACGCCATTTCGAAGGTGTGACGGGTCAACTGACCTCGGCGCTCGGCCATGACCTGCGGCTGGTCGGCGATACGCTGAGCGAAGCGGGGCCGCAGGCCGCCGCCGACATTGCCGGACGGCTGGACATGGGCGTGATCGCGCGCGAGGCGCCGGACTGGGCCGGCGAGACGCAGGCGCGGCGGCGCTGGTACGACTATTCGGGCCGCGAGGTGATCGCGACCCTGAACGCAATGGAGCCCGATATCGGCTGGATCGACCTGGCCGCCAATGACCGGCGCGTGTTCCTGTCACTGGAGGGGCCGGACGCGCCGCTGGTGCTGGAGATCGACCGGCGCAGGGTCTCGGCCTCGAACCCGCATCAGCTCTTTGTGCTGATGATCTTCACCGGCATCTTGATGACCGCCGTTGCCTACCTCTTCCTGCGCAACCAATTGCGCCCGATCCGGCGGCTGGCGCGTGCGGCGGAGGCGTTCGGCAAGGGCCGGATGGAGCCCTACAAGCCTGCCGGCGCGCTGGAGGTGCGGGCGGCGGGGCGGGCCTTCCTGGACATGCGCGCCCGGATCGAACGCGCCATCGAGCAGCGCACCATGATGCTGTCGGGCGTCAGCCATGACCTGCGCACCCCGCTGACCCGGATGAAGCTGGCGCTGAGCATGTTGGAGGATGCGCCCGAGGCCGCCGACCTGATGCGCGACGTGACCGAGATGGAGGCGCTTCTGACCACCTTCCTGGATTTCGCCCGATCGGATGCGCTGGACGATCCCGAACCCGTGGACCTGCTGGCGCTGGCGCGCGAGGCGGGCGGGGATGCGGCGCGGCTTGGCCGGGGCCAGGTGGCGCTGGTCCTGCCCGAGAAGGCGCCGGTTGTCGCGTTGCGCCCGCAGGCGGTGCGGCGGGCGCTTGGCAACCTTCTGTCCAACGCGCTGCGCTATGGCACCCATGCAAGGCTGAGCCTGGCGATCATGGACCGGTCGGTGCGCTTCACCATCGAGGATGACGGGCCGGGCATCGCGCCCGAGGACCGCGCCGAGGCGGTGCGCCCCTTCGCCCGTCTGGACCAGGCCCGCAACCAGGATCGCGGCAGCGGTGTCGGCCTTGGCCTGGCCATCGCCAATGACATCGCGCGCGGCCATGGCGGCACCATGCGCCTGTCGGACAGCGAGGATCTGGGCGGTCTGCGCGTCGACCTGGTGCTGGCGCGCTAGCGGCGGATGAGCGAGGCCAGCAAGGCATCCATGGCCTCGAAGTAGAGCGCCTTATGCGCCATCGCGCGCTGCCGCTTCGCCTCATCGCCGGCATATTCGGCCGCGGCCATCCACTGCCCCATGGCAGAAAGCTGGTCGAGCGCGAACCAAAGGAGTTTCACTTGCAACATCGGACTTCTCCGGGTGTCGGATCGGAACGTCTGGATGTGAAAGTAACCGGCAAACGGGGGGAAAGTTCCGCGATATCCGGCAGGCGGGGAGGGGTGGTAGGCCCGGCAGGACTTGAACCCGCAACCAAAGCGTTATGAGCGCTCTGCTCTAACCAATTGAGCTACAGGCCCGCCTGACCGGCAGGGATAGCAGGATGGCAATCTGGGTCAAGCCGGGATGGTCCGGTGGATGCCCCAAAAAGTTTTCTTATGTTAACGGAATATTGTACCGTTTTTTGCCATCGGAACGAGCACTATTCTGATTCGCTGGTGTAAAAATATATATTAAAACCAGTAGCTTACGGAGGAAACGAAAGTGACACATACGATACCTACCGGAAACGAGTTTCTTGATTCAATCTCATGGGGTGGTTGGCAGTGGGCGCCACTTGGTGGCCCGGTCACCCTGAATGTCTATTTTGACGATGACTATTCCACCTGGTTACCGGTTGAGAAAGACGCCTATCTGGCCGCCTTTCAGGCCTGGGCGGATGTTACGAACATTACCGTGGTTGAGGTCGCAACAGAAGCGCAGGCTACATTTGTTGCTCATGCTGTAAGCAACGACCAGATGACCACCCTGACCGGCCAGTCGATCGTGTTCGGTTATCATAGAGGTGGCGCGGCAAATCTGAACAGTTGAGTTAGGTGGATTTTCCGCTCCTGATCCGGCAGCGTTGCCGAGACGAAGGAGCGAAGATGACCAAACGACCCAGACGGAACCACAGCCCTGCATTCAAGGCGAAGGTCGCA
>NZ_JBSXNT010000029.1:0-13952 GCF_056857775.1 Alterinioella sp. B-7
TCGACAAAACGCAATGGGCGCAGCCGCTTGAGCTACTTGATGGCTCCGCGCCTGCGCCCATTGCTCACGCCGCCGAATGATGGCACACAAAAGGAGAACAAGCTCGATTTAAGAGTGGCCCCGAAAAAAGGGGCAGGTCAGATCCTCGGAGAACGCCTTGAAATTTCCGCTCTGGAGAGGGAGAAGATGTGCGGAGTTTACGTCCATAAAGCAGGTGCAAGCTCTCATTAGGCCAGAGATCATCATCTGGTGTGCTTCATTCGGATCGTGAGATCCAGGCTCATCTCCCTGTCGGACATGACTGATCTTACCCCCGTTTCACTGGACATTCAGGCGGTTGTGGTTTGCGCTGCGACGTATTCGCGTGTCGAGCGCATCTTCAGCCCCGAGTGCCGGATGCCCGACCGAACCAGGTCTAAAGCGCCGATATCACTTTCGTGCCAGTCAAGAACGGCTTCCTTTATCTGGTCGCCATCATGGACTGGGCGACGCGCAAGGTGCTGAGCTGGCGGCTGTCGAATACGATGCATGCCGACTTTTGCGCCGAAGCGCTGAACGAGGTCATCGCCAAACACGGGCCACCCGAGATCATGAATACGGATAGTCATATGATGGCCACCAGTTCTCGGGTGGTTTGACTCAAACACTGATCGACCTGATACGTGTCTTTCCCTGGACCTGTCGACCGCCCGGGAGCGCCATGCGATGAGGCTTTGTCTCGAAGATGCCGCGTGACCCGAGAAGGGCCTGACCGCTTGGTCTCATGACTGTCCTGTCCGTGCATTCTTTCTGGCGAAGTATGTCTGTCACCGTCGGAAGGATGATCCCATGGCCAAATCCACTCAAACCACCCCAGTTGTCGGTGGGGTTGATACGCACGACAACAAAGGAGAGCACGAGAAGCACCCGATGAGGAATGGCTGAACATCCATCGGGCCTCAAACGGACAGGTCGCCGGATCCCGTGGATGTCCTAGGAGAACCGCGCTTGCTTTATGGGGATGCGTTCAGCTGCCACCATGGTTTCCGGAGCAATTCTGCCCGTATCTATGGTGACAAGGCTTCGAGGCTCGGCATTCCGGTCATGAAATTCGAGAAGGGGCCTCTTCACAGTTTTGTGGCGCGGATTTGGTGTTTAAGAAGACTTGAGCGGTTCGAGCGGAAAGACGAACGGATGACAGGGACGATACTCCTGACGGGCGGGGCCGGCTATATCGGCTCGCATACCCATGTGGCGCTGGTCGCGGCGGGCTATGACGTGCTGATCCTGGATAATTTCTCCAATGCGCGGACCGATGTGCCCGACCGGTTGGCACGAATTACCGGCGCGATGCCCCGCGTGATCCGCGGCTCGGTGCTGAACCGGGGGCTACTGGACCGGATATTTGCCGAAACGAAGATCGATGCGGTGGTCCATTTCGCGGCGCTGAAGGCCGTGGGCGACAGCATGGCGCACCCGCTGGACTATTTCGCCACCAATATCGGTGGGCTGACGACGCTCTTGCAGGCGATGGAGGTGGCGGGCTGCCGGCGGCTGGTCTTTTCCTCCTCGGCCACGGTCTATGGCATCCCCGACGAGACGCCGACGCCCGAGACCGCACCGCGCCGCGCCATGAACCCCTATGGCTGGACCAAGATCGCGGGCGAGGAGATGCTGGAGCAGCTGACCGCTTCGGACCCGGCCTGGGCCTTCGGCATCTTGCGCTATTTCAACCCAGCGGGTGCACATGAGAGCGGCCTCATTGGCGAGGACCCGACCGATATCCCGAACAATCTCATGCCCTATATTGCCAAGGTCGCGACCGGTGCGCTGCCGAAACTGCGGGTCTTCGGCGATGACTACCCAACACCCGACGGCACCGGGGTGCGCGATTACATCCATGTCGAGGATCTGGCCCATGGCCATGTGCTGTCGCTACAACAGCTATTGCAATCGGGTCAGGGCCACCTGATCAACTTGGGCACCGGTCGGGGCTACTCGGTGTTGGAGGTGATCCGAGCCTACGGGGAGGCTTGCGGGCGCGACCTGCCCCATGAGGTCGTGGCGCCCCGCCCGGGCGACGTGCCAATCTATTGCGCAGAAGTCGTCCGCGCCGCCGGCATCCTTGGGTTCCGCACCCGGCGCGATCTGGCCGATATGTGCCGCAGCAGTTGGCATTGGGTGTCACATCCGCCAAATACAGGCCCAGAGAATATCTGACGAAGGAGTTTCCGGTTTGCCCCCCAAATTTGGCACCAGCGGCCTGCGCGGCCTGGTCGTGGAGATGACGACCGAGCTGATCGCAGATCACGTCACCGCCTATCTGGCGGGCTTCCCCGAGATCGCCACGCTCTATATCGGGCGTGACCTGCGCCCCTCTTCGCCGGATATCGCGAATACCGTGGCCGAGGCGGCGCTGGCGGCAGGCATCGACGTGGTCGATTGCGGCGCGCTGCCCACGCCCGCCCTGGCGCTGGCCTCTCTGGCAGCGGGCGCGGGCGCGATCATGGTCACCGGCAGCCACATTCCCGCCGATCGCAACGGGCTGAAATTCTACACCCCCCGCGGCGAGATCTCGAAAGCGGATGAGGCCACCATCCTGGCGGGCCTGGGCAAGGGGACCGCGGCGAAAGATCGTGGGCAGAAAACCACGGATACGGGCGCGGGCACACGGTTCAAGGCGCGCTATATCGCGGGCTTTGGGCCTGAGGCGCTGGCGGGGCTGCGCATCGGGATTTACGCGCACAGCTCGGTCGGGCGCGACCTGCTGACCGAGACGCTGAGGGGGCTTGGTGCCGAGGTCCTGGAATTGGCCCGCTCGGACAGCTTCATCCCCGTCGATACCGAGGCCGTGGACCCCGAGACGCGCGCCCAGATCAGGGGCTGGAGCGCGGAGCACGGACTTGATGCCGTGGTCTCGACCGATGGCGATGCCGACCGACCGCTGCTGGCCGATGAGGCGGGCGATGTCATTCCCGGTGATCTTCTAGGTCAGATCACCTCGGCGGTGATGGGGGCCGAGGTGCTGGTAACGCCGGTCTCCTCCAATTCCGGCGCGGAAGCGGGCGGGCGCTTTGCCCGTATCATACGCACCAAGATCGGTTCGCCTTACGTGATCGCCGGGATGGAGGCGGCGGGCGGCAAGGTCGTGGGCTATGAGGCCAATGGCGGCTATCTCCTGGGCTTCACGGCGCAAGGGCCCGCGGGCGATATTGCGCCCCTGTGGACGCGGGACTGCTTCCTGCCGATCATCGCGCCGCTGACAATGGCGCGCGCCACGCCCCTCAGCCGCATCGTGCAGGGTGAGCCCGGCGGCGTCACCCGCGCCGAGCGACTGACCGAGACCCCGACCGAACTTTCGGCACGCCTCATCCGTGACCTCGCCACATCGAAAACCGCGCAACAGGCGTTCCTTGCCGATCTGGGCGAGGCCCTGTCGGACACCGACCTGACCGACGGGGTTCGCATGAGGACGCAGACGGGCCGCATCGTGCATATCCGCCCCTCGGGCAACGCCCCCGAGCTCAGGCTCTATGTCGAGGCCGAAACCACCGAGGCCGCGGCTGGTCTTTTGCAGGCCGGTCTGGCAAATGTCAGCCGAAAGATCGACCGGATCCGTTCTACGACCGAATAAGGCGTTGCAGCCCAGAGAGCCCCCGGACTATCAGACCACCCAACCGGCCTGACATGCAGGCTGCATGGAATTTGAAAAGGATATCGCAATGAAAAAGGCTTTTATCACCGGCATCACTGGCCAGGACGGTGCCTATCTTGCCAAGCTCCTCCTAGACAAGGGCTATGAGGTGCATGGCGGCGTGCGCCGGATCTCGCAGCCCGAGCTGCCCCGGCTGGAACAGCTTGGCGTGGCGCGCGACGTGCATCTGCACGAGTTCGACTTGACCGAAACGAACAATATCTTTCGCGTCATCCGCGACGTGGAGATGGACGAGTTCTATAACCTCGCCGCGCAGAGCTTTGTTGGTGCCTCCTGGGACCTGCCCATCTATACCGCTGATGTCGATGGCATGGCAGTTGTCCGCATCCTCGACACGCTGCGCACGGTTCGCCCCGAGACCCGGTTCTACCAGGCTTCGACCTCGGAGATGTTCGGCCTAGTGCAGGAAGTCCCACAGAAGGAGACCACCCGGCTCTATCCGCGTTCGCCCTACGGCGTGGCCAAGGTCTACGGCCATTACATCACCATGAACTATCGTGAATCCTTTGGAATGCATGCCTCGAGCGGTATCCTGTTCAATCATGAAAGCCCGCTACGTGGCAAGGAATTTGTCACCCGCAAGATCACGCTCGGCTTGGCAGAGCTTGCCCATGGCGGCAGCAATCCGGTCGAACTCGGCAATATCGATGCCAAGCGCGACTGGGGTTTTGCCGGCGATTACGTTGAAGGCATGTGGCGGATGTTGCAACAAGACGAGGCCGACGACTACGTGCTGGCAACCAATGTCACCACCACGATCCGCGATTTCTTCACTTATGCTGCTGAGGCGCTCGGAATGGACCTGAGTTGGGAGGGTGAGGGTGAGGCCGAGACCGCGTCCGACCGCAAATCTGGCAAGCAGGTGATGAAGGTGAACCCGAAATTCTACCGCCCCGCCGAGGTCGAGCTGTTGATCGGTGACGCCTCGAAGGCGCGCGAGAAGCTTGGCTGGGAGCCCAGGGTGCAGATCCGCGAGTTGGCGGCGATGATGGCGAAATCCGATTATGACGCGCTTCGCTGAGCCATAGGGGCTAAAGATGTTCAAAGGTTATCAACAGCTGAAATCCACGATGCGCGGGGCCCTGGTGCCCCATGCCCATCGGTTGCATCTAACAGGTCCCTATCGCGGTAATATTGACGGCTATACCGGCAATGAGCTGCATGGATGGGTGGTGAAGAACGGCTCCAGCGAGGGGGCGGTCACTGTCGGGTTGTTCGTCTCCGAGGGGCTGCTGGATACCACCTTGGCCAATGTCTTTCGAGCCGATGTGCGCGATGCAGGCATCGGCGACGGCGAATGCGGCTTTTCCTTTCCGATCAGTCAGGCGGTCCTGGCAGCGGCGGAAAAGAACAGTGGCAGGGTGTTTGTCCGGGTGCTGGATGGCACCGATCATGAGATCGGATCCTATGAGCTGCCATCGGCCGCATCGGGGGGGTTGAATGAAAACTCGCCCCATATGGAGCAGTGCCGGAAATTGCTATTCGGCGATCTGGAGCTTCTGAACACGCTGCTGAAGACCGCGCCCGAGACCGCGTCCAAGGACGATCGCGCCGAGCTAGATCATCAGGGCAGCTTTTTTTCCACCGCATCCGTCCTGCCCACCGAGGCGGTGGATGACAGCAGCCTGGGCAGGCTGCCCGCCTATCTGGAATACACCAAGTATCGCACCCGCAAGGAACGCGATTACGACACCGACGGCAACCCCGATGATCGGGATCATTTCCTGAACTGGTATCTGTCGACCTATGCGGTGGTGCGCAACGGGCTGCGGGTGCCGCTGACCCGGGAATTGATCGCCTATCTGAATGAACCGATCGTGATGGGCGGGCAGAAATACAGCCTGAGCCGGGTCATGTGGTGGCGACTGGTGCGCGACCGCAAACGGCTGGAAAATTTTGATCTGAACGATCCCGAATATTTCAACCAGACCATCTATTGGTGGGCCGCAAGCGAGGCGCGCACCCTCTTTGCCGAAGATTGCCTAGTGCCCCGGCGCTATGTCGACTTGATGCGCGCGGTCCATGTCAGCCGCAAGGATGATGCCTTTGCGTTCTCGACCTTCATGGATCATTACCACCGCAACAACTCGCAGTTCCATTTCCTCAGCGAGATGCGCGCCGAGGACCGACAACTTTTCACCCTCTGCCTGGTGCTGATGGGGGTTCGCCGTCCCGACCTGCTGCGCTATGTCCCGCACCGGTCGCTGGTCAAGCTCTTCGACCGGCCCGAAGGCCGCCCCTCGATCTTCGAAAGCTTCTGCCAGTCGTTGGCCCTGTCCAAGACCGCACCCAAAATCGGGTTCGACCGCTTCGCCGCCGTGCTGCGCGATCAAGGCTATGACCTCTACAGCCACAATTTCCTGTCCCTGACCGAGGACGGCCACCGGCTGGAAGCCGCCAGCCTGCCGCGCGTTACCAGCAAGGAGGTCGCCGATGTCCAGTTGATCGGCCCTTTTGAGAAAGCCTCCGGGCTTGGGCAGGCCACGCGCCTGTCGGCGGGAATCCTGGAGCAGACCGGGCTCAAGTTGAATTGTGTCAATTTCGGCCTCGACAATCCCGCGCCCGAAGGCTTCAGCAAGGTCGGTGACGTCGCCGATTACAAGCAGGCCAGAGTGAACCTTATCCACCTCAACGCGGAATCGATCCCGCTGGTCTATGCCTACGCGCCGGACGTGTTCTCGGGCGCCTATAATATAGGGTATTTCTACTGGGAGCTCGACAGCCCCGCCCTGTGCCACTACCTCGGCATGGAACTGCTGGACGAGATCTGGGTTTCGACCGAATACGGCATCGAGATCTACAAGCCTGAGGCGGGCAAGCCAGTCACCAATGTCGGCATGTGCTACGAAGAGCTGGACGCGATCGACCACGAGGCGGCACGCAGCTTCATCAACCAGCGGTTCCGGTTGAACGGCGATGAGTTCCTGTTCCTGGTCGCCTTCGATTCCTATTCCTTCATCCAGCGCAAGAACCCGGTCGGGGTCCTGCAGGCCTTCCAGAAGGCCTTCGAGGGGGTCGAGGATGTCCGCCTGATCATCAAGACCCAGAACCGCGACAACGTCTCGGATCCGGTGCAGGCGCGGATGTGGAACCGAATCGACGCGATCCTGGCCCGCGACAGCCGCATCATGGTGATGAACGAGACCCTGACCTATGAGGCGCTGTTGCAGCTCAAGGCGGCCTCGGATTGCTATATCTCGCTGCACAAGTCCGAAGGGTGGGGCTTTGGCATGATCGAGGCGATGAACCTGCATGTGCCAGTGGTTTGCACCGCCTATTCGGGAAATATGGATTTCTGCTCGGAGGAGACCGCCTGGCTGGTCGATTACAAGGAAACCGCGCTTGGCCCCGATGACTACATTTTCGTGCGGAAGGGCCAGAAATGGGCCGAGCCGGATGTGACCGATGCCGCCGCCAAGCTGCGCGCGGTCTATTCCGACCCCGAAGCGCGCAAGATCAGGGCCGATGCCGCCTTCGAGAATGTACGCAATAATTTTTCTGAGAAGGCGATCGCGAAGCGTTACAGTGCGCGGTTGCGCGAGATCCTGGCCGAGCGAGGAGAACGAGTATGACCCTCAGCCGCGAACAGGTCGAGTGGGCTTATAGATTGTTCTTGGGCCGAGACCCGGAAAACGACACGGTGATCGAAGCCAAGCGCAAGCTGCCGGATGAAAAAGCCCTGAGCCAGGTCTTCTTCACCTCGAACGAGTTTCGCAGACGACTGGCGGCGTTCGACTATCACCCATCGCAAGACAAGCCGCCGGTTGTCATCCATCTGCATATCCCCAAGACGGCCGGGTCTTCGTTCAACCGTATCCTGGCGGATAATTTCCAGGGCAAATCCTGCTTTTCTTGGCATGGCGACGGCATCAAGACCTTCCGGGAGATGCCGAAGCGGCAGCGGCTGAATATCGACCTGCTCTTCGGCCATGCGACCTATGGCATCCACCGGTTCTTGCGCGACAGTTACATCAATCTTTTCGTGCTGCGCGACCCCAAGCCCCGTGTCTACAGCTTCTACAAATATGTCGAGGCCACCGAGGATCATCCCTCTCACAAGAGCATCGCCGAGGAAGGTATGAGTTTCGGGGATTTTCTGGATGCCTCAACCGAAAGGCCCCAGTTCCGGTGGGATATCGACAACAACCAGATGTTGCGCATCGCCGGGATACGCGACTTTTCGAGCGAACTCGAGATCGACTACACTGCCGAGTTCCAGCGCGCCTGTCGGCACGCCTTTAGCGAGGCCTGCGAGTTTGGCCTGACCGAGGAGTTCGGTGCCTATCTCCAACGCCTAAAGGCGCGCGGCATCCTGACCGACATTTGCGAGCAGCGGCTGAATATGACCAACAGTTCCGACAGCTTTCAGGAGGCAATGCAAGCCCTGACCCGTCGCCAGCATGAGTTGCTGGACTCATATACCGTCTGGGATCAGAAGTTCTATTCGATCTGCAGATCTTATCTCGACAGTCTCTCCAGTCCCGGCCACTGATTGCACCCGTCTTTCCGTTCCAGTTTCATCCGGCATGGTCCCGGACAAATAAAAGGGCCTTTCCCATGATCACCCCCATCCTTCTTTGCGGCGGTTCCGGCACGCGGCTCTGGCCGCTGTCGCGCAAGAGCTTTCCCAAGCAGTTTACCGATATCCTGGGTGAGGAAAGCCTGTTTCAGGCCTCGGCCCGGCGTTTCACCGGCGCGGGCTTCGCCGATCCGCTGGTGGTGACGGGGGACGGGTTCCGCTTCATCGTCTCCGAACAGCTCGAAGAGATCGGCGTGGCCCCTGCGGGCATCCTGATTGAGCCTGAGGGCCGCAATACTGCACCTGCCGCGGTGTCCGCAGCCCTTTTCGCTGCGCGCCAAGATGAAGACGCGCTAATCTTGCTGGTGCCATCCGACCACGCGGTGCCCGATCCGCAGGCCTTCCGCGATGCGGTGGCGCTAGCCGAACCCGCCGCCGCCGCGGGCCAGATCGTCACCTTCGGCATCACGCCCGCGCGCGCTGAGACCGGCTATGGCTGGCTGGAGGCGGGGGAAGAGACCCGCCCCGGCATCCACACCCTCACCCGCTTCATCGAAAAACCCGACGCTGCCCGCGCCGAGGCTCTCTTTGCCGATGACCGCAACCTGTGGAATGCCGGTGTCTTTCTGGCCTCGGTCCAGACGCTGATCGCAGCTTTCCGCGCCCATGCACCCGACATCCTTGAGGGTGTCGAGGCGGCGATGGCGGCCAGCACTGGCGATCTGGGCTTCACCCGGATCGATCCCGCGCTCTGGGCTAGGGTGCGCGAGGAGTCAATCGACTACGCGGTGATGGAGAAGGCCGAGAATGTCTCTGTGGTGCGTTTCGACGGGCATTGGACCGACCTGGGCAGTTGGGAGTCGGTCTGGCAGGAATCACCGCGCGACGAACGCGGCAATGCGCTCTCAGCCAATGTCACCGCCTTCGATTGCTCGGATTCGCTATTGCGCTCGGAAAACGAGGGCATCGAGTTGGTTGGCATTGGGCTGCGAAACATGGTCGCGGTGGCGATGAACGACGCCGTGATGGTGGCCGACATGTCCGACAGCCAGAACGTCAAGCAGGCAGTGAAGACGCTGAAGACGCGCGGCGCCAAGCAGGCGGTGCAACTGCCCGTCGATTACCGCCCCTGGGGCTGGTACGAGACCCTAATCTTGGCCGACCGATTCCAGGTCAAGCGCATCCATGTCCATCCCGGTGCGGCGCTGAGTCTGCAAAGCCATGTGCACCGGTCCGAGCACTGGATCGTAGTCGCAGGCACAGCGCGGGTCACTGTCGATGATGAGGTCAAGCTACTGACCGAGAACCAGTCGGTCTATATCCCGCTTGGCGCGGTGCACCGGATGGAAAACCCCGGCAAGGTACCGATGGTGCTGATCGAGGTGCAGACCGGCAGCTATCTGGGTGAGGATGACATCGTCCGCTATGAGGACGTCTACGCGCGTAGCTAATACGTGTATCTGTTCTTAAGGTATGTACTGCTATCCGACTTTGAAGCGCACGAAGTAGGGTTTTCGCGGCTCTATTTCGATGACGGGCTGGTCACGTCATCGAGATAATGCATGGCAATCGGGGCGTTGTATCCGATCGCACTGTGGGATTGGTCTTCGTTATAGTGTCTTCGCCAATCCTCCAGCTTTTCAGGGGCGTTCGCAAGGCTCATGAACCAGTGAGCATTCAGGCATTCGGTCTTAGGTAGCAAATGCACCAAATGATTGACTGATCCTGCGATTAAGAACAATATGAGAACATTCTGACTCCTGGAGGTTCACATGGCGCAGCATTTCCGTCTTTCGGCGGCTGCGCGAACCCTGTCTTTGAAGTCGATCTTCTCGGAGGGCGAGGAGGCGGCCTACGATCGGTTCCGTCGTCTGCGGTGGACGGAGACAGATGGTGAGCCGGTCTGTCCCAGCTGTGGCTGCATCGACATCTACGATCTGACGACCAGGCGCCGGTTCAAGTGGCGGCATGCCACCGTCAGTTCAGCGTGACGTCGGGCACGGTCTTCGCGTCCAGGAAGCTCTCATTCGTCGATCTGCTAGGTGCGATCTGTCTCTTCGTGAATACGTCCAAGGGACTCTCCGCGGTTCAGCTCTCGCGCGACCTGGATGTCCAGCATAAGACGGCTTTCGTGCTCATGCACAAACTGAGGGAAGCAATGCTGGCCGAGACAAGGGACCTTCGTCTGGACGGCGAGATCGAGGTGGATGGCGCTGCCTTCGGTGGTCACGTCCGGCCCGCCAACCTGCGGGAAGATCGCGTCGATCGTCGGCGCCTCGCACATCGGAGCGGGAAGCGCCGGGTCGTTGTCGTGCTCCGCCAGCGTGACGGTCGGACGTTGACAAGGACGTTCCTCCGCGAGGCACAAGGTGTCGAGTTCGCGCGGGAACGGATTGCTTCCGGCGCCGTTGTTTCGGCCGACGAGGTAACCCATTGGGATCTATTGGAGACCGACTTTGACATGCGAAGAATAAACCATTCAGAGGGTTACAGCGTGGGAGGTGCTCACACGAACCTCGCCGAGAGCTTCTTCTCGCGCCTCAGACGTATGATCGGCGGACAGCATCTGAAGGTCGAAGGGCGGTACCTGGATGCGTACGCGGCGCACGCGGCCTGGCTCGAGGACCATCGCGAGGAGAGCAATGGTCGCCTGGCGGACCGTCTGATCAGCGGCGCGCTCGGGTCCCCGGTCAGCCGGTCGTGGAAGGGGTACTGGCAACGACGCGCAGCGTGAGCGCATCTCCAGCGCCCCAGACGCACATGCCCTTCCGCTTCTCGATCATCCGCACGAGCTTCCGCCGCTTGGCATGGCGCAGTGCCTGGACAACCTTGAAGACCACCGAGTTCCGGAGAACGGTATCGGAAATATCGAGATCACGCTCCGCCATGACACG
Source organism: Alterinioella sp. B-7 (assembly GCF_056857775.1). Taxonomy (NCBI): domain Bacteria; kingdom Pseudomonadati; phylum Pseudomonadota; class Alphaproteobacteria; order Rhodobacterales; family Paracoccaceae; genus Alterinioella; species Alterinioella sp. B-7. The sequence continues at coordinate 11,108 of NZ_JBSXNT010000029.1, forward strand.
TTCGGCAAGTTCGCGCGTCGTCAGTTCGTCGTCCACCCCGAGGTGACGGACGCAGATGTCGGCGATTTCGCCCTTCTTGAAGAAGCCGTGACTGACGATGTAGCTGGCGCGCTGACGTTCCGGTGCCGCGAAGAGTTCGATGGTCGCGTTCACGTGCGCCAGATCGTGCTTGGCGTGCGCGATCAGGCGCAAAGCCGGGACCACCCAAGATTGAATGACATCCGGGCGAATTGTTCCCAAAAATCGGCTTCATCGTCACCAATATGCTGATGGACCCGGACTAGGTGGTACGCTTCTACAACCAGCGTGACACCGCAGAGCAGCACATCAATGAAGGCAAATACGCCTTCCGCTGGACGCGGCTTTCGTGCAAGCGGTTCAGCGACAACGAGGTCCGGCTTCAACTGCACGCGCTGTCCTACAACCTGGCCACCTTCCTGCGCTGCATCGTACTACCAGAGGCCATGGCCGACTGGCCGCTGACCAGCCTGCAGCTGATCAAGATTGGTGCCCGCGTCGTGCTTCACGCTCGCGCCATCACCTTCCAGCTTGCCGAGGTGGTGGTCAAAGGCCCCATGATCAGGGCCATCCTAACTGCGATCTACCGCCTTTGAGCGCCGCCGTCATGTGCGTGACCGCGACCCTGATAGAAACTGAACGAAAGCGGCAGGACGGGTCCGTCCACCGCGCTGAAGAACGGCGACGCAGTGCCGGGATGATGCGAGTTTGCGGCCCGACGTGCCCGCATTCGAGCGTTCTCCCCATGCAAGCGCTGCACAGGGCCCAAAACGCTTGATCAGTAAGTGAAATCAGGTGATCTTGGCATCAAGCAGCATTCCACTTGGGGAATGTCGGAAATCTGTCGCTATGCGCTTTTCTGCAGAGAAATGCCGGTTGCGTAGGCCCTCTTGAAGTTTACTCTTACAAGGGGTTCGATCCACCGAATCAGCTAAGTATGGAGATGAAATTGTCGGAGCAGAGGATAATCGGTATATACTCCTTCCCCAAATCCGGCAATACTTGGATCAGGCAGATATTTGCATCACTTTTGGGCGTTGACAAAGGTGATCTTCCTGCATTTGTCCCAGATGTTCACCAGGGAGAGATTCTGGAAAATCTCACCCCCTTTGGAAACTACAACTATTTTCTTTACAAAAGCCACACTGATGTTGAATTGAGGAACTTCAAGGGCAGAAAGGTGGCGAATGACCTCATCATTCATATTCGGCGCCATCCGCTCGACGTATTTGTTTCATACTTAAACTTTATTTCTAATAATGTTACAGGGGATGCACCCATCCCGTTTGAGAGCGTTGATAGCATCGTTGGAACCGATCTATTTTCTGCGTATTTTATGAATTTCGTGATATCAGGAACCCTACAGCCAAGCTTCAAGCCCGCTGGGAGCTGGTTCCAATCAAATAAATACTGGGTTTCTAGGGCTGGCGAGGCAGGAACGCCTAGGGTTCACTCAATCATGTATGAGAACTTGATTGAAAATGGATCTACAGAGTTGGAGTTTTTGTCTAAATACATGGAGATCGACATTTCTGAGATCGATTCCGCCATGAGCGAAGCCGATAGCCGCACTAAGGCAGACGGAAAATTTTTTTGGAAACGGAAATCTGAGAATTTTCGAGAGTTCTTGAGTTCTGAACAAATTGATTTTTTTTGGAGGGTTCGAGGTGATGATGCTCGAAGAATTGGCTATTTTGAAGCGTAGCATTGGCTACTCAGTCAGTCATCCTGGCCAACCATAATATTGCAAGAGGAAAAAAGAGGTGGATCTGTCGTTCGACTGAATTGCGCTGATCTTACAGATCGCTGGCAGAGCTAACGTGCTGGTTTTTTGTTTTGAATAATAGCTGGCATTAATTGGTCGGCCCCTTAGGTCGTGTTGACAAAAGGGATTCACATGGCGGTGCAGACGTGATTCAAGCTGGTATCTGCAATGGAGACCAGCTTGGCACGAGACCTGATGTCAGACGAAGAGTGGGCGTTCTTTGAACGGTTCATCTCGGCTGTCCGCGCCCCGAATGGGCGCAAACCGATCAACCACCGCCTTGTTCTTGATGGGATTTTCTGGATTGCCCGCACTGGTGCTCCATGGCGCGACCTGCCCGAAGAGTTCGGAAAATGGTCGAGCGTCTACCGGCAGTTCCGGCGCTGGACGCTGGCGCGGTAGTGGGAGGACATCATGGACGCCCTGAACCAAAGCGGGGCGGTGCCGGACGCCCTGCAGATGATCGACAGCACCGTGATCCGCGCCCATCATCAGGCAGCGGGCGCTAAAGGGGGACTCCGCGACAGGGTTTTGGCCGTTCAAGAGGTGGGTTCACGACCAAGATCCACCTCCGCGTCAATGCAGCAGGCCTGCCCATGAGAACCGAGATCACGCCGGGCCAGACGTCCGATTACATGGGGTTCGATCTGGTCATGGCCGACAACATTCCTGAGCCGAGCGTCCTGTTGGCCGACAGAGGTTACGACGCTGACAGCATTCGGAAGAAGATGGAGGCGCGGGACGTGCTCACTCAGATTCCCATGCGCAAGTCACGCAAGATGCGTGTCGGTGTGGATCATTCGCTGTATACGTTGCGCAACCTGGTCGAGCGGTGCTTCAACAAGTTGAAGAACGCTCGCCGCGTCGCAACCCGTTACGACAAAACCGCCGAAAGCTTTCTTGGCTTCATAGACGTTACGTCCTGACCTGCCCCTTTTTTCGGGGCCACTCTTAAATCGAGCTTGTTCTCCTTTTGTGTGCCATCATTCGGCGGCGTGAGCAATGGGCGCAGGCGCGGAGCCATCAAGTAGCTCAAGCGGCTGCGCCCATTGCGTTTTGTCG
>NZ_JBSXNT010000030.1:0-62502 GCF_056857775.1 Alterinioella sp. B-7
GCAGGACAAACCAATGCGGGCGGGGCTCAAGCCCGGAGACGATGTCTTTGAAAGCTCAAAGCATCTGGATATTTACGAGCTCCCGCCCGCAACCATCATCGCATAATCCAAACGGACTGGATATTTTCGGAACAAAGAAGGCGGGATCAGGCGGCGCGTTTGCCGTAATAGAGGCCCACGACATGCTCGGCCTGCGCGAAGAACAGCCAACGCGCGGCGAGGATGCCGATGATATGAGAGGGCACGGCGATGAGGCTCGGCCAAACCCCGGGTATGGGCAGGAGCAGCAGCACGCCCGGAATGCCGTAGCCCAAGACAAGCGCGATCAGGCGGAGCTTGGCGGCATGGCCGCGGCCGACCGTGTAGACCATTTCCTTGAGCAGGTAGTTGCTGCCGGTATGGGGCGGCTCGAAGGCGGTGACGCGGCCGCGATTGCCGAGCCCCGTGGCACTGGCCAGCGTCGTGCCGGAACGGGCAAGGGCCCGGTCGCCGACCTGCCAATGCGCGACCTGGAGGGCGGCGGCGAGGACAATCAGGAGACCGGCGAGGCTGGTATGGCCCATCAGCGCCGCGCCACCGCCGAACGACAGCGTGATCAGGTGCAGGGGCGTCAGCCAGGTGTTCCAGCGCGGCACGGTCTTGAGCTGCGCGTAGATCATCGAGGTGCAATAGACCGCGAAAACGCTCAGGCCCGCGCCGAGCCAGCCGATGGGGGCCAGGATCGCCCCGAAGAACACGGCGGCGAAGGCGTGGATGCCCATGACCGCAAGGGCCGCGACCGACACCCAGGCCTCGCGGCTGAGCCAGCTTGTGCGCCATTGGGTAAAGGCCTTGAGCGCGCGCTGCGGATTGCCGAGGTGGAAGGCCGAGGCCATCAGGCCGCCGACGGCCATGGCATAGGCCGCGAGGTAGAAAAAGAAGGCTGTCCAACCGGTTACGGGCGGCAGGCCGAGGCCCAGGAAGACCAGCATTCCGAAGCCGAGGCCGGAGAAGACGGTGAAGATGATGACGGAGGGGGCCGGGTGCATCAGAGTTTCCCGCTTTTCTGCCGCGCATCGGGATCCGGGAACCGGGGTCCGCTTCCCGGGATGTGCTCCAGCGCCTTGTCGAGCCAGCCGAGGAAGCCCGAGGGGGTATCGGCGACGGGCTCAAGGTAGGGGGCGAGGATGTCGAACTCCTGCGCCTCGTCCTGTTTCGGGCGGGGGGGGAGGTATTTGTTGACAGGTTTGGTGCCCTGTTCGGGCATCAGGTCCATGCCACCGCGCTCGGCCACGAGGCGGCTCACGTCGCTCTCGGGGTCGCCCAGATCGCCGAAATGACGGGCCTTGGCGGGGCAGGTCCGCACGCAGGCGGGCACCCGGTCTTCCTCGGGTAAGCTGTTGTTATATATACGATCTACGCACAAGGTGCATTTCTTCATCACGCCTTCCAGCGCGTCCATTTCGCGTGCGCCATAGGGGCAGGCCCAGGCGCAGAGGCCGCAGCCGATGCAGTCGCTCTCATTGACCAGCACGATGCCGTCCTCGACGCGCTTGTAACTGGCCCCGGTGGGGCAGACGGTGACGCAGGGCGCATCCTCGCAATGCAGGCAGGATTTGGGGAAATGGACCAGCTGCGCGGGGGCATTTTCCTGTGTGATTTCATAGGAATGGATGCGGTTGAGGAAGGTGCCGGAGGGGTCGGCGCCATAGGCATCCGTATCCGATAGCGGCGCGCCGTAATTCTCGGTGTTCCAGCCCTTGCAGGAGATCACGCAGGCGTGGCAGCCGACGCAGGTATCGAGGTCGATGACGAGGCCGAGTTTCTTCTCGGTGGATGTGGGCAACTGGGTCATTTTACCTGTGCACCCCCTGTACACCCCCCGATGCGCCCCCCGTACAGACGCGGGCGCGGCGCGCTCATCGAAATCTTCCTCATTTCCCCACCTTCCAGGCCAGATCCTTCGGCCCCTTGCCCACCGGCGATGTGATCGGCGGATAGGCCGGTTGGGCCTCGGCGGGCGCCGGCACCTTCTCGATCTTCACGCGCAGGTCGAACCAGGCGGCCTGCCCCGTCACCGGGTCGGAATTGGCATAGCGCAGCCCGTCGCCGCGTGGCGGCAGAAGCTCGTGGATGATGTGGTTGAGCAGGAACCCCCTGGTGGCCTCGGGCGCGTCTTCGTCCAGCGCCCAGGCGCCCTTGCGCTTGCCGATGGCGTTCCAGGTCCAGACGGTGTTCGCGTTCAGCGCGGCCATGTGCATGACGGGCACCGTGATCTCGCCATGCACCGAGGTCACGCGGACCCAGTCGCCATCGGACAGGCGATGTTCCTCGAAAAGACCTGTCGGCACGTAGAGCGGATTGCGCCCGTGGATCTGGCGCAGCCAGGCGTTCTGCGTGCCCCAGGAATGATACATTGCCATCGGGCGCTGCGTCAGCGCGTGGATCGGGTATTCGACCGGGTCGGCATGGCCATCCTCCAGCGGCGGATACCAGATCGGCAGCGGGTCCATGGTGCGCTTGATGCGACCGCGCAGATGTTCGGGCGGCTGGCGGTCGCCGTGGCCCTCGGCGGCAAGCTGGAAGCGGCGCATCGGCTCCACGTAGAGGTTGAAGAGATAGGGCTGCGGCGCGTCAAAGAGGCCCATGCCCACGGCCCAGTCCTGGTAGGCGGTATTCCACGGCTTGTAGAACTGCGCCTCCTCGGGGATGTGACTGACGAAGAAGCCGCCATTCTCGATGTAGCGGTCGAGCTGGTCGAGGTTGACCTCACCCCGGCCCGTCTTGTCGCCCTCTGGCCCCCGGAACCCCGCCAGCGGGCCGATGCCTGGGCGGCGTTCGTGGTTGGTGATGTAATCGGCGTAATCGGCCCATTTCTGGCTTCCGTCTTCGTTGATGAAATTGGGCAGGCCCAGCCGCGCGCCAAGCTCACACAGCGCCGATTGAAAGCCGCGCACGTCGCGGTCGGGCTCCACCACCGGCCAGCGGATCGCATCCGCCGCCGCGTCGGCCTCGCAGATCGGGCGGTCGAGCAGGCTGATGCAATCGTGACGTTCCAGGTAGGTCGTGTCGGGCAGGATCAGGTCGGCATAGGCCACCATCTCGGAGCTATAGGCGTCGGAGTAGATGATATGCGGGATGACGTAGTCGCCGCTGTCGTCCCTGTCGGTCAGCATCTGCATCACGCCGCCGGTATTCATCGACGAATTCCACGCCATGTTGGCCATGTACATGAACAGCGTGTCAATCTTGTAGGGATCGCCCGCATGGGCGTTCGAGATCACCATGTGCATCAACCCATGCGCCGACATCGGGTTTTCCCAGGTGAAAGCCTTGTCGATGCGGGCGGGGCTGCCATCGGGTTTCAGGGCCAGATCGTCCGGGCCGTGGACAAAGCCCAGATGCGGGCCGTTGAGGGCCTGGCCGGGATTGGTGCCGACATGGGGCTTCGGATGCGCCTCGGGCGGTTTCGGATAGGGCGGCTTGAAACGGAAGCCGCCGGGCACCTCGACCGTGCCGAGGATGATCTGGAGGACATGCAGGGCGCGGGCCGTCTGGAAGCCGTTGGAATGGGCCGAGATGCCGCGCATGGCGTGGAAGCTGACCGGGCGGCCCACCATGGTCTTGTGGGTCTCGCCGCGGAAATCGGTCCAGGGCCGGTCGATCTCGAACGCCTCGTCAAAGGCGGCGCGGGCAAGTTCCGCCGCGATATGGCGGATGCGTTTGGCCGAGATGCCGACACGGTCCGCCACCTGCTCGGGCGCGTAATCGTCGCTGAGGTAGCGCTCGACCATGTGGTGGAAGACGGGCCGATGGCTGATGCCCGCCTTGCGGTAGCTGCCCGCGAGGTCGGGTTTGACGCCTTTCCGGTCATAGGGCGTGCGCTTGCCGGTGGCGCGGTCCAGCACCAGCATCTTGCCGTCCTGATCGCGCATCAGCAGGCCGTAGTCCGGCGATTTCGGATCGCCATTGACCAGCACCGGCGCATTGGTGAAGCGGGCGAGGTAATCGAGGTCGATGCGCCCCGCCTTCATCAGGCAATGAATGAGCGACAGGATGAAGAGGCCGTCGGTGCCCGGCGTGATCCCCACCCATTCATCGGCGATGGCGTTATAGCCCGAGCGCACCGGGTTGACCCCGATGATCTTGGCGCCCCGCTCCTTGAGCTTTGCCAGCCCCAGCTTGATCGGGTTGCTGTCGTGATCCTCCGCGACGCCAAAGAGCATGAAGAGCTTCGAGCGCTCCCAATCGGGCTGGCCGAACTCCCAGAAGGCGCCGCCCATGGTGTAGATGCCGGCAGCGGCCATGTTGACGGAACAGAACCCGCCATGCGCGGCGTAGTTCGGCGTGCCGAAGCCCTGCGCCCAGAAGGAGGTGAAGCTTTGCGATTGGTCGCGCCCGGTGAAGAAGGCGAGTTTCTCCGGCGCGGTTTCGCGGATCGGCTTGAGCCAGCCGACGGCGATTTCCATCGCCTCGTCCCAGGAGATTTCCTCGAACTCACCCGATCCGCGCGGGCCGGTGCGCTTCAGGGGTGCGCGCAGGCGCGAGGGCGCGTTGTGCTGCATGATCCCTGCCGAGCCCTTGGCGCAGAGCACGCCCTTGTTGACCGGGTGGTCGCGGTTGCCTTCGATATAGGCCACCTTTCCGCCCTTCATATGGACGTTGATGCCGCAGCGGCAGGCGCACATGTAGCAGGTCGTCTTGCGCACCTCGTCCGAGACCTTGGGCGAGAGGTCGACCGAAGGTTGCGTTGGGGGCATGGATGGCTCCTGCTCGGGGGATGCGGTTGCGCGGATCGTGGCAAAGGTTGCAAGCCCGTCTCCGAAAAGCAAGCACACTCACCCTGCAAATTTGCACAATCAGGTATCATCGCTTGACCGGGGCGGCTAAGGCCAGTTTCCTGCAAGGGATGAGACCAGAGGAAGGCCCTGCCCATGCACCCTGCCCCGTTCAGAGTGTGGCTGAGTGCCGCTTGCCTGGCGCTCGCGGGGTGCGTGCCGGTATCGGAGGCGACGGCGCCGCGGGCCTGCATCGGGGCCGATGGCACGGCGTCGGCCAGCCGGGCCGTGTTCCAGCCCGGCGCGGTCACGGTCGCCGCCGTGGGCGATGTGCTGATGCATGTGCTGTTGCAACAGGACGCGCGCGAACAGCCGCGCGGCTATGCGGCGCAATTCGCCCATGTCGCGCCATATCTGCGGCTGGCCGATATCGCGGTGGCCAATCTGGAAGGCCCTGCCGCGCGCAATGTCGGCCCCGGCGGGCGGGCGGCCAGCGATCCAGGCACGATCTTCGACGGGACCGTCTATTCCGGCTATCCCGCCTTCAACTATCACCCCTCGCTGATCCCGGCGCTCAGCAGCGCGGGGTTCGACCTGCTGCAAACCGCCAACAACCACGCGATGGATCGCGGGCCGCTTGGGGTGGATCGCACGCTTGAGGCCATCGCCGCCGCCGGTCTGCCCGCCACAGGCACCCGACCCCGGAGCGACCCGGACGGGCCCTGGCATGGCGTGGTCTCGGCGGGTGGCCACCGGATCGCTTTCCTGGCCTGTTCAGTCTCGGCCAACGGCATGGCCGATCCGAACCGCCAGCTGTTGCGCTGCTATCGCGACGAGGCGTCAGTGCTGGCGCAAATCCGCGCGCTTGGCGCCGATCCCGCGATCTCCGCCGTGATCTTCCTGCCGCATTGGGGCGCGGAATATGTCGAGACGCCCGATGCCAACCAGCGCCGTCTTGGCCGCGCCGCGCTGGAGGCCGGGGCCGCCGCCGTGATCGGCACGCACCCCCATGTGCTGCAACCGATTGAACCCTACCGGACCTCGGACGGGCGCGACGGGTTCATCGCCTATTCGCTCGGCAATTTCATCTCGTCGCAATGGCGGCTGAACCAACGCTCCTCGGCGATCCTGTTCTTCGACCTCGTGCCGGGGGCCGGGGGGATGCAGGCGCGCCCGCCCGCGTGGCTGCCCACCCGCGTGACGCGCTATACGTCGGGCGTCGTGGTGCAACCGGCCGAACAGGCGGTGGACGGGCAGGAAAGCACCGCCCATGTCGCCCGCGTCCTGGGCCGCGAGGGGATGCTGAGCCTTGCCGATATCGCGCGGTTGCAGGGCCGCGCGATTTGCACCTCGCCCTGACCTTCATGCTATGGTGGGGTCAGGCGTATGTCAGGTGAAGGGAGTCGCATCATGAAACCCGTCGTTCTTCTGGTCGGCAAATTGCGCAACGTGATCGGGGATGTTCCGAAACACATGGAGGATCTGCCTGTCCGCTGGCTGGGGGCGCATGACCATGCCGAGGTGATGCGCCAGTTGGAGGGGGAACCCGCCATCGCCTGCGTCATCATCGGCGGCAGCCTGGAGGACGGCGTGCGCGGCGACCTTGTGGGCCTGATCGCCAGCCAGCGGCCCGACCTGTGCATCTTCGTCAAGGATCGCGCCTCGGGGCCTGACGCGATGGTGGAGTTTGTGCGTCGCGTCGTGGAAATGCACCTGATCGAGAGCTCTTGGCCGCCCGAGACCTGACGCGAGGGGTGGCCTTGCGCCGCCCTTTCGCCCATGTCAGGCTGATCCACCTCACCAACAGGCCCGGACCACCATGACCAGACCCCCGCTCACATCCGATCGCGCCATGACCGCCCGCGCGGATTTCGCGCCGCTGATCACGGACGCCCGCAACCCCGGCACCGCGCTGGACCTCGATTGGGTCGCCTCGGTGCAGGCCAATACCTCGGCCATCGAACGCCGTGCCGCGACCCTGCCGGGACGGCGCAGCGTGAAGAAGGACTACCAGGCCGCATGGCTGGCGCGCGCGATTTCCTGCATCGACCTGACCACTCTGGCGGGCGATGACACGCCCGGACGGGTGCGGCGGCTTTGTGCGAAAGCGCGCCAACCCGCGCGGGCCGAGATTCTGGACGCCATCGGCCTGCCCGACCTGACCGTCGGCGCGGTCTGCGTCTATCACGACATGATCGCGCCTGCCGTCGAGGCGCTGGAGGGCTCGGGCATTCCCGTCGCCGCCGTCTCCACCGGGTTTCCGGCGGGCCTGTCGCCCTTCCACCTGCGGGTGCGCGAGATCGAGGAGAGCGTCAAGGCGGGTGCCGCCGAGATCGACATCGTGATTTCGCGCCGCCACGTGCTTACGGGCGATTGGCAGGCGCTCTATGACGAGATGAAGACCTTCCGCGCGGCCTGCGGCGAGGCGCACGTCAAGGCGATCCTGGCGACGGGCGAGCTTGGCACGCTGCGCAATGTCGCACGCGCCAGCCTCGTCTGCATGATGGCCGGGGCCGATTTCATCAAGACCTCGACCGGCAAGGAAAGCGTCAACGCCACCCTGCCCGTCAGCCTCGTGATGATCCGCGCCATCCGCGCCTACGAGGCCGCGACGGGGTTCCGGGTGGGCTACAAGCCCGCGGGCGGCATCTCCAAGGCCAAGGATGCGGTGACATATCTGGCGCTGATGAAGGAGGAGTTGGGCGATCCGTGGCTTCGGCCCGACCTTTTCCGCTTCGGCGCGTCCTCGCTGCTTGGCGATATCGAGCGGCAATTGGAACACCACCTGACCGGGAGTTACTCGGCGGGTTGGCGGCATGCGATGGGGTGAGTGAGATGATCACTTCGATTGCCCATCGCCTGATTGAGAACAATCCCAAGAAGGCAGCACGCTTACAGCGCGCGGGCGTATTTTATGATGAGATACGAGAAATGTGTGCGCTGGTAAGAAAGTCACACCGGGATGCAAATCCACAGATCACTGACGATGACATAAATGGGCTCCGGATGCTGGACGAGATGATCCAAGATGATGTCGTCGCACTCTTGAGTGACGGAGACTGAAACAGATGACCATCCCCGAGATTTTCGAGACCATGGACTACGGCCCCGCCCCCGAGAGCGACGCCGAGGCCCGCGCGTGGATCGCCAGGCATGAAGGCCGCTTCGGTCCCTTCATCGGCGGCAGCTTCGCCAAGCCGGGCGAGACATTCGCCACCCGGAACCCCGCCACGGGCGAGACGCTGGCGCAGGTCACGCAAGGCACCACCGAGGATGTGGATGCTGCCGTGAAAGCCGCCCGCAAGGCCTTCCCCGCCTGGTCCAAGCTGAGCGGCCACCAGCGCGCCCGCCATCTCTATGCGCTGGCACGGCTGTTGCAGAAGCATTCGCGCCTTTTCGCCGTGCTGGAGAGCATGGATAACGGCAAGCCGATCCGCGAGAGCCGGGATATCGACGTGCCCCTGGCGCAGCGGCATTTCTACTATCACGCCGGTCTGGCGCAGTTGCGCGATGCCGAGGTGCCCGACCACTCCCCGCATGGTGTCTGCGGCCAGATCGTGCCGTGGAATTTCCCTCTGCTGATGCTGTCCTGGAAGATCGCGCCGGCGCTGGCGGCGGGCAATACCGTGGTTCTGAAGCCCGCCGAATACACCTCGCTCACCGCGCTTCTCTTCGCCGATATCTGCGTCGAGGCGGGGCTGCCCAAGGGCGTCGTCAATATCGTCACCGGCGACGGGGCGACGGGGGCGGCGCTGGTCGATCACCCGGATGTCAACAAGATCGCCTTCACAGGCTCCACCGATGTGGGGCGCAAGCTGCGCGAGGCGACGGCGGGGACCGGCAAGGCGCTGACCTTGGAGCTTGGCGGCAAGTCGCCCTATATCGTGTTCGATGACGCCGATATCGACAGCGCGATCGAGGGGCTGGTCGATGCGATCTGGTTCAACCAGGGTCAGGTCTGCTGCGCGGGCTCGCGCCTTCTTGTGCAGGAGGGGATCGCCGAGGATTTCCACACGCGGCTCAAGGCCCGGATGGCGAAACTGCGCGCGGGCGATCCGCTGGACAAGAGCATCGACATCGGGGCCATTGTCGATCCGGTGCAACTGGACCGGATCAAGGCGCTGGTCGGCGGCAATGAGGACGGTGAGACCCATCACGCCCCCATCGACCTGCCCGCCAAGGGCTGTTTCTACCCGCCGACGTTGATCACAGGACTTTCCTCAGCCTCGCACCTGATGCAGGAGGAGATCTTCGGACCTGTCCTCGTCTCCACCACCTTCCGCACGCCGGGCGAGGCGGTCGAGATCGCCAACAACACGCGCTACGGCCTGGCCGCGACGCTCTGGACCGAGAATGTGAACCTGGCACTGGACGTGGCGCCCAAGCTGGTCTCGGGCGTGGTCTGGGTCAATGCGACCAACCTTTTCGACGCGGCGGCGGGCTTTGGCGGCGTGCGCGAAAGCGGGTTCGGGCGCGAAGGCGGATGGGAGGGGCTGGCGGCCTATCTCAAGCCCGATATCGCGACGAAAGCGGTGAAACCGGCCAAGCCCGCCGATCCCGCGCAAGAGGAATTTACCGGCATCGACCGCACCGCCAAGATGTATGTCGGTGGCAGCCAAGCCCGGCCCGACAGCGGCTATTCGCGGCCCGTGACCTCGCCCAAGGGCAAGATCCTGGGCCATGTCGGCATTGCCAACCGCAAGGATCTGCGCAACGCGGTCGAGGCCGCGAACAAGGCCGCCGGGTGGGGCAGGACCACCGGGCATCTGCGCGCACAGATCCTCTATTTCATGGCCGAGAACCTGTCGGCCCGCGGGGGTGAGTTTGCCTCCCGGATCAGCGATCTGACCGGCGTGACGGCCAAGACGGCGATGGCGGAGGTCGAGATGAGCCTCGACCGTCTCTTTACCTATGCCGCCTGGGCCGACAAGTTCGACGGGGCCGCCAAGACGGTGCCCATTCGCGGCGTGGCGCTGGCGATGAACGAACCGGTCGGCACCATCGGCGTCTTCTGCCCGGACGAGGCGCCACTGCTCGGGCCGATCTCGCTCATGGCGCCCGCCATTGCGATGGGCAACCGGGCGATCCTGCTGGCCAGTGAAAGCGCGCCGCTGGCCCTGACCGACCTCTACCAGGTGCTGGACACCTCGGACCTGCCCGGCGGAGTCGTCAACATCCTGACCGGACCGCATGGCGAGTTGGCCGCGCAGATGGCCGGTCACATGGATATCGACGCGGTCTGGAGTTTTTCCGCAGCCGACATTTCCAGGACCATCGAAAGGGGCGCCGCGGGCAACCTCAAGCGGACCTGGGTCAATCACGGGCGCAACCCCGACTGGACCACCCCGGCGGGCGAGGGCAAACGCTTCCTTCAGGCCGCGACCGAGGTCAAGACGATCTGGGTGCCCTACGGCGAATAACGGGCATCGCGCGGCTGAAGAGTCGCGCGATGGGCCCGCCCCTGCCCCCGCGACGGACCAGCCATGTCGGTCCAGTCCTGCGGGGTCGCAGCGACCGTCCGAATCAAATGTGCGGGCCGTCCGTGGTGGGGCGGGGCGCGTGGCTCGGGGCGATGCCAGGCCAGCCGGTGTTCAATCACCCCCGCTGCCGGATCGCAACCAGACTGCTATTTTCAGCAACATGATGAGGCGTCGGTTGCCCTCGATCCGGCACCCCGCTAATCCGGGGCGCATGAGAATCCTGCGCGATTACCAATATGCCTTGCCCGAAGATCGCGGCGCCGCGGTTGCCATCGGCAATTTCGACGGCGTGCACCTGGGCCATCAGCATGTGATCGACCAGGCGCGCCACCGGGACATGCCGCTTGGACTGCTGACCTTCGAGCCGCATCCACGCCAGTTCTTCGCGCCAGACAGCCCACCCTTCCGGCTAATGAATGCCGAGGCACGGGCGAACCGGTTGCAGAAACTGGGCGTCGATATCCTCTATGAGCTGCCCTTCAACGCGGCGCTGGCCGGGCTGACGGCGGAAGCGTTCGCGCGCGAGGTTCTGGCCGAGGGGCTTGGCGTGAAGCGGGTCATCGTCGGGGCCGATTTCTGTTTCGGCAAGGGCCGGGCCGGCACTGTCGGGATGCTGAGCGCGTTCGGGCAGGACATGGGGTTCGACGTCGATGTCGTGCCGATCAAGCATGGCGATCTGGGGGCGATTTCCTCGACCAATATCCGGCTCGCGCTGAGCGAGGGGCGACCGCGCGACGCGGCCTCGATGCTTGGCCACTGGCACCGTATCGAGGGACCGGTGGTCCATGGCGAGAAGCGCGGGCGCACCCTGGGCTACCCGACCGCCAATATGGGCCTTGAGGGGCTGCACCTGCCGAAACTGGGCGTCTATGCCGTCATCGTCGATGTCCGCGACGGGGCGCATCCCGGCACCTATCATGGCGTCGCCAGCCTCGGCGTACGGCCCATGTTCGGGGGCGAGGTGCCGAACCTTGAAACCTTCCTCTTCGATTTTTCGGGCGACCTTTACGGCTGTGACCTGTCGGTGGCGCTGATCGACTACCTGAGACCGGAGATGAAATTCGATGGGCTCGACGCGCTGATCACGCAGATGGATGCCGATAGCGACACGGCCCGCGCGATCCTGAAGGCGCTGCCATGAGGCGGGAGTTCTGGCGTCACGTGCCGATGGCGAAGATGACGGAAGAGGAGTGGGAGGCGCTCTGCGATGGCTGCGGCAAGTGCTGCCTCAACAAGCTGGAGGACGAGGACAGCCGGGAGGTCGCCCTGACCTGCATCGCCTGCCGCCTGCTGGACGATAGCACCGCGCGCTGCGGCCAATACGAGATCCGCAAGACGCTGGTGCCCGATTGCATCCAGCTGACCCCCTCGACAATGGGCGACGTGGCCTATTTCATGCCGGAAACCTGCGCCTACCGGCTGCTGCATGAGGGCAAGCCCCTGCCCCGCTGGCATCCGCTGATCACGGGCGATCCGGAAAGCGTGCATCGCGCCGGGGTCTCGGTCAGGGGGCGCACGGTGCCCGAGTTCGAGGTGCCGGAGGAAGACTGGGAAGACTACATTATCGAGGAACCGGGAACATGATGTTTGCATCCGACAATATGGGGCCCGCCGCGCCCGAGATCATCGACGCGATCGCGCGCGCCAATGAGGGCCACCACATGCCCTATGGCAACGACCCGGTCACACCGGAGGTTGTGGAGGCTGTCCGGGTCCTCTTCGAGGCGCCCGAGGCGGCGGTGCATCTTGTGGCGACCGGCACGGCGGCCAATGCGCTGGCGCTGGCGACGCTGGCCAATCCCTGGGACGGCATCTTCATGCACCGCGTCGCCCATGCCGAGGAGGATGAGTGCGGCGCGCCCGAGTTCTATACCGGCGGCGCCAAGATGGTGCTGGTGGACGGCGAGAAGGGCAAGATGACGCCGGAGGGTCTGAAGGCGGCCATTGCCAGAACCGGCGACAAGGGCGTGCATGGTGTGCAACGCGGGCCGGTCACGATCACCAATATCACCGAAGTCGGCTCGCTCTACACGCTGGACGAGATCCGCGCGCTGACGGACGTGGCGAAATCCTACGGGCTGAAGACGCATCTCGACGGCGCGCGCATGGCCAATGCCTGCGCGGCACTCGGCTGCACCCCGGCGGAAATGACCTGGAAGGCGGGCATCGACGCGGTCAGCTTCGGCGGCACCAAGAACGGCTGCCTGGGGGTTGAGGCGGTGATCTTCTTCGATCCCGCGCAGGCCAGGGAAACGGAACTGCGGCGCAAGCGGGGCGGGCATCTCTTCTCCAAGCACCGGTTCCTGTCGGCGCAGATGCAGGCCTATGTCGCGGACGGGTTGTGGCTGCGGCTGGCGGAACAGGCGAATGCGCGCTGCGCGGAGCTGGCCGAGGGCATCACCGCCCTGCCCGGCGCGCGGATCGAGGCGGAGCCGCAGGGCAACATGATCTTCGCGCATCTCCCGCGCGGTGCGCATAAACGGGCGATGGAGGCCGGGGCGAAATATTATCTCTTTCCATTCGATGTCTCGCTGGACGGGCCCGAGGATGAGCTGATCCGCTGCCGGTTCGTCTGCGACTGGTCCTGCACGCCGCAATCGGTTCAGGATCTGTTGGGGCATTTCCGCGGGTGAAGCGGCTGGCGGGATGAACCCCGCCCTACGACGATTGCAGATGGGCCGCGATGGCGGCGGCGACCGGTTCGGGATGGGTGATCGGGGCCATGTGACCGGCACCCGGAATGCTGCTGCGGGTCGTATCGGGGATGGCGACCTGCATCCGGTCGAGGATATCGGTGATGACGGGTTGGCAGTTTTCGCCCGAGACCAGCAACGTCGGGGCGGTCACTTGCCCCAATCGCGGGACCAGCCCGGCGCTGTCCCCGAACAGCGCGGGCCTCGACGCGGCGATCAGGTCAATCCGGTCAACCATGTAAGCGCGCTGCGCTTCCGGCTGGGCATCAAAATCACCGCCGGTGCCCCATTGGTCCAGGAAGCCGCGCGTGGCGGCGGCGTTGTTGCCCTGCGCCACGGCCTCTTCGAGCGCCAGTTGTATGTCCAGTTGCGTCTCGAAACTCGGGGCTCCCCTGGCGGCGGCAAAAAGCACCGGCTCGATCAGGGTCAGGCTGCGGACGCGATCCGGCATTTCGATGGCCAGCCGCAGCGCCAGGGTCGCGCCGAAACTGTGGCCGATAGCGTCGAGCGGACCCGCGGGCAGATGCGGCAGGACGGCGCCGAAGCACTGATCATGCAGGTCGCGCGCAGGGTCGAGGTCGGGGCCGTCGCCATGGCCGACGATATCGGGCGCGGTCAGGTGCAGCCCCCCCGGCAGACGCGCCGCCACGCCCTTCCACGCGGAGCCCTGCGCCAGCGAGCAATGCAGCATCAACACCTCGCGCGGGCCGTCGCCCCAGTGCCGGACGCCGTCGCTCACAGCTTGCCGGACAGGTGCAGGTCGAGATCGTCCAGCCGGTCCTGGCCCCAGAAGCGCTCGGAGCCATCGACGATGTAGAAGGGCACGCCGAAGACACCGGCGCTGACAGCGTCTTCAAGGTTGCGGGCGTATTCCTCGGCGGCGCTGAGCATACCCTTGTCTGCCAGATCGGGATCGAAGCCATTTGCCTCCAACGCGGCGCGGATCACCCCGGCCTCGGCGATGTCCTTTTCCTCGGCCCAGACCGCGCGGCCAAGGGCTGCGACCAGCCCCGCAAGATCGCCTCCGCCCGCTTTCTGCGCCGAGATCAGCGCATAGCAGGCCGGGGCCGGGTTGGTCGGCCAGAACATCGGTTTTTGGTTGAGCGGCAGCCCCGTCCTGGCCGATTGGCGGCGCAGTTCCTGCAAGCGGTAGGCCTGGCGCGACGGGTGGCGATCCTTGGGGGGCGTGCCGCCGGTGCGCGAAAACAGCCCCATCACATCGAGCGGCTTGTAGGTGATCTGCGCGCCATGCGTCTCCGCGATTTCCGCGGCACGGGTGCCGGCGAGGTAAGAATAGGGCGACAGCGGGCTGAGATAGATGTCGATATGGGCCAATTTGACCTCCCGTTTGGACTTTCCCGGACCGTAGCCGGATGCTATCGGGTGTCAACGTTTCACCCCGCTGCCACGAGGGACCGCGCCCCATGCCCGCCACAGACCCCAAGCTTATCTCCGGCAATGCCAACCGCCCGCTGGCCGAGGCCATTGCCCGCCGAATGACGCTGCACCGGGGCATGTCCGTGGGGCTGGTCGACGCGCGGGTCGAGCGCTTCAACGATCAGGAAGTCTTCGTCGAGGTGTTCGAGAATGTGCGCGGCGAGGATATGTTCATCATCCAGAGCACCTCGAACCCCGCCAATGACAACCTGATGGAACTGCTGATCATGGCCGACGCGCTGCGCCGGTCCTCGGCGGCGCGCATCACCGCCGTGATCCCCTATTTCGGCTATGCGCGGCAGGACCGCCGCACCAAGGCGCGCACGCCGATCTCGGCCAAGCTGGTCTCGAACATGATCGTGCGCGCGGGCATCGAACGGGTGCTGACGCTGGACCTGCACGCGACCCAGATCCAGGGCTTTTTCGACATTCCGGTCGATAACCTCTATGCCTCGCCGGTTTTCGCGCTGGATATCCTGCACCATTTCCACGGCCAGATGGACGAGATCATGGTGATCTCGCCCGATGTCGGCGGCGTCGCGCGCGCGCGCGAATTGGCCAAGCGGATCAATGCACCGCTTTCCATCGTGGACAAGCGCCGCGAGAAGGCGGGCGAAGTGGCCGAGATGACCGTGATCGGCGATGTGAAGGGCAAGAAATGTATCATCGTCGATGACATCTGCGACACTGCCGGCACGCTGTGCAAGGCCGCCGAGGTGCTGATGGAACAGGGTGCCGCCGAGGTTCACGCCTATATCACCCACGGCGTCCTTTCCGGCCCCGCGCAGAAACGGATCACGGAATCGGTCATGAAATCGCTCGTGATCACCGATTCGATCGAGGCCACGGCGGCCACCCGCGCCACGCCCAATATCCGCATCGTGCCGACCGCGCCGATGTTCGCGCAGGCGATCCTGAACACCTGGAACGGCACCTCGGTGTCGTCGCTCTTCCAGGACGAGACCCTGGCCCCGATCTACGAGGGCATGTATTCGCGCTGAAGGCGCCTGCGCTACTCCTCGCGGATCCGGTCCATCGCCCATCCGACGGAGAACCCGTGCAGGATGGTGGACAGCAGGATCACCAGCCCGACCAGCGACCAGAGTTGCGCCTCGTTCACGAATTCCAGGTGGCTGGCCGCGTAGCAGAGGTAGTAGATCGAGCCGATCCCGCGCACGCCGTAGATCGACACGACGGCCCGGCTGCTTGTATCCAGCGGCGTGCCGATCAGCGAGACCCACCCGGCCAGCGGTCGGATCACCACCAGAAACAGCAGCGTCAACCCGACATGCGCCCAGGTCAGATCGGCGAAGAGCATCGGCAGCACGGTGCCAAGCCCGACAAGCAGGATCGCGGTCAGCGCGTGTTCGATGGACTCGGAGAAATCGTGCAGCCGGCGGTGATACTCGTGGCCCTCTTCGACCCGGCGCAGGGTCAGCCCCATCACGGCGACCGCGATGAAGCCGTAGCCTTCGACCAGTTCGGTCGAGCCGTAGCACAGCAGAACGCCCGCCAGGGCAATAACGCCGGTGCCGGTTTCGGCCAGGATAAAGCGCCGGGGCACGTGGAACAGGACCAGGGCAAGCCCCCTTGCCCCGACCCACCCCATCGCCGCGCCAACCACGATCCGGTAGAGCACATCGCGCAGCAGCCAGTCCACCGCCCATGCCGACGGGTTCAGCCCCTCGGCGGCGACGATGAGGCCGAGATAGACGAAGGGAAAGGCCAGCCCGTCATTCAGGGCCGCCTCTGTCGTCAGGGTGAATCGGACCGGATGTTCCTCGCCCTCCTGCGGCGGGCCAACCTGCACATCGGCGGCCAGCACCGGATCGGTGGGGGCCAGCACCGCGCCGAGCAGGATGGCGCCCCCCACGGTCAGCCCCTCCAACCCGATCCCCAGCAGCATCACCGACAGGATCGTGAGCGGCATCGCCACCCCCAACATGCGCGCCGTCGGCCCCCATTTTGCCAGCGGCCTGAGGCTGTCCAGCCGCATCCCCGCGCCGAACAGCGCCATGATCACCGCCAATTCGCTGACCAGTTCCCAAATCAGCGGGGACTCGCGCGGATCGGGTGGCAGCGGCATCCCCGGCACCAGCATCGCCGCGCCCGCCCCGAAGAGGATCATCAGGGGGGCCGAGGCCGGTTCGCGGTCGGATACCATCCGTGGCAGCCAGCGCGCCAGGATCACCACGATGCCGATGACCGCCAGCGCGACGTGATAGGGGTTGAGACCGAAGAACGGGTCGTCATGCATGGGCGAATGTCACCTTGATTGCGGCGCGAATGAACGCCCTAGCTTATGGGTGAACGTCCCGATGCGCCTATAGGGTCCATTGCGCCTTGTCCGAATTACTCAGGCGGCAGCGCGGAATGGGAGTGGCTGGACATACCCCGCCTCAATAAAGATCCCAGTCATCCTCGTGCAGCAATTCGCCAATCGCCATCCAGTCGGCGCGGACGCGGGCGATCTTGCTGTCTTCCCAGGTGCGGAACACAAGCTCGAACCCGTCGCGGCGCACGTTCTGCGCGCGCAGGTCCACCCGGTGATTGGTGCTGATATCCATGTCCCACATCGAGAGCGAGACATGCACCATGGGCGGCGCGCGATACTTGTCGGAAAACCGTACCGGATGCCACGCCTCGCGCGGGCCGGTGCCGGTCCACATGTCGCCGCCGGTGTCAAAATCCTCGAACATCACTTCGCTGCCCTGCGCGATGCCGATCAGGTTGTTTCTCAGACGTTTCATTCACACTTCGCTTCTGCTCGGCCCGTAACCTGTCAAAGGAATGCGGCGGCAATAGGGAAAGTTCCCGCCACGGACCAGACAGAAAAACGCCCCGCCGGGCAAGCCAGCGGGGCGTCTTGGGGGTTTGGGCAGGACCGGCAAGCCGGGCTTACTCCATGTCTTCCATAAGCTGGACCAGGTCGGCGACGAATTTCTCCGCTCCGTCCTTGTGCTCGGCCTCGGCCTTGCTGGCGGCCTCTCGCGCCTCCTCCAGAACCGGGGTCAGGTCGTCCTTGGTCACTTCATCGCCCGCATGGGCGCGCTCGGCGATGACCGAGACGCTGTCCTCGGTGATCTCGACGAAACCGGCGGTGACGACATAGCTCTTGTCGCCGCCCGAGGCCTGGACCCGGACGATGCCGGGGCGCAGGGTCGAGATGACGGGGCTGTGGCCCGGCATCGCGGTCATGTCGCCATCGGTGCCCGGTAGCTGCACGGCACTGGCCTCAAACGAGGCCAGGCGGCGTTCCGGGGACACGAGGTCGAACTGGATGGTATCGGCCATCGGATACTCCTTAGGCGGCTTCTGCGGCCAGGCGCTCGGCTTTCGCGATCACTTCGTCGATGCCGCCGACCATGTAGAAGGCCGCTTCGGGGAAGTGGTCATACTCGCCGGCAACCACGGCCTTGAACGAGGCGATGGTTTCCTCCAGCGGCACCTGCACGCCGTCCGAGCCGGTGAAGACCTTGGCGACGTCGAAGGGCTGGCTCAGGAAGCGTTCGATCTTGCGGGCACGCGACACGGCCAGCTTGTCGTCTTCGCTGAGCTCGTCCATGCCGAGAATGGCGATGATGTCCTGCAAGCTCTTGTAGCGCTGAAGCACCTGCTGCACGTCGGTCGCGACCTTGTAATGCTCCTCGCCGATGATCAGCGGATCGAGCAGGCGCGAGGTCGAGCCGAGCGGGTCCACCGCCGGGTAGATGCCCTTTTCCGAGATCGCACGGTCCAGAACGGTCGTCGCGTCGAGGTGGGCGAAGGACGTGGCCGGGGCCGGGTCGGTGAGGTCGTCCGCAGGCACGTAGACGGCCTGGACCGAGGTGATCGAGCCCGAGCGGGTCGAGGAGATGCGTTCCTGCATCGCGCCCATGTCGGTGGCCAGCGTCGGCTGGTAGCCCACGGCGGAGGGGATACGGCCCAGAAGCGCCGACACCTCGGACCCGGCCTGGGTGAAGCGGAAGATGTTGTCGACGAAGAACAGCACGTCCGAACCGGTATCGTCGCGGAACTGCTCGGCCAGGGTCAGGCCGGAAAGGGCCACGCGCATACGCGCCCCCGGCGGCTCGTTCATCTGGCCGTAGACCAGCGCGATCTTGGATTCGGAGAGGTTGTCGGGAACGATCACGCCGGATTCGATCATCTCGTGATAGAGGTCGTTGCCCTCACGGGTCCGTTCCCCCACACCGGCGAACACGGACACGCCCGAGTGCACCTTGGCGATGTTGTTGATCAATTCCATGATCAGAACCGTCTTGCCAACGCCGGCACCGCCGAAGAGGCCGATCTTGCCGCCCTTGGTATAGGGGGCCAGCAGGTCGATGACCTTGATGCCGGTGGTCAGGATCTCGGTCTCGGTCGACTGTTCCTCGAAGGAGGGCGCATCGCCGTGGATCGGGCGGCTCTCGGTGGCATCGACCGGGCCCTTTTCGTCGACCGGCGCGCCAACGACGTTGAGGATGCGGCCAAGCGTTGCGTTGCCGACGGGCACCGAAATGGGCGCGTCCTGGTCGATGACCTCCGCGCCGCGCACCAGACCTTCGGTCGAGTCCATCGCGATGGTGCGCACGGTGTTCTCGCCCAGATGCTGCGCGACCTCAAGGACCAGATCCTTGCCGTCATTCTGGGTGATCAGGGCGTTCAGGATCTCCGGCAGGTGATCCTCGAAATGCACGTCAACGACGGCGCCGATGACCTGCGTGATTTTGCCGACTGCGTTTGCCATGTCGTTTCGTCTCCGGTTCTTAGAGCGCTTCAGCGCCCGAGATAATTTCGATCAGCTCGTTGGTGATGACGGCCTGACGGGTGCGGTTGAACTGGATCGTCAGATCCTCGATCATCTCGCCCGCGTTGCGCGTGGCATTGTCCATCGCCGACATCCGCGCGCCCTGTTCGGACGCGCCGTTTTCCAGAAGCGCAGCGAAGATCTGGGTGGCCACACCGCGCGGCAGCAGGTCTTCCAGGATCGCCTCTTCCGAGGGTTCGTAATCGTAAAGCGTGCTGGTCCCGTCGGCATCATCCTCGAACACGGCGGGGATGATCTGCGTCGCGGTCGGGATCTGCGTGATCACGGATTCGAACCGGTTGAAGAAGATCGTGGCAACGTCGAATTCCCCGGCATCGAAACGCTTGAGGATATCGCCCGCGATCTCGGCGGCATTGGCATAGCCGATGCGCTTGACCTCGGACAGGTCGACATGGGCCACCATCAGGTCGCCATAGTCGCGGCGCAGCTGTTCGCGCCCCTTCTTGCCCACGGTCAGCAGTTTCACGGTCTTGCCCGCGCCCTGCAGTTCCGCGATCTGGCCCCGCACCTTGCGCACGATGGTCGAGTTGAAACCGCCGCAGAGGCCGCGTTCCGAGGTCATCACCACCAGAAGGTGCGTGTCCTCGGACCCCGTCCCCGTCAGCAGACGCGGCGCGGAATCGGAACCGCCGACCGACGCGGCGAGCCCGCCCATGACGGCCAGCATCCGTTCGGCATAGGGACGGCTGGCCTCTGCCGCTTCCTGCGCCCGGCGCAGTTTCGCGGCAGCGACCATTTGCATCGCCTTGGTGATCTTGCGGGTCGATTTGACCGACGAGATCCTGTTTTTCAGATCCTTGAGGTTTGGCATTGCCTGGCCCCCTTATGCGAAGTCAGAGGCGTATTCGTCGAGCGCGGCCTTGATCTTGTCCTCAAGCTCACCTTTGACCTTGCGGTCATTGTTGGTGATGTCGTCCAGCAGGTCCTGGTGCTTGCCGCGCAGATGCGACAGCAGCCCGGCCTCGAAGCGGCCCACCTCCTTGACGTCGACCTTGTCGAGATAGCCGTTGGTGCCCGCGAAGATGACGCAGACGATCTCGGCGTTGTTGAGCGGCGAGTATTGTGGCTGCTTCATCAGCTCGGTCAGACGCGCACCGCGCGACAGCAGGCGCTGCGTGGCGGCGTCGAGGTCCGAGCCGAACTGCGCGAAGGCCGCCATTTCACGATACTGGGCAAGGCTCAGCTTGACCGGGCCGGCGACCGAGGACATCGCCTTGGTCTGCGCCGAGGAGCCGACGCGGGAGACCGACAGACCGGTGTTCACGGCGGGGCGGATGCCCTGGAAGAACAGGTCGGTTTCCAGGAAGATCTGGCCGTCGGTGATCGAGATCACGTTGGTCGGGATAAAGGCCGAGACGTCGCCGCCCTGGGTTTCGATGATTGGCAGCGCGGTCAGCGACCCGGCACCGTGATCCTCGTTCAGCTTGGCGGACCGTTCCAGCAAGCGCGAGTGCAGGTAGAACACGTCGCCCGGATAGGCTTCGCGGCCCGGCGGACGGCGCAGCAGCAGCGACATCTGGCGATAGGACACGGCCTGCTTGGAGAGGTCATCGTAGATGATCAGCGCGTGGCGGCCATTGTCGCGGAAGAACTCGGCCATCGAGGTGGCCGCATAGGGGGCCAGGAACTGCATCGGCGCGGGGTCGGATGCGGTGGCGGCCACGACGATGGAATATTCCATCGCGCCGCTTTCCTCCAGCTTCTTGACCAGCTGCGCCACGGTCGAGCGCTTCTGCCCGATGGCGACATAGACGCAGTAGAGCTTCTTCGACTCGTCGTCGCCCGCCGCTTCGTTATAGCTTTTCTGGTTCAGGATCGTGTCCAGCGCCACGGCGGTCTTGCCGGTCTGGCGGTCGCCAATGATCAACTCGCGCTGGCCACGGCCGATCGGGATCATCGCGTCGATGGCCTTGAGGCCGGTCGCCATCGGCTCATGCACCGATTTACGCGGGATGATGCCGGGGGCCTTCACGTCTGCGACGCGGGTTTCCGAGGCGTTGATCGGACCCTTGCCGTCGATCGGGTTGCCGAGGCCGTCCACGACCCGGCCCAGAAGCTCGTCGCCCGCCGGCACCGACACGATGGAGTTGGTGCGCTTGACGGTGTCGCCTTCCTTGATGTCCCGGTCCGAGCCGAAGATCACGACACCAACGTTGTCGCTTTCCAGGTTCAGGGCCATGCCCATGATGCCGCCCGGAAACTCGACCATCTCGCCGGCCTGGCAGTTGTCGAGGCCATAGACGCGGGCAATACCGTCGCCAACGCTCAGCACTCGGCCAACTTCTGCAACTTCCGCGTCCTGACCGAAGCTTTTGATCTGCTCTTTCAGGATCGCAGAGATCTCGGCTGCTTGGATACTCATTTATCCGACCTCTTTCATGGTGTTCTGGAGAGAGTTGAGCTTGGAGCGGATCGAGGTGTCGATCATCTTCGAGCCCACTTTGACAACAAGACCGCCGATGATCGCCTCATCCACGGTCGCATTCAGTTTCACGTCCTTGCCAATCGCGGAGGCCAGCGACTTCGTCAGCTTCTCGGATTGGGTCTTGGTCAATGCCTTGGCCGAGACCACGTCGGCGACAACCTCGCCCTTGTGATCGGCAATCAGGCCGCGCAGCGTACGGGCCAGCGCGGGCACCACGAAGAGGCGGCGCTTGGAGGCCATCAGTTTCAGCGTGTTGGCCAGGATGTCGCCCAGGCCCATCGCCTTGGCGACGGCACCGATACCGGCCTGCATCTGGTCGCGGCTGTAGATCGGGGAATTCAGCAGGTCGCGCAGGTCGCCGCTCTCGGCCATCGCGGCCTCCAGCGTGTCCAGGTCGCCTTCCAGCGCGGGCAGGGCGTTTTCCTCCTGCGCAAGTTCAAACACGGCGGTGGCATAGCGCTTGGCAATGCCGGAGGAGATCGAAGCTGGTTCGGACACGTCCACCCTTCCGTTCTAGTGGCCGGGATCACGTCCATGACATGCCCGGCGGTTCGTTGGATCAGAGCGGAACTGTCCCCCCGCCCATGGAAATCGCGCAGGATGTAGCAGAGGTGCCTTGGACCTGCAACATAAAGGGGCATCCGGATGGTCGCGCGTTTCCGCCCTGTTTTTATAGGGATCGGGGCGCGTGCGCCAGACTGCGACCGTTTGAAGCTTGCGCGAGACCGCCGATTTCCTGTGGATAACTGCCCGAGTCACCGGCTGTCGCGGCGGGCGGGCTGCGGCGCCCCGTCGAGGATGCGCAGGGGCCTTCGCACCCGTTCGGCCAGTCCGGGGCGGGTCGGCGCATAGCTGCGCTTGCTCGCCTCCAGCATGATCACACCGCCCGCCGTGCTGTCCGACATCTTGCGGCCCATGCGTTCGATCATCTCGGCGCTGCGCAGCCAGAACCGGCCTTCGCGGGGCGGCGCGAAGAGGGCCGCGCGGTTGCGCTGCGGCTCGAACCCATGGCTGCGCAGCTGCGCTTCCAGCTGGCCCAGGGAATAGGGCCGCCCGAAGCCGAAGGGCGTCGCGTCGCGCCGCGCCCAGAGCCCGCTGCGGTTGGGCACGATGAAGAGCGCGCGACCACCCGGCGCAAGCACCCGGTAGCATTCCTCCAGCACCGCGTCGGGATGCTGCGAGGTCTCCAGCCCGTGCAGGCAGATGAGCTTGTCCGCCATGCCCGCAGGCAGGGGCCACTTGGTTTCGCGGCACAGGACCGAGACATTGTCGCCCCCCGGCGGCCAGGGCATCACGCCTTGCGCCCCCGGCATCAGCGCCAGGACCCGCGCCGCATTGTCCAAGTAGGGCCGCATCAGCGGCGCAGCAAAACCGAAGCCCACCACCGCCTCGCCCCGCGCGTCGGGCCAGAACGAGACCACCTGATCGCGCACCGATTTCTGCGCGGCACGGCCAAGCCGGGTCCGGTAATAGAACTGGCGCAGGTCCAGAACGTCGAGATGCATTGCAACCCTTCCAGCTTTGGGCGACCCTTTGCACCCAAGCTAAGCACAGCCGGAGGATTAATCCATGCCCCTTGAGATCGTGACCGTGCCCTGCCTGTCGGACAATTACGCCTACCTGGCCCATGACCCTGACACCGGTGCCACCGCCGTTGTCGATGTGCCCGAGGCAGGCCCGATCAGGGCGGAGCTGGACCGGCGCGGCTGGCAGCTTACCGACATCCTGATCACGCATCACCACTGGGACCATGTCGATGGCGTGGCCGAGCTGGGGCAGGCAACGGGGGCCGCGACCTGGGGCAATGCGGCGGATGCCGGGCGTCTGCCGCCCCTCACCCATGCGGTCGAGCCCGGCGGCGAAGTCACGATCGGGTCCGAGACCGGCGAAGTGCTGGATGTCCCGGGCCACACGATCGGCCATGTCGCGTTTCATTTCCCCGCCTCCAGGGCCGTTTTCACCGCCGACAGCCTGATGGCGCTTGGCTGCGGGCGGCTCTTTGAGGGGACGCCGGAGCAGATGTACAAGAGCCTTGGCCACCTTGCCGCCCTGCGCCCGGAAACACAGGTTTATTCCGGCCATGAATACACCGCCGCCAACGCGAAATTCGCGCTGACTATTGAACCGGAGAACGCGGCGCTTATCTCTCGTAGCGAAGCAATTGCTGCCGCGCGCGAGGCGGGGCAGCCCACCGTTCCCTCCAGCCTGCGCGACGAACTGGACACCAATCCGTTCCTGCGCAGCCACGTTTCCGAGATCAAGTCGCGGCTCGGGATGCAGGCCGCTTCTGAACCCGAGGTCTTTGCCGAAATTAGGGCGCGGAAAGACAATTTCTGACGCCGTTGCCGCAAAACCTCGCACCTGCTGCAAATTTCCTTCACCCTGGAAGGCATGACGCGGCGATAATGAAGAATTGATAAGAAATGGCTTGAACTGCGGCGAAGAAAACCGAACCTTAACAGTATCAGGCCACAGTCGGACCGGGCCCCGAGTGCCCCTCTCAGCCGATCCGGCTCAATGAAAGGAGCACTGGCAGTGCCGTCGTTTTCGAACACTCTTGAGCAAGCCATCCACGCGGCCCTGGCCCAGGCCAACGCGCGCCGCCATGAATTGGCCACCCTGGAACACCTCCTGCTTGCTTTGCTTGAGGAACCCGACGCCCTGAAGGTCATCCAGGCCTGCGGCGTCGATGTGGAGCTTTTGCGCACCACGCTTGTGACCTTCATCGACGACGACCTGTCGACGCTGGAAACCGATATCGAAGGCTCCGAGGCGGTGCCGACCGCCGCCTTCCAGCGCGTGATCCAGCGCGCCGCGATCCATGTGCAAAGCTCGGGCCGGACCGAGGTGACGGGCGCCAACGTGTTGGTCGCGATCTTCGCCGAACGCGAATCCAACGCGGCCTTCTTCCTGCAGGAACAGGACATGACCCGCTATGACGCGGTGAATTTCATCGCCCATGGCGTCGCCAAGGATCCCAGTTTCGGGGAATCCCGGCCCGTGACCGGCGCGCCCGAGATGGATGATGACGCGGTGCGCGGGGAAGCCACGCCCGAGGCCGAGGCCAAGGAAAGCGCGCTGGGAAAATACTGCGTCGACCTGAACACCAAGGCGATGAAGGGCGATGTCGATCCGCTGATCGGGCGTCACCATGAGGTTGAGCGCTGCATCCAGGTGCTCTGCCGCCGCCGCAAGAACAACCCGCTTCTGGTGGGCGACCCCGGTGTCGGCAAGACCGCCATCGCCGAAGGGCTCGCCAAGAAGATCGTCGAGGGCCAGACGCCCGAGGTTCTGCAAGGGGCGACCATCTTCTCGCTCGACATGGGCGCGCTTCTGGCCGGCACCCGCTATCGCGGCGATTTCGAGGAACGGCTCAAGGCCGTGGTCAGTGAGCTTGAGGATCACCCCGACGCGGTCCTCTTCATCGACGAGATTCACACCGTGATCGGCGCGGGCGCGACCTCCGGCGGCGCGATGGATGCCTCCAACCTGCTGAAACCCGCGTTGCAGGGCGGCAAGCTGCGCTGCATGGGCTCGACCACCTACAAGGAATTCCGCCAGCATTTCGAAAAGGACCGCGCGCTTTCCCGTCGGTTCCAGAAGATCGACGTGAACGAGCCGACGGTCGATGACAGCGTCAAGATCCTCAAGGGCCTCAAGCCCTATTTCGAGGAGCATCACGACGTCAAATACACCGCCGACGCGATCAAGTCGGCGGTGGAGCTCTCTGCGCGCTACATCAACGACCGCAAGCTGCCCGACAAGGCCATCGACGTGATCGACGAGGCCGGCGCCGCACAGCACCTGGTCGCCGAAAGCAAGCGCCGCAAGACCATCGGCACCAAGGAGATCGAGGCCGTCGTCGCCAAGATCGCCCGCATCCCGCCGAAAAACGTCTCCAAGGACGATGCGGTTGTGCTGAAGGATCTGGAGGTCTCGCTGAAACGCGTCGTCTTCGGGCAGGACAAGGCCATCACGGCGCTCTCCAGCGCGATCAAGCTGGCCCGCGCGGGCCTGCGCGAACCGGAAAAGCCGATCGGCAACTACCTCTTTGCGGGCCCCACCGGTGTTGGCAAGACCGAGGTGGCCAAGCAGCTGGCCGATACGCTCGGCGTGGAACTCCTGCGCTTGGACATGTCGGAATACATGGAGAAACACGCGGTCTCGCGCCTGATTGGCGCGCCGCCGGGCTATGTCGGCTTCGACCAGGGCGGGCAGTTGACCGATGGCGTCGACCAGCATCCGCATTGCGTGCTGCTGCTGGACGAGATCGAGAAGGCGCATCCGGACGTGTTCAACATCCTGCTTCAGGTGATGGATCACGGCACGCTGACCGACCATAACGGGCGCTCGGTCGATTTCCGCAACGTGGTCTTGATCATGACCTCGAACGCGGGTGCCACGGAACTTGCGAAATCGGCTGTCGGCTTTGGCCGCGACCGCCGCGAGGGCGAGGATACCGCCGCCATCGAACGCACCTTCACGCCCGAGTTCCGCAACCGTCTGGACGCGGTGATCTCCTTCGGCGCGCTGCCGAAAGAGGTGATCTTGCAGGTGGTCGAGAAATTCGTGCTGCAGCTTGAGGCGCAGTTGATGGATCGCAACGTCACCATCGAACTGACCAAGCCCGCCGCCGAATGGCTGGCCGAGAAGGGCTATGACGACAAGATGGGCGCCCGCCCGCTTGGCCGCGTCATCCAGGAGCATATCAAGAAGCCGCTGGCCGAGGAGCTTCTGTTCGGCAAGCTGGCCAAGGGCGGCAATGTCCAGGTCGGCATCAAGGATGGCGAGATCGACCTGCGGATCGAGGAACCGGGCGCGCGCCGCCTGTCCTCCAAGAAGCCCCCGCTTCTGACGGCGGAATGATCCGGCAGATCGCGATATGGGCGGCCCTTTCGGGGGCCGCCTTTTTCATGACGCCCGCACGGGCCGACGCACCGTCCCTGCGCTTTCCCCTTGATTGCGACCTGGGCGAAGACTGCTTCATCCAGCAATACATGGACCGTGATCCGGGGCCGGGGGCGCGGGATCATACCTGCGGACCGCTCAGCTATGACGGCCATACCGGCACCGATATCCGCGTCACGGACCTCTCCGACCTCGCCCGCGATATTCCGGTCTTCGCCGCCGCGCCGGGCATCGTCATCGGCCTGCGCAACAGCACCGCCGATGACGGGCGCGACGGGATGGTGGCGGGGCAGGAATGCGGCAATGGTGTGCTGCTCGATCATGGGCAGGGCTGGCAGACGCAATATTGCCACATGCGGCGCGGCTCGGTCAGCGTCACCGAGGGGCAGCGCGTGGCCGAGGGTGCGCCACTCGGGCTGATGGGCTATTCCGGCAATACCGAGTTTCCGCATCTGCATATATCCGTGCGCCGGGATGGGGAGCATGTCGATCCGTTCTCCATCGACGGCAGCTGCGGCGCGGCGGGCGAGAGCCTTTGGCAGGCGCCCCTGCCCTATCAGCCCGGCGGGTTTCTGACAGCCGGGTTCGCCACCGACATCCCCGCATTCGACAGCATCCGCGCGGGCACGGCGGGGCTGGATCGGATCGCCCCCGACGCCCCCGCCCTCGTCATCTGGGCCTATCTTTTCGGCGCGCGCGCGGGCGATGAGCTGCGGCTGCTGATCCGGCTGCCGGATGGTGAGACCCTGCATGACGTGACCGTGCCCCTCGAGCGGACCCAGGCGCAGCTTTTCCGCGCCACCGGCCTGCGCGCACGGGGCGACGCCTGGACCGAAGGCGGCTATTCGGGTGAGGTCAGGCTGATCCGCGACGGCACCGAGATCGACCGCATCACCGCCGAGACCCGGATCGCGCGTTAGCGTTCAGTGAGCTTCAGCTCGATGCGCCGGTTCTGCGCCCGCGCCTCATCCGTGTCGGCGGGGTTGATCGGACGGTATTCGCCGAACCCCGTCGCGGCCAGGCGGTGCGGCTCAATGCCCAGATCCTCGATCATGAACAGCACGACCGACAGGGCGCGCGCCTGGCTCAATTCCCAGTTATTGGCATATTCTGCGCCGGGGCGGATCTGCACATCGTCGGTATGGCCATCGACCCGGATGATCCAGTCGATCGTGTCGGGGATTTCATCGGCCACATCCAGCAGAAGATCCGCGACATTGGCGATCTGGCTCCGGCCTTCGGCGGCAAGCTCGGCCGAGCCGGACTCGAACAGAACCTCGGAGGAGAAGACGAACCGGTCGCCCTCGATCCGCACCCCCTCGCGCCCCTCCAGCAATTCGCGCAACCGCCCGAAGAACTCGGACCGGTAGCGCTCCAGCTCCTGCGCCTCGGCGGCCAGCCGGTCGGCCTCGGCCTGGGTCAGCGCCGCCGCTTCGGCTTCGGCCACCGCGCGGGCCGAGGCTTCGGCGGCAAGTTGGGCCAGCGCCGCGTTCAGATCGGCCCCCAGGTTCTCCACCTGGACCGCCGCCGCCGCGTCGCGTTCCCGCGCGTCATCCAGCAGCGCCCGCAATTGCCCCAGCTGGGTGCGAAGGGCCGCGACCTGTTCATTCAGCGCCGCGATCTGGCGCTGGCTTTCCGCCGAGGCCGCCTCGGCATTGGCTTCCAGTTCCAGGTTGGCCTGCGCCAGAAGCGCCGCGCGCTGTTCCGCCTCGCTCAATGCCGTGACCTCGGCCTCGGCCAGCATCTGCGCGGTCAGCGCGGCGGCCAGTTGCGCCTCGAGGTCCGACAGGGTCGCAGCCGCCTGCGCGCTGGACGCATCCCGCGCCTCCTGCGAGGCCGCCAGCTGCCGCTCCAACTCGCCGATCCGCGCCGCGGCCTCGGCTTGCGAGCGGTCGAGGTCCAGCAGCGCCCGCGCCAGTTCCGCTTCGAGATTGCTGAGCGATGTCCGGCTTGCGGCGAGGCCCTCCAGCGCTGCACTGGCCTGCGCCTGCGCCGTTCCAAGCTGCTCCTGAAGGTCCGAGACCAGCGCGTCGTCCCGCGTCGCGGCAGCAAGCGCTGCGGCAAGCTCCGCCTCCAGCGCGCTCAGCGCCGTTTCGCGGGCCGCAAGTTCTTCGGCATTGGCGGCGGCATCGGCCTCGGCGTCCGCAAGTCTGGTCTCCAACTCCGCGATGCGCGTCCGGCTGGTCGCCGATTGCGTGGCCAGTTGCGCCAGCGCCAGCGCAAGCTCCTCCTCCAGCACGGAGAGATCCCCGGCCCGCTCCGCTGCCTCCGACGACGCGGTTTCCAAGGCGGCCTGCGTTTCGGACAGGGCTTCGGCATCGCGGGCGCGGGCGGCGAGGGCCCGGGCCAGTTGTTCCTCCAGGTCCGACAGGTCGCCTTCCCGCTCGGCGACCTCTTCGGTCGCGGTCTCAAGCGCGGCTTGGGTTTCCGCCAGCGTGCGGTCGGCACGGGCGCGCGCGGCAAGCGCCAGCGCAAGCTCCGCCTCCAGCGCCGAGATGTCACCGGCCTGAGTCGTGGCCACCTCGGTCGCGGTCTCAAGCGCCTCTTGCGTTTCGGCCAGCGCCTCGGCGTCGCGGGCGCGGGCGGCCAGCGCCAGGGCAAGCTGCGCCTCCAGGTCCGAAACCCGTGCCGCGGCGCCAGCTTCCAGGTCCGCGATGGCCTGATCGCGGGCGGCGGTGGCGGCGACGGCGGCGGCCAGCCGCGCGGCCAGGTTCTCGCGCGCCTGATCGGCGGCGGCCAGCAGGGTCAATGTCTCCTCGGCCTCGCGGCGGCGCTCCTCCAGCGCCAGCGACATTGCGGTCAGTTCCGCGTCGGCATCCTCAAGCCGGGCGCGCAGGGCCTCGGCGGCGGCGGCCTCGACCAGGCGGGCGGATTCCTCCTCGGTCAGTTGCGTTTGCGTGTCGTTGAGGCGTGCCCGCAGCGCCGCGGCGGCGGCGGCTTCGGCAAGGCGCGCGGTCTCCTCGGCGTCAAGGTCGCTTTCCAGCGCCGTGACCTGTGCCTCCAGATCGGCGGTGGTCCCGCGCTCATCCTCCAGCATGGCCAGGGTCTCGGCCAGGGTCGCGGCCTGGCTTTCGGCCTCGGTTTGCAGATCGGCGATCAGCGCCTCCAGCGCCTCGCGTTCGGCGGCCGCCCGCCGCGCCGCCTCCGCCGCCTCGTCGATCTCGGCGCGCGCCGCAGCGAGAGCGAGATCCAGCGCCTCGGCCTGGCTGATGCGCTCCTCGATCTCGGCGCGGGCGGCGTCGCGATCCTCGGTCAGCTCCGTGTTCTGGGCCAGGAGCGTGGCGACCTGCGCCTCGAAATCGGCGATGCGGGCGGTCTGCGCCTGCGCCTGCGCCGTCAGGTTGGCAATCAGCAAGGATTGCGCGGCGATCTCCTCCTCGGCCGCTGTCAGGTTGGCCCCGAGGGTCGCGGCGCGGCGTTCCAGTTGCGAGTTGCGCACCTGCTCCAGCCCCAATGCCTGCGACAGCGCGTTCAGCCGCGCATTCAGCGCATTCAGTTCGGTGTCCTGGTCGTTGATCGTCTCGGAGAGGACAAACTGCACCACCATGAAGATGGTCAGCACGAAGATCATCACCATCAGCATGGCGGTGATGGCATCGACGAAACCGGGCCAGATCGAGCCTGCGAAGCGATTGCCTGCGCGGCGGTGAAAGGCCATGGCTCAGCCCTCGCCTTCGCCCGGTTCAATACGCGGGCGGCGTGGACGGCGTTGCCCCGATGCGGAACGGTTGAGGTCGCGCAGCGCCTCGGTCAGCGCCCCGATATCGTCGCGCAGGGCGCCCACCTCTTCGGTGCGCGAGGCCCCGATTTCCTCGAAGATCTTCAACAGTTGCACGTCGATGGAGCGCAGCCGCATCCGGCTTTCGGCGTCGATCCCGGCTTCGCCGCTGGTGGCCTGAAGCACCTCGGCCAGCCGCTCCTGTGACGCGGCCATGCGTTCGGTCGCCGCCACCTGTCCGGGGCCGAGCCGTTCGGCCAGGTCATGTAGCACCACGGTGATGTCATTCATCCGCTGTTCGGTTTCGGCATGGCGCGTTTCGGATCGGGCAAAGAGGCTCTGCAACGTGTCGATCTGGTCGACCATGTGATCCAGCACGGTGGAAATCGCGCCCCGATCCACGCCGCCGCCATCGCCCTCGCCGCTGGAAAAGCTGACCCGCGTGATGGTGGACAGCCACTCCTCCATCTCGCGGTAAAATCGGTTCTGCCCGTGGCCCGCGAAAAGCTCCAACAGGCCAACGACCAGCGATCCGGCAAGGCCAAGCAGCGACGAGGCGAAGGCCGTGCCCATGCCGCCAAGCTGTTCCTCCAGCCCGCCCATGAGGCGCCCGAACACCTCCATCCCGCTTTCCTCCGCCGAGGGTTGCAGGGACCGGATGGTCTCCACCACCGCCGGAACGGTGATGGCCAGCCCGTAGAACGTGCCCAGAAGACCCAGGAAAATCAGCAGGTTGGTGATATAGCGCGTGATGTCGCGGCTTTCCTCCATCCGCGCGCCGACGGAATCGAGGATCGAACGCGACGAGGCCGAGGTCAGTTGCAGCTTTGTGCCGCGTGCGCGCAGGATGCCCTCCAGCGGGGCCAGAAGGCGCGGCGGGCGGTCCTGGTGCTTGGTGCTGCCCGAGGCGATTTCCTCGATCCACGAGATCGAGGAAAAGAGCTGCGCCACCTGCCAGTAGCAGGCCAGGACGCCGACCAGGAACACGACCGCGATGGTGCCGTTGAGAAACGTATTGGCCAGGAAGACGGGCGCGACCGAGGGGAAGACGAAGAACGTGCCAAGCCCGACCAGCCCGCAGATCATCAGCATGATGACAATCTGGCGGATCGGTTGCGTGAATCTTGGCGCGTCTGGTCTGCTCGTCACCGGGGGTTCTGCCCAAATCGGTTGTTTCGTGCCACCCTACAGGGGTTGGTCGGCTCTGCCAACTGCAATGGAATCAGGCCGGTTTCAACCCACGAACCCGTGACACCAGCCAATCCAGATCGGCATCGGCCAGGTCAAGCTCGGCCAGATGGCTGGCGGTATTGTAGAGGTATTCGTCATTCGGACCGCGCCCGCCCGTGGCCCGCGCGATGATCTTCGCCTGATCCTCCAGCGCCATGCCGGCGACATATTGCACATGCGCGCGGTCGATCACGTAGGTGACGGCCATGGCCTGCGCCCCGTCGCGGAAGAAGATCGGCAATTCACGCTCCAGATAGGCCGAGGAGATCAGCTCGCGGTCCCGCAGATAGGCGATGGTGGCGTCGCGTCGCGCGGCGGCCACGCGGAACGCCACGCCGTCGCAATGTTCGCCCGGCGCCTCATCCAGCGCCAGCACAAGGCCCGGCGCCTCCTCGGTGCCACGGTGATGGATGGACGACATGCAGAACGAGCGATGCCAGCCGGGCAGCCGCGCGATGCGGCGCTCCTCGACCTCGAAGCCGGGGTTCCAGATCAACGAGCCATAGCCGAACACCCACAGATCCATTCACACAGCCTTCCTCTGGTTTCCTGTCGCAGCCCCCCGTATATGCACGTCACGCGCGGCGGATGAAACAGGGGAATCGCGGCATGAAACTGGTTGCCTGGATCGTCGGTCTGGCTGCGCTTTTGTGGTCCGGGGTCTGGCTTGCGGGCGCGATCACGACCGAGCGCCTGTCGCGCGGCTGGTTCGAGCAGCGGCAGGAGGCCGGATGGGTCGCGATGCAGGACGAGATCGAGACCACCGGCTTTCCGCTTGCGTTCGAAACCGCCTTTCGTGGCGTCAACCTCGCCGATCCCTTCACCGAATGGGCCTGGCAGGCCGAGGAGTTCTACCTGGTCCAGCCGGCCTGGCAGCCGCAGTCCCTGCGCGCGATCTGGCCCCGGACGCAGGTGCTGGCCACGCCCCTCGAACAGCTCACCATCACCTCGGATCGGATGGAGGCGTTGCTGCATGTCCGCCCGACCGCCGATTTCGCTCTGGTCCAGGCCGAGGCCGATCTTGCCGCGTTCCGCATCGACAGCGACCTGGGCTGGACCAGCGCCGTCGACAGCGCCCGTTTCGAGATGCGCGACGCGGGCGAGGCGCGTTATGACATCCGGTTCGACGCCACCGGCGTTTCCCCGGCAGGCGGCGTGTTGCGCCGTTTGGATCCGCGCGGCCAGCTGCCCGAGGTCATAGAGCGGGTCCATGCGTCCGGCGAAGTCGGTTTCGACCGCCCGTGGGACATCACCGCGCTGGAGGTTTCGCGGCCGCAATTCACCCGCATCGACCTGGAGGAGCTGCGCGCGGATTGGGGCGCGCTGTCGCTGCGCATGTCCGGCACGCTGGAGATCGACGGGGCGGGCGTGCCCACTGGCGATGTCGCGGTCAGGGCCGAAAACTGGCGGCAGATCATCGCGCTTGGCGTCAATGCGGGGCTGGTGCCGCCCGCGATGCAGGGCACGCTGGAAACCGGCCTTTCGGTCATCGCCAACCTGTCGGGCCGCGCGCAGGATGTCGATGTGACGCTCAGCTTTGCGGATGGGCGGGCCTATCTGGGGCCGATCCCGCTTGGCCCGTCGCCGTATTTCTACCTCTATTGACGGCAGGCGGTTAGCGGCAATAGTCCCCGTTGCGATAGGACGCCACATCAAGGTGGAAATGGTCCTGATGGTAGCGGTCGGCATTGGGGCCCAGAACCGTGCCGAAGGGCCCGCAGGCCGCGCGGTGCAGGTTGCGCAGGATGCGCCCCTCGGCCCCGCTGCCCCAATCCGACAGCACGGTGAGTTCGCTGCCATCGGCCAGACCGATACCGGCAATGTCGATGGCGCTGCCGGTGGCATGTTCCGACAGCCGCGCGCCGGGGACGTTGTTGCGGGTGCGGCACGAATAGGAGGCGATGACACGCAGCGACGCAACACCCCCGCCGCGCCGCCCGACCTCGGGCACCACCGCGCCCGCAAGCCAGTCCTGCAATGCCAGCGCCGCGTCGCAACTCAGTGTCGGGCGCTGCGACAGGGCGATTCCGTTGATGGCGCTGATGCGCACCGGCTCGTCGATGCCGCATCCGTTCAGGCGGCCGGGTATGCGCTCCAGCCGTTCGCCCTCGATGCCGCGCACACCGCAGAGACGGCCATTGCGGGTGTCGGGATCCTCGCGCCGGTTATTGCCCCGCAGGAACGCCAGCAGCCCGCCGCCGCCCCGGCCATTGCCCTGCTCCTGCGCCGGTTCGGCGGGTGCGGATGGCGCAGCCGCCCCGGCCGAGGCCGCCGGTGCCGCGACCACGCGCGTTGCGGGACGTTGCAGGGGCCGCAGCGACTGGCCCGGTGCGAATTCACTGGCCAGCACGATCCGCACCTCGGGCGCGGGCAAACCAGGCGCCGCAACCACCGCCTCCGCCCCCGGACGCGGCAGGGGACGCAGCGATTGGCCCGGTGCCTCGGCCAGAACCGGCAGGGCCAGCCCGGCCAACAGCATTGTCAATCCCGCCCGTTTCATTCCGCCGCTTCCCCCTTGCGCCGCGCCCCGCGCCCGAAATCGGGGGCGTCCGTGTCCTGCCCCGCCTCGATGATGCCGCGCCGGATCGCGCGGGTGCGGGTGAAATAGTCGAAAAGATGATCGCCATCGCCCTGCCGGATCGCGCGCTGCAGGGCGAAAAGCTCCTCGGTGAAGCGGCCCAGGATCTCCAGGGTCGCCTCCTTGTTCGACAGGAACACGTCGCGCCACATGGTCGGGTCGCTGGCGGCGATCCGGGTGAAATCGCGGAAACCGGCGGCGGAATACCTGATCACCTCGCTATCGGTCACGCGGCGCAGATCGTCGGCCACGCCCACCATCGTATAGGCGATGAGATGCGGCGCGTGGCTGGTCACGGCCAGCACCAGATCATGGTGATCGGCGTCCATCTCCTCGACCAATGCGCCGAACGCTTCCCAAAGCGCGCGCAGCTTCAGGGTGGCCTCCTTGTCGGTCCCCTCGGGCGGGGTCAGGATCAGGTAACGGTTCTCGAACAGTTCCGCGAAGCCCGATCGCGGCCCGGAATGCTCGGTGCCGGCCAGCGGGTGGCCCGGAACAAAGGCGACATGATCCGGCAGGAGCGGCCCGACCGTGGCGATCACGTCCTTCTTGACGGATCCCACATCCGTTACCGTCGCGCCCCTTGCCAGATGCGGCGCGATCTGTGCCGTCACAGCCCCCATCGCGCCCACCGGCACGCAGAGCACGACGAGATCGGCCCCCTCCACCGCCTCCGCCGCCGTCTCCACGATCCGGTCGCACAACCCGATTTCCTGCGCGATCGTTCGCGTCTCGGCCGAGCGCGCGGTCCCCACGATCTCACCGGCCAGCCCGCCCCGCCGCATCGCCAGCGCCATCGAGCCCGCAATCAGCCCAAGCCCGATCAGCGCCACCCGCTCATAGATCACCGTCATGTCGCCTCTCCGAACCGGGCCATGACCTCCAGCAGCCGGGTCACATCCTCTTCCCGACCCACCGTAATCCGAATGGCCCCCGGCAGGCCATAGGCCGCGACCAGCCGCACGATGATGCCATGCGCCTTCAGATGCGCATCCGCCGCCGCCGCGCGTTCGGCGCTGCCCACATGGACGGTGATGAAATTGGCGTGACTCGGGTCCGAGGGGTATCCCATCGCCGTCAGCCCCTCGGCCAGCCGCGCCCGCTGCACCCGGTTCACCTCGCGGCACATCTGCATATAGGCGGGATCACGCATCGCCGCCTCGGCCCCCGCCAGCGCCAGCGTCGACAGGTTGAACGGCCCCCGCACCCGGTTCAGCACGTCGATCACCGCGCGCGGGCCATAGCCCCACCCGACGCGAAGGCCCCCAAGCCCGTAGATCTTGGAGAATGTCCGCGTCATCACAACGTTTTCGCGCGCCTCGACCAGGCCCGCGCCGCCATCGTCGCCCTCGACATAGTCGATATAGGCCGCGTCGATCACCAGCAGGCAATTTGCGGGCAACCCCTCGGCCAGCCGCGCCATCTCCTGCGCGCCGATCATCGTGCCGGTCGGGTTGCCGGGATTGGTCACGAAGACCAGCCGCGTGCGGCCCGTCACGCCCGCCAGGATCGCATCGACATCGACCACGCGGGCCTTTTCCTTGACCACGACCGGCGTGGCCCCCGCCGCCAAAGCCGAGATGCGATACATCAGGAACCCATGCTCGGTATGGAGCACCTCATCCCCCGGTCCGGCATAGGCCTGGCAGAGAAAGGTGATCACCTCGTCGCTGCCGACGCCGCAGATGATCCGCTCGGCCTGCAACCCCAAGCCCTCGGCAATCGCCTGCCGCAGCCCCCCGTGATCCGTCGCCGGATAAAGATGCATCCGCGCCGCTTCCGCCGCGACCGCCTCGACGGCGCGCGGGCTCGGACCGAAGGGGTTCTCGTTGGAACTGAGCTTGAGCACATCGGACCGGCCCGCGATCTTCGACGCGCCGCCCTGGTAGAGCGCAATCTCCATGATACCGGGCTGCGGGGTTATGACTGTCATCGGGGCGGACCTTCTCTCGCTTCGCAGGCCTTCTAGCCGCAGCCGCGGGCCTTGAAAACCACCCCCGGCCCGCAGGCCCCCTTTCATTTTGCCGAAAATACCTCGGGGGGCTTGGGGGGCTGGCCCCCCAATCGGTCGACGCGCGCAAGCGCGGCGAAATCGCTCAATAGAAACTCTGCGGGTCGATATCGACCGACAGGCGCAGGGCACCCGGCAGTTTCAGCCCCCCGACCCAGTCCCGCAACGCGCCCTGGATCGGCGCGCCGCGCGGGGCCTTGACCAGAAGGCGCACCCGGTGCCGCCCCCGGATGCGCGCTATCGGCGCGGGCGCTGGCCCGTAGACCGTGCCGCCGATGGCCGTGATCGGCGCGTCGCTGCGGGCCAGGTGATTGGCCAGGTCAAAGGCCTGGGCTGCATCGGGCGAGGACACCACGATCCCTGCCAGGCGGCCAAAGGGCGGCATCCCCGTCGCGCGCCTCTCATCGGCCTCGGCGCGCCAGAACCCCTCCTCGTCGCCCGAGAGGATGGCGCGGATCACCGGATGCTCGGGCTGGAAGCTCTGCAACAGCGCCACCCCCGGCACCTCGGCCCGCCCCGCGCGCCCCGCGACCTGGCGCATCAGTTGAAACGTGCGTTCCGCCGCGCGCAGGTCCGAGCCTTGCAGCCCCAGATCGGCATCGATCACGCCAACCAGCGTCAGGCGCGGGAAGTTATGCCCCTTGGCGACCAGCTGCGTGCCGATGATGATATCCGTCTCCCCCTCGGCGATCTCGGCGATCCGCGCCTTGAGCGCGCGCGCCGAGCCGAAGAGGTCCGAGGACAGCACCGCCATGCGCGCCTCGGGAAAGAGCGCCTCGACCTCCTCGGCCAGCCGCTCCACGCCGGGGCCGACGGCGGCCATCTTGCCCGCGACCCCGCAGGACGGGCAGGCCTCGGGCATCGGCTTGGTCTCGCCGCATTGGTGGCACATCAGCCGCTTCTGGAACCGGTGTTCCACCATGCGCGCATCGCAGTGATCGCAGCCGACCTGTTCGCCACAGGCCCGGCACAGCGTCACCGGCGCATATCCGCGACGGTTGAGGAACAACAGCGACTGCTCGCCCCGCGCCAGCCGCGCCCGCACGGCGGCTTGCAACGTGGGCGAGACCCACCGGTTGCCCGGCAGATCCTCGGCCCGCATGTCGATTGCGCGCATCTCGGGCATGACCGCCGCGCCGAAGCGGTCGGCCAGGTCGACGCGGGCATATTTGCCCGACTCCGCGTTCCACCAGCTTTCGAGCGACGGCGTAGCCGAGGCCAGCACCACCTGCGCATCGTTGAGCGAGGCCCGAAGCACGGCCATGTCCCGCGCCGAATAAAGCGCGCCATCCTCCTGCTTGTAGCTGGTGTCATGTTCCTCATCGACCACGATCAGCCCGAGGTCGCGGAACGGCAGGTAGAGCGCCGAGCGCGCGCCCACGACCAGTTGCGCCGCCCCCTGCCCCACCATGCGCCAGCAGCGGCGGCGTTCAGTCATGGTCACACCGGAATGCCATTCGGCGGGCTCCGCACCGAAGCGTGCCTTGACGCGCGTCAGGAATTCCGAGGTCAGGGCGATCTCGGGCAGCAGCACCAGCGCCTGCCGTCCCTGCCGCAGACATTCCGCGACCGCCTCCAGGTAGACTTCCGTCTTGCCCGACCCGGTGACGCCCTTCAGCAGCGTGGTGCCATAAGTGCCGTCCCCGATCCCCGCCACCAGGGGTGCCACCGCCGCCGCCTGGCTTTCCGTCAGCGGCTTGCCGGGCCGGTCGGGGTCAAGCGGCAGATAGGGCGCATCCCGCGGCGTATCCACCTCCTCGACCGCGCCCTGCGCCACCAGCCCCTTGATGACCGAGGCGGATGTGCCCGCCATCTCGGCCAGTTCCTTCTGTGTGAAGGCCAGCCCGCCATATTCCTCCAGCACCGCCAGCACGCGGGTGCGGGCGTCGGTCATCCGGTCGGGCGCCTCCATCCCCAGACGGTAGAGTTTTTTCATCGAGGGCGGATCGGCCAGTCCCGGCGCGCGGGTGGCCAGCCGCAGCATGGCGCTCATCGGCGTCAGCGTGTAAGCCCCGGCGCGGGTCAGGAACGCGCGCATCTCGGCGCGCATCGGGGCCACGTCCAGCACCTTGAGCACGGTCCGCACCTTCGCCGGATCCCAATCGCCCCGCCCCGGCCCCCAGATGACGCCGATCACCTTGCGCGGCCCGAGGGGCACCACCACGAAGGCGCCCATCCAGCAGCCGCCCTCGGGCGCCTTGTAATCCAGCACCCGATCCAGCGGCTCGGCCGTCAGCACGCCAACCAGCGTGCCTTCTTCGAAGTAGTCGGGCATTGTCATGTTAGCGCAAACACAATCAGGGTTCCCGCCACCCTATTCCTGCGCTATGACATGCGCAAACCGCTTCACTGATCCCAAGGGGGGAATGCGACATGAAATTCTTCGTAGATACCGCAGATGTCGATGCAATCGCCGAGCTCAATGACCTTGGTATGGTCGATGGCGTCACCACCAACCCGTCGCTGATCCTGAAATCGGGCCGCGACATTGTCGAGGTCACCAAGGAGATCTGCGACATGGTCGATGGCCCGGTTTCCGCCGAGGTCGTCGCGCTGGAGGCCGACGCGATGCTGACCGAGGGCCGCAAGCTGGCCGAGATCGCCGACAATATCTGCATCAAG
Organism: Alterinioella sp. B-7; assembly: GCF_056857775.1. Taxonomy (NCBI): domain Bacteria; kingdom Pseudomonadati; phylum Pseudomonadota; class Alphaproteobacteria; order Rhodobacterales; family Paracoccaceae; genus Alterinioella; species Alterinioella sp. B-7. Next base: position 38,670 of record NZ_JBSXNT010000030.1, read on the forward strand.
CTGCCCTTGACGCTGGACGGGCTCAAGGCCTGCAAGATCCTGACCGGCGAGGGCTACAAGACCAATGTGACGCTGTGCTTCTCGGCCAACCAGGCGCTTCTGGCGGCCAAGGCGGGGGCCACCTATATCTCGCCCTTCATCGGGCGGCTCGACGATCTCAATGTCGATGGCATGGACCTGATCGCGGAGATCCGCCAGATCTATGACAATTACGGGTTCGAGACGCAGATCCTCGCCGCCTCCATCCGCTCGGCCAACCACATGAAGGAGGCCGCGCTGATCGGCGCCGATGTCGCCACCGCGCCGCCGGGCGTGATCAAGGCGATGGCCAATCACGTGCTGACCGACAAGGGGCTGGACGCCTTTTTGAAGGATTGGGAAAAAACAGGGCAGAAAATCGTCTGAGCATGGTATAGGCTCTGCCCAAAGCAAAAGACGAGCATGAGGGCAGAGGATATGGGCGAGAGGGCAGAGCCGTTGCAGGACTGGCGTGAGCGGGTCTTGAGCGACCCGGATCTGATTCTGGACGACCGCGACGTGATGCGCGCGCTGATCACCGCGAATGACCGCCAGATGGGCGGCAATATCGTGGATATGCGCGGCATCGCCATGGAACGGCTGGAAAACCGGCTGGACCGGCTGGAGGACACGCATCGCTCTGTGATCGCGGCGGCCTATGAGAACCTCGCCGGCACCAACCAGGTGCACCGCGCCATCCTGAAACTGCTGGAACAGCGCGATTTCGAGGCGTTCCTGAAGGTTCTGGGCACGGATGTCGCCGCCATCCTGCGCGTCGACCGTATCCGGCTGGTGCTGGAAAGCGCCGAGGCCAGTGCCGATGCCGCCCCCAAGGTGCAGAAGCTGGAGGATGTGCTGACCGTGGTCAGCCCCGGTTTCGTCGATCATTACCTGACCGGCGGGCGCAACATCCCCGACCGCGCCGTCACCCTGCGCCAGGTCGGCGACGGCTCCGACCGCATCTATGGCGAGGCCGCCGACTGGATTGCCTCCGAGGCGCTGCTCAAGCTCGACCTGGGCCAGGGCCGCCTGCCCGCGCTGCTGGTCATGGGGTCCGAGGATCCGCACCAGTTCCGCCCGTCGCAGGGCACCGATCTGCTCAGCTTCTTCACCGGCGTGTTCGAGCGCTCCATGAAGCGGTTCCTGGGCTAAGTCCAGTGAGCCTCGCGATCAGCCCCGCCGCCCGAGACCTCATGGCCGCCTGGCTGGCCGATGTGGGGGCGCTGCGCGGTGGGTCCGAGGCCACCGTCACGGCCTATGCGCGCGATGCGACCGGGTTTCTGGCCTTCCAGACCGGGCATCAGGGCGCGCAGCTCGGGCTTGCCCCGCTGCAATCGCTCGGCCCCCGCGACATGCGTGCCTGGATGGCGTTTGAGCGCGGGCGCGGCGTGTCGGCAAGATCGCTCGCCCGGCAGCTCTCCTCGGTCAAATCCTTCTACCGCTGGTGGGCCGAACGCGACGGCTTCGACGCCACCGCGATCCTCTCCACCCGGTCGCCCAAGTTCCAGCGCAAGCTGCCCCGCCCCCTGTCGGTTCCGGCAGCGCGTGAGTTGCTGGAAACGGTCGAGGCGCAGGACACGCGCGACTGGGTCTCGGCCCGTGACGTGGCCGTCGTGACCCTACTCTACGGCTGCGGGATGCGCATCTCCGAGGCGCTTGGCCTGAGTGCCGGGATCCTGCCGCTCACCGACACGCTGCGCATTCGCGGCAAGGGCGGCAAGGAGCGGGAAGTGCCGGTGCTGCCGATGGCGCGCGCCGCCGTCGCCCGCTACGCCAGCCTCTGCCCGCATGACCTGGCCCCCGGCACGGCGCTCTTTCGCGGTGTCCGGGGCGGCCCCCTCAACCAGCGCCTGATCGCCCGCGTGGTCGAGGCCGCGCGGATGCAGCTTGGCCTGCCCGCCACGGCCACGCCGCACGCGATGCGGCACAGTTTCGCCACCCATCTGCTGGATGCGGGCGGCGATCTGCGCGCGATCCAGGAGCTTTTGGGCCACGCCTCGCTTTCGACCACCCAGGCCTATACCGGCGTCGATACCGCGCGCCTGATGGAGGTCTATGCCAATGCCCATCCCAAGGCGTGACGGGTTGCGAAAACCGGCACGATCCGGCATGTGACGCGGATGGATATTCGACTGAAAGCCCTAGCCGTCCACCTCTTCACCGCCACCGGCGCGGTGTTTGCCATGCTCGCCATGCTGGCCGCGGTCGAGGAGAAATGGCCGCTGATGTTCGGCTGGCTGGTGGTGGCCTTCATCGTCGACGGCATCGACGGGCCGCTGGCGCGCAGATACGACGTCAAGACCAACGCGCCCGAGTTCGACGGCACGTTGATGGACCTGATCATCGACTATCTCACCTATGTCTTCATCCCGGCCTATGCGTTGTTCAAATCCGACCTGCTTCCGGGCTGGACGGGGTGGCTGGCGATCATCGTCATCACCTTCGCCAGCGTGGTCTATTTCGCCGACACGCGGATGAAGACCAGGGACAACTCCTTCTCCGGCTTTCCGGGATGCTGGAACATGGCGGTGCTGGTCCTCTTCGCGATCAGCCCGAATTTCTACGTCATCCTGGCGCTGGTGATCCTGTTCTCGGTGGGGATGTTCCTGCCGTTCAAGTTCATCCATCCGGTGCGCACCGAACGCTGGCGCGCGCTGTCGCTGCCTGTCGCCATTGCCTGGACGGGATTCGCGGGATGGGCCGCTCTGGTCGAGTTCCACCCGCAATCCTGGGCGCTCTGGGGGCTGATCGTGACCTCCATCTACCTGGCATTCGCCGGTATCGTGCAGCAGATCATCCCCGCAAGTAACGGAAACAGTTAGGGAAATACACTTAGGTCTATTTTTTACGCGAAAAGGCTTGTGTTCGCGCGTTAACGGTGTATATTTAACACCAACAGAACAGTTCATGACCTCCCTGCCCCCCGCGACCCCTGCCTCTCTCTCCCCTCCCTGACCTTGCCCTGCCGGCCCTCCCTCCGGCAGGGTTTTTTCTTGTCTGCACATTGGTTGCGCCGGACAGAAAACACCGCCTTTCCCGATTTTTTCGTGTTTTTCCTAAACCAACCTCTTGCGCCTCGATTTCATTAGTGTATAAATAACACCATAAGATGGCGAAGACACGAGAGACCGAAGCGACATTTGAATTTTTTGATGACGAAAACCTTTATCGGCGGATGGAAGTGTCGGACCCGTGAGACCGGCAGGACCATCCGCCATTAAGGTTTTTCCGGCGTCTCAGTCCTCGGCCTGTGCTTCGCGAAACGCGTCCCATTCCTCGAAACTGGTCCTGATCTCGATCCCCGACAGGTTCGAGCGGATATCCCCCGCCAGCCCCTCAACGCCGTCGCGGACCTGCGCCATCACCGCCAGGCCCAAGCCGACCGTGGCCGCCGTCAGCACCACCCAATCGACGGTGACCGCGCCGCGTTCATCGGCCAGAAACGCGCGATGCCGGTTCATTCCACGCAGGCCGCATCCGTGGCGGCGCAATCCGGCAGGTGCTGCGGTTCGCGGTCCAGCATCAAGATGACGGCAATGATCGCCACCCCGGCCCCGGTGATGCCGATGGTCAGCGCAACCCAGTCCCGCGAGACCGCCTTGCGGACCCCGACGGCCATTGCCCTTGCTTTGCCTCTTGGCATGGTCTGTCCCCTGCCCTTGGCCCCCAACGGACAGAGCTACCGGGCCAACCGGGCCGATTTTAGGAAAACCTGGGGAAAACCGTGCCGAAACGGAGGCGATTGCGTGGCCCCGGTCAGGCCGTCTCGCGGCTGCGGATCAGCTTGGCGAAAGGATCGAAGATCGCCTCGGCCCCGGCAACGATATGACCGTCCTCCAGCAGCGACTGCCCCTCGCGGATCGGCTGCACCAGCGCCCCCGCTTCGCGCGCGATGACGACACCGGCGGCGATGTCCCAAGGCTGAAGCCCGCGCTCCCAATAGCCGTCATAGCGCCCCGCCGCGACGTAAGCCAGGTCCAGCGACGCCGCCCCCCACCGCCGCACACCAGCGCATTCCGGCATCAATCGCGCCAGATCCTGCAAGCAGGCGGGCAGATACCGGCCACCCGCGAAGGGCACGCCGGTGGCAAAGACGCTTTCGATCATCTTGCTCCGGCCCGACACGCGCAACCGCTGCGAATCGTTCAGCCAGGCGCCCGACCCCTTCTCGGCATAGAACATCTCGTCCTTGGCGGCGTCGAAGACCACGCCCGCGACGACCTCGCCCTTGTGCTCCAGCGCCACCGAAACGGCCCAATGCGGCATCCCGTGCAGGAAATTCGTGGTGCCGTCCAGCGGATCGACGATCCAGCGCCGCGTCGGGTCGGTGCCCGCCACTTCGGCGCTTTCCTCGGCCAGCCAGCCGTAATTGGGCCGCGCGCCCATCAGCTCCTCGCGCAGGATCGCCTCGGCGGCCATGTCGGCCTTGGACACGAAATCGCCCGGCCCCTTCGAGGAAACCTGGAGGTTCTCCACCTCGCGGAAATCCTTGACCAGGCTGCGGCCCGCCTTGCGCGCGGCCTTGATCATGATGTTGAGGTTTGCGCTGCCCTGCATGGTCGTCCCCTATTCGGTCAAGCCCGTGCGTATAGACCCCGCGCCGGGGACTGCCAAGGGCCTGAACGGGGGTTTTTTCAGGCTCACATCAGTGAGGGGTGCGGGCGTCCTGCCCTCAGGCGCGTTGCAGCTTGACCGGCTCGCTGCGCGCCAGCCGCAGGACATGGGCCATGAAGGGCTTGGTGGTGTCATCGCTCCGCGTGGCCCCGAACAGCCGCCGGGTCAGGCCGGTTTCGGTAAGGGGCCGGGTGATGAAACTGGCATTGCTGCGCGTCTCGCGCACGACCCAGTCGGGCAGCACCGCCACCCCGCGATTGGAGGCGACAAGCAGCAAGATCACGGCGGAAAGCTCCACCTGCCGCACGGCGCGCGGCTCCACCCCGGCGGGGTGCAGAAGTTGGCTGAACACGTCCAGGCGGCCCCGCTCCACCGGGTAGGTGATCAGCATCTCATCGGCGAAATCCTGCGCCTTGACGTAAGGTTTGGCCGCCAGCGGATGCTCGGCGGCAGCCACGAAAACCGGCTCGTAATCAAAAAGCGGCGTGAAATCGACGCCCGGCAGAGGCTCGGGGTCCGACGAGATCACCAGGTCCACCTCCTCGCGCATCAGCGCGGGCAGCGCCTCGAATTGCAGGCCGGGGCGAATATCGACATCGACATCGGGCCAGGCCACACGGAATTTCTCCAGCACCGGCAGCAGCCAGTCGAAACAGGCATGGCATTCGATGGCGATATGCAGCCGCCCCGATTTGCCCGAACGCAGCGCGCGAAACTCCTCCTCCATCGCAGCCAGTTGCGGCAGCACCTGATCGGCCAGCCGCAGCAGGCGCATGCCCGCGCTTGACAGCTTCATCGGCTTCGACCGCCGCACGAACAGCTCCATCCCCGCCTGTTCCTCCAAGCCCTTGATCTGGTGGGACAGCGCGCTTTGCGTGATGTGCAGCCGCTCGGCGGCGCGGGCCAACCCGCCCTCCTGGTGGATGGCCTTGATGGTGCGCAGGTGGCGGAACTCGATGTGCATTAGCCGGGCTCATATAGATGATGAGAGTTATGAATTTGCTTCACGCGCACCTCTATGGGACATCTTGGGCAACTGATCAAGGATGCCCCTCGCCATGACCCTACCCACCCCGCGCGTTTCCTTCGAGTTCTTCCCGCCGCAATCGCTGGAGGCTTCGTTCCGCCTTTGGGACACACTGTCCACGCTGGCCCCGCTCGGCCCCGAGTTCGTTTCGGTCACCTATGGCGCGGGCGGCACCACGCGCGACCTGACGCATGACGCGGTCAAGACGATCCACGGCCATACCGGCGTGCCGGTGGCCGCGCACCTGACCTGCGTCGATGCCTCGCGCGCCGAGACGCTGGAGATCGCCGACAGCTACGCCGCCGCTGGTGTCACGCAGATCGTCGCCCTGCGCGGCGACCCGCCCAAGGGCGCTGCGGGCTTCGCGGCGCATCCCGACGGCTTCGCCTCCTCGGTGGACCTGGTGGCGGCGCTGGCCGAAACCGGACTATTCGACATCCGCGTCGGCGCCTATCCCGACCCGCACCCCGAGGCCGCCGACATGGCCGCCTGTGTCGATTTCCTCAAGGCCAAGATCGACGCCGGTGCAACCTCCGCCATCACGCAATTCTTCTTCGAGGCCGAAACCTTCTTCCGCTTCCGCGATGCCTGTGCGGCTGCGGGCATCACCGCCCCGATCATCCCCGGTATCCTGCCGATCACCAACTGGACCAAGGTGCGCCGCTTCGCCACGACCTGCGGCGCGCATATCCCCGACTGGCTGGAGGACGCCTTCAGCGTCGCGATCCGCGACGGGCGCGAGGAATTGCTCTCGACCGCGCTCTGCACCGAGCTGTGTTCGGACCTGATCGAGGGCGGCGTCGCGGACCTGCATTTCTACACCCTCAACAGCCCCGACCTGACCCGGACGATCTGCGCCGCCCTCGGCGTGACGCCGCAGGTGGCGCTGTCGCAGGTCGCCTGAAGGGACGTTGCGTCACGACAGGCGCACGGGCTTGCGCCGGACCGGGGCGGGCGGCACCCTGCCCGCAACGTCACCGATGAAAGACCGCCCCATGACAGCCCCCTATTTCGCCGCCAACCCTGCCGAGTTGCCCGACCGCGAGGCCCTGACGTCCATGTCGGGCCTCGCCTTCATTCGGGGCATCCTCGACGGCACCGTCCCCGGCCCGCCGATTGCCCAAACGCTGAACTACCGGCTGGACAGCGTCGCGGACGGGCGCGTGACCTTTCGTGGCAGCCCGCTCTTCGACCATTGCAACCCGATGGGCACGGTGCATGGCGGCTGGTATGGCACGCTGCTGGACAGCTGCATGGCCTGCGCGGTGATGACCAAGGTGCCGCGGGGCTCGGTCTACACGACGCTGGAATACAAGGTGAATATCATCCGGCCCATTCCCCTGGGGCTGGAGATCCTGGCGGAAGGCATCGCCAGCCATGCGGGCCGCTCCACCGGGGTGGCCGAGGGCACGATCCGGGGGGTGGAGGATGGCAAGCTCTACGCTACCGGCTCCACCACCTGCATCATCATGAAGATGACCTGAGCGCCCCACCGATTTCATTGACTTCAACCTTCCGTTGGGGCAAGCGGGACGCTTCAATCCCTCCATGGAGACACACCATGATCACGCCGGTCCTGCCAAGCTATTCCCGCGCCCCCCTGTCCTTCGTCAAAGGCGAAGGCGCATGGATGGTCGAGGCCGATGGCCGACGTTTCCTGGATTTCGGGGCGGGCATCGCGGTGACGGCGCTTGGCCATGCCCATCCCGCCCTGGTCAAGGCGCTGACCGATCAGGCGGGCGCGCTCTGGCATACCTCGAACCTCTATAACGTCCCGCAACAGCAGGCGCTGGCCGAACGCCTGGTCGAGCACACCTTCGCCGACACCGTCTTCATGTGCAATTCCGGCACCGAGGCGGGCGAGCTTGCCGTCAAGATGGCGCGCAAATACTGGTATGAGAAGGGCCAGCCAGAACGCAACGTGATCGTGACCTTCGAGGGCGCGTTCCATGGCCGGTCCCTGGGCATGATCTCGGCGGCGGGCGGAGAGAAGCTGACCAAGGGCTTCGGCCCCCTCCTGCCCGGTTTCCGCCACCTGCCCTTCGGCGATATCGACGCGCTGGAGGAGGCGGCGAAAACCGCCGACCTGGCCGCGATCATGGTCGAGCCGGTGCAGGGCGAAGGCGGCATCCGCCCGCTCTCCGACAGCGCCCTCAAGCGGATGCGCGAGATCTGCGACGAGACCGGCGCGCTGCTCATTTTTGACGAGATCCAGTGCGGCATGGGCCGGACCGGCAAGCTCTTCGCGCATGAATGGGCGGGCATCTCGCCGGATATCATGATGGTCGCCAAGGGCATCGGCGGCGGCTTCCCGCTCGGCGCGCTGCTGGCGACGGAAGAGGCCGCGCTCGGCATGACGCCCGGCACGCATGGTTCCACCTATGGCGGCAACCCGCTTGGCTGTGCCGTGGGCTGTGCCGTCGTCGACGAGGTCACCCGTGACGGCTTCCTCGACGATGTGAACCGCCGCGCCGGGCTGCTGCGCCAGAAGCTGGAAGGGCTGGTCGCCGGCCATCCCGACATCTTCACCGGCATTCGCGGCCAGGGCTTCATGTTGGGCCTGATCTGCAAGGCACCCAATCTCGACGTGGTCAAGGCAGGATACGATGCCGAGATCCTGACCGTTCCAGGCGGCGACAACGTGGTGCGGCTCTTGCCCTCGCTCACGATCACCGAGGAGGAGATCGCGGAAGGCATCGACCGCCTCGACCGCGCCGCCACCGCATTGGAACGTACCCTGCAAGGGGCAGACTGACCTCCTCCTTCTTTGTTCCCTAAATATCCTCGGGGGGAGCGCGAGGGGGGCAGACAGCCCCTCTCGCTCCCGCCACCAGCCAAGGGCCCCGGACGCATGACGCATTTCCTCGACATCCACCAGACCTCACCCGCTGACCTGCGCCAGATGCTGGACGAGGCCGCCCGGATGAAGACCGCGCGCAAGGGGCTGCCCAAGGGCACGCCGGATGCGGAACAGCCCCTGGCGGGCCACATGGTCGCGCTGATCTTCGAGAAACCCTCGACCCGCACCCGCGTCAGTTTCGATGTCGGCGTGCGTCAGATGGGCGGGCAGACCATGGTGCTGTCGGGGGCCGACATGCAGCTTGGCCATGGCGAGACCATCGCCGACACCGCCCGCGTGATGTCGCGCTATGTCGACCTGATCATGATCCGCACCTTCGAGGAACAGACGCTGCTGGAAATGGCCGAACATGCCAGCGTCCCGGTGATCAACGGGCTGACCAACCGCACGCATCCCTGCCAGATCATGGCCGACATCCTCACCTTCGAGGAACATCGCGGCCCCATCAAGGGCAAGAAGGTGGTCTGGTCGGGCGATGGCAACAACGTCTTCGCCAGCTTCGCCCATGCCGCCCGGCAGTTCGAGTTCGACCTGGTCTTCACCGGCCCCGAGACGCTGGACCCGGAACCGGGCCTGCGCGCGGGCATTACCATCGAGCGCAACCCGCAAAAGGCCGTGGAAGGCGCGGATCTGGTCGTCACCGATACCTGGGTCTCCATGCACGACCCGCAATCGGCCCGCGAACGCCGCCACAACCAGCTGCGCGGCTACCAGGTGAACGAGGCGCTGATGAGCCGCGCCAAACCCGACGCGCTCTTCATGCACTGCCTGCCCGCGCATCGCGACGACGAGGCGACCAGCGCCGTCATGGACGGGCCGCATTCGGTGATCTTCGACGAGGCGGAAAACCGGCTCCATGCGCAGAAGGCCGTGATGCGGTGGTGCCTGGGGGTCTGAGGCGGCTTCGGTGCTTGCGCACCGACCCGGCGTCGCGCGGCGTCAGGCCCCCTTGCGGGAGCCCTCCTTCGCGCGAGGGGCGCATCGGATATAGGGCTGCGATTGGGTTCGGCGGTTGGAATCAGGTATTTTTGGCAAAATGAAAGAGCGGGCGGGGCACTCCTGGCACGGGGATTGGTGCAAACCCCGCCCTTGCCCCTTTCCATCCCCCGCCCGGACCCATATAACCAGAGGCTGCATTTGGGCTAAGGATCAGGAGGGACTGTCATGTCCTGGACCGACGAGCGGGTAGAGCTTCTGAAGAAGATGTGGGGCGAGGGGCAATCGGCCTCGCAGATCGCCAAGGAACTGGGCGGCGTGACCCGCAACGCGGTGATCGGCAAGGTCCATCGCCTCGGCCTGTCGAACCGCACCACGGGTGCGACCGCGAAACCGACCGGTCCCGCGGCGGCGGCCCCGGCGGCAAAGGAAGCGCCCGCCAAGCCCGCGCCCAAGCCCGAGCCCAAGACCGAACCGGCCCGCGCCGCGGAACCGGCGGCCGAACCTGCCGCCAAGCCAAGCAATGTCACGCCGCTGCGCAAGCCCATCGTGCCCGCGGGCCAGCCGCTGCCGCCGCAGCCCTCGGCCAACGAGATCAGCCCCGAGGCCCTGGCCAAGGTCAACGAGATCGAGAAACACGCCAAGCGCCTCAGCCTGATGGACCTGACCGAGCGGGTCTGCAAATGGCCCATCGGCGACCCCGCGACGGATGATTTCTATTTCTGCGGCCTGCCGGTGCAGCAGGGCAAACCCTATTGCGAGGCGCATGTCGGGGTGGCCTTCCAACCGATGAGCAGCCGCCGCGACCGGCGCCGCTGACCCCGGACACCAACCGGCGCGCGCGGGCCCGAGAGCCTTCCAAGGCTCTCGCGAGACCTTTCCAAAGGTCTCGCCCCTACCCCCGGCAATTGCGCGCGATTTCCCGGTCGTTCAGCCCGGTTTCCACCAGCATGCAGCGGTCGCGCGCCTCGTAGTAATAGCCGCGCGCATACCAGCCGATGGCCTCGGCCTCGTCGCCATCCGACAAAAGCCACGCGCCGCGCAGGTAGCGCACGGCGTAGCGCAGGTTGGTATCGGCATCGAGCAGCTCGGAGGCGGGCCCGCGATGGCCCATGGTGCGCGCCGTCTGCGGCAGGATCTGCATCAGCCCGTAATACGGCCCCGCCCGCGCATCGACCCGGTAATCGCTCTCGCGGTCGATGGAGCGGTGGATCAACGAGGCGGGCACATCATAGACATCGGCATAATAGTTGATCAGGCGGCGCAGTTCCGGCGTCTCGTTGGGGTAGAGCGGCGGCTCTCCCCGCGCGACCGCGTCCCGGCCCGAGCCCCCGCACCCGGCCAGCACCAGCAAGGCCGCGACTGTCACGATACGGATCAATTCCCGCTCCCCCCGCCGAACAGCCGCAGAAGCTGGGTCTCCGCCTCTTCGCGCAGCCGGTCCTCCAGCGCGTCCTCAAGATCCTCGACCGTCTCCACATCGGTGCCGAGCGCCTCGGACGCCGCCTCCTGCAAGGCACCTGTGGCCTGCTCCTCCAGCGCGTCGATCTGTTCTTGCAACTCCGCCTCGGCCAGCGCCTCAAGGTCGATGCTGAAACTCGGGTCGCTCCAGGCACCCGAGATGCGCAGCGGCACGCGGATACCGCTGGCCTCGCCCGCCAGCACCTCCGGAATGATCGTGTAATCCAAAACCCGCGCCCCGAACCCCACCGTGCCCGAGCCCGAGACCCGGCCAACCGCCGATTCCATCGCGAAATCCTCGTTGCTCAACACGCCATCCGCGACCGTGAAACTGGCTGCAAGGCTGTCATAGACGGTGCGCGATCCCTCGCCCTGGTAGGAGGTGTCGAGGTTGCGGATCATGCCCCAGATATCGAGCCCCAGGATCGCGCCCTGCCCGAAATCGAGACTGCCCGACCCCGAGACCGAATTCATCAGCGCCTGCATGCTGTTGCCGACCAGCAGCAGGTCGATCGTGCCGCTGCCGGTGCCTTCCAGCCGCTCATAGCCCGCAAACTGCGTCAGCAGCGGGGCCAGTTGCACCTCGTTCAGCCGCAGGTCGCTGCGCATCGACAGCCCGCCGCGCCCGTTGACGATGAATTGCCCGCCGATGGTCCCGCCATACCCCGCGACCTCGCGCAATTCCGTCACCAGGCGGCCCGCCTGCAGCGTTGCGCGTATATCGACCGCGTCCAGCGTGGCCATGCCAAGGTCCAGCCCCGCCAGAACCAGCGCCACATCGGCATCCGCCCCGAACAGCCCGCTGACGTCGATCGGGTCGCGCGACCAGCCGGTCGCCCCGGCGCCGCCCTCGGCCTCCGCGCCGCCCTCGGAAAGTCCGGTAAGGTCCAGCGCGCCGCCTTGCAGCCGCGCCCGGATCATCGGGCGATCATCGCCGGGCAGGATATCGACATCGCCGGTCAGCCGGTTGTCATCCAGCACGATGCTCGCCTCGCGCAGATGGGTGGAGCCCTCTGATGCCAGCGTCACCGCCGCGTTCATCGCGATCCGGTCGCGGCCAAGCCCGCGCGGCAATTCCAGCGCCGGTTGGCCCGCCAGCGCCATCACCGGATCAAGATCGGTCGCATCCAGCGCGATGGTGCCCTCGACGCCCAAGGGCACCAGCCCGACCCGGCCGTCAAACCCGGCCTCGCCGCCCGTCCAGCGTGCGGTCAGCACGACGGGGCGAAGATCGCCCTCCAGAAGCGGCCCGACCCCGTCGATCACGCCATCTATGCTGATCGCGGCGCCGTTCATCACCGCGCCGCCCTCCAGCGTCGCCCGCCCCTCAGCCGAGGGCAGGGTCAGCACCATATCGACATCGCTGATGCGCAATTCCGTTTCCGCCACGCTGTCGCGGTAGAACAGCGCGCCATTGGTGATCTCGGCGATATCGAGGCTGAAGTTTTCCAGCCCGCTGCCGCCGCTGCCGCCGTCGCCGTTCACGGCCTCCACCTCCTCGCCACCCGAGAAATCCCAGCTGACCGCGCCGTCTTCCCCGCGCACCAGCACGATCTGCGCATCGACCAGTTCAAAGCGCTGCACCTGCACGCGCCCGCCCCAAAGCGCGCTGGCCCCGATGCCGACATGCATCACCTCGGCCTGCAACAGCGGCCCGTCCTCGACCCAGGCGGGGTTGCCGATCACCACACCCTCGGCGCGCACGCCCAGTGTCGGCCAGATCGACGGGCGCACATCGCCCGAGATGGTCATGCTCCGGCCCGTGGCGCGCTCGAACTGGTCGCCCGCCAGCGCCGCGATCCGCTCTGCCGGGATCACGAACAGCGCCGCGATGGCCAGCACCGCCACCAGCACCAGGGCCCCGACTATCCGAAATATCCAGCGCATTGCCCACCTCCCGACTGCTGCCTGACGCCAATCCTAGCCCGAAAGCGCCTCGGGGAAACAGCCCTGAAAACGCGGGCACTTGCGGGCGGGCGGGCTTTCGCCCCCGCGCGCATTGACAGATGCCCCGCAAGCCCGCACTGCTGCAGGGCAGCCCGAACGACAGGAGCCCCCATGCCCGATACCGCCCTCATCACCGGTGCCTCCTCCGGCATCGGCCGCGAATTTGCCCGCCTTCATGCCGCGCGCGGCGGCGACGTGATCATCACCGCCCGGCGCGAGGCCGAATTGCAGGCCCTGAAGGAAGAGATCGAGGCCGCGCACGGCGTCACCGTCCACATCATCGCGCTGGACCTCGGCGCCGAGGGCGGGGCCAATGCGCTCTGGGATCGGGTCACGGAGTTGGGCATCCCGGTCGACATCCTGATCAACAATGCGGGCTTCGGCGGCCAGGGCGCATTCATCCAGCGCGATCTGGCCCAGGACCTCGCCATGATCGACCTCAACGTGAAGGCGCTGGTGACCCTCACCCACCACGCCGCGCGCGCGATGGCGGATCGGGGGCGGGGCAGGATCCTCCAGGTCAGCTCCACCGCCGCCTATATCCCCGGCCCGCTGCAAGCCACCTATTATGCCACCAAGGCCTTCGTCAGCAGCTTTTCCATGGCGCTGGATCAGGAGATGCGGGCGAAGGGCGTCACCTGCACCGCGCTGGAGCCCGGCTATGTCCAGACCGGCTTCGCAGATGCCGCCGACCTTGAAGGCACCGACCTTGTCGGCGCGGGCGAGAAGGGCGCGCAGCCCGCGGATGTGGCCCGGATCGGCTATGAGGCGATGCTGGCGGGCAAGCTGCGCGTCATCAATGACCCGATGCTGCGCCTGCAACTGCGCTGGCTGATCCCCTTCGCGCCGCACCGGATGGTGCTGAAGATGATCGAGAAGATGCAGACCAAGCGGTAGAGTATCCGTCTTGATCGAGCGGTTTTTTGGGCCCATCCCGGTCTTTTCTGATGAGAGTGTTGGCAAGTTCCAGAAGCTTTCGCATGAGGGCCGTGAGAGCGGCTTTTGGCGGTTTTCCTGCTTGTGTCATGCTTTGGTATTTCCGCCGCAAATCCGGGTTGTATCGGGCGGCGACGAGGGCGGCCATGTAGAGCGCATCGCGCAGGAACTTTCGGGCACCCTGTATGAAGGCCTTGCCGCGCCACTGGCCGGATTGTCGGGTCACGGGGGAGGGGCGCGACAAGGCTGGCGGTCTGTTTGCGGGTCATGGCGACGCGCAAGGCGCTGACCTGCCCCAGCCCGGGTTTTTGGCAGAGACTGTGATCGTTCGTGCCTCGTGGGGGTATCCGCCGATACATACTCCCTCAATCGCAAGGCGCATCCACGATAATCTCGACCTTCAGCACATCGCGCGCCAGCTTCGCCTCGCCACATGCCCGCGTCGGCACATGACCCAACGGCACCCACGCATTCCAGGCTTCGTTCAGCCCCGCAAAATCGCTCATATCCGCCAGCCAGATCGTCGCCCGCAGCATCTTCTCGCGGGACGATCCGTCCTGGATCAACAGCGCATCCAGCCGCCGCAGGCTTTCCTCGGTCTGTTCCTGGATGGTCTCAACCGCACTCACCCGGCCAGTGATATGGGCGACCCCGTTATCAACCGCCAATCCCCCCTCGCCTGCCCCCGCGACTTGCGCTAAACCCCTTTGCATGGCCCAGATCTCCTCCCTCTTCGTGACCCGCCTCTACCGCGCCGCCCTGTCGGAGCATGGCCCCGCCATCGACGGGGAGGAGCTTGAAGCCTCCTGCTATTCCATCGCCGAGGATGACGAGGCGGGACAGGAGTGGTGTGAGGAAAACGGCTATCCCGGCTACACCTCCTATGCCTCGCTGACCGACCTGCCCTGGCGCTTCCCAATCTTCGCCGACCTCGTCGCGGCGCTCGATGCCCATGCTGCGGGGTTCGCCGAGGATCTGGAGTTCGACCTGGAGGACCGCAAGCTGGTGCTGGAGGATATCTGGATCAACATCCTGCCCGAGGGCGGCATGCATTCGAGCCACCTCCACCCCCATTCGGTGATTTCCGGCACCACCTATGTGGCGATGCCGGACGGGGCCAGCGCGCTGAAGCTTGAAGACCCGCGCTCGGCCCGGATGATGGCGGCCCCCGGTCGCCGGAAAGACGCGCGGGAGGAAATGCGTGGCTTCGTCTATGTCAAACCGGCGGTCGGCGACGTGCTGCTTTGGGAAAGCTGGCTGCGCCACGAAGTGCCTATGAACATGGCCGAGGATGAACGCATCTCGGTCAGTTTCAACTACCGGTGGGAGTGAGGCGCTGGGCAAGCGCCTTCGAAGGCGCTTGCGTCCGATTTCGAAATCGGACGCGCCCCGAAACCGCCTTGACCCGTTTCCCATCTGCCCCGATCCTCCCCGGACAAATCATTCAGGGAAGGATATTTCGACATGCGATGCCACGAGGTTGATTACGAGATTTTCGGCGACGACATGCAGATCGTCGAGGTGGAACTGGACCCCTCCGAGGTCGTCATCGCCGAGGCCGGCGCGATGAATTACATGGAAGACGGCATCGGGTTCGAGACCCGCATGGGCGATGGCGGCAAGCCTTCGGGCGGGTTCATGGACTCGCTCTTGAGCGCGGGCAAGCGGGTGCTGACCGGTGAATCCATCTTCATGACCCATTTCACCAATACCGGTCAGGGCAAGAAGCGGGTCGCCTTTGCCGCGCCCTACCCCGGCAAGATCATCCCGGTGGACATGGCCGAGATGGGCGGCGAGCTGATTTGCCAGAAGGATGCCTTTCTCTGCGCCGCTTTCGGCACCACGACCGATATCGCGTTCCAGAAGAAACTGGGCGCGGGGTTTTTCGGCGGCGAGGGCTTCATCCTGCAGCGCCTCAATGGCGACGGCATGGCCTTCATCCATGTCGGCGGCACCGTCATCCGGCGCGAATTGCGTGACGGAGAGGTGCTGCGCGTCGATACCGGCTGCCTTGCCGCGATGACCGGAAGCGTCGATTACAATATCGAGCGCTCCGGCAATCTCAAATCCATGATCTTCGGCGGCGAGGGGATATTCCTCGCCACCTTGCGCGGCCCCGGCACCGTGTTCCTGCAAAGCCTTCCATTCTCGCGCCTCGCCGACCGCGTGCTGCGCGCGGCGCGTCCGGGCGGGTCCAAGGGCGAAGGCTCGGTCCTTGGCGGCTTGGGAGATATGTTCGGGGACCGGTGAGGGGGGACCGCGCATCGACGCGCGGTGGAAAAAGCGCCGTCGACGGCGCTTGAGACCCGATTTCGAAATCGGGTGATCAAGACCGGTCGACCGGTCTTCCCCCGCGCCACACGCAAGCTATTGGAAAAGAGAAACCCCCGCCGATCTCTCAGCGGGGGTATCTCTTTTCTCACCGGGGTGTGTTCTCATAGCTTTTCCGAGGAAAAGCGACTGCCACACACTCGTCGTTTCCGCGTCGCGGAAACGACGGTTACCAGTCTTCTCTCACGATCGTGCGGGTCTTCACCGGCAGTTTCATCGCCGCCAGACGCAGGGCCTCGCGGGCGATGTCCTCGCCGACGCCGTCGATCTCGAACATCACGCGGCCAGGCTTGACCTTGCAGGCCCAGAAATCGACCGAACCCTTGCCCTTACCCATACGCACTTCGACAGGCTTGGAGGTCACGGGCGTGTCGGGGAAGATCCGGATCCAGACCCGGCCCTGACGCTTCATGTGACGCGTCATGGCCCGGCGGGCGGCTTCGATCTGACGCGCGGTGACCCGCTCGGGCTCAAGCGCCTTCAGGCCGAATGTGCCAAAGTTCAGGTCGGACCCGCCCTTGGCTTCGCCCCGGATGCGGCCCTTGTGCATCTTGCGGAATTTGGTGCGCTTTGGTTGCAGCATCTGTTTAACTCCTTACCGGTCGCGGCGGGGACGCCCGCCTTGCGGACGAGGGCCGCCACCTTCCTGGAGCTCCGCATGGCGACGGTCATGGGCCGACGGGTCGTGCTCCATGATCTCGCCTTTGAAGATCCAGACCTTGATGCCGATGATGCCATAGGGCGTCTCGGCTTCGGAATGGGCGTAGTCGATATCGGCGCGCAGCGTGTGCAGCGGCACCCGGCCCTCGCGATACCATTCGGTCCGTGCGATCTCGGCACCACCCAGACGGCCCGCGACATTCACCCGGATCCCGAGGGATCCCATGCGCATCGCGTTCTGCACCGCCCGCTTCATGGCGCGGCGGAAGGACACCCGGCGCTCCAGCTGCTGTGCGATGTTCTCGGCGACAAGCTGCGCGTCCAGTTCCGGCTTACGGACCTCGACGATGTTCAGGTGCAACTCAGAATCCGTCATCGCGGCCAGCTTGCGGCGCAGGGTTTCGATATCGGCGCCCTTCTTGCCGATGATCACGCCCGGACGCGCGGTGTGGACGGTGACGCGGCACTTGCGGTGCGGACGTTCGATGATGACCTTCGACACGCCGGCCTGCTTGCACTCCTCATGGATGAACTGACGCATCTTGACGTCTTCCAGCAGCAGGTTGCCGTAATCCTTGGTGTCGGCATACCAGCGGCTGTCCCAGGTGCGGTTGACTTGCAGGCGCATGCCAATCGGATTGACTTTATGTCCCATTAGGCTTGCTCCTCAACTTGACGCACGGTGATGGTCAGTTCCGAAAACGGCTTCACGATCTTGCCGAACCGGCCACGGCCCCGCGGGCGACCGCGCTTCATGACCATGTTCTTGCCGACGAAGGCCTCGGACACGACCAGTTCATCGACATCGAGGTTGTGGTTGTTCTCGGCGTTGGCGATGGCGGATTGAAGGCATTTCTTCACGTCAATCGCGATGCGCTTTTTCGAGAAGGTCAGATCGGTCAGCGCCTTTTCCACCTTCTTGCCGCGGATCATCTGCGCCACGAGGTTCAGCTTTTGCGGGCTGGTGCGCAGCATCCGCAGTTTCGCCATCGCCTCGTTATCCGCCACGCGGCGGGGATTCTTATCCTTGCCCATGGCTTACTTCCTCTTCGCTTTCTTGTCGGCGGCGTGACCGTAATAGGTCCGCGTCGGGGAATATTCACCGAACTTCTGGCCGATCATGTCCTCGGTGATGTTCACCGGGATGTGTTTCTTGCCGTTGTAGACGCCAAAGGTGAGGCCCACAAACTGCGGCAGGATGGTGGAACGGCGCGACCAGATCTTGATGACCTCGTTGCGGCCGCTCTCGCGGGCTTTCTCGGCCTTCTTGAGGACGAACGCGTCGACAAAAGGGCCTTTCCAAACGGAACGCGACATCTATCAGCGTCCTTTCTTCTTGGCGTGACGCGAGCGGATGATCAGCTTCTGCGACGCCTTGTTCTTGTTGCGGGTGCGGGCACCCTTGGTGGGCTTGCCCCAGGGCGTGACGGGGTGACGGCCACCCGAGGTCCGACCCTCACCACCGCCATGCGGGTGGTCGATCGGGTTCATCACGACACCGCGGACCGACGGGCGGATACCGTAGTGACGGTTGCGCCCGGCCTTGCCGAGATTCTGGTTCGAGTTGTCGGGGTTCGAGACCGCGCCAACCGTGGCCATGCACTCCTGGCGCACCATGCGAAGCTCGCCCGAGGACAGGCGGATCTGCGCGTACCCACCGTCACGGCCGACAAACTGGGCATAGGTGCCCGCGGCGCGTGCGATCTGGCCGCCCTTGCCCTGCTTCAGCTCGATATTGTGGATGATGGTGCCGATCGGCATGCCCGAGAACGGCATCGCGTTGCCCGGCTTGATGTCGACCTTCTGGCCGGCCACGACCTTGTCACCGACGCCGAGGCGCTGCGGGGCCAGGATATAGGCCTGCTCGCCGTCGTCATAGCGGATGAGCGCGATGAAGGCGGTGCGGTTGGGGTCATATTCGATGCGTTCGACGGTCGCGGGGACGTCGAGCTTGTTCCGTTTGAAATCGACGATGCGATAGAGACGCTTTGCGCCACCACCAATGCGACGCATGGTGATCCGTCCGGTGTTGTTCCGGCCGCCCGATTTCGTCAACCCTTGCGTGAGGGATTTGACGGGACGTCCTTTCCACAGCTCCGAACGGTCGATCAGAACCAGCCCACGCTGGCCCGGCGTCGTCGGCTTATACGACTTGAGTGCCATGTTAACTGTCTTCCGTTTGCGTGTGCGGGAGGCTTTCGCTTCCCTGATGTTCTAGGCCCCCGTAGGTGCCCGGGTGGTATGGTCTTGCGACCAAAAACAGAGCCCCGGACGAATCCGGGGCCATGCCGATGGGGTCTCTTAGGGGAGGCCACCTTGAGGGTCAATAGCCCTGCAAAAGAAAGCGCGTGAAGCCGCGCGATGGCCAGACCGCGCGATGGCCATGCGGGCGGGCATTCGGAGCACTTTGTCCCGGCTATATCAGAACAACCTCAGAGCAATGCGCCTGCCTCACCAAATCGCCAGCCCGTCATGCCAGAGGCATGCCGACTCATGGCCGGTGCACCTTTGGTGCAACGGGCGGTCTGGCGATCGCGCGGCGGCCCAAGGGCCTTGATTCCGCGCGGGTTCAAGCATACGCAACCCTGTATGGCATATCCACATCCACCGCGTAGTAAATCCGCCGTCCGAAAGGCAGGGTTACGAATATCTGAAGACAATGCTGACGAAACTGACTTCGCATTGGTCGATCAATGGCGAGCATCGCACGGCTACGTAATCAACACATTTCAAGCGTGGCTGAAAGGACATTTTGCAAAGCAACCCTTTTCAATTGAGTTCGCACAGAGACTTAAGCGTCGGAAAACAGTCCTTGGGAAGCTACGACGCCGTGATTCTAGGGGGAATTTTCTTATACGCGATGTTTCTAGCATGCACGACTTTGCGGGATGCCGAATGATTTTCGAATCATTGGACGACCTGAACCAGTTCCGCGAGTATCTACATTCAAGCAAAGTTATGCGGAACGTTGAGCATCAACTGCGCCACGAATCGGAAAAATACAACTACATCAAGAGTCCCAAGTTCACTGGGTACAGAGGAATCCACGATGTATACAAACATTTTCCCCGTGGGACACAACGCAGCCAAGAAAAAAAGCCATGGGATGGCCTACTTGTAGAAGTTCAGTACCGGACTAGAGCACAGCATGCTTGGGCAACCGCTGTAGAAATTTCAGATCTACTCGATGGCGAGCAAACCAAATTCGAGCTTGATCAGTCAAAGCGTGGCCGGTTCTTCGCTCTCGCTAGTGAGATAATCGCACGAAGTCACGAGGGAGTAGACCGCGCTTTTTCTGGCGTGTCGCTGAGTGAGCTAAGGGCCGATCTTCAGGAGCTTGAAAGTGAGCTTGGTATTCTCGGACGTCTAGCTGTTCTGAAGCAATTTGAAAGTGCGGACCGACTTAGGCGCCATAACGTGCTTAACATCTATAGGGACGAAAATGGCAAACCTGCTCTTGAGGTTCTGCCCTTCTCATCAGCGGCCAAGGCGATAGAGAAGTCTTCGGAGCTGGAGAGTGACGAAGAGAGCATCAACGCAGTGTATGTGCGTTCTGACAATCCAAATCAACTTAGGTCAGCCTATCGCAATTACTTTTACGACCCAATTGACTTTGTAGAGATAATTCGACGCGAAGGCGATGTAGAAACTGCATAAGTTAACAAAAAGACCCCGGCCACTCTCGCAGCCGGGGTTCATTCCGTCACATATCAACCAGCCCTTACAGCCCGGTCGACACATCAATCGTGTTACCTTCTTCCAACGTCACATAGGCCTTCTTCACGTCCTTGCGGCGACCCAGCTGGCCCCGGAAACGCTTCTGCTTGCCCTTGGTGATCGTCGTGTTCACCGCCTTCACCTTCACACCGAAGAGGCTTTCGACCGCCTCCTTGATCTGCGGCTTGTTGGCGTCGATCGATACTTCGAACACAACCGCGTTGGCGTCGGACGCCATGGTTGCCTTCTCGGTGATGACCGGCTTGCGGATCACGTCGTAATGTTCAGCTTTGGCACTCATTTCAGACGAGCCTCCAGTGCTTCGACACCCGCCTTGGTGATCACCAGGGTGTCACGCTTGAGGATGTCATAGACGTTTGCGCCCATCGACGGAAGCACATCGAGACCGTCGATATTGGCCGCGGCGAGGGCGAAGTTGGCGTCGATATCGGCCCCGTCGATGATGAGCGCGCGCTTCCAGCCCAACTCCTTGACCTGCTTGGCCAGGGTGGAGGTCTTGGCGGCGTCCATCGCAACGCTGTCGATCACGACCAGTTCGCCCGCTGCCGCCTTGGCGGACAGCGCGTGGCGCAGGCCGAGGGCGCGCACCTTCTTGGGCAGGTCATGGGCGTGGCTGCGCGGGGTCGGGCCCTTGTAGATACCACCCTTGCGGAAGATCGGCGCATTGCGGTCACCGTGGCGTGCGCCGCCGGTGCCCTTCTGGCGATAGATCTTCTTGGTGGAATAGGACGTTTCCGACCGCGTCTTCACCTTATGCGTGCCGGCCTGCGCCTTGTTGCGCTGCCAGCGGACGACGCGGTGCAGGATGTCGGCACGCGGCTCCAGGCCGAAAAGCGCTTCGTCCAGGTCCACGGTGCCGGCGCTGCCGCCGTCCAGTTTGATCACATCAGCCTTCATTCTTCCGCTCCCTCAGCCGGAGCCTCGACGGGGGCTGCTTCCGATGCGGCGCTCTTCAGCGCGGCGGGGAAGGGCACACCCTCAGGCAGTTTCTTCTTCATGGCGTCCTTGATGGTCACCCATCCGCCTTTCGAGCCCGGAACCGCGCCCTTGATCATGATCAGGCCACGATCCGCGTCGGTGCGGACAACTTCCAGGTTCTGCGTGGTGACACGGGCGGCGCCCATGTGACCGGCCATCTTCTTGCCCTTGAACACCTTGCCGGGGTCCTGGCACTGGCCGGTGGACCCGTGCGAGCGGTGGCTGATCGACACGCCGTGCGAGGCGCGCAGACCGCCGAAGTTCCAGCGCTTCATCGCGCCCTGGAACCCCTTGCCGATCGAGGTGCCCGACACGTCGACCTTCTGCCCTTCAAGGAAGTGCTCGGCCGAGATCTCGGCGCCCACTTCAATCAGGTTCTCGGCATCGACGCGAAACTCCACCAGCTTGCGCTTCGGCTCGACCGAGGCGGCGGCGAAATGGCCGCGCATGGCCTTGCTCACGCGCTTGACGCGGGCGGTGCCTGCACCAAGCTGAACGGCGGTGTAGCCATCCTTCTCGGAGGTGCGGTTGGCGACAACCTGCAGGGCATCCAGTTGCAGAACGGTGACGGGGATCTGACGCCCGTCCTCCATGAACAGGCGGGTCATGCCCACCTTCTTCGCGATCACTCCAGAGCGCATGTCAGTGCCCTCCTTCAAACCGAGATCTGGACGTCGACACCGGCGGCCAGGTCGAGCTTCATCAGCGCGTCCACGGTCTGCGGGGTCGGGTCCACGATATCGAGCAGACGCTTGTGGGTCCGAATCTCCCACTGGTCGCGCGATTTCTTGTCCACGTGGGGGCCACGCAGAACGGTGAATTTTTCGATCTTGTTCGGCAGCGGGATAGGCCCGCGAACCTGCGCACCGGTGCGCTTGGCCGTGTTGACGATCTCCTGCGTGCTGGAATCCAGGACGCGATAGTCAAAGGCCTTCAGCCGGATGCGGATATTTTGGCTTTGGACTGCCATCTGTATCAGCCTTTCGAGGCGAGAGTTGATAGGACGACCGGCAGCTCATCCACCGGCCCTCATCGAACCCGAAAGGCGGGATCGACTCCCGCCTCTCAAGCGTCCGCATGTGCGAACTCGCGCCGGATACATGGGTGAGCGGGATCTATCAAGCGGAAAGTTCCGCGCGCGGGCACAAAGCCGGATTTCGCCCGCAAAGGGCGTTTCGCAATAATCCACTTGCTTTTTGCGGGCCGGGGCCCCATGTGATGGCTGCGACGTTACCACTATCGACCATACTGCTCCTATCGGCTCAGTCCTTCGATCTTGCACTGACTTAGCCGACCTGCCGCATACTGCGGGCAGCACAAACAGGAGATACGACAATGGCAACTGGCACCGTCAAATGGTTCAACGCCACCAAAGGCTTCGGCTTCATCGCACCCGATGGCGGCAGCAAGGACGTGTTCGTGCACATCTCTGCCGTCGAGCGCGCAGGCCTGACCGGCCTGGCCGATGACCAGAAAGTGACCTTCGACATCGAGCCCGGCCGCGACGGCCGCGAAAGCGCGACCAACCTCGCACTGGCGTAAGGCTTGGCCCTTCGGGGCAGATGTTGAGAGAAATGAAGGGGCGTGCTGGAAACGGCGCGCCCCTTTTCTTTGCGCGGCTGCGGGTGAAAGGAAAAGGGCGGCCCCGGATTGGCGCGGTTTCCTTCGTCTGAGGGTCTGGCGGGGTGAGTCCCGCCCTGCGCGGTCCTTGGGATTCGGGGGCCGGATCAGTCTTTGCAACGATAGCACGGAAAAAGGCCGCCCCGGATTGGAGCGGCCTTTCCAATTCTCAACCGGAGTGGGTTCTCATCGCTCTTTCAGAGCGACTGCCACCCACCCTGACACCGCAGTTGCGGTATCAGTCGATGATTTTGCTGACGACACCGGCGCCAACCGTCCGGCCACCTTCGCGGATGGCGAAGCGCAGGCCCTGTTCCATCGCGATCGGCGCGATCAGCTCGACCTCGAACTTCAGGTTGTCGCCCGGCATCACCATCTCGGTGCCGCTCGGCAGTTCCACCGTGCCGGTCACGTCCGTGGTCCGGAAGTAGAATTGCGGGCGGTAGTTGGCGAAGAACGGCGTATGACGGCCACCCTCTTCCTTGGTCAGGATGTAGGCCTCGGCCTCGAACTTGGTGTGCGGCGTCACCGATTTCGGCTTGCACAGCACCTGGCCACGCTCGACACCCTCACGGTCGATACCGCGCAGGAGCGCGCCGATATTGTCGCCCGCTTCCCCACGATCCAGCAGCTTGCGGAACATTTCCACGCCGGTGCAGGTCGTCTTCTTGGTGTCGCGGATGCCGACGATCTCGATCTCGTCGCCC
>NZ_JBSXNT010000031.1:0-292841 GCF_056857775.1 Alterinioella sp. B-7
AGTCCGTCCAAAATCGACCAAACCGCCGCTCAGGCGGCACAAACGGCGCGAAAATCGCTGGCAACGGCGTCTGTCCGGCGCCAAACTGCCTTCAAGCCGAAGCCTCGGCGCAGCCGAAGGCGTTGATCAGACGTTCCTTTAATGTTCACGCCAACTCGAAGCCGAGCACGAATATTCATGCGATCATTGGTCGGAACGGAGTTGGAAAGACAACGCTACTGAATGAGATGATTTTCGCGATTGTCGCATCAGATGAAAGACAGGGACGATTTGAAGAGGAGAATTGGTTTGAGCACATACCGATAAGCGACGATTTCTTTAGCAGTTTAGTTTCGATTTCTTTCAGTGCATTTGATCCTTTTTCACCTCCCCCCGACCAATCCGACCCATCAAAGGGTACTTGTTACTACTATGTGGGATTAAAGGATTATGAGGATGATGACGGGGCACTATTAAAATCGCTTTCGGACCTACAAAATGAGTTTGTTGATAGTATTGACCTTTGCTTTAGCGAATCTTCGAAGAGGCAACGTTGGCTGACGGCGGTCACGACTCTCGAATCAGATGATAATTTTGCAGAAATGGAGTTGAGACAACTGGTCGACTTGCCAGAGGAGGAGGTCGAGCCTACCGCGCGCAGACTATTCAAGAAGATGAGCTCTGGGCATGCAGTCGTTCTCTTGACACTTACGAAGCTTGTATCTCGCGTTGAAGAAAAAACGCTAGTTCTATTTGACGAACCCGAAAGCCACCTTCATCCACCCCTTCTTTCAGCTTTGGTACGGAGCCTTAGCCAGCTTCTCTTTGACCGCAATGCGGTCGCAATCGTAGCGACGCATTCACCTGTTGTACTTCAAGAGGTTCCAAAGTCATGTGTTTGGAAAATTCATCGCACCGGTTTGGCCTCATCATCGCATCGCCCTGAAAACGAAACTTTCGGAGAAAACGTCGGATTGCTAACCCGAGAGGTATTCGGGCTCGAAGTTTCGAAATCTGGATTCAATGCTCTTTTGGAAAAGGACGCAAAGATCCATGAGAGCTATGAGGATGTGATAGCAAGCTTTGACGGTCAGGTTGGTTTTGAGGGGCGAGCCATTTTGAGATCATTGTTTAGCGAAAAGGACCGCGAAGTTTAGTAATGAAAAAGATAACTACTCCGGATTTCGATTTTGATAAGTCCTTGACTACTTGTTTTCGAGGTGTTCGCAGCGCAACCCAAAAAGCCCGATATCGGGAAAACTTACTTCCGTGTGACGCGGTTGAAGCAGAGTACCATTCGTTGGCTCAACTCGGCAACCTATTTACCATTCCGAGCATACATAATGATGAGGAGAGCGACCCTGTCGCACATGCTAATCTTCGGAAGTCGGAGTTGACCAAGCTTTACAGCCAGTATTTCGTTCCCACCCAAAAGCCCGCTCGAGCGCTTTATGAAAGGCTCAAAGTTACGGCAAACGGCAAGTGTCCGCTTTGCGGGGGCATAGGACATGTTAGGACTCTTGATCACTATTTACCAAAGGCAAACTTTCCGTTGTTCTCGGTGCTTCCGGGCAACTTGGTACCGTGTTGTCGCGACTGCAATTCGGAGAAGCTTAATGCTTTTTCAACAACCCGCGGCGAGCAACCGCTTCATCCGTACTTTGACGAAGACAAGTACTTTGATGAGCAGTGGGTCAATGCAGAGGTAGTAGAATCAAACCCTCCTTCACTTTGTTTCTTTGTGGAACCTCCAGAAGGCTGGTCTCCAGATGAACGTCAACGCGTTCACGCGCATTTTCAGGAGTACGACTTGGGAGAGAAGTTTGGGACTGAAGCAGCGGCTGACTTACCAGAGACTATCCAAACACGGCAAACTACCTTAAAAGATTGCTCACCCGCTGAATTTTCCGAGTATCTAGCTGAAAAGAGTGTTACACTTGACTTTCCAATAAATAATTGGCGACGTGTCATGTTTGCTGCCCTGTCAGAATCTGCGTGGTTTTGTATGACCAATTTTTGAAAGCTCACTTTTTATTGCTTACCCGATCTATTTACCCTCCAGAATGCGTAGCATGACATGCCGTTGCCCACTATGCTGGTGATCCGCGCCCCGGCAGATCGCCGCATTCCGCCGCAGACCTGAACTGCCTGCGCGAAAATTGGCTGAACCCGCCTAACCTCGTGGACAGGGTCCCCGAGGTGGTCGAAGGCTACCTTGACCGGTTGATCCCGAAAGACGACAAGGCCGCGAAGGAACTTAGGAAGCGCACCCTGACCAACCTTTACAACGCCCGTCCCGCATGGCTGGACCACGCCCACAAGAAGTTGGATGAAGCCGTGGCAGAAGCCTACGGGTGAGGCGACGAATGGCGGGACGGTAAACTAGTGGACGACGAAGTCCTTGCGCGCCTGTTTCGACTCAATCAGGAGCGCTCAATCCTACAAGAAGCCTAAAGGCGGCGGGGGATTAGGGCCGATGGCAGACGTGTCCTGACCCCCCGCCAGTTGGCGCGGGCATTGAGAAAAACCCGGCGCTGTCTCTGTGTTCGGAGATGCCCCAATCTTAGCATAAGCTATTGAAAATCGCCAAATGTTTGGCAAAACGGGTCAGGCTTGATGGCAACTATTTTTGACCCGAATTTTGAATTTTCTGAGGGCCGATTTTATTCCGAGAAGGCGGGGGTGGTGTTCACGGCGGGACTCCCGGTGAGGATCGAGAGGCCGCAACTTTTCGGGTCGGAATCGGCGAAAAGTGTTAAACTTGGTTGCATATGCGCGGGCGGCTACTGCGCCCGTTTCTTGGGGTATGGGGGTACCACACTATGGGCCCCTAAGGCATTGCAAACACAGGTTTTTATAGAGCCGCTAACGCGGCCTTCATCGGTCAACGTGTTAACAACTAACCATTTTTCCTAGATTAACAAATTTCCAGCCGTTTCCGGCCCATATCGTCCAATGTCGAGGGTGTCGGCATCCCGGCGGGGATCGTCACCATGGGATTTATCACGCCGCCGTGAGGCGGGTCAGGGCGTTCTTAACGCTCATGGCAGCCCACGTCTTCCCGCGCGGAGTCGGGACCTTGGCACCGTTCAGGGCATCGGCAATAGCCTGATACGATGATCCGGATTCTCGCATCGGCACGATGATGGAGGAGACACGCTGTGCAGCCGCGTCAGCGGCCTGTTTGGCAGCTTCATTGCGCTTCATCGTCTTGTCGCGGAGTCCACCAAGTTTCACGCCACGGGCCTTGGCGGCGGCAAGGGCCTGCTTGGTCCTGATGCTGATGAACTCGCGCTCCTGTTCCGCCAAGGCAGCGTAGATATGGAGCTGGAACTTGTCGGCGGTGGGCATGCTTGCGACCCTTATTTTCAAGTTTTTATCGTCCATCAGGGTAGCGATGAAGCTGACCTTTCGGGACAGGCGGTCCAGTTTCGCCACCAACAATTCCGCGCCCTCTGAGCGCGCCAATTCGATAGCTTTTTGAAGCTCGGGGCGGGCGTCATTCTTGCCGCTCAGCACGTCTGTGAAGGTGTCCAGCACCTCATATGGCACGTCCGAATAGTTGTCCAAGAACAGCGCGATATCGCGGTCCTGAGCTTCCAGACCAAGCCCAGATTTGCCCTGAGCTTGCGAACTGACCCGCCGATAGATCGCGTACTTCTTGGTCATCTTGGGGCCTCCTATAAATCGTCGTTCTTCGTTGTGCTTTTTATATGACATGCGTCAGCATGATTCTCGAATTTTTTCAATGGCATGCGGGAAACGGTTCGTTTCCCGCCCGCAATACCTAAGTCTTTTAGTTGGTTATCTTTTGTATGCCATTGTATACTTTTGGCGAGTTGCGGTCGCTGAGGCGTGTGGCGGCTGGGATGCATTTTCAGGAGCCGGCGATCAACTGTCGATTGCAGCCTTCACCTCATCCAGAGTGATAGGGCGGGAATAGTGCCACTCCAATAGCTTGAAGCCGTTCGCTTGCAGGATCGCGCGTTTGCGCTCATCGCGAGCCTTCGTCGCGGCAAACCCCTCTTCACCACCGAAAACCGCAACTGCGTGGTAATGCTGTTCCCCTTGGTACTCGATAGCCAATCCCAAAGAAGGCAAGTACACATCCACTGACTGTAAGCCCAGAAAGGCTGGCCGCCACTGATGTATTGCATCTGGGTATAGAGAGCTAATGAGGTCAAATAGCGCAGCCTCTGATGCCCAACCGCGTCCTATTTCCGGGATCGACCGTTCCCGTCGAAAAGCGTCCTCAGCAAGGACCATTTCCGGCCTAAGCCATCTCAATAGAAGATCGAGGGAGCCAGAAGCCAAATCCGGGTTCCAGACAAAAATTCGTCCACGGGGACGGACGGGGTGTCCATACGCTTCAAATTGGCGGAAATAGTGCGTGCGTGTCGCAGGCCAGTCTTTCAGAGGTGGCGTGCTTCGCTTCAGCGTATCCGGGTCATCTGCGTACGCGTTGTATCCACCTGTACCAAAGGGATAGACGTCAGGGATCGGGCCTGCCTCTGACAGCTCATAGTCGAGAATAGCAATGTAGGCGTCGAATTCCTCTTCAAGGCGCGTTCGAATTGCAGAACCTGCTATGTACTTCCGCGCGAGGTAGCGCACATCATCTCCGCGCAGGGTCTCCCCTAGCAAGAACTTCAGGTACATTACCTCGTCGAACAACAGTTCCCGGTCAGATTTCGGGAGAGAGTCGACGAGGGATAAGGCAATATCAAGGCGGTTTGCGTCGGTGTGAGCGAGGATTTCTTGATATCGCTCATCGGGGTCCCACGGCAAGCTCTCAGGGATAGGCGGCCAAATTTCAGGCAGCTCTATGGTTGGATCAAGTTGCCCACGACGCAGACTCCAGTGGTATAGGCGTGCATTGAAGTTGTCGTCTCGTATCCTACGCCAAGGAGACCTTGGGTCCTGCCACCCCGGTTCTGTCACAAGTGCTCCGTCCGCTCCGATGTATCCCGAGAAGCTGCCTGATTTTGAAACTTTCGGGCCGAGTCCCTCGGACCCGGTCGCTTCAATCAGGCGTTCGAAAAACTGTGTTCGACTACCTGATACCGCGACGGAAAGCAGAACGTCGCCATTTGGTGCCGCTTGTCGGGACATCGCATCTGCATAGTTCGCCAACACCGCAGACTTCTCCCGACGCAGTGATCCGCTTTCAAGAAAGTGAACACGGTGCGATAGATGGTTCGGAAACTGCGGATACTTCAGCGGGACTGGATCGGCAGGATTCTTGCGCCGCCGTTTTGGTGGAGGTTCGGGTCCAAATAGGTCCAACTCATCGCGGTGTAACGCCGCCAGCTCAGCGAAATGCTTGGCCTCATCGTTTCCATTTGCTCGTCGCGCGCAAAGAGTCTTGTAGTACTTCGCCCGAGTCTCAAGGTCTTTTCGGAAGAATTCGCGTTCCGTGCGGTTGCGCAGAGTAGCAGCGACGTTGCGCACTTCAATTCGGTATTGCTCGATGCCCTCCGGGCCAGAACGACATTTCGGGGCTTTTGGTAGCATTTTACACCTTAAACAATGCGTCGTTTGATCGAACTAAAGCGGATCACGTTGCCATCTGTCAAAGCGCGGACCAAGCTGAGCGGCGAGAGTGACCCGACATGACCCGACACTGACCCGACTATGTCGGGTCACGTCAAACCCCTTATTTTCTTGACCATTTCGGCCTTCTGACCCGACAACCCGACACCTTCTTTTATTTGGTAGAAAATAGAAAGAAATAGGTATCAGGACAGGGGCATCCCCCCGCTATCTGATCTGGGCCGGGTTTTGCCTGAGTAGTCGGGTCAGTCGGGTCAAAGTCGGGCCTTCACCCCCATCTTGAGCCGGGGGTATCCCGAACCTCCAAGCAACCTCCAAGGCCTTGGAGGCGTTTTTTCTCAACTATACTTGGTTCAAACGCATCTACCTCCAAACCTCCAAGCAAATCGCCCCCCGCTGGAAATCGGGCGGGGACACACACACCCCTTTCCCTTGGTGTGTGTGTCCCTTCATAAATATTTTTGACTAGATTCTCTTGGAGGTATGGAGGTAGGGCCGTTTGACCCTTATAAATAAGGCCAAAAGTGCCTCCAAGGGCGTTGGAGGCTTGGAGGCACTTTTGGAGGTTGGTTGGAGGTTGTGGAGGCAACCGCCGGAATCACCCGCCCATGAAGGCCTTATCCACCTCCCCACCCAAGACCTCGGGCGGGAATTGCCAGAACCGAACGTCCTTGTGCCCGCCACACCGCCCGCGCTTGGTTTCGATCTCCACGCCGAACAGTCGTTTGATCATCCCTTCCACGTCCGAGTCCTCGGCATTGTGCTTGTTCCCGGCGGCGGCGATGAACGTCCGGAAGGCCGATACGGGAACCCGCAGCCCACCAGCATCTGCGCTAAAGGTCTCCTCGAGTCCATCAACCCAGAGGGCCGCTTCACGGTCGCGCAAAACGGTCAGAAGGCGTCGGACGGCGGGCCGCATGGAATGCCACGCCATAACCCGGCGTTCGGGGGTCTCGGGTGCGGTTCGGACGTCTGCCCAGCTCATGCCCGCTGACGCGGGCTGCCACCGTTCCAGATACCCCAGCAGCATCGCCATTTCCTCGCCTTCTATGGCGGCGGTCAGCTCCTCGAAATACTCGGTTTCCCCCTTCCGGTCAGGATTGAACCTCAGGACGAAATAGCGCCGCTCCGACCCGTTGTTTTCGATCAGGACCGGGACCGCCTCATTCGAGTCAAAGTAGTACCGGGTATATGAAGGCACCGTGACGATGCTCAGCCCTTTCGCCTCAACCGGGATCGACACGGAGTCGATCTGCGCTTTCAAGGTGCTGGCAATCTTGGGGTCCGCACCGAACACCGCCTCGTTGACCTGCACCAGCACACACTTGCTGATATGTTCCCCGGCAAACTGCCCCAGAACATGCTTTTCATTCTCAAGCTGCTTGAAGTGCGGCAAGGTCAGCTTGGCCAGCAATGCCCCGAACCGGCCTTTACCGATACCGCCCTCTCCAACGCCAATGACCGCCGTGCCCGGTTTTTCGCCGGGACGCTGGACCATATGCGCCATCCATAGAGTCAGCCATTTCAGCTTGTCTGAATCCCCGTCGCAGACGGTTTCGAGCATGAATTCATGCAAGGTCGGGAAATCGCGGCGATCACCATGCACACCAGTGCGCCGCCCCAACTTACGCCCCTGATACATATTGAAATCGTTTTCACCCGGCATCGCGGGGGGTGGGGCAAACACAAGCCCGCTCTTCCTCTTTGCCGTCTCCAAGAACGTCTGCGCCGGGTTCACAAGCTTCTCGCCATCCCCAATCTGCCGATCAAGATGTAGATTCAGAAAATCTTCCTTCCGGTAGACGGCAATGGTGGAGTCGAAATCGGAGTTGAAGGCGTTCAAGTCCGGCTTCCGGACGATCCGAAATTGCCCACCCAGATCGCAGGGCGCAAACCGGTGGCCAAGGGTGGCCAGCGCCGTTTCCATGTCATCCCCAAGCGGCTCGGCGGGGTCCAGACTGACGTTTGCAGGCACCCCGTTCGCGAGGGCCTCGGTATGGTTGGCTTGCCGTTCCTCGGCCTTCTCGGCGGCGGATGCTTTTTTCTCGGCATCGCGCATTTCCCGCCCCCGGCGCTCCGCGTGCTTACGCCCATTGGCATCAAGATACGTCTTTATCAACTCAGCCCATTTGGCGGCGGCATCACTGCGTAGTCCTGCCTTGACAATCCCGGCGTAGATCGCGGCGAAGTGGTCTTCGCCCGCGTTAGCGGGCAGGGCCTTGAATGCTCGTTTCACGGCGGTCGGTGTCTTGTGCCAGCCGATCCTGATCTCTTCCTCGACGTAGTCGCCCCGGTTCACCGTGACCACCTCACCATCCATCTCGGACGGATAGAAGATCGGGTCACACAGCAGCGCCGAAAAGGAGTGCCCATCGGGCAGGTCGGTTTGCTCTTCGATCAGGCGCAGGAAGTCGCAGGTGTAGAGGTGGTCACAGTGGGCGTGGTGGCAATAGATGATCCCACTTGAGTCTGACCCCTCCCCTTCAGCCGCCCATGCCGCATCATCGCCGGATGTATGGGCGGCGGCATTGGGGCAGAGGATATCAACCCCGCGCCCCGCGTCACCGCGAACATCCCAGCCAACCATTTCCAGAAAATCGGGCAGGAAAAAGTTCTGCCCATGATCTTGCGCCCATGCCAAAAGGTCGAATCCATCAGACAGAAACGCCGGTTCCCCGGCGTCTGATACACCGCCCCGCTTCACGCCGGACGGTCCCTGCCGGGTATACTTGCTGACATCCCCGGCGGGCATGTCGTCCAGCGTCACCCCCCGGCCTGCGAGGATGTAGTGCTCATATTCCGCCCCTTCCGGGCGAGCAGGCATATACATCAGTTGAGACGGCAACCGCCCCTTCGCGTCGATCTCGCCGGGGATCAGGTGCTCACATAGACCGATGTATCGTGATTGCCATTCGGCGTACCGGGCTTCCCATGCCTCAGGATTGTCTTCACGCCTGCCCAGTTCAAACGGTTCCTCAAGCGGCAGAATGACCCGGAACCGCGCTTTTCCCGGCCCGCCTTTGATCGTATGCGAAAAGGTCGAATACACCACTGCAAACAGACCCATCCCCCGGAGGCGCGCCACTACAGGCGCAACAGCGCACCCCCCATCAACATCAATGGCGACGGCATAGACGGTGCGGAGCTTGGCCTTGAGCTTATACATGTAGCGCCAGCCATCTTGTGTCCGCTTCCCGGTCAGGTCAGACGCCGCGAAGAACATCGCGCTCCCGCCCTTGTCCGCCCGTTCGGGGTGGTTGCCCATCAGCTTCACCACATCGTCCCACGTGCCCTCAAACCTTATCCAGCGATCCCCCATGACGCGCGGGGCGTGGGTGGTCGTGCCGACAACCGCCGTGGTGTTCAACAGCGCCTCACATTCGGGCGCGGCCAGATCACCAATTACCGTCGCGGCCCCGACATTTTTTATCTTGGGCCGGGTGAGCTTAACCACGTTACCGTCGCAGGTGCGGTCGTACATCCACAGGGGCGGCTCGGGGTGGTTCGGGTGATCCTCGGGGGCGTCCAACAACATCCGTTCAAACTGGTCGTCGTCCAGCCCCGCCTTGATCCATGCATCCGTCATCACAGCCATCTCAATTCTTCTCCATTATCGTTATTCTCAGGCCGCTTTATTCATGGCGACCGCCTGCATTTTTGTCGTCAGATCGAAGATCATTCGTTCCGTCGCCTCGGTGATGGGCTGCAAGGTTACCTGCAATAGCTCGTCAGCCATTGTGATAAGTGCGGCCTCTCGTTTCTCGTCCTCGCCCATATTGTCGCTCCTGATTACTAATCGTCATTATTGACGTGCACAGCTCTAGCCCGCTTTCATTTGATTCCGCAAGTGATTCTTTTTGCACACTAAATTCAGCTTGAAGCGAAAAAACCTAATGCAACAGTCAGCAAAAACAGCATCTTGTGTCGGAATCTGTGATCGGCACTATTCCAATTATGCTTCAAGCTGAATTTACGGTCCGGTGACAGTCTGTTTCCTAGAATCGCCGGGAACGATTGATAATTACGCTTGAAGCCAAATTGATAATTAACGTGAATTGAAAAATTTAGCTTGAAGCGGAATTATGCAGTTGCGCATAACTGACCACGGTCTTCAGCCGGTCCCATTTGATTCTGAGTCGAATCTTGGATTCATCCCCGGCGGGGGACCGTGACCCTGTCCACCATCCCCCGTGTCGTGGGCGAGGATCAGGGGCGAACCCGGCCCCGGTGAGGGCGGATTCTGCATCCTCGCCAAGGATACGACGCAGGCGCTCCATGTCGCTCTTGGTGATGTAGTACCCGCCGAGACCCCAACGGTGGTGATCGTGGGACCACATAGTGGCGTGCAGCATCCGTTCTGCTTCCCCGGCGAGGGTGCCGGGCGGGTTCGTGAGGGCAAACTTTGCCATGTCTTTTTCCATTCTTGAGGGGGTGATAGACCCGGCGCGGGTGGAGAAGACCCCGCGCCGGGGGGTGGCGGTGTTACCCGCCCTCGGGGAACTCAACCGCGAGCTGTGCGGATACTGAGCGCTCCACCTCGGCTCGGTTCTTGTAAAAGATATCTTTGCCCAACCGGCGGCGGGCACTGGCCCAGAGCTGCACCCGTCGGTAGTAACGCGCCCGCGCCTTGTGGAAACTGTGATCCATCACGCGGCCTCCTCAAACATGCGGCTGAGGCCCTTGCCCCGCCCCTTCCGGTCAATAAAAGCAAGCGATTTCAACATCTTGGCGACGCTACCCACGGAATCCGCCGCCGTTTCTCGGTAATAATCGACGTAGTCGCGTACGGGCAGGTAGCCCTGACCGATGGCTTCAAACTCTGCGCTGATGACTTTCACAAGATCATCCCTGCATCGGTAGGGGATGGGGTCCATGGGGACGCTATCGGCAACTATATAGCATCGGGCCTCCCCACCATCGGGCGTAGGCTGTAGAAGATCGGTCTCCACGTCCCGGCCTTTTGAAAAAAAGAACCCATCTGCGAATACATAAAGTGGTGCGTGGTTCATCGCCGCGCCCCCCTCTGGGAAGCGTCCTCAGCGATACCACGCAGGCGATTCCGCTTGCGTTGTGAGGGGGATAGGGGGGCGGGCCGGGATTCCGGCGCAGGAGACTCGCTGAGACGTGCCAGCAACTGGGCGTATGCGGCGTGGGTCAGGACATGGCCCGTGGGGATGAAGCGCCACCCTACGCCCACCTCTAGGAACAGGCCTTCAACCACTCCTCCGTGGTCCCGCCGGATGATTTTTTCGACATCACTCAGAGTCACACCAGCCCCCATTTTCGGGCCAGCCGCAGCCGGGTCTGGTGGTCACCCACGTCCTTGAGCATCCTCAGCTTTTCGTCGCGATCTTCTGCGGCGGCGGGGGGCGTTGCCAGCCCAAGTTCCCGCGCGCGGGACAGACGGGCGGCGGAGTCGGCCCCCCGATGCTCAGGGCGCACCTTGTCCCGACCCCGATAGAGGTCCGAAAGCGCGGCACTACGCGCCTCTTCGTTTCCCTCTTCAATAGCGCGCCGGGTCGCCACATCCGACATGGCGGGAAGGGCCAACAGCTCGCGCTGATAGGCTTCTTCGTCTAGCTCCGCCCCCAGCGTTGCGTTACGCACCTCGCGAAGATTTAGGACGTCTTCCGGCTCAAGCGTTACGCCCTGCCCACGGGCATCGGCGATAGCCCGCTGCGCCAGTTCCGACCAGCGCGCGGATAGCGGCTCGGAAGCCTGTACGATGTTGGTGAAGGTAGTGTGATCCGCCATTAGCAGGCCTCCTGAAGATTGGTGTGGTGATCGAGGGCCGCGCAGTTGCACGAGACCGCGAAGGCGGGGGCGAGAGTGTCCACGTCCGGTGGGGTGCCGCCTTTCAGTACCCACGCCAGAATGGGCGGGCAGAGCGCGAGTAGTTCGCGTAGTGGCGGCAGGTTCCGCACAATGGTGGGGGTGCATAGGCGGCTATTTCCGACCGACACGACGAAGGAATTCTGAGCGGCGCGCAAGCGGTTGCGCATGGCTTCGGTCGGAAGCCAATCTGAGAATCCCTGCGCGGTTGTCAGGGCCTCAGCTTCAACGTGAAGCCCGCAAGATAGATCGTGGGCAGACCCTGCCAACTTCGCCGCGCCGGACTCCAGTTCCTTTGCCCTGAGTGTCTGAACGGCGGTGGCAAGATGGTAATAGCGCCGCCCGCTTTCGCGGGGTGGGGTGATGTAGGGAACGCCCTTCAAGCGGCGGCTAACGGTCGCTTCCGACACGCCAGCGGCGGCGCAATAGTCTTGAATCGTGATGTACACGCCTGTTTTTCCTCAATTTACAGGAAATTCTGTTGCATTGCGACTTTATACTTGCATTATATGTCAGAATATTGCAGCGAGTCAAGATTGCGAACGGGTCACGGTGATTCGATACCAAGGTGGCCACGCGGGGAAGCCCCGCTAACGCGGGCCACGGTGGACACGACAAGCCCGCTAACGCGGAGGCACGGTAGAACGACACGGCACCCCGTTAACGCGGGGATGATCACCACGGCACGGATAAGCGGGCACGCGCAGGCATGGCGGGCAGGATCGCCATGGGCACGGCGCGGCTAGGCGGAACCATCACGAGCGCGGCGGGCGGGCAGGATATCACCACGGCCCCGGCGCAGGACGCAGGCAGTGAGCGCGGCGCGCTACCATGGTGGGGGGGGCAGAATAGTGGCACGGTAGCGTGAGGGCAGGACGCCCCTGCCCCGCGTTAGCGGGGATGAAGGGCAATGCACGTTGCTCGCCCGGATTGGCGGGTCGTGAAGTTGCGGGCAGGCCTTTCTGCAGCCGGGAATCAAGGACGGCAGCACTGCTACAGTAGCGAAGCTTCGCGTAGCAGAATCGTAGCAGTAGCAGCTAGGCCGAAGAAGCTGTCCTCAAAGCGATACGATTTTCGTAGTGATTTCAAATTGGTGCGGGTGAGAGGACTCGAACCTCCACGCCAAAGGCGCCAGAACCTAAATCTGGTGCGTCTACCAGTTCCGCCACACCCGCATTGCGCCGCTCTCTAGCAAAGCCCGGGCGCTTAGGCGAGACCCAAATGCCACCCTGTCAGACCCTCCGGGCAGTTTTCGCTTGGGCAAATTTCGGCCTTGGGTTAACCTGATCCCAATAAAACACGGGTCCATAATGGGCCAGGCACGAGCAGGACAGGCATCATGGCACAGTCTCACGGGCCCGCATCCGGCGGCACCGCATCCGTATTCGCAGGCGCGGGCCTGCCGATGGGCACCACGATCTACACGCTGGCGGGCGCGCTGCCGGTCGAGGCGCTCTATCCCGGCGACCGCGTGATCACCCGCGATGCGGGCGCGCAGACGCTGCTGGATATTCGCCGCCGCCCGGTTCCGGCGGGCACGGCCATGGTCCGCATCACCGGCGACGCGCTTGGCGGCAAGCCGACGCAGCCGACCATCCTGCCCGGTCATCAACGCGTGCTGATCCGCGACTGGCGGGCGCAGGCGCTCTATGGCACGCCGACCGCGCGGGTGCCGCTGTCGCGCCTTGTGGATGGGGACTTCGTCGCCTGGACGGATGAGCGGCCAGAGGCGCTGCTCACCCTGCATTTCGCCCATCCCCACATCATCTATGCCAATGGGCTGGAGCTGTTCAGCGCCGATCCGGTGCCAGCAGACGCCTGAAGACGGCGGGAAGCTGCTCCGGCAGATCCTCGGCAATCAGGCCGGGGCCGACCTCCAGCGCCGCCTCAAGATGCAGCGCAGCGCCGGTCATCGCGGCCTGCATCGGGGCCAGCTTTCGCGCCAACAGGCCGGTGATGATCCCCGCCAGCACGTCCCCCGCCCCCGCCGTCGCCAGCCAGGGCGCGGCACGGTCATATGTGGCGGCGTTGAGCGCGGTGCGCCCCTCGGGTGAGGCGATCACGGTGTCCGGCCCTTTCAGCAGCACGATACAGCCCGCCCGCGCCGCCGCCTCGCGCACCGCGTCCACCTTGGAGAAGGCCGGGCCTGCCTTTGGCTTGTCGCGCAGCCTGTCCGAGAGATCGGGGAAGAGCCGGGCAAATTCACCTTCATGCGGGGTCAGGATCACATCCGGGTGCAGCATGTCGAAAAGCGCGTCCGGATCCTCGGCAAAGGCTGTCAGCGCATCGGCATCCAGAACCATGGGACGGGGTTTGACCCCGCCGCACGCCACCTGCACCAGCGCCTTGGCCCGCTCAAGCCCCAGGCCGGGCCCCAGGCATAGCGCGTTGATCCGGTCGTCTTCCAGAAGCGCCGCCAACCCTTCCGCATCCTCGCATTTGCGCAGCATGATCGCGGTCAATTGCGTGGCGCATTCCATCATCGCCGATCCCGGTGCGGCCACCGTCACCAGACCCGCACCCACCCGGAGCGCGCCGCGCGCCGCCAGCCGCGCCGCCCCCGACCTGCCCATCGGACCCGACAGCACGACCGCGTGGCCGTGGCTGTATTTCTGCCCCTGCGCGCCCTTGTCGATCTGCGGCGAAACCCGGCAGGGCGAGACCAGCGGCCCCAGTTTCAGCCCCGCCGGCCCCGGCCTGTTGCGCGGCCCCTGCCCCGAAAAGCGCGGCTCCAGCCCGATATCCTTGAGGCGCAGTTTTCCACAGGCAATCGGCCCCGAGGCCAGGTAATGGCCGATCCGCGCGCGATGGAACGTGACCGTCAGATCGGCATTGGGCACGCCCGCCGCG
The DNA here is from genome assembly GCF_056857775.1 of Alterinioella sp. B-7. NCBI lineage: Bacteria > Pseudomonadati > Pseudomonadota > Alphaproteobacteria > Rhodobacterales > Paracoccaceae > Alterinioella > Alterinioella sp. B-7. The sequence continues at coordinate 14,215 of NZ_JBSXNT010000031.1, forward strand.
CTGTCGATCAGAAGCCGCCCGCTATCCATGCACAGCCCCGTCGGCGCGTCGATGGCAAGGGCGCGGCAGGTCCGCCGCCGCCTGCCCCAACCGCGCACCATCGGATCGACCACCTCATCCGCCACGGGCCGGGTCAGACCGGCCCCGAAGACCGCATCGACGCAGAGATCGGCCTCGGCCCCGATGATGGCGTCGGCGTCCCAGGCCGCGACCGCGCCCATGTCGCACCAGCGGTCATGGTTCGCCTTCGCATCCGGCGGCAGCTTGTCGGCATCGCCGAATAGAAACACCTCCACCTGCCACCCGGCCCCGCGCAGCAGGCGCGCCACGACGAACCCGTCGCCGCCATTGTTCCCCGGCCCGCAGAGCACCAGCGCCCGCTGCGGGGCCGCCGCGAAATCGGGCCATTCCTCATACGCGGCCTCGACCACGCCGCGCCCTGCACGCTCCATCAACTCCAGCCCGGTGACCGGGCCGCCCTCTATCGCGGCGTGCTCGACCCTGCGCATCTGCGCCGCCGTCAAAAGCTCCATTCCGCACCTCGCTTTACAAACTGCCCGCTTTCTGTGCGCTTTGCACAATTTTTGTGCGCCAGCTCCGGTTTCCTCCGATCCGCCGCGCAACTCTCACGCTAGCCGATTGCCCCTTGCAAGGGAACGTGGTGTCAGAGGCCCAAGAGACGGGCGCGGAGGAGACATGTCATGAAAAAGATCGAAGCCATCATCAAACCCTTCAAGCTCGACGAGGTGAAGGAAGCGTTGCAGGAGATCGGCATCCAGGGCCTCAGCGTCACCGAGGTCAAGGGCTTCGGCCGCCAGAAGGGCCATACCGAGCTGTATCGCGGGGCCGAATATGTCGTCGATTTCCTGCCCAAGGTGAAGATCGAGGTGGTGCTGTCCGACGACATGGTCGATGGCGCCATCGAGGCCATCGTCGAGGCCGCCCGCACCGACAAGATCGGCGACGGCAAGATCTTCGTCTCGCCCGTCGAACAGGCGATCCGCATCCGCACCGGTGAATCCGGCGAAGACGCGCTTTGAACACATCCAGAAGACCACGCATCAAGGATACCAGATAATGAGCAACGACACCGTTCTGAAACTGATCAAGGAAGAGGATATCGACTATGTCGACATCCGGTTCACCGACCCGCGCGGGCGGTTGCAGCATGTGACCATCGTGTCCGACCTGGTCGATGAGGATTTCCTGGAAGAAGGCTTCATGTTCGACGGCTCGTCGATCGCCGGCTGGAAGGGGATCGAGGCCTCGGACATGAAGCTGATGCCCGACACCGACAGCGCCTATATCGACCCGTTCTATGCCGAAAAGACGCTCTGCCTGCATTGCAACGTGGTGGAGCCCGATACCGGCGAGGCCTATAACCGCGACCCGCGCGGCACCGCCGTCCTGGCCGAGGCCTATCTGAAATCCTCCGGCATCGGCGATGTCGCCTATTTCGGCCCCGAGGCCGAATTCTTCCTGTTCGATGATGTCCGTTTCTCGGTCGAGATGAACAAGGTCAGCTTCGAGGTCGACGCCCAGGACGCGGCGTGGAATTCCGACAGCGAATACGAGATGGGCAACATGGGCCACCGCCCCGGCATCAAGGGCGGCTATTTCCCGGTGAACCCGACCGACGCGGCGCAGGATCTGCGTTCCGAAATGCTGTCGACCATGAAGCGGATCGGCATGAAGGTGGACAAGCACCACCATGAGGTCGCGTCATGCCAGCACGAGCTTGGGTTGATCTTCGACAGCCTGACCAAGCAGGCCGACGAGATCCAGAAATACAAATACGTCATCCACAACGTCGCCCACGCCTATGGCAAGACCGCGACCTTCATGCCCAAGCCGATTTCCGGCGACAACGGCACCGGCATGCATGTCAACATGTCGATCTGGAAGGACGGCAAACCCTTGTTTGCAGGCGACAAATACGCCGACCTCAGCGATGAGGCGCTGTGGTTCATCGGCGGCATCCTCAAGCATGCCAAGACGCTGAACGCCTTCACCAATCCCTCGACCAACAGCTACAAGCGCCTGATCCCCGGTTTCGAGGCCCCCGTGCTGCGCGCCTATTCCGCGCGCAACCGCTCGGGCTGCGTCCGGATCCCGTGGACCGAAAGCCCCAAGGCCAAGCGCGTCGAGGCCCGCTTCCCCGACCCGGCGGCCAACCCCTACCTGTGCTTTGCGGCACTGCTGATGGCGGGGCTCGACGGCATTTCGAACAAGATCAACCCCGGCGAGCCGTCGGACAAGGACCTCTACGACCTGCCGCCCGAGGAACTGGCCGGCATCCCCACCGTCTGCGCCAGCCTTCGCGAGGCGCTGGAAAGCCTGGAGGCCGATCACGACTTCCTGCTCAAGGGCGACGTCTTCACCAAGGACCAGCTCGAAGGCTACATGGAGCTGAAATGGGAAGAGGTCTACGCCTATGAGCACACGCCCCACCCGGTGGAATACAAGATGTATTACAGCTGCTGAGACCGACTGATCCACACGACATGCAAGGGCATCCCTTCGGTTCGGAGGGGTGCCCTTTGCTTTTTCCCTGCACCCGTTGCGCACGCGCGACGCAGGTTTCTGTGGACCCGAATATCCAGGTGATCGTCGCGGCGGGCTCCGGCCCACCCCCGACCCGGCAGCGTCTTTCTTTTGACAGCGCGGGGCCCCCGGCCCTACCCTTGGGGGGTATCGAACCACCCATTTGAAGGATCACTTTGCCATGAAGCTTGCCCTTGTCACCGCCGCCCTGCTTGCGTTTTCCGCGCCCGCGCAGGCCCAGATGATGCTGACCACGCCCGAGGAGATCGCCGCCGTCGCGCGCGGCTTCGGGGCGGCCAGCGTGCAGACCTCCTCGACCGGGAGTCCGATCCTGAACGGCACCATCGAGGGAACCAATTACGGTATCTTGATGTATGGCTGCGACGGCACGCGGAATTGTGAATCGGTCCAGTTCTTCGCCACCTTCACCGGGCGCGGCCGCGACCTGGAGCACCTGAACACCTGGAACGAGGATCAGCGTTTCGGCACCGCCTATATCAACCAGGAGGGACGTATCTTCCTGCATTGGAGCGCCAACCTGGATTACGGTATCTCGCGCCAGAACCTCATTGACAGTTTCGATATCTGGCGATTGACGCTGGCCGAATTCGTCACCCACCTGGACGGCTGAGCGCGCGCTGAGCCGACGTCATCAGACACCATAAGAGGAAACCGGTATGAAATATCTTATTGCGACCCTCGCCACCCTGCTGGCCCCCTCCCTGGCATGGGCCGAGACGCCGCAGGCGCTGCTGGATCAGGCGCTGCTGCTTGGGCCCGCGCAACTGGGCGCGCCCGAGGGGCAGCCGGTGATCTTCGGACAGGCAGGCGATGCGGCCTATGTCGCCAACCTCGGCGGGCCGGATTGCCGCACGGACGCCGATGGCTGCGACACGATCCGGTTTTCCAGCTTTGCCCCCGCCGCGGATCAGGCGGCGCTCGATGCCTGGAACGCCGCCGGGAACGGCAGCCAGGTGGCGCTGGACGGCGAATGGGTCTCGCTCTCCGCCGAGATGCCGGTGACAGGCAATGCGCAGGCCGTGTTCGCCAACTGGAACGCGCTGCTGACGCAGTTCGTGCAGACCTTCGAGCCGTAAGGGCCGCTATTCGGTCTCGGCGCCCTCTTCCGTCTCGGGGGTCTCTTCCTCGGGGGCGGGGGCCGGGACGATGGCATCATCGGGCGCGCAGGCATTGCCGCGCAGGTCGTTGATCGCGGCCAGCGCCGCCTCGGCGGTGTCGGGGGCCAGGGTGATCTGCATCGGCGCGATCAGCGGATAGATCAGCGCGCCCCGGTCGCCGCGCATCTGCATCACATGGGTGCGCGCCATGACGGTGCCGAACTGGCCCGAGGCGGCATCGGCGGAAAAGATGCGATGCGCCTGGGTGCGCAGGGTCCGCGCGCCATCCATGGCATTGGGGTTCTCGGTATCGCCCTGTTCGGTGGCGGCCTGGCGCAGCCCGGTGAAGATATCGCCCGCCGCCTGGATCTGTTCCCAGGCCCCCTGGCTCGGCATCAGCATGACGCGGCGGTTGCCGGTCGAGGTATCCTCGGCGGGCAGCACGCCCGTAATCGGATCGAGGTCGCGCAGATCCATGCGCAGGACCTGCACGCCGACCGGATTGCCCGCGCTGCGGCCCGCCGTGGTCAGCAGGGTCTGGACCAGGCGGCAGCCCTGAAGCTCCAGCTCGATCACGGTGAACTCGCCGGGCACATCGCCCTCGACGATACCGGGCGAGGCCGCGCGGATCGCGATCTCTTCGGGGGTGACCTCCTGCTGCGCGGCCAGGGGGGCGCTGGTGCAGATCAGGGCAATGGCGGGCAAAATCCGGGCAAATCGAGACATGAAAACCGCTCCTTCCTAAAAATATGCCGTCAGCGTCGCATGGGGCGTCAGGAGGGACCAAAGTGATTGGCCCCCTTTACCGCGCGCCTGCGCTGCCGGTCTTTCGTTCAGAACCGCGTGATGCGGCGCGCCATACGGGTGATCTGGCGGGTGCGCTGCGCGTTCTGGCGGTCGGGCTGGTGATCGTCCTGCGGCATCGTGCGGTCGCCCCTGTTGCGAAAGGCGTTGATCCCGGCATCCATGCCGCGATTGACGGCCTGGCGCATGATGCGGTTGAGGATCATGTTGATGATACGGTCCATGTCTCTGCCTCCGGTCCTTTTTTCTGCTTAAGGCGATTCTCGCACATATCTGCGGCGGAATTGGGGCACTTGGCGGCACTGTGCCATATTTCGGGGGATTCCAGAAGGCGGATCACGCGCCGAACATGTCTTCCTGGCCCTTTTCGGGCTCCGGCCCGTTCTCCGCCTCGTCGCCGTCGTCGTCGTCACCGCCTTCGCCCGGTCCCGGAAAGGCCCCCGGCGGGGGGCGGTTTTCCAGAAGGCCCGCATCGCGCAATTCCTTCAGCCCCGGCAGGTCGCGCGTGGTTTCCAGGCCGAAATGGTCGAGGAACGCCTCGGTCACCACATAGGTCACGGGCCGGCCCGGTGTCATCTTGCGGCGGCCGAAGCGGATCCACTCCATCTCCATCAACTGGTCGATGGTGCCCCGGCTGACGCTGACACCGCGCACCTCCTCGATCTCGGCGCGGGTGGCGGGCTGGTGATAGGCGATGATCGCCAATGTCTCGATGGCGGCGCGGCTGAGCTTGCGTTGCTCGGAGGTCTCGCGGCTCATCAAAAAGCCGAGGTCGGGGGCGGTGCGGATGGCCCAGGCATCGCCCACGCGCACGACCTGCACGCCGCGCCCCTCATAGCGTTTGCGCAGGAGCACCATCGCCTCGGCGGCGTCGCAGCCATGCGGCATCCTCCCCTGCATCTCGCGCGTCGTCAGCGGATCGGCGGAAGCAAAGAGCATCGCCTCGACCATCCGCTCCTGCTCGGCCAGCGGCGGCGCGTGGAAGAGGCTTTCCTCGGGCGTGTCGGGCGTGTCGCTCATTCCGGTGCTCTCGGTTTCAGGTGGATGGGCGAAAAGGTCTCGCGCTGGCGCAGATCGGCGCGGCCCGCCTTGACCAGTTCAAGCGCCGCGGCAAAGGTCGAGGCGGTGGCCGAACGGCGTTTCTTGGGGTCATTGCGCCAGCCCTCGGGGATGAAGCCGATAATGTCCATCCAGTCGCCGCCATATCCGATCATGCCGCGCATCCGGTCCAGCGCCTCCTCCATGGTAAAGATGCGGTCGCGATCCATGGTGAAGGGGCGGAACTCGTCGCGGGTGCGGATGCGGGCATAGCCCTGCATGAGGTCCAGAAGCGAGGCGGTATAGGTCACGTTGCGCGCGGTTTCCACCACCTCGGGCAGGCCGCGCGCAAAGCGATCCTTGCCAAGGCGGTCGCGCGCCATCAGTTGCGCGGCGCGTTCGCGCATCGCTTGCAGCCGTTCCAGCTGAAAGGCCAGATGCGCGGCCAGTTCCTCGCCCGTCGGCCCCTCCTCGCTCGGGTCGGGCGGCAGCAGCAGGCGGGATTTCAGAAAGGCGAGCCAGGCCGCCATGACCAGGTAATCGGCGGCCAGTTCGATGCGCAGGGACCGCGCCTTTTCGACGAAGGCCAGGTATTGCTCGGCCAGTTTCAGCACCGAGATCGTGCGCAGGTCGACCTTTTGCGTGCGGCTGAGCGTCAGCAGCACGTCCAGAGGCCCCTCGAACCCGTCCACATCGACGATAAGCGCCTCGGCCGCGCGCCGTTCGGCGACGGTTTCCCACATGTCATCGTCCTGGATCGGCGTTTCGGCCATCATCTGTCCCGCGAAATCAGCGCGTCAAATTCGGCTTCAACCTCGCGTATGTCAAGGCGAACCGGGTCGGGGCGCGCGCGCATCACGGCGGCCAGACGGTCGGTCGCGTCCCGGTCCAGCGTCCCGGCGGCCTCGACCACCTTGCGCATTTCCTCCATCTCGCCATTGCAATGCAGCACGATATCACAGCCTGCCGCACGCGCGCGGCCTGCACGCTCCTCCACCGGGCCGGGCAGCGCGTTCATCGACAGATCGTCGGTCATCAGAAGGCCCTGGAACCCGATCCCGTCTCGGATCACCCGGATCATGCGCGGGCTCAGCGTGGCGGGCAGGTCGGGGTCGATGGCCTCATAGACCAGATGCGCGGTCATGCCCCAGGGCAGATCGGCCAGCGCCTGGAACGGGGCGAAATCGGTGTCGCGCAGGGTCTCCAGATCGGTGGTGACGCGGGGCAGGTCGTGGTGGCTGTCGAGCCGTGCCCGGCCATGGCCGGGGATGTGTTTCAGGACCGGAAAGACGCCCGCATCGCGCAGGCCGTCGGCGACGGCGCGGGCGTGCAGCGCCACCTGCCCCGCCTCGTCGCCATAAAGACGGTTGCGCAGAACCGGATGCGTATGGGCCTGGGCAATATCGGCCAGCGGTCCGCAATTGGCATCAATCCCGCAATCCAGAAGCTCGCGGCCAATGATATAGCTGCGCAGATACAGCGCGCGCGAGGCATCCGCGCCGAGCGCCTCGACCATATCCAAGGGCGGCGTCCATTCGCGCCAATAGGGCGCGCGCATCCGCTGCACCCGTCCGCCTTCCTGGTCGATGAAGACGGGCGCATCGGGCGCGGTCGCGCGCAGGTCGCTGACCAGGCGGGCCAGTTGCAGCGGTTTTTCGACATTGCGCGCGAAGAGGATGAAGCCCACGGGCTGCACATCCCGGAAAAACGCGTCTTCCTCACGCGTCAATTCGGTCCCGGCGCAGCCCAGGATGGTGGCCGAGAACCCCATATCAGCGCAGGGTGACGGGGATGCAGGGCGCGCCTTGCGCGTTGAGCGCGGTGCAGAAGCGGCGCGCATCGCTGAGGTCGGTAAAGCCATGCGCGCGCAGGCGGAAGAACGCGCGCCCGCCCGAGACCGCCTGCTGGATCACGCGGTTCTTGTCGCGGAAGTAATCGGCATGGGCGCGGGCCAGGCGGTCCCACTCGGCGCGCGCGGTCGCCGCATCGTCAAAGGCGCCAAGCTGCACCAGCCGCGTGCCCGTGGCCAGTTCATCGGCGGCCAGTTCGGTGACCTCGGGCGTGTGCACGGGCGTCGCCGGGGACGAGGCCGAGGCCGAGACGCGCAGTTCCTCGGGCCGCGTGGAGGGGCGCAGCGACAGGCTGACGCCGGGAATGGTGGCGGGAATGACCTCGATCACGGGCCGCGCGGGCGCGATCCTGGCGACCTCCTCGTCGCCCTCCTCGGCGTCGGGCAGCGCGTCCAGCGGCAGGGCCTCCTCGACCAGGCGGTCGATCAGGGCCATGGTTTCCTCGCTGCTGACATCGGGCGCGGGGTCGGCGTTTTCCGGCAGGCTGGCCGAGGATAGGTCGATCTCCTCCAGGTCCAGCGGCGCGGGCGCCAGCACGATCCGGTCAGCGGCGGGTTCCGCGACCTCGCCCTCGGTGATGCGGTTGACGGTCAGGCCCTGGTGATCAATGATCGAGCCGCCGGGGTTTTCGGGGGCCACCCGCAACGGCCCTTCCAGCGCGCGGATCACCGGCACGCCGGAGACGTCGCGCACCGTCAATTGCCAGGCCCAAAGCCCCATCCCGACCACAAGGCCCACCGACATCAGCGCGCCGGCCCAGTTGACGATCGTTTTCACCGCCGACGGGCCCGCCGCTGCGGGGGCCATGCGAAGGTCGGACTCGTCCTCGTAATATTCGATATCTGCCATGCCTGCCCTCATTGCCCCGGCATGGGCAGTGCGCGAAGGGGGCGCGGCATACCGGGATTTTCTGGTCCTGCTCGTGACGCGCGGCCTGGCTGTTTGTTGCGGGCCGACCCGGTTTTCCGGGCCTGACCTCAGCGCATTTCTTCGACCGGTGTCACGCCCAGAATAGCAAGACCGTTGGAAATAACAACCTGAACGGCACCGATGAGGGCAAGTTTCGCAGCCGTGGCGGCGGGATCACCCTCCTGCAGGAAGCGCAAGGACGTCTCCGCGTTGCCCTTGTTCCACAGCGCGTGGAATTCGGAGGCCAGGTCGTAGAGGTAGAAGGCCACCCGGTGCGGTTCATGCGCGCGCGCCGCGATCTCGATGAGGCGCGGCCATTCCGCCAGCTTCGCGGCCAGCGCCAGCTCGGCCTCATGGGTCAGCTGCGACAGGTCCGCCGCCTCGGATGTCAGACCCGCCTCCGCCGCCTTGCGCTGCACCGAACAGATCCGCGCATGGGCGTATTGCACGTAGAAAACGGGATTGTCCTTGGATTGTTCGCGCACCTTGTCAAGGTCGAAATCCAGCGGCGCGTCGTTCTTGCGCGTGAGCATCACGAAGCGGGTCACATCCGCGCCCACCATCTCGACCACATCGGCCAGCGTGACGAAAGTGCCCGCGCGTTTCGACATCTTGAAGGGCTCGCCATTCTGCCACAGCTTCACCAGCTGCGTCAGCTTGATGTCCAGCGGCACACGGCCATCCGACAGTGCCGACACCGCCGCCTTCATCCGCTTGACATAGCCGCCATGATCGGCCCCGAACACATCAATAAGGGCGTCGAACCCCCTGGAAACCTTGTCATAATGATAGGCGATGTCGGGCGCGAAATAGGTCCATGCCCCGTCCGATTTCTGGATCGGGCGGTCCACGTCGTCGCCATGCGCGGTCGAGCGGAAGAGCATCTGTTCGCGCGGCTCCCAATCCTCGGGCTGCTTGCCCTTGGGCGGCTCCAGCGTGCCGCGATAGATCAGGCCCTTGGCGTCCAGATCGGCGATCGCGGCCTCGATCCGGCCGGTGCCGTAGAGCGATTTCTCCGAATAGAAATGGTCCATCTTCACGCCAAGCGACGCAAGGTCGGCGCGGATCAGGTCCATCATCGCCTCGGTGGCGAAGTTGCGCACATCTTCCAGCCAGACCTGCTCGCCCTTGCCGACATAGGCATCGCCCACCTTGTCCTTCAGCGCCTCACCGACCGCGATCAGGTAATCGCCGGGATAGGTGCCATCCTCGAAGGCGACCTCCTGGCCGTGTGCCTCAAGGTAACGAAGATAGACCGAGCGCGCGAGGACATCGACCTGCGCGCCGCCATCGTTGATGTAATATTCGCGCGTGACCTCATGACCCGAGAAGGCCAGCAGGCTCGCCAGCGCATCGCCGAAGACGGCACCGCGGGTGTGGCCGACATGAAGCGGGCCGGTGGGATTGGCCGAGACATATTCGACATTGACCTTCTGCCCCTGCCCCATGTCGGAGCGGCCATAGCCCTCGCCCGCCTGCAATATCCCCCCGATCACGCCCTGCCAGGTCGAGGCCGACAGCCGCAGGTTCAGGAAGCCAGGCCCCGCCACCTCGGCGCTGGCGATGCGCGGATCCTCCGCCAGCTTCCCGGCCAACGCGCCTGCAATGTCGCGCGGTTTCATCCCGGCAGGTTTGGCCAGCACCATCGCGGCATTGGTGGCCATGTCGCCATGCGCCGCATCGCGCGGCGGCTCCACCGCGACATTGGACATGTCGAGCCCCTCGGGCAACGCGCCCTCAGCGGTCATTGTGTCGAGGCTGGCGATCACCAGCGCACGGATATCGGCGAAAAGGGTCATTGCGTCGGTCCTGATTGGCTTGGGCGCGGGTTTATCACGGGGGAACCCGAGGTCAATCACCCGCGGGCGGGCCTATCGGGGGACCGGGCCGCAATAGGCGTAGTAATCGGCGTAGTTGTCGCCGACGATGATCAGCCCGTCATGCGGCGGCCTGCCGATGGGGCCGTTCTGCCAGACCGGCATCAGCATCAGCCGCCGCTCCCAGGTCTCGCCCTCGCCGGCACAGGTTGCGTCATAGAGCACCGCCTCGCCCATGCCGCGCACCGGCATCGGCGCGGACAGGTCGCATCGGCTTTCCCAATAGGCGATGCTGTAATCCGACAGGGTGATCGTGCTTTCGCCCACGCGGCCCGTGCAGGCGTCAAGCTCATAGCGCCCGTCGAGGGCCGGATCGGCCATCAGCGGCGCGGCGCTGAGCAGGAGGGCAAGGGGGGCGAAGAGACGGGGCATGGCAATGTCCTTCCGGTCAAAATCACATGTCCTGATCCTGCGGCAGGCGGGCGGCCCGCGTCAATCTTCGGGGTCCGTCAGGAACAGGGCACCGCACATCTCGGATGGGCCCAACAGATCACGGAACGGGCCGCGCTGGCATCGGTGTGGTCCCCGCAACCAGCGCCTCGTGCCGTTCGAAGGCGTAGCGGTCGGTCATGCCCGCGATGTAATCGGCAACCAGGCGGGCCCGCGCGGTGGCGTCATCCGCCGCGGCGACATCGGCGCTCCACTCACGCGGCAGGTGGTCGGGCCGGTCCATGTAGAGCTGGAACAGATCCTGCACCACCCGCGTCACCCGCGCGCGCATCTCGACCACGGTCGGCGCGCGATACATATGGGCAAAGAGGAAGGCGCGGATCTCCTTCAACTGCGCGAAAAGCGGATCGGAGAACCGCACCATCGGCCGCCCCGCCCGGCGCAGCGCATCGACATCGGCGGGCGCGGTGTCAGCCAGCCGGGTCCGCGCCTCGGCGATGACATCGGCGACCATGACACCGAAAACCCGGCGCAGCGCTTCGGCCCGGCGGCGCTTTCTGTCCAACCGGGGATAGAGCGCGTCCACCTGTGCATAGGCCGGCCCGACAATGGGCAGCTCCGCGGCCTCCTCATCGGTGAAGAGGCCCGCGCGCAACCCGTCGGCGAGATCATGGTTGTTATAGGCGATATCGTCCGAGACGGCGGCGACCTGCGCCTCTCCCGACGCATGGGTGTCCAGTTCCAGATCGTGACGCGCGTTGTAATCGGCCAGCGCGAAGGGCAGCGGCGCGGCAACAGGTCCGTTATGCTTGGCAATCCCCTCCAGCGTATCCCAGGTCAGGTTCAGCCCGTCAAACTCGGCATAGCTGCGCTCCAGCGCGGTGACGATCTTGAGCGCCTGCGCATTGTGATCGAAGCCGCCATAGGGGGCCATCAGCGCGTTCAGCGCATCCTCTCCGGTATGGCCAAAGGGGGTGTGCCCGAAATCATGCGCAAGGGCCACGGCCTCGGTCAGATCCTCGTTCAGGCCAAGCGCGCGGGCGATGGTGCGCGCGACCTGCGCCACTTCGATGGAATGGGTCAGGCGGGTGCGGAAATAATCGCCCTCATGTTCCACAAACACTTGCGTCTTGTGCTTGAGGCGGCGAAACGCCCCGGCATGGATGATCCGGTCGCGGTCGCGCTGGAAGGGCGAACGAAAGGCGCTCTCCTCCTCGGCGAAATATCTGCCCCGGCTGGCCGCCGGTTCGCAGGCATAGGGTGCCGCCATCGGTCCCCGTCCCCTCTCTGCTGGTCCGGTGGCTCTGCCAACCACCTGTTTCCCAACGCCATATCAGGCCCCGCGTCCCGGCGCGAGGGGGCATGTTTAATCCCGCCCCGCCCTTGTGAGCCGCGCCCGCGGGGTCTATTTTAGAAGACAAAGCCTGTTTCTAGGAAAGATGGCGAGAGGATCACGATGCTGACCGTTCCCCCCAAAGTCACCGACCGCGCCTTTGCGCGCCTGTCCGAGATCAACGAGGACGCCAAGGAGGCCAAGGCCCTGCGCGTCGCCGTCGAGGGCGGCGGCTGTTCCGGGTTTCAATACGAGATCACGCTGGACGCGCCCACCGAGGATGACCTGGTGCTGGAAGGCGCGGGCCAGAAGGTCGTGGTGGACAGCGTGTCGCTGCCCTTCCTCGCCAATGCGGTGATCGACTTTTCCGAGGAACTGATCGGCGCGCGGTTTGTCATCGAGAACCCGAACGCGGCCTCCTCCTGCGGCTGCGGCACGTCCTTTTCGATGTGATCCCGGCGCGTGCGGGTCAGACCATGTCCAACCTGATCAAGACGGGGAGTGCCTGCCAATGACCGAGCCCACATTCACCGCCAAGCTGGAGGCGCCGAACCTGCTTGTGATGGAGGTCTCCGGCAAGATGGATTCCATCGCCATGGAGGTGGCGCTGAACACGCTGGTGCCCGTGGTGCGCGACATGGACCATGGGGCCATGTTGATGCGGGCGCGCAATGTCTCCTGGCCGACGCTTGGCGCGATTGGCGTCGAGCTGCGCCATTGGGGGCAGTTGATGGCGATGATCCGCAAGGTCGACCGGGTCGCGGTGCTGACCGATCAGGGGTGGCTGGCCAATGCGGCGGCGGTCGAAAGCCTGCTTGTCCCCAATCTCGAAATTCATTCCTTCCCGCCCGACCAGGAGGCCGAGGCCCGCGCCTGGCTGGCCGAACTGGATGGCGTGGCGGCCAGTTGAGGGCCGAGGCGGTCAGGGTGTGACCGGCGCGGCAAAGACCGGCGGCGGCGGGGCCCCGCCTTGACCCTGCAAGGCCCTGATATCGCCGGGTTCCAGCAGCGCATCGACCATCTCGGCGGCCTCGGTGGCCGCGGCCAATCCTGCCTGGCTGTCATCCGACAGGGCCTCCAGCGCCCGTTCGACCGCGGCAATCTGCCCATCCGGCAGGGGCGCGGCGGCGGGCGGAGGGGCTGCGGTCGGGGCGGCGATGATGGCGGTGCTTGAGGTGGCCGTGCTTGTGGTGGCCGTGCTTGTGCTGGGGGCAACAGTGCGCCGGTTGCCCGACTGGGTAACCGCGCCGGAGCCGACCTGCGCGCCGCCCAGAAACGCGTCCAAACCAGAATTGGCGCCGCTGGACCCGATCCCCAAAGTCACCCCGCCCGCCGGCGCATCGGCGATGGGCAGGTCAAGCTCCGGCTCCGGCTCGGGCGCGTTGTTCGCGGCCATGTCGGTGACCGGGTTCATGTCGGGCCCTTCCAGCCCCAGATGCGCCGCGCGCGCCTCCAGCCGCAGCCTTGCGCGCTCGATCAGCATGGTGCGCAGGGGGCCGGGTTCGGTGATCCGTGCCAGCGCCAGCAAGGGCGCGACGGGCTGCGCGGAAAAGCCTTCGCGCGCGGCCAGATCGGCCAGGTCGCCGAACCGGGCCGTGCCGAAAAGATCGGCCAGCAGCAGCGCATCGTTGATCAGCACGCGGCGCAGGGTGGCGGTATTGCCGCCTTCAAGGTCCAGCGTCTCGACCCGTTCGGAAAGCGCCGCAAAATTCGCCGCTTCGGCGTCATGGTCGGCGTCCCCCACCGGCGGGATCAGGTCCAACCCCGCCACCGTCGCGGCATCGGGGCTGGCCGACGAGGCCCAGACCCGGTCGGCCTCGTCCAGCGCGAGGTAATAGAGCGCGTCGCAACAGCCCACATCCTGCGCCAGATCGGTCCAGAAGGCGCGTTCCGCCAGCCGCGCGACGTCATCGTGCAGCCATTCGGGAATGCGCCGGGCCACCTCCAGCAATTGCGCCGTGGGCACCGCCAGCGCGGCTTCGGCCTCGGCCTCGCTCACCTCGCCCGCGTCGAGGGCGGCCTGCCATTCGGCCAGCCGCGCGTCGGCCTCGTCGAAGAACAGCCGCATCCGCGACCAGCGCTGAAAGACGGTCGCGCTCCAGCGGTCCAGGTAGCGGTTGGAAAAGCCGATGCCACTGGAATCGAACGCATCTTGCAACTCGGCGCGGGCACGCGCCATGGCGAAATCCTCGTTCAGCGCGGCCTCCGCATCCGACAGCATAGCGCGGTATTCGGGGATCCGCTCAACCGTCTGGGCCCGCAGCTGCAGGGGCAGCGCGAGCATGAGAAGGCCGATCAAGGCTATGATGCGTCGTTTCATCTGGGGGCATCCCCCTTTGTTGTCATCGTCAGAACAGGCCCGCCAAAAGGCTCTGCAAGGCCGGGCCAACCGGGCCCGTCGGTGCCGGTGCCGCCGTCACGCGCAACGGCAGCAGAAGGAAGAGAAAAAACAGTGCCGTCAACAGATTGCGCATCGGATTTGCCCTCCTTCAAAGCGTCTGCAACAAAAGTGTCATATCTACACTTTAATGACAAGCCCCAATAAGCCCCCTTGGCAATTTCCCGCCGGACAGGCAAAAATGCCAAGTAAATCTGTATTTTGAACACGAACAGGGCGGGCAGAATGAAGATCGCGACCTTCAACATCAATGGAATCAAGGCGCGGTTTGCCGCGCTCTGCGACTGGCTCGACGAATCGCACCCCGATATCGCGCTGTTGCAGGAGATCAAATCGGTGGATGCGAATTTCCCGCGCGAGATGTTCGAGGATCGCGGCTACAATGTCGAGACGCATGGCCAGAAGAGCTTCAATGGCGTCGCGATCTTGTCGAAATTCCCTCTGGAGGATGTGGTGCGGGGCCTGCCCGGCGACGAGGCGGACGAACAGGCGCGCTGGATCGAGGCCACCGTTGTGGGCGACGCGCAGGCGGTGCGGCTCTGCGGTCTCTACCTGCCCAATGGCAACCCCGTGCCGGGGCCGAAATACGACTACAAGCTGGCCTGGATGGCCCGCATGGAGGCCCGCGCGCGGGAGCTTTTGCAAAGCGAAATGCCGGTGGTGATGGCGGGCGATTACAACATCATCCCGCAAGATGAGGATGCCGCGCGGCCGCAAGCCTGGAAAGACGACGCGCTGGCCCTGCCCGCCAGCCGCGCCGCGTTCCGCCGGATCCTGAACCTCGGCTTCACCGAGGCGTTCCGGGCGCGGGTGCGGGGGCCCGAGCATTATTCCTTCTGGGATTACCAGGCCGGGGCCTGGCAGCGCAATGACGGGATCCGGATTGATCATCTTCTGTTGAGCCCGCAGGCCGCCGACCTGATGCGGGATGTGCGGATCGACGCCGAGATCCGGGGGCGCGAGAAGCCGTCGGATCATGTTCCGGTCTGGGTGGAGTTGGCGGCGTAGCTGGGGCGTTGCCCCCGGTCGCCCTGCGGGCGCCCTCCCCCAGGCAAGTGTGTTGTTCAGGTTGGCTGGTATGGCCTGTTTTCGCGGATCATGGCATTTAGAATGATGAGCAGTTTGCGCGTGACAGCGATGATGGCCTGTTTTGGAGCTTTGCCGTTTGCTCTGAGCCGGTCTGAGAAAGCGCGCAGGGATGGGTCGTGTCGCGCAGCGCTGAGGCCAGCCATGTACAGCACATCGCGCAGGCTCTTGCGTCCGCCGCCGATCCGGCGTTTGCCGGTGCGCACACCGCTATCTCGAGCCATGGGAGCCACGCCTGCGAGCGCCGCGACCTGGCGCGGGGTGAGCGTGCCCAGTTCCGGCATCTCGGCCAGCAGAGCGGTGGCTGAGACCGGCCCCACACCTGGAGCCGTGCGCAAAAGAGCTGCTTTGCTGCGCAGATCTTCTGATCCCGCGATACAGCGCGAGATGGCCGCTTCAATGCTGTCGATCTCGCGCTGCAAAAGACGCATAACACGCATAACAGAGGCGCGCGTCCCTTTGTCGAAAGTCTGGCTCAGGCGGATCTTCTCGCGCTTGGCGTCCTCAACCATTTGGCGGCGGCGCAGTTGCAAGGCTTTGAGCTGGCTCACCTCTTTGGTCTCGGGAGGGCATTCCGGCAGGTCAAGCCGCGCCGCCATCTCACGGATCGCACCGGCATCCACACGATCGGTCTTGGCCAGCCGCCCGAGCGATGTCGCAAAGGCACGCGCCCGACGTGGATTGACCCGGATCGCCGGAACACCAGCACTCCCAAGCGCGGTGCGAAGCGGGGTTTCATACCCGCCAGATGCTTCGAACGCGACGCGCCCGCCCGCTTTGCCCACGCGCAGCGCGAAGGCTTTCAGATCGTCGTTACCGACCCGCTCATGCCCGTCAGGACCAACGACATCAACCCAAGCCTTCGCAACGTCGACACCAAATACATTTTCCATCATGATACCCCTGTTCCAGTCGCACGGGATCGGCTGCTACCGTCCCAATCAAGTGTGCAGGACAAACCAATGCGGGCGGGGCTCAAGCCCGGAGACGATGTCTTTGAAAGCTCAAAGCATCTGGATATTTACGAGCTCCCGCCCGCAACCATCATCGCATAATCCAAACGGACTGGATATTTTCGGAACAAAGAAGAAGAACAGGAAAGGCCCGCCGTGGTGGCGGGCCTTTGGAGAAGGGGTGAGGCGGTGGGGATTACCAGCACTCGTAGACGGTGACCCAGTTGCCCCAGTAATCGTAGACGGTGACCCATTCGCAGTAATAGGCGGTCTCGATCGTGGTCTGGGCGGCGACGGCCAGGTCCGGCAGGGCGATCCGGGCGTCATCCAGGGCACCCCCGGTGGAGGCATGGGCGGCAGCGGCGGTCAGGGCGAAGGCGGCGGCGGTGAGAACGGTCTTGAACATGGGATTGGTCCTATTTGTTTTGCAGTGATGAAAATGGTTGGGTTGGAATTGGCAGGGGTCGGGGCGCGGTTCAGAAGCACTCGTAAACGGTGACCCAGTTGCCCCAGCCGTCCCAGACGGTGACCCACTCGCAGTAGTAGGCGGTTTCGGTCGCGGTCATGATGGCGACGTCCGGCAGGGCACCCCCGGTGGAGGCATGGGCCGCGGCGGCGGTCAGGGCGAAGGCGGCGGCGGCGGCGGCGGCGGTGAAGGCGGTCTTGAGCATGTTTTTGGTCCTTTTGCAGTGTTTGTTATCGGATAATCTGTGTTTGTTATCTGATAACAACGGTTCTACACAGCATACTTAGTGTAGTCAACACACTTTTATTTCCTCCCCGTAAGAATTCTCGCAAACCCTTGTTCTGACATGATTCATTTTTCAGATGTCGCGAGCGCCGCTGGCAAAATGCCACGAAAAAGGGCCCATGCGCATGGCACGGGCCCCCGATCAGGCTGTTATCAGCGTGGCAGGCGGCTTATTGCCGGGTCCAGGTGCCCCCGTCGCGGCAGATGCCCAGAACGCAGCCCGAAACCGACAGCGTGTCGCCATTGAGTTGCAGGCGCGAGTTGTAGGTGCGGTCGCGGTCGGGCGAATAGACCCGGCCCCGATACTCACCCCCGCCCTGCGGCTCGGTCTCCGAGATGATCTGGCGGCCCACATTGGGCGATTGCATCTCGTTGCCGCTGGAATCGTAGGCCGTGGTCAGCGTGCCGCAAAGCTGCGCGCCGCAAGGGGCCACGACGACGAGGCCGGTATTGCCGTTGTCATCGGGCGCGGTGCGCCATGTCCCCTCAAGCGGATCCGCCGCGGCCATGCCCGCCAGTCCGATCAACAGGGCAGCGCCCAGAAGTGCCTTCTTCATGTGAAATCCTCCCATTTCATTGCTTCGAATGTGCAAGGGCGCAGGCGCTCTGGCAAGGCTGACGTGAGGTTCCCTTGGCAAGCGGCGAATGTTTCGGCAAAAGGGCGCCAGTTTTCCCCGCCCCGAAAGGCCGCGCCGATGATCCTCTACCCCGCCATCGACCTCAAGGACGGCCAGGCCGTGCGCCTGCTGCGCGGGGACATGGAGAAATCGACCGTATTCTCCGACAGCCCCGCCACCCAGGCGCGCGCATTCCAGGAGGCTGGCTGCCAGTGGCTGCACCTCGTGGACCTCAACGGGGCCTTCGCAGGGGAGCCCGTCAACGGTGCGGCGGTCGAGGCGATCCTGGCGGAAACCTCCGTGCCTGCGCAATTGGGCGGCGGCATCCGCGACATGGCGACCATCGAGATGTGGATCGGGAAAGGCATCGCCCGCGTCATCCTGGGCACGGTCGCGGTGGAGAACCCTGACCTGGTGCGGGACGCCGCCCGCGCCTTCCCCGGCAAGGTCGCCGTGGGGCTCGATGCGCGCGAGGGCCGCGTCGCCACGCGCGGATGGGCGGAAGAGACCGACATCATGGTCACCGACCTTGCGCGCAGCTTCGAGGATGCAGGCGTCGCGGCCATCATCTACACCGACATCAATCGCGACGGGGCCATGCAGGGGCCGAATATCGAGGCCACCGCCGACCTCGCCCGCGCCGTGCACATCCCGGTGATCGCGTCGGGCGGCGTCTCCTCGCTGGCCGATCTGGAGGCTTTGCGCGACACTGGCGTCATCGCGGGCGCGATCTCGGGCCGGGCGCTCTATGACGGGGCGCTGGATCTTGCGGCGGCGCTGAAGGCGCTGGCTTAACCGGCAGCAGCCTCGGCGAAGGTTTCAAGCGCCTCTTCCATCCGCTCCAGATACTCCGCGTCGTCGTCGATATCGAGATCGTCGAGCATCTCCCCCGGCTCCTGCCAGAAGATCACGGTCTCGTCGCCGTCACGGTAGACCAGGATCCGCAAGGGCAGGAACAGTCCGGCGCGGATATCCTCCTGCATCGCTTGCGTGCCAAGCTGCGGGTTGCCGAAGATCAGCAGTTCGGCATCGTCCAGTTCCATCCCCACGCCTTCGGCGGCGCCGGAATGATCGACGCGGGCGACGACCATCGCGCCTGCCGCGCGCACCGCCTGTTCGAGGCGATCCATCACCGTGGCGACATCGTCATTGCTGCTGCGGTGTTCGAAATCTGCATAAGCCGGAAGCGCCAGCATGGCGGTCAGGGCGGCGGCGGTCAGGGTGCGGATCATGGCGAAACCTTCCTTTCATGGACAGTCCCCGACCAACCCCGTCCGCTCGCCTCCGGTTCCCTCCGCGCCATTTGCATTCCCCCGGCACTCTGCCTAAGAGATGGGCAAGGCCCCCAGATACGAAGCCCCCGCCATGCTGAAAACCCGCATCATCCCCTGCCTCGACGTGGCCGACGGGCGCGTCGTCAAGGGCGTCAATTTCGTCGACCTGATCGACGCGGGCGACCCGGTGGATGCGGCCCGCGCCTATGACGCGGCGGGCGCGGATGAGCTCTGCTTTCTCGACATCCACGCCACGCATGAAAACCGGGGCACCATGTATGACCTGGCCACGCGCACGGCGGAGCAATGCTTCATGCCGCTGACCATCGGCGGCGGGGTTCGCACGGTGGACGACGTGCGCAACCTGCTTCTGGCCGGGGCCGACAAGGTCAGCTTCAACTCCGCCGCCGTGGCCGACCCCGACGTGATCGCGCGCGCCGCCGACCGCTTTGGCAGCCAGTGCATCGTGGTGGCCATCGACGCCAAGACCGTCGCCCCCGGCAAATGGGAGATCTTCACCCATGGCGGGCGCAAGCCGACGGGGCTCGACGCGGTCGAATTTGCCCGCACGGTCACCGAAAAGGGCGCGGGCGAGATCCTCTTGACCTCGATGGATCGCGACGGCACGCGGGCGGGCTTCAACCTTCCCCTGACCCGCGCCATTTCCGACGCGGTGCCGGTGCCGGTGATCGCAAGCGGTGGGGTGGGCAATCTCGACCACCTCGTCGAAGGCGTCACCATCGGCGGGGCCAGCGCCGTCCTGGCCGCCTCGATCTTCCATTTTGGCGATTACACCATCGCCGAGGCCAAGGCCCATATGGCCGCGGCCGGCATTCCGATGAGGATGACATGAGCACACTCGACCGCCTCGCCGCCACGATTGACGCCCGCAAGGGGGCCGATCCCGAGACCTCCTGGACCGCGAAGCTGCTGGCGAAAGGCCCTGAGAAATGCGCCGAGAAATTCGGCGAGGAGGCGGTGGAGGCGATCATCGAGGCGGTCAAGGGCAACCGCGACGCGCTGGTGTCCGAGGCGGCGGATGTGCTCTATCACCTGGCCGTCATGCTGGCCGCGCGCGATGTGTCGCTGGCCGAGGTGCTGGCGGAACTCGACCGGCGCGAAGGGCAGTCGGGCATCGAGGAAAAGGCAGGCCGTTAAGGCCTCTCCTCCGGCCAGGCCCGCACGCCGCCGACGGCAAACCCCTTGAGCCGGTGCGGCGGATCCCCGGCGAACTGATCCGGCGGCAAGTGAAAGCCAAGGATCGAGGGCCGGTCCGGTCGCGCACGCCCGGTGACCGTCAACCGCCCGACCACGAAGCGCGCGAGGTGAAAGCGCGCGGTCAGGTCATGCGGCACGGGGCTGTCGTTGAAACTCACGCTGAGGGGCGGAAAGCCGGTCTCCCTGATCGCGACGGTTTCGATCTCGAACCGCACGGCCCCCTCCCCTACAACCGGCAGCAAGAGATGCGGCTCGGGACTGGGGCCGCACCAGCGCAAGCCATCCGGGGGGGCGGATGCGGGAAACCAGTCCATCGCGCGGTCGCCGCTGTCCTGGGACCACTCGACACCCTGCCCCAGGGGTATCAGGTCCGGCAGATCCAGGCCGCGGCGGCTATCCGTTTGTTGCAGGAACGCCGCATCCGCGAGGCGCTCGGCGGCACGCTCCTGGCTTGGCATGAAATGCCCGTTGCGCCTGGCGATCCCGATCAGCCTCTCGGTTTCCGCATCGGCGCTGCCCGCGAGAAGCGCGTCCAATGTGGCCTGCTGCAGGTCGGATCGCGGGCGCAGGTAATCAAGATAGCGCCGTCCGGCGGCCCATTTATGAACCGTCACGGCCCGCGTCGAGCCGAAGACATACCCGCGCTCGGCCAGTTGCAAGACGAAATCGCGATCTACAGGATGAAGCGCTTCGTGCCGCCCACGCCACCGTATCCGCCCGCCCTTGTCGATCCGATGCGAGAAGGCCGATGGCGGGGTGTAGTGGCGGTGCGCGAACGGAATCGCATCCTCGAACAGACCGAAGACGCTGGCCGGGAACTCGGCCCAATCGCCGCGCATGATCAGCCCCGAGGCGACGGCATCCAACTCGGGCCGGTCTCGATAGGCGGCCAGCAGCCGGGACAGGTGATCCGGCGCCCAGATATCATCATGCCCGCAATAGGCCGCAATCGGGGCCCGCGCCGCATCCAACCCCGCATTGTTGGGGCCGAACTGGCTGCCATACCGGGTATCGAGGTTGAAAAATCGCAGCCGGTCGTCGGCGATCCGATCAAGATGCGCGGCGGTGTCGTCGGTCAGCGCGTCACCGATCACCAGCAGCTCGAAATTGCCATGGGTCTGCGCCAGGACCGAGCGGACCGAAGGAAGGATATGCCGCCCCCGGTTCCAGGTCGCCATGATGACCGTGATATCGGGCGGGGGTGTCATGGGCAGACCGAATTGCGCGGGCCGCAAGACCGCCGGACCAGGGTCGCGGCAATGCGGCGGGGGGCGATCAGGATCGGGGTCGGGGTCGGCAAGGGCAGTCCTGACTCATCACAAAGGCAGCCGCGACAATCGCGGCGACGGCCACCGTAAGAGACAGGCGCCGAAGTTGGCAATCCCGCCGCGACGAGGGGGGCCAAGGCCGCGCGCGCGCGCGCGACCCGCGTCTGCACGGGGGGTGCATCGGGGGGTGTACGGGGGGCACCCCCCCGTTTTCACAGTTTCGACGAGATGATCCCGGTCGCGAATCCGCCCATGCGCAGCTCTCCGAAGAGGCGCTGATACTCGATCTTGGGGCAGCGGTTCTGGATCACCTGCACCCCCGCCGCCTCGGCTTTTTCGGCGGCCTCTGCGTGCGTGACGCCGACCTGCATCCAGATCGTCTTGAGCCCCGGAAGATGCGCCAGCGCCTCTTCGACGATCCCCGGCACTGCCTCGGCGCTGCGGAAGATGTCGACCACATCGACCGGCTCATCCAGATCGGACAGCGACGCCACCGCGGCCGCGCCGAACATCTCGCGCCCGACCTGGCCCGGATTGACCGGCAGGATGCGATAGCCCCTGAGCGACAGGTATCGCGCCACGTAATGCGACGGGCGCACCGGATTCGGCGACACGCCGACACAGGCAAAGCTGCGGCTTTCCGCGAAGATCTTCCTCAACAGCTCATCGGATGGATTTTCCGTCATGCCCCTGATCCATTTACATAAAAAAGCGCCCGCTGATGTCTAGCATAGCGGGCGCAAGTACGGAACGAGGGACAGTGATGGGCGTAACCAGTGTTCCGAACTGGCCGCCATACGTGATAATTAGGCAACGTGCGGCAGGTTTCAACGGGGCGACACAATTTTGTGATTGCCAGGCCCGTCAGGCCAGGATTCCGGGCCAGTGCTGATTGGCCTGCGCGATGTTGCCGGGAATATCCCGCTGCCACATCTCGCGCACCTGCAACGAGTAGTTCAGGTAGAGGCGCCCATCCACGATCGTCCAGGCCTCGGGCACACTCGAAGCGATATAGCCGCGCGACATGGCGAAGGCGCAGTAGCCGCCATATTGCGGGGCGTAGCCCTCGGGATCGGCCAGGAACGTGGCACGGGTCTCGGCGGAGGTGAAATGCCAGGTCGCCCCGTTCCAGGTGGCGGCGTGATCGGCGGATCCGATGCGATGCGTGGCCTCGGTGAAATAGACCACCGGATCCGCCCCGCGAATCGCAATCCCGGCCTCGGAAAAGACCGGCGCGGTCGAGGCCAGGGCGGGCAATGCCAGAGCCGTGGCAGGGGCGGCGGCCAACAGGCCAAGGGTGTGACGGCGGGTCAGCATGGGCGGAGCTCCTTTCGCGGCTGCTCTGCCACCATCTTGCCATCACGCCCGCATAATGAAAGCCCGCCTGACGCAGCTGTGATGCGCCGTCAGCCCCGGATCAGTCGAAAATATCCTCGACGAAATCGAACGCCTCTTCCAGCGCGCGGGACCAGAGCGGCTTGCGCCGTTTGCGGCGGCGGCGCGGGCGGTCGTCCCAATCGTCGTCATCGTCATCGTCATGGCGATACCGCGCAACCGGCTGCGGGCTGCGCTTGACGGGCTTTGCTGTCGCCTTGCGCTCTTGCACCGGCATCGCCTTCATCTCGTGCAGCGGCGCGCCGCAGCGCCCGCAGGCCAGCTCATGGCCGTGGCGCGCGGTCGGTTTCAGAAGTGTCCGGCTGCCGCAATAGCAGCAGGTGGCGATCTTGGTGGTCATGGGTGTCCCTTACTGTCTCGTCACAGCATATAGGGAGACGGCGGCGGCATTCGAGACGTTGAGCGAGCCAAATTCGCCCGCATAGGGAATACGCACAAGGTGATGGCAGAGCTCGCGGCTGCGCTGGCGCAGGCCGGGGCCTTCAGCGCCGAGGACCAGCGCGACCGGCTGGCCGGTGAGGTCGGCGGCCAGCGCGTCGATGGTCTCCTCGCCCTCGCCATCCAGCCCCAGGATCGTATACCCCATGTCGCGCAGCGCCAGCATGGCATCGCCGAGGTTCTTGACGCGCAGGTAGGGCTGACGCTCCAACGCGCCCGAGGCGGTCTTGGCCAGCGCGCCGGTCTCGGGCGCGGAATGGCGGTGTGGGGCGATGACGGCGCGCGCGCCGAAGACCTCGGCGGAGCGCAGGATCGCACCCACGTTATGCGGGTCGGTGACGCGGTCGAGCAGCAAGAGGCGCGGCGCACCCTGCCCCGGCTCGCAGAGATCCTTGAGCGCGCCCCAATCCAGCGGCTTGACCTCCAGCGCGGCCCCCTGATGCACCGATCCGGGGTCGAGCGGGACGGGAAACTTGCGCGCATCGGCGATCTCGGGCTCCAGCCCCGCCCCGGCGATGGCACCCGACAGCCGGTCGGCGGCGTTCCGTGTCACCACCAGCCGCAGCTTGACGCGGGCCGGGTTGAGCAGCGCATCGCGCACCGCGTGCAACCCGAACAGCCAGATCGTCTCGGCCGCCGACGCCTTCTTGGCGCGCTCCTTCTCGATCACCCATGTCGGTTTCTTCTGCGCCATCGCCCGGGCCCTTTCACATCTATCGCGCTGGCCTAGCGCGGCGGTGCCCGTCAGGTAAAGCCGAAATCGGCGGTGCATTTCCTGCGATTTTCATATTGACCCTGCCCGCGCTCGATTATATCCCCGCGTCTCGTGGGCGACAGGCCGCAAGGTGTGGCAGGGGACTGTAACTCCCTCGCGGAGACGCACGCCTGGTTCGATTCCAGGGTCGCCCACCACTACACCCCCCTCTGCGATGATCCAGAAACAATCGTGTCCCGTGATTCTTCGCGCGGACCGGCAGCGGGGTCGCGGGGCCTTCCCCCGGGTCAAGGCGAGCGCCGGAAACACCCCCTGCCGGGACAGTCCGGCCTACCGAAGATCATCCCGAAAAACGCCGCGTTATCAGATACTCGCCATGCGGAGTGCAGTTTCTTCACCTCGCGGCGTGCTGACTTTTTGCATACGTCTGCAAAAATCTCTTGCCAGAGGGCCACCCTCCCGCCTACCCTTGTTGCAGACGTATGCAAAACGCCTCACGGGGGACATTCATGGCCGAAATCCAACTGCGCAACATTTCCAAGCGGTGGGGATCCTTCGTTGGCGTCGACAATTTCGACCTGACCATCGCGGATCAGGAGTTCCTGGTGCTGCTCGGCCCCTCGGGCTGCGGCAAGACCACGACGATGCGCATGATCGCGGGGCTGGAGGAGGCCACCGAGGGCGACATCCTGATCGGCGGCAACCGGGTCAACGATCTCGACCCCAAGGATCGCGACGTCGCCATGGTGTTCCAGAGCTACGGCCTCTACCCGAACATGAATGTCTACGACAACATCAAGTTCCCGCTGAAGGTGCGCAAGGCCGACCCCGCCACCCATGACGACCGTGTCATGAAGGCCGCCGAGATGGTGGAGCTCACCGATTTCCTGCACCGCAAGCCCGCCGAATTGTCGGGCGGCCAGCGTCAGCGCGTGGCGCTTGCGCGCGCCATCGTGCGCAAACCCTCCGTCTTCCTGATGGACGAGCCGCTGTCGAATCTCGACGCCAAGCTGCGCGTCTCGACGCGGGCGCAGATCAAGAACCTCAGCCATGAATTGAAGGTCACCACTGTCTACGTGACCCATGACCAGATCGAGGCGATGACGCTGGCCGACCGGGTCGTGGTGATGAAGGCGGGCGTGGTGCAGCAGGTCGGCACGCCCACCGAGATCTACGACAATCCCGCCAACACCTTTGTCGCCAGCTTCATCGGCAGCCCCGCCATGAACCTGATGGACGGCGATATGCAGGACGGCGTGTTCACCGGCAAGAATGTGCGCATCGAAGGGTTGACCGGACCCGATGGCCCCATCACGCTCGGCTTCCGGGCCGAGGATGCCAGCGTCGCGTCGGGCCGCGAGGGCGAGGTTTCCGCGCCGCTCTACACCATCGAGCTTCTGGGCGATGCGACCATGCTGGCGGCGCGCGCGGGCGGGCAGATGGTCTCGGTCAAGGCGCATAAGGAATATCGCGCCGAGATCGGCGATCCTGTCTCGTTCTCGATCCCGGCCAGCATCTGCCATCTGTTCGACCGCGAGACCGGGGCCAGGCTGCAAGCAGGCTGACCCCTTGACCCAAGTTTCACGAAAGGGCGTGGCAGACAGACAAAGCCGCGTCCGACCATCCAACGGGAGAAGACCGATATGAAACTGAAGACCTTTCTCATGGCCGGTGCCATGTCCGCCGTGGCCAGCGTTGCCATGGCCGAATGCGCCTTTGAAAACGAGGTCGAGCTGCGCTCGCTCTCGGCCGGGTTCGAAGCCTGGAATGCCGTCACGGATGCCTGGGCCGAATGCGGCAACGTGCAGGCCGAGCTGAACCAGGAATTCCGCACGCTTCAGCCGCAGGCCTTCGCCGCCGACCCCTCGCTCTACCAGATCGGCGGCGTCTCGAACGGCACCATCACGCCGCTTCTGAACGAAGGCACCATCCGTCCGCTGGATGACCTTGTCGAGATGTATGGCCAGAACCTGCGCCCGAACCAGCTGATCCGCATCAACGGCGAGATCATGGCCATCGCGATGATGGTGAACACGCAGCACCTGATGTATCGCTCGGACATCTTCGAGGAACTTGGCATCGAGGTGCCGACCACCTGGGACGAAGTGCTTGAGGCGGCCGCGGTGATCCAGGAGGCGGGCGTTGTCGACTACCCGCTTGGCGCCACGATGAAGACCGGCTGGAACCTGGGCGAGGACTTCATCAACATGTTCCTCGGCTATGGCGGTGAGTTCTGGAATGCCGACGGCACCCCGAACGTCAATTCCGAGGCCGGCATGAACGCGCTGGAAACCATGATGGCGATGACCGAATTCATGGATCCCGAATACCTCGTCTCCGACTCCACCTATGTGCAGCAGCAGTTCCAGCAGGGCCGCATCGCGATGGCGAACCTCTGGGCCTCGCGCGGATCGGCGATGGACCTTGAGGGCGAAAGCCAGGTCGTGGGCCTGGTCGATGCCGCCGCAGCGCCGATGGCGATCGAAGGGGCCGCGCCCGCAACCACCCTGTGGTGGGACGGTGTCGTGATCGCGTCCAACATCTCGGACGAGGAAGCCGAAGCCGCCTTCCGCGTGGTGATGGAAGGGCTGGACCGCGAGATGGTCGAGGCAAACAACGACGCCGCGATCTGGCTGATCGAAGGCTATGAGCCGGGCCGCCTGGCCCTGGGGGCGATTGCCACCGCAAGCGCAACCCCGCCGCCCCCGGCCTACCCCTCCACCAGCCAGATGGGCCTGATGCACACCGCGCTTGGCAACGAACTGGCCGCCTTCTTCACCGGCGACGCCAGTGCCGAGGAAGCGCTGGAAGCGGTCGAGGCGGCCTATACCACCGCCGCACAGGAAGCGGGCGTGCTGGAGTAATCCGGGCCTTCTTGAACAGAAAGGGACAGGGCGTCCGCGCCCTGCCCCACCCATCCCCCACACCACGACCTGCCCGGGAGAGTCCCCATGAAATTCAAGACATTCGCCGCCTTCGTCGGCCCCTCTGTCTTCCTCATGCTGCTCTTCATCGCGGCCCCCCTCGTCACTGTTTTCGTGGGCGCGTTCCAACTGACGCAGCCTGTGGTCGAAATGGTCGAGGAGGAGACCTGCACACCGGGCTTCATCACCCAGACCTGCACCACCACCACCGTCACCCGCCCCGTGCTGGACGAGTTCGGAGAGGTCGTGACCACGACCGAATGGGTCGGCTGGACCAACTTCACCCGCGTGCTGGACCCCGAAGCCGCGGGCGCCGCGATCCGGGCGATGGATTGGGGCCAGTTGATGCAGGTGGATTTCTACGCCGCGCTGCGCTTCACGCTGATGTTCACGCTGGTGACGCTGCCGCTTGTGCTTGGCACCGGGCTGGCGATCGCGCTGGCGGTCAACAATGCCGCGCGGTCGATCCGCGGCCCCGTCATCTTCATCTCGCTGCTGCCCTTCATCGTGACACCCGTGATCGGCGCGCTGTCGATCCGCTGGCTCTTCATCGGCGACGGTATCCTGACCTCGGCGCTGGAGGTCTGGCTTGACCGCGACATCGCCATGTTCGCGCAGGCCTGGACGATCGAATTGATGATGCTGTTCTACCGCGTCTGGCACGTCGCGCCCTTCGCCTTCGTGATCTTCTACGCGGGCCTTCAGACCGTGAACCAGGACACGCTGGAAAGCGCTATCATCGACGGCGCCTCGCGGTGGGAGCGGCTGCGCTATGTGATTATCCCGCATCTGATGCCGCTGATCATCTTCATCGCGCTGATCCATCTGATGGACACCTATCGCGTCTTCGAGGAGATCGTCGGCTTCACCAGCCAGGCACATGTGATCAGCCTGCAATGGCTTACCTATGATTTCCTGCAACCCGACGATGCCGGCAACCGCGCCTTCGGACGCGCCTCTGCCTCGGCCATGCTGACCATGGTGGGCATCGTCTTCCTTCTCATCCCGCTGCTGCGCCGCACCTGGCGCGACCACAAGGGAGGCTCCCACTGATGAGCGATACACCCCGCGCCATGCGCCAATCGCTGTCCCTGCGCCTGGGATCTGCCGGTTTCCTCGCCCTTTGGTGCCTTCTGGCCGCCTTCCCGATCTTCTGGATCGGCGTGATGAGCTTCAAGTCACCGGTCGATGCCTTTGACGCCAATCCGCTCAACGTCATCTTTGGCCCGGTCACCCGCGATGGCGGCGACGGTCTGTCGATCATCGACATCGTGTTGGGGCTGGTCTACCTGTTCTTCGCCGTAAAGCTGGCGATGGGCTGGCTGCCGAAGATGGTCGCGCAACATTCGCCGGGGGGGCAGGTCTGGGCCGGGTGGATCATTGGCGCGCTGGCCTATGCCATCAGTTTCGTGGTCGGCCTTTTCGTGATCCTGCCGCTGATCCTGAACGGGCTGAACGCCATCCTGGGGCCGCTTGGCAACCCGCTTATTGGCCTGACCACGATCCATTACTGGTCGGTCTGGGTCGACAACGCCTTCTACGAGAACTTCATCAACTCGCTGATCGTGACCGTCGGTGTCGTCACCGTCTCGCTGACCGTGGGCACGCTGGCGGGCTATGGTCTGGCGCGCTCGGGCTCGAACCTCGCCTTCTGGATCCTGATCATCGCGCTGATCTTCCGTGCCCTGCCGCATTCGGTGCTGGTCGCGGGCTACCTGCCGGTCTTCGTGAACTCGGCCGAGATCCTGCGCCCCATCCTCGGGGAAAACGCGCCCACGCTCTACGGTCAGCCGCTGGCCGTGATCGCGGTGTTGGTCTCGATCAACCAGCCCTTCACGATCTGGATGCTGCGGTCCTTCTTCCAGAACATCCCGAATGAGCTGGACGAGGCCGCGCGCGTCGATGGCTGCACCCATTTTCAGGCCTTCCGCTGGGTCATCATGCCGGTCATGTGGCCGGGCGTGATCACCACGGGCCTGTTCAGCTTCCTGCTGGCCTATAACGACTTCCTCGTGACCTCGCTGCTCCTGGACCAGTCCAACCAGACCATGGTTCCGGCCATCGCGGGCTATTTCAACCGCGAGACCACCACCACCGACCAGGTCGAGGCCGTCGCCGCCGCCGTGTCGATCACCGCGCCGCTGTTCCTGCTGGTCATGATCTTCCAGCGCCAGATCGTCAGCGGGCTGACCGCGGGGGCGGTGAAGGGATGAGCGCACATGCAAGGCGCGGGGGCCTGGCACGCCACCCCGCGCTGAACAGGATGCCAAGGGATGACCTCTGAGCGGTCTGAGCGCTCGAACACCCCCTAAGGACATTCTGAAAGGAAAGACAGATGAAAGGCTCACGCCCCGAACAGGCCGTGCTCAGCCGGGACACGGATATGAGCAAGACCAATGAAACCCGCGCCGTGATCGAAGGCATGGTGGACGGCCTCAACGATCACCGGATCGCCGATATCGGCGAGTTCTTTTCCGAAAGCTTCCGCTGGATGGGCAACCGGGGCTGCGGCACCAAGACCGGGTTGAGGGAGTTTCAGGACAATTGGCAAAAGCCCTTCCAGGCCGCGTTCTCGGACAAGGTCTGCGTCGATGAGGCGCGGCTCTACATGGGCGAATGGGCGGCGGCCTTCGGACGGC
Source organism: Alterinioella sp. B-7 (assembly GCF_056857775.1). Taxonomy (NCBI): domain Bacteria; kingdom Pseudomonadati; phylum Pseudomonadota; class Alphaproteobacteria; order Rhodobacterales; family Paracoccaceae; genus Alterinioella; species Alterinioella sp. B-7. Next base: position 43,754 of record NZ_JBSXNT010000031.1, read on the forward strand.
AGGAGGCAACGCATTCCGGGCCCTTCATGGGCCTGGCGGCCACGGGCCAGCGCGTCGAGATCCGCTACATGGATTTCTGGAAGGTCGAGAACGGCAAGATCACCGACAACTGGGTTATGGTCGATTTCCCGCATGTCCTGGCGCAACTGGGCGTCGATGTCTTTGACGGCGAGGGTTGGGAAGCCTTCGACCGGGGCGAGAAAACACCGCCGCAGCCGACTGCGGCAGAATGAAGGAAGTGATCAATGACGATTGAATATCTCAAACGCGGCAAGTCTGACGCCGACCGGGCCGAGGATGATGCGAAGACGGCGGCGATTGTCTCGGGCACGCTCAAGGATATCGAGGCGCGCGGCGATGCGGCGGTGCGCGAGCTTGCCAACAAGTTCGACAAATATGACCGCGAGACCTACCGGTTGAGCGAAGAGGACATCGCCGCGATCATCGCCAAGGTCAGCGACCGCGAGATGGCCGATATCCGCTTCGCGCAGGAGCAAGTGCGCAATTTCGCGCAGGCGCAGCGCGACTCGATGCTGGATATCGAGGTCGAGACCCTGCCCGGCGTCATCCTCGGCCACAAGAACATCCCCGTGCAATCGGTGGGCTGCTACGTGCCGGGCGGCAAGTTCCCGATGGTGGCCTCCGCGCATATGTCGGTGGCCACGGCGTCCGTCGCGGGCGTGCCGCGCATCGTCGCCTGCACGCCGCCCTTTGGTGGCGAGCCCAACCCCGCCGTGATCGCCGCCATGCATCTGGGCGGCGCGCATGAGATCTACGTGCTCGGCGGCATCCAGGCCGTGGGTGCCATGGCGATCGGCACCGAGAGCATCGACCCGGTGCATCTCCTGGTCGGCCCCGGCAATGCCTTCGTGGCCGAGGCCAAGCGCCAGCTGTTCGGCCGCGTCGGCATCGACCTCTTCGCGGGCCCGACCGAGACCATGGTCATCGCCGACGAGACCGCCGCCGACCCTGAGCTCTGCGCCACCGACCTTCTGGGCCAGGCCGAGCATGGCTATAACTCTCCTTGCGTCCTCCTCACCAATTCGCGCAGCCTGGCGACAGGCACGCTGAAAGAAATCGACCGCATCCTGGAGATCCTGCCGACCGCCGGCACCGCCCGCGTCAGCTGGGAGGAATATGGCGAGGTCATCCTCTGCGATACCTATGAAGAAATGCTGAACGTGGCCGACGATATCGCGTCGGAACATGTGCAGGTGATGACCGACCGCGACGACTGGTTCCTGGAGCACATGACCTGTTACGGCGCGCTGTTCCTGGGCGCGCGCACCAACGTCGCCAATGGCGACAAGGTGATCGGCACCAACCACACCCTGCCCACGAAGAAGGCGGGCCGCTACACCGGCGGGCTCTGGGTCGGCAAGTTCCTGAAAACGCACAGCTACCAGAAGATCACCACGGACGAGGCCGCGACCATGATCGGCGAATACGGGAGCCGCCTTTGCATGCTGGAGGGCTTCGTCGGCCATGCCGAGCAATGCAACATCCGCGTGCGCCGCTATGGCGGGGTGAACGTCCCCTACGGCGAGGGCGCGCCGCATCGCGAGGCGGCGGAGTAAGGCCCGCCCATTTGCCCGAGGCACGACGGGCTGACTTTCTTCGAAGAAAGTCGGGTGATCCTTCGAAGGATCACCCCTCCGCCGGACCGGCCCCGCGACGGGGCCGCGCCCGCAAGGGTCAAAGCCGCTTGGCCACTTCCTCCAGCATCACCTCGGTCGCGCCGCCACCGATGGATTGCACCCGCGCGTCGCGGGCCATGCGTTCGATGGTCGTGCCGCGCATGTAGCCGGTGCCGCCATGGAACTGCACGCAATCATACATGACCTCGTTGACCAGTTCCCCGCAGAGCGCCTTGAGCATCGAGACCTCCTTGACCACCTCCTCGCCCGCCGCATCGCGGGCCGCCGTGGCATAGACGAAGGCCCGCGCGGCGGCGACGCGGGCCGAGAGCATCGCCAGCCGCTGCCGGATCGCCTGTTTCGACCACAGGGGCCCGCCGAAGGCCGCCCGCGTCTTCACGTAATCCAGCGTCAGGTCCAGCGCCGCCTGCGCCTCGCCCATGGTCATCGCCGCCAGCACGATGCGTTCATTCTGGAAATTCCGCATGATCGCGTAGAACCCCTGCCCTTCCTCGCCCAGGAGGTTTTCGGCAGGCACCCGGCAGTCCTGGAACGACAGCTCGGCCGTGTCCGAGGATCGCCAGCCGGTCTTGTCCAGCACGCGGGCGACGGACAGGCCAGGCGTGTCCTTCTCGATCAGGATCATGCTGACCGACCGGCTGGCCGGGCCGCCGGTCTCGGTCTTGACCGCGACGCAATAAAGATCGGCGTGAACCCCGTTGGTGATGAACATCTTGGACCCGTTCAGCACGAAATCCCCGCCCTCGCGCCGCGCCGTGGTGCGGATGCCCTTCACGTCCGAGCCCGCATCCGGTTCCGTCACCGCCACCGCGACGATCTTGCGGCCCGCGACAACATCGGCCATATGCGCCGCGCGCTGCTCCGGGCTGCCCGCGTTGAACAGATGCACCGAGGCCATGTCGGTATGCACCAGCGCCGTGATCGCGAAACCCGCATAGGTCGAGCGACCCAGTTCCTCGGCAAGAACCACCGTCGCGCGGGTGTCCATCGCGCTGCCGCCATATTCCTCCGGATAGCGGATGCCCAGAAAGCCAAGCTCTCCCATCTCGCGCAGGATCTCACGCGGGACGCAGCCGTCCTGTTCCCATTGATCGGCGGCGGGGTGGACTTTCTCGGCGACGAAGCGGCGGATCTGGTCGCGCAGCATCTCGTGCTCTTCGTCCAGGAACAGGGGATTGACCATGGCGCGAACCTCCTTCTCATCTGGCTGCCAGTGTTCTTCGCCATCGCGCGGATGTCGAGCGGTCAAATGCCCCCCTTGACCTTGTCCGGCTGGCATTGCTCACTCGCCCGCGAACGGAGGGGCGATGACGACAGAGATGGATAGGGTGATCCGCGGCGGGCGGATCGTGACACCGGACGGGATCATCGACGGCGATCTCGGAATCAGGGATGGGCAGATCGCCGCCATGGGGGGTCGGATCGAGGGCGCTGAGGTGATCGACGCGGGCGGGCACTGGGTGATGCCCGGCGGCGTCGATGTTCATGCCCATATCGAACAGATGTCGGGCATGGGCGTGATGAACGCCGACACGTTCGAGACCGCCACAAGATCCGCGGCCATGGGCGGCACGACCTCCGTGATCTCCTTCGCCGCGCAGGCCAGGGGCGAGCCACTGGCGCAGACCGTGGCGGCCTACCAGGCACGCGCCCGCAGGGGGGCGATGATCGACTACGCCTTTCATATCACGGTGACCGATCCCGCCGTCGCAGGATTTCGCGACGATCTGGCGATGCTGATCAACGCGGGGCATCGCTCGCTCAAACTGTTCACGACCTATAACATCAAGCTGGAGGATGATCAGATCCTCGCCGTCATGGCCGAGGCCCGCGCGCAAGGGGCGCTGGTCTGCGTCCATGCCGAAACCGATGCCATCCTGTCCCACGCCAGGGAAAGCCTGATCGCGGCGGGACGGACCCGGCCACGCGATCACGCCGCCTCGCATCCCCGCCTGGCCGAGATCGATGCGGTCGAACGCATGTGCCGCTTCGCCGCCTACCTGGATCAGCCGGTGATGCTGTTCCATATCTCCACCGCTGAGGGGGCCGCCGCCATGCGCAAGGCGCGCGCCGAGGGTGCCCCGGTCTGGGCCGAGACCTGCCCGCATTACCTGCTGATGACCGAGGATGTGCTGGACCGTCCGGGGCTGGAAGGGGCGAAATGGATGTGTTCGCCGCCGCAACGCCAGAAGGCCGATCAGCGTGCCTTGTGGCAGGCGCTGGCGCAAGGCGATCTGCAACTCGTCTCCTCCGATCACGCGCCCTACCGCTATGATGAGACCGGCAAGCTCTCGGCAGGGCCAGACGCGGGCTTTCATCAGATCGCCAACGGGTTGCCGGGGCTGGAAACGCGCCTGCCGCTGATGTTCGACGCGATGATGAGCGAGGGCGGCCTGGGGCCGGAGATGTTCGCGCGGCTGACCGCCACGGCCCCGGCGCAGACCTATGGGCTGACCGGCAAGGGCGCGATTTCGGCGGGGATGGATGCCGATATCGTGATCTGGGACGCGGGGAAGAGCGTGACCTACGGCGCGGACGACCTGCATGACAATGTCGGCTATAACCCGTGGGAGGGCCGGACCGTCACAGGCTGGCCAGTTCAGGTGATGCTGCGCGGCAAGACCCTTTGCAAGGGCGGCGCGTTCCACGGCACCCCCGGCGCGGGCCGCTGGATCGACCGGCCCCATCTGGCCACCCGGCCCACGCAATTCGAGGAGGAGACATGACCCGACCCGACGCGCCCAATGAACTGGCGATCACCTTCCTCTACTACCGCGACCTGCCCGCCGCGATGGCGTTCTACGAGGACGTGCTCGGCCTGCGCCTGAGCATCGACCAGGGGTTTTGCAAGATCTACCGCATCTGCCCCGGCGCCCATGTCGGGCTGGTGGATGAGACGAGGGGCATGAACAAATGGACCGCTGAGAAGCCGGTGCAACTCTGCATCCGGGTGGCGGATGTCGATGCCTGGTATGGCTATGCCAGGGCCGAGGCGCTCGACGGGCTGTCGGACCTGTTCGAGAACGACCAGATCGGCATCCGCGCCTTCGTCTTCAACGACCCCGAGGGCTACCAGATCGAGATACAATCGACGACACGGGCGGGCGCATGACCGGATCGCTGATCGTCATCAACCCGAATTCCTCGCAGACCGTGACCGCAGCCATCGACTCGGCGGTCGATCCCCTGCGCCGTTTCGGCGTGCCGATCCGCTGCCTGACCCTGGCCGAAGGCCCACCCGGCATCGAAAGCCAGCTCCAGGCCGACCTGACCATTGCGCCGATGCTGGCCCTTGCCGCCGCCCAGACCGACGCGGCGGGCTTTGTCATCGCCTGTTTCGGCGATCCCGGCCTCCATGCGCTGCGCGACCAGACCGCCCTGCCCGTCCTCGGCATTCAGGAATCCGCGGTGATGACCGCGCTGACCCTCGGCCAGCGTTTCGGCGTGATCGCGATCCTGCCCGGCTCGATCCCGCGCCACCTGCGCGCCTTCGGATCGATGGGGGTGCTGGACCGGCTGGCTGGCGACCGCGCGCTCGGCCTCGGGGTGGGCGACCTCGCCGATCCGGGCAAGAGCCTGGCCGCGATGATCGCCACCGGCAAGCGCCTGCGCGACGAGGATGGCGCGGATGTCCTGATCATGGGCTGCGCCGGAATGGCCCAGTACCGCGCCACGCTGGAGGCGGAGACCGGCCTGGCGGTGGTCGAGCCTTGCCAGGCGGCAGCGGCAACGGCCCTTGGCCGGATCGCGTTGCGGCAGAGCCACCGGCGGGTTGAGACCTGAGCAGCGGCTGGTCGGGACTGTGTGACGCGAAACGGCGGCCAGCACGCTGCAACCGGCCAACACGGGCTGAACCCGAGGTCATTTCTCTCGGGATTTTCCATCCAATCTCCACCGTCCACTGATGTAGATACTCAAGATTTGAACTTGAGTATGGCAACGACCCATCGCTCTTTTTGAACGAATGCCTGACCTGCAGGCTTAGGTCTCACCTGGGCAAAGTCGATGACAGCAATCGGCCCAAACCTGCCTTACACCGACCGGTCAAGATGCTGCGGCCGCAGCCCACATTGCGGACATTCGTGCGTGCCGCAGCATTCTCGGAGTATCGACGACCGCTATGCGGGACAAAGCTGACCTACGCTGTACCCTCATCAATGACCGCTTTCTTGCGGAACCTTCCAGCCGTGGCCGCGACTACTCGTTGTTTCTGAGCGCCTCGGCGGTCGTTTTCAGTCCGTCATCCATCGCGCGGTAGAAAGCTGCGTAGCTGGCGACGCGCTCTCGCGCACCGGTCTCGGACAAGGGTATTTCGTTTAGGGAGTCTTCGATATCAGCAGCGGCGAGGCGCGCGCGTGCGGCTGAGGCCTCCACCATGTTTACAAACGCATTATCGACAACCTGAAAGTAGTCTTGCCGGTCGCCCGGTTTGGCGACACGTTTGATCAGTTGCTGGCTTTCGAGCATGCGAACGCTGGAACTGATACTGCCTCGACTGACTTGCAGGGCCGTCGCAAGCTGCCCGAACGACACCCGCTCGCCATCGTAAAGCAGCATTGCCAGAACGCGGCCCGCAATACGTGGCAGCCCTTCGGATTTCGCGATCATCCCGATTTTCTCGATAAAGTCTGCGCGGGCAGTTTCTACAGATTTCACAGGTTTGGCCTTCGTCACGTCGCGTCTCCAGGGATGGCGAGTTTATAAAAGGCTAGCGCCCCACCCCTTAGCTGTCTAGTATGTTCAGAAATAACTGAACGGTTTGCTGATAATGGCGCAGAATGCTTTTTCGACCAGGGGCATCACCAAAGTTTACGGCGAGGGACGCTCCGCCGTGCATGCATTGCGCGGCGTCGATCTGGATATTCCGGAGGGAGAGATCGTTGTGCTGCTTGGGCCGTCCGGCAGCGGCAAATCTACCTTGCTCAATATCATTGGCGGGTTGGACCGTGCGACGGCAGGCGATGCCTTCTTTCAGGACCAGAACCTGTCAGAGATGACGGACAGGCAATTGACCCTCTACCGCCGCGATCACGTGGGGTTCGTCTTTCAGTTCTACAACTTGATGCCCAGCCTCACTGCCCGCGAAAACGTGGAGCTTGTGACCGAAATTGCGCGCGACCCGATGGAGCCCGACGCGGCACTGGCCATGGTCGGCCTGCGCGAACGGGTCGATCACTTTCCCGCGCAACTTTCTGGCGGCGAACAGCAGCGCGTGGCGATTGCGCGTGCGGTGGCCAAGAACCCCACGGTGCTGTTCTGTGATGAGCCGACGGGGGCTTTGGACAGCACCACCGGGCGGGCCGTTCTGAACGTGCTCAAGGACGTGAACGAAAAGCTGGGGGCAACGGTGTTGATCGTGACCCACGCGGCGTCTCAGGCGGCGATGGCGGATCGTGTGATCCACTTTGCCGACGGGGGCATCCGCGAAGTGGTGGTCAACGACACCAAGCTCACCCCTGAAGGGATCGAATGGTGAGCCCGCTCGATCATAAACTTCTGCGCGATCTGTGGCGCATGAAGGGGCAGGCTCTCGCCATCGGCATGGTGATCGCCGTGGGCGTCGGCATGTTGGTGATGATGACGGGATTGGTCACATCGCTCAATGAAACCCGCGCCGCCTATTATGAACGCTACCGTCTGGCCGAGGTATTCGCCCCGGTCACCCGAGCGCCCGACCGCATGGTGACGCGACTGGCCGCGATAGATGGCGTCAGTGCGGTAGAGCCGCGTGTCGTGGGTGCGGCACTGATCGACGTGGCGGATTTTGATCTGCCGGTGCAGGCGCAGGCAGTGTCCCTGCCCGATCTGCGCAATCCCCGGCTGAACGATGTGTTCCTGACCGACGGGCGCATGATCGACAGCGATCACACCGACGAGATACTGTTGCTGGAGGCCTTTGCCCAGGCCCATGACCTTCGCCCCGGTGACCGGATTGACGCCACAATGAACGGCGCGCGACGCAGCTTTCAGGTCGTGGGTCTCGCTCAAGCGCCAGAGTTTCTCTACACTACCGCGCCGGGTGAACTGATCCCCGATGATGCCCGCTTCGGCGTAATCTGGATGAGCCGCTCGGCGCTTGCGGCGGCCTACGACATGGAGGGTGCCTTTAACGAAGCGCTCCTGTCCCTGTCACGCGGCGCAAATGAGGCGGCGGTCATGGATGCCGTCGATCGCATCCTCGACCCTTATGGTGGGACCGGGGCCTATCCGTTGGCAGATCAAGCCTCGAACCAGCTTGTCAGCGAGGAAATCAGTGGGCTGGAGGCGGCGGCGGCGGGCGTGCCGCCCATCTTCCTCGCCGTTGCGGCCTTTCTCCTCTACATCGTGATCAATCGCATGGTGCAGTCCGAACGCGAGGAAATCGGGCTGATGAAGGCGTTCGGCTACACCAATGGCGAGGTCGGCGCGCATTACTTCAAGCTCGTCCTTGCCATCGCCATTGGCGGCGCGCTTGCGGGGTGCCTCCTGGGGATCGCGGGCGGGCGGGCGCTCATCCAGGTCTATGTCGCCTATTTCAAATTTCCCTTTCTCGTCTTCCAGCTTGATCCGGCGTCCTTTGTCACTGGCGTGGGCGTCAGTATCCTCTCGGCTTCTGCCGGGGGTCTGCTGGTTCTGCGCAGTGTCTTCGCCTTGACGCCCGCCTCCGCCATGCGCGCACCGGCCCCTGCCGATTACAGCCGCACCGGGGCCATCGGGCACACTCTGAACCGCTTTCTTGATCAACCCTCCCGCATGGTGCTGCGCCGGATCACCCGCCAGCCTGCACGCATGGCAGGTGCGATGATCGGGATCGCCTGTGGCATGGCGCTGAGCGTGTCGATGATCACGATCTATGCGGGCTTTGACCGCACGATCGACCTGACCTTCAACGTCATCGACCGAAGCGACATTGCCGTCAGCTTCACACATGCTGCGTCGGAGGAGACGATATTCAATCTGCGTCGGATGGAGGGTGTGACATATGTCGAACCCGTGCGCCATGTGCCTGTGGTGTTGCGCAACGGCCTTGCGACCCATCGCGGCGTTGTCGCTGGATTGTCCCCGGACGCTCGCCTCAGCCGGGCGCTGGACAGCGATCTGGTGGACATTCCCTTGCAAAACGGCGGTATCGTGCTGTCCACCGCGTTGGCGGTCAAACTGAACATCCGGCCCGGTGATGTTCTGACCGCCGAGGTGCGCGAAGGCCGCCAGCCCGTGCTGCAAATCCCGGTCACTGCCATCGCCGAAAGCCTGTTGGGTTCCCCGGCCTACATGGACCTTGCCACGCTCAATCGCGCCCTGCGCGAACCAAACCGCGTCTCCGGGGCCTACCTGTCGATAGACGAGGCATACGCGACGGAGATTTACGCAGCCTTGCAAGACATGCCCACCGTTGCAGGCGTCAGCCTCAAGAGCCAGGCAGAAGTCGCGTTCCAGACCCTGATGAACACAGGCGCAGGCGCGATCCGCTACGTGATGGGGGCGATCGCCTTCGTGATCACCTTCGGCATCGTCTACAATGCCGCCCGCATTGCCTATGCCGAGCGCTCCCGCGATCTGGCGAGCCTGCGAGTCATCGGCTTCACCAGGGGCGAGGCCGCGTTCGTGTTGCTGGGCGAGTTGGCCATCGTCACGCTGGTGGCTCTGCCGGTTGGCGGTGTGCTGGGCTATTATCTGTCCTTCGGCATTGCCGCCGGATTCTCCAGTGAGCTTTATCAGATTCCCGCGGTCTTTGACCCCGCGAGCTACGGCTTTGCCGCAATGGTCGTGCTTGGGGCGGCTGTCGCCTCGGGCTGGCTGGTGAAACGAGATGTCGACCGAGCAGAACTCGTCTCGGCCCTGAAAACGAGGGAGTAGCCGTCATGGCCAAAGCAAGAAAACGATCCCGCATGATCCTGACCACGGCAACTGTGCTATTGATCGTTGGCGCGTTGACTGTCGCTTTCTGGCCCCGTCCGACGATGGTGGATATGGGTGAAGTCACACGGGGCACCATGCAGCTGACCATCGACGAAGAAGGCCGCACCCGGGTGCGCGATGCCTATGTCGTCTCCACTCCGGTCGCGGGCCAGTTGCAGCGGGTCAGCGTCCAGCCCGGTGATCCGGTTGTGCGCGGTGAGACCGTCGTCGCACACATGCGCCCGACGAACCCCGCAGCCCTCGATGTGCGCACGCGCGAACGGGCACAGGCCATTGTGACAGCCGCCGAAGCCGCACTTCGTGTGGCGCGCGCCGAACTGAATGCGGCGCTCGCCAATCGCGACCTGGCCGGGACCGAGTTGGAACGAACGGAACAACTGGTCGAACGTGGCATTCTGAGCCAAGCCGCACTGGACCGCGCCAGCCAGGCTGCCCGCGTGGCACAGGCGAATGTCGATACGGCCGAGGCCGCGATTTCGGTGCGCGAAGCAGAGATCACCAATGCCCAGGCCCAACTGATCGGCTTCGACGACCCCCGGCTGGCCGCCGCGATCGGAACAGCCGACGATGATATTCCGCTCTATGCACCGGCAGACGGCCACATCCTGCGCGTGATGCAGGAAAGCGAAACCTCGCTCCCCGCAGGCGCGCCCATCATGGAAATCGGAAACATCGAAAACGATCTGGAGGTCGTGGTCGAACTTCTCTCGACGGATGCCGTGCAGGTCGCAGTTGGCGATCCAGTGATCATCGCGGATTGGGGCGGCCCGACTGAATTGACCGGCGAAGTGATCCGTGTCGATCCGTTCGGCATCACGCAATTCTCGGCCCTTGGCGTCGAAGAACAACGTGTGAATACCGTCATCGCTTTTGCCAGCCCATCGGAAGACTATGCGGGCCTGGGGCACGGGTTCCGCGTGGAATCGCAGATTATTGTCTGGGAGAGCGAAGACACCCTTATCGTCCCGGCCAGCGCCCTGTTTCGCAGCCGGAACGCCTGGACTGTCTTTGTCGTGGTTGATGGCGTGGCCCGACTCCGCACCATTGAGATAGGTCCCAACAACGGTGTTGAAGCCCAGGTCACCAGTGGATTGGCCGAAAACGACAGAGTGATCCTCTATCCGTCTTCCGGCCTCTCCGAAGGCATGAGCGTCGCGGAAAGGGTCGTGAACTGAGTCGCGGGATTTGACTGCCTGACCGTGTTCTATCGCCGGTTTGTATGACTTGTGGAAAGGCGATGCGTTGTCAGGAGCATCTGAAGCTGACAATCGGAGTTGCAGTTGGAGTTCCCCCGGTTTTGTGGCCGGTAATTGGCTTGGGGATTCCAGCCCTTCAGCAGCGGTCCCTTCGTAAATGATGGGTGACTTATATGAACCGCCCCGGTTTTCCCGGAGGCTGATTACTCCGTTTTCTAAACATAACGGTGGACCAGTTCAGACGGGGCACTCAAGTTGGCATGGTCCACCACAGCGGCAGGGGCTCGCAATACCTGTCCATTGGTTATACCGAGCGATTGGCGGAAGCCGGCATCGAACCCTCGGTGGGCAGCGTCGGCGACAGCTGCGTCAACGCCTTGGCCGAGCCGATCAACGGCTTGTACAAGGCCGAGGTCATTCACCGCCGGGGGCCTTGGCGCAACTTCGAGGCCGTGGAATACGCGACGCTCGAATGGGTGGACTGGTTCAACAACCGCCGTCTCCTCGAGCCGATCGGGAACATCCCGCCCGCAGAAGCCGAGGCCAACTTCTACGCCGCTCTGGAAACTGAACCCATGGCCGCGCAGCTAACCGAAATCAGCCTCCGGCAAACCCGGCGCGGTTCAGGGGCAACAGGTGGTAACCGTCAGACTCGGAACACTAGCTTGGCGTAAGCTAGGTTAGCGAACTCAAAATTATCGGCAGGAAAGGGTGCCGGTACTGTAGCCTGGCAACTATCATTATAGTTGAGAATACGGTAGAGCCTATGGTGAGCCTAAGAAATCGGGATTTCCACTAAGTCTTTGATTTAATGGTGCCCGGGGGCGGAATCGAACCACCGACACGAGGATTTTCAATCCACTGCTCTACCCCTGAGCTACCCGGGCACGGGGACGGCAAATCCTTGCCGTGGGTGGGGGCGTTCTAGGGGGTTCGGGCGGGGCTGTCCATAGGGTTCTTGGAAAAATCTGCGGGCTGCTACCCGCGCTCGATTTCGGTCAGGACAGGCATTCGCGGCCAGCCAATGATCTACCGGGCAACCCTCTGATTGCCCGGAGAATTTCCTGCCAGTCAACCCGCCTTCTGCGGGCGCATGTCGGCCGCATTGATGCCCGCGACCTCGACCGGTTTCTTCATCGCGTCGCGGCGGAACGGGTCGCCCAGTTCCTGGTTGATCATCGCCTCGATCAGCGTCGTCTTGCCCGCCTTCTGATCCTTCAGCGCCTGATCCAGGGCCGCCGTCAGCTCCTCCATCGTGTGGGCCTGCACGCCCTGCAGGCCGCAAGCCTTCGCAATACCCGCGTAACTCACCTTCTCATCCAGTTCGGTGCCGACGAAATTGTCGTCGAACCAGAGCGTCGAGTTGCGCTTTTCCGCCCCCCATTGGTAGTTGCGGAAGACCACCTGCGTCACGGCGGGCCATTCCTCGCGCCCGATGGCGGTCAGTTCCGTCACCGCGATACCGAACGCCCCGTCGCCGGAAAACCCCACCACGGGGGTGTCCGGGCAGGCGATCTTGGCCCCGATCACGGAAGGAAGGCCGTAGCCGCAAGGCCCAAAAAGGCCGGGGGCCAGGTATTTGCGCCCCTCATCAAAGGACGGGTAGGCATTGCCGATGGCGCAGTTGTTGCCGATGTCGCTGCTGATGATCGCCTCCTTCGGCAGGGCCGCCTGGATCGCGCGCCAGGCCATGCGGGGGCTCATCCAGTCGGGCTTGTCGGCGCGGGCGCGTTGGTTCCAGGTGGTGCCTGGGTCGTCCTCCTCGTGATCCATCGAGGAGAGCTGCTGCGCCCAGGCTGACTTGGTCTGCGCGATGGTGGATTTGCGGTCGTCGCGCCCCGCATCGCCTGCGGCATCCGAAAGCTTGTTCAGGATCCCCTCGGCGACCTGTTTCGCGTCACCCACAATGCCCACGGTCACTGTCTTGGTCAGGCCGATCCGGTCGGGGTTGATATCGACCTGGATCACCTTCGCGTCTGTCGGCCAGTAGTCCATGCCATAGCCCGGCAGGGTCGAGAACGGGTTGAGGCGGGTGCCGAGGCAGAGCACCACATCCGCCTGTTTGATCAGCTCCATCGCGGCCTTGGACCCGTTATAGCCGAGCGGCCCGGCAAAGAGGGGGTGCGAGCCGGGGAAGGCGTCATTGTGCTGGTAGCCGACGCAGACCGGGGCATCGAGGCGCTCGGCCAAAGCCCGGCTCGCCGGGATCGCGCCGCCAAGCACCACGCCCGCGCCGTTCAGGATGACGGGGAATGTCGCCTCCGACAGCAGATCGGCGGCGGCCTGCACGGCATCCGCCCCACCCGAGGGGCGCTCGAACTCGACGATGGCGGGCAACTCGATGTCGATCACCTGGGTCCAGAAATCGCGCGGCACGTTGATCTGGGCAGGCGCCGAGGCGCGTTTGGCCTGAAGGATCACCCGGTTCAGCACCTCGGCCATGCGCGAAGGATCGCGCACCTCCTCCTGGTAGGCGACGCAATCGGCGAAGAGGCGCATCTGCTCCATCTCCTGAAAGCCGCCCTGCCCCATCGTCTTGTTCGCGGCCTGCGGCGTGACCAGCAGCAGCGGCGTGTGGTTCCAATAGGCGGTTTTCACGGCGGTGACGAAATTGGTGATGCCCGGCCCGTTCTGCGCGATCATCATGCTCATCTTGCCGGAGGCGCGGGTATAGCCGTCGGCCATGAACCCGCCCGAGCCTTCATGCGCGCAATCCCAGAACCGGATCCCGGCCTGTCCGAAGATGTCCGAGATCGGCATCATGGCCGAGCCGATAATGCCGAACGCATCCTCGATCCCGTGCATCTGGAGGGTTTTTACAAAGGCTTCTTCGGTGGTCATCTTCATGGGGCGGGACTCCGGCGGGCAGGAAATCGGGGGGTGAGATTTGTGGCGACACTAGCGGGTTGCGGGGGGCCATCGTTAGGGCCAGTTCGGGCGGCCCGATAGGACCAAACCGGCGTGTTTGGGGGGCTTTGCCCCGTCGCCCCCTGGGCGACTCCCCAGGATATTTCCGGAACAAAGAAGCGGGCGGTGGCGCGTTAACCTTGATGGGGCGTTAAGCGGGGCTGGCGCGGATTTCCTCGGCGATGAGGCGGATGCCCTCGGGGATCCGGTCCTCGTGGATCGAGCTGTAGGCCAGGCGGTAATGGCGCGAGGGACCGTGGTCGGGCCCGAAGAACCCGCGGCCCGGTTCGATCACGACCCCGCGCCGGTCGAGGCGGCGGGCAAGGTCTTCGGTGTCGATCCCGGGCGGCGCGATCATCCAGAAGCTCGACCCGCCCTGCCCCGCGTTCTCGGCGATGCTCAGCCCCTCGGCGGCAATGGCCTGGTCCATCACCGCGCGGCGGCGCTGATAGGCCTGGCGCATCCGGTTGATCTGCGCGTCGTAATGGCCGAGGGACAGGAAATAGGCGACGGTGCGCTGGATATGGCCGGGCGGATGGCGCAACACCAGGCCGCGCAGGCCGCGCGCCTCGCGGATGAATTCCTCCGAGGCCACGACATAGCCAAGGCGCAGGCCGGGAAAGAGCGATTTCGAGAACGAGCCGATATGGATGACGCAGCCGCCCTGGTCCATGGATTTGAGCGAGGGCGACGGGGCCGCCTGGAAGGACAGCTCGAACTCATACTCGTCCTCGACGATGACGAAGCCGCGCGCTTCGGCCAGGCGCAACAGTTCCTTCCGGCGCTCCAGCGGCATGGTCACATTGGTCGGGCAATGGTGCGAGACGGTGGCGAAGACAACATCCGTATCGGGCGGCAACCGGCCCGGCGGCAGGCCCTCGGGCCCGACATCTATCGCGACGGTGCGGCAGCGGGTCTGGCTGAGGATCTCGCGCAGGCCGGGATAGGCGGGGTTCTCCATCGCCGCGACCCGGCGCTGCGTCAGCAGGATCTGTGCCGTCATCCACAGCGCGTTCTGCGCGCCCAATGTGATCAGGATCTGATCCTTGCGCGCGGCGATCCCCCGGCGCGGCAGGATATGGCGCTGGATGTATTCCAGCAGCCGCTCATCGTCCTGTTCGTAGTAATCGGCGGTCAGGACCGAAAAATCCTTCTGCCCCAGGGCCTGGAGTGCGCATTGGCGCCAGGTCTGATGCGAGAAAAGGCGCGGGTCGGCCTGGCCGTAGATGAAGGGATAGGGGTAGTCCTTCCAATTGGACGGCCGGATCGGCCAACCGGGGCTGACGAAGCGCCGTCCGATGGCGCGGGACCAGTCGATGCCGCCCTTCTCAGACCTTGCGGGGGGATCGAAGCTGGCTGGAACCGGCGCGGTTTTCGAGACGAAATAGCCCGAGCGCCCGCGCGAATTCAGGTAATCATCGGCCAGCAATTCGGTATAGGCATTGGTGACGGTGATGCGGCTGATCTGCAGGTGGCGGGCCAGTTTCCGGCTGGAGGGCAGCTTCTCTCCCGGGCGGAAGCGGCCTGATAAAATCCCTTCCGCAACAAGGCGTTGGACCTTCTGTTGCAGGGTTCCTTCGACGTCGGGATCGAGGTAGAAACTGTCCACCGGGATGGGCATGACTGGACTTATGACCCCGCGTGAATTGGACTGCATTCAGCCTTGCCTGCCGACCCCGCAATTGTCAATATTCTGGCGTTATCGGCACGCCCCCTCTGGCCCTATCTGAAGCCCTGTGAAACCGTCAGACTCCCCGCCAATATGCCTGTTCATCCAGGAGAGAGACTCATGAACACCCCTTTCAGCCCCAATGATCTGACCGCCGTGATCGAGGCCGACCGCGCCCATCTGTGGCACCACCTGATGCAGCACAAGCCGCTGGAAACCAATGACCCGAGGATCATCGTCGAGGGCAAGGGGATGCGGGTCTGGGATGCGACCGGGAAGGAGCATCTCGATGCCGTCTCGGGCGCGGTCTGGACCGTCAATGTGGGCTACGGGCGCGAGCGCATCGCCAAGGCGGTCTATGACCAGCTGGTCAAGATGAACTATTTCGCCAATTCGGCGGGCTCCATTCCGGGCTCGATCTTTGCCGAGATGCTGATCGAGAAGATGCCGGGGATGAGCCGGGTCTATTATACCAATTCCGGTTCGGAGGCGAATGAGAAGGCGTTCAAGATGGTCCGCCAGATCGCGCATAAGCGCCATGGCGGCAAGAAGCACAAGATCCTCTACCGCGACCGCGACTATCACGGGTCCACCCTGGCGGCGATGTCGGCAGGCGGCCAGGATGAACGCAATGCGCAATACGGTCCCTTCGCGCCCGGCTTCGTGCGCGTGCCGCATTGCATGGAATACCGCGCGCAATGGGACCTGTCGGGTGAGGAATACGGGGCGAAAGCCGCTGATGCCATTGAAGAAACCATCCTGCGCGAGGGCCCCGATACGGTGGGTGCGCTCTGCCTTGAGCCGGTGACGGCGGGCGGCGGTGTCATCACGCCGCCCGAGGGCTACTGGCCCCGCGTGCAGGAGATCTGCCGCAAATACGATGTGCTTCTGCATATCGACGAGGTGGTCTGCGGCGTCGGGCGCACCGGCAGCTGGTTCGGCTATCAGCATTACGGGGTGGAGCCCGATTTCGTCACCATGGCCAAGGGCGTTGCCTCGGGCTATGCCGCGATTGCCTGCATGGTGACGACGGAAGAGGTGTTTGCCATGTTCAAGGACGATGCCGCCGATCCGCTGAACTATTTCCGCGATATCTCGACCTTCGGCGGCTGCACGGCGGGGCCCGCGGCGGCGATCGAGAACATGAAGATCATCGAGGAGGAAGGCCTCTTGGAGAACACCACGCGCATGGGCGAGCGGATGCTGGACAACCTGCACGCGCTGTCGGAAAAGCACGCCGTGATCGGCGATGTGCGCGGCAAGGGCTTGTTCCTGGGCGCGGAACTGGTCAGCGACCGGACGTCCAAGGAGCCCTGCGCCGAGAAGGACGTGCAGGCCGTGGTGGCCGATTGCATGGCGCAAGGCGTCATCATCGGGGCGACCAACCGGTCGGTGCCCGGCTTCAACAACACGCTGTGCTTCAGCCCGGCCCTGATCGCGACGGCGGATGATATCGACGAAATCACGCAAGCCGTGGACAAGGCGTTAACCAAGGTCTTCGGCTAGGTGCGGGTGATCTCGATCTGAATTCGGGGGGGAACGCCCTCAAGCTGCGTGTACACCCCCCGTACACCCCCCTATGCCCCCCCGTACAGACGCGGGGCGACAACCGGTCCAATCGCGCTGCGTCGTTCCTGTTGGATGCCGGGTTAGGGGGCGTTGCCCCCGGTCGCCCTGCGGGCGCCCTCCCCCAGGATATTTTCAGAACAAAGAAGAGGGGGGGGGCGCGTTAACCTTAACGGGGGGCTACGCCTTGCCCTTCCATGGCACCAGCACGCGTTCGGCCCAGCGCATCAGCATGTCGATGCCGTAGCCGATGATGCCAATGAGGATGATGCCCATGATCACGATATCGGTGAGCTGGAATTTCGATGCGGCCACGATCATCTGGCCCGCGCCCTGTTCGGCGGCGACAAGCTCGGCGGCGACCACGGTGCCCCAGCAGACCCCCATCGCCACACGCGCGCCGGTGAAAATCTCCGGCAAGCTGTTGGGGATGATGACATGGCGCATGATCTGCGCCTTGGACGCGCCCAGAGAATAGGCGGCGTGGATCTTGGAAATCGACACGCCCGAGACGCCCGCCCGCGCGGCGATGGTCATGATCCAGAGTGCCGCGAGGAACAAGAGGAAGATCTTGCCGCTTTCGTCGATGCCGAACCAGATGATCACCAGCGGGATCAGCGCCAGAGGCGGCACCGGTCGCATGAATTCGACGATCGGGTCGAACCAGCCGCGGAACCAGTTGGAAAGCCCCATCGCGTAGCCGAGCGGTATGCCGATCAGCGCCCCGAGGGCGAAGCCCGCCAGAACCCGGAAGAGCGAATAGCCCAGATGTTCGGCCAGGGTGAAATCGCGATAGCCTTCTTGCGAGATTTCGATCAGGCGTTCCCAGACATCTTCCGGCGCGGGCAGCCAGATCTCCTCCATCTGCCAGCCGCCATAGGGGGTGAAGCGGATCGTGCCGCGCCGGCTGAGCGTGACGGTTCCGTCATCGGTCACGACTTCGCCAGCCTCGGGCTCGATCGGTTCGCCGTTGATGGCGACGATGCGAAAGCCCTCCTCCTCGGCGCCCTCGTCATTCTCGCCGGTCTGGATCAGGCTGGAGCGGCCGCCATTCAATGCCACGCTGTCGTCGCGGGCAAAGCCGTCGCCGCCGCCATCGCCTTCGGGCAGCTCGGCATCCTCGCCCACGGGCCGGACAATGGCACGCACGGTGGCGTCGTCACGTTCCCCTGCCGCGTTTTCGGCGGTGTAGGTGAAGGAGGTTTCGCCCAGGAACGGCCCCGGCGCGTGGATGGGGGTGATGACCGAACCGGTGAAGGCACCCCAGATCAGGAAAATGGAAATGACCGAGATGACCGAGGCGGCGCGATTGGGGCGCACGGCGCTTTCATCGCCGAAGGTCACGGTCTTGAGCGAGGTGAAATCGCGGCGCGATTCGCGCATCGCGGTGAAGGCCTTGACGGCAAAGAAGGCGGCGACGAAGAGGGCGATATAGATGGCGGCGATCAGCATCAGGCGGCCCCTTCCGTGCGGCCCATGATTTCCTCTTCCATGTCCCAGATCATCGACAGGATTTCATCGCGGGTCTCTCCGAAGAGGTCGGTCTTCTTGACATCGCGCAGATCGGCATCGACGCCGCGTTCGGCAAAGGGCAGCCGGTATTCCTTGTGGATGCGGCCGGGGCGCGGGGCCATGACCAGCAGGCGTTCGCCCAGGAGCAGCGCCTCCTCGACCGAATGGGTGATGAGGATGATGGTCTTGCCGGTCTCCTTCCAGAGCTTCAGCACCAGCCCTTGCATCTTTTCACGGGTCAGCGCGTCGAGCGCGCCAAGCGGTTCATCCATCAAGATCACATCCGGATCATTGGCCAGGCAGCGGGCCAGCGCCACGCGCTGCTGCATGCCGCCGGACAGCTCATAGACGGCCTTTTCCTTGAATTCCTGTAGGCCCACGACCTCGAGCAGGTGATCGGTGATCTGGTCACGCTCGGGTTTGGCCATGCCCTTCATGCGGGGGCCGAAATCGACGTTCTGGCGCACGCTCATCCATTCGAAAAGGGCGCCTTTCTGGAACACCATGCCGCGTTCGGCGTCGGGGCCGGTGACGTAATGGCCATTGAGTTCGATGGTGCCCTCGGTCGGCGCAAGGAAGCCCGCGAGGATGTTGAGAAGTGTGGTCTTGCCGCAGCCCGAGGGGCCGAGGACCGACATCAGCTCGCCTTCCTGGATGGTCAGGGTGATGTTCTTGAGCGCCTGCACCGCGCCGCCGTCGGGCAGGTCGAAGCGCATGGAAATCTTGTCGAGCACGAGTCCCGTCATGGCGGCCATTCCCCTTCAGGTGTTCGGCGTTGGTCGAAAAGGCGGCACGGGAGGAAGCCCCCGCGCCGCCCGTTTCAAGGGTTTACATGTCGCCATTCGCGGCCATCAGCGGGCCGGTATTGACCGCGCTTTCATAGCTGTCGCGGGCGGCGTCGATATTGCCGGTCTCGACGAAGAAGTTGGCCACTTCCAGCAGGAACTCCTGCGTGCCGCCGCCAAGCCAGGTCTCGGAGAGCTGATCCTCGATGGAGGGAAACTCGAAGCCCGCCAGCGTGGCCGCCGTGGCCTCCTCGTCCATGCCGGCATCCTGGGCGATGACCGGCAGCATCTCATCGGTGTTCTCGCCCGAGTTCCACATGTCGTTCATGCGGCCCGTGATGGCGAGGAAATCGGCCAGAAGCTCGGGCTCTTCCTCGGCGAAGGAGGCGGGGACGGAGGTGACGTCGAAGACATAGATGCCAAGCTCCTGCTTTTCGGCCCCCGAGAGCAGCACGTTGCCATGCTCCAGCATCCGGCGCAGCGCCCCGCCCCAGCCGCAGGCCATGTCGAGCGAGCCCTGCGCCAGAGCCGCGGCGCTGTCGGCCGGTGCCATGTCGACCACTTCGAGGCTGCTGACATCGACGCCAAAATGCTCCATCTGGCGCAGGAAGCCGTAATGCGCGGCGGTGCCGATCGGCACGCCGACGCGGGCGCCTTCCAGGTCGGCCACGTTGCTGGCGTCGATCTCCTGATCGGCATGGACGACGCAGTTGTCATTCTCGGAATAGCTGACCGCCACATCGACGACCTGGATATCCTGACCGGCGGAGGCCGCGACAACGAAGGGCGGCACGCCCTGGCTGATCGAGATGTCCACATCGCCCGAGGCCATTGCTGCCGACATCGCGGTGCCGGTGTCGAAGGCGCGCCAGTTGATGGTGATGCCCAGTTCCTCCTCGTAGATGCCCATCTGCTTGGCATATTGGAACGGCATCGGCCATTCGAGGAAATAGGCAACGGTCAGTTCGTCCATGCCTTGCGCGACGCTGGCGGTCGCGGACATGGCTAGGCCGATGGCGGCCCCGGAAAGAAGCGTCTTTTTCATGAAAATCTCCCTGTGTGGTGCGGGACCGATTTCCCTGCCCGGCCCTTCGCGTGCCGTAGCTTGCGAGGGCAACTTGCCCCGCGTCAAGAAATTCGTGGAAACTGGACTGATCGTTGCCCCGGTCTGGACTGATCCGGCCACCCCGATCAGTGCAGGCGCGAAGTGTCCGTGGTCGCGGCCCCGGCGGCCTCGGCCGCCTCCTCGATATCGTCGGGATCGTCCGAGGGCACCGCGTAGCTGCCCGTCATCCAGCGCCCCAGATCGACATCGGCGCAGCGGCGCGAGCAGAAGGGGCGGTATTCGGGGTCTGTCGGCTTCTTGCAGATCGGGCAGGTCATTGCATCATCAGGTCGGTCAGGGGCGCGCGGTCGCGTTTTCTTTGCAGTTCATAAAGCCCAAGCGGGGTCCATCCCGCAAGCACTGTATCGGTGCCGTCGAGGCGAAAGGCGCGGCGCAGCGCATCCTCGAACCCGCGGCGATCCTTCTTGGGCATGGGCGCCACGTCCAGCGTGATCTGCCCGCCAAGCCCGCGCAGGCGCAACTGGCGCGGCAGGTCGCGGGCGGCGGCGAGGTTGGCCTTGAGCCCGGCGGCAAGCGAAGTATCGTTGCCGGTATTGATGTCGACCGCGACGAGGGCGGAGGTCGGCTCGATGATCATCGACGCGCCCGAAATCAGGGGGACGTGCGGGCTGAGGGCCGCATCAAGCGCCTCCAGCACGCCATGCGGGCCGAACCCCTCCTCGACCGCATCGGGGGCGGGGGCGGCCCAATCGCGCCAGGCCAAGTGATGCGCGTCCGGCGCATCGACGAGCAGTTCGGGATCGCCTTCGGTGTCGGCGGTCACCGTCAGGGCGAGATCCCGCATCGCGGCAATGTCCTCGGCCAGTGCGGCCTCATCGGCGTTTTCGGCGGCAGAGCGCAGGATCAGCCCGAAATGGTCGGGGGCCGCGGCCATTTCCTCATGCGCGATTTCCAGCAGGCGATCCCGTTCCGCGTCATCCTTGATCGAGCGCGCGATGTTGAAGCCGCGCGCCTCGGGCGTGACGATGGCATAGCGGCTCTTGAAGAGAAGCCGCGTAGCGACGGGCGTGGCCTTGCCGCCCTCGCCGATCCCGGTCACCTGCACCAGCAGCGTCTGACCGGGGGCCAATCCCTTGGCCTGGCGCAGGAATCCAGGGATCCCGTCGGCCATGCGCAGCATCATGCCGCCCTGCCCCTTCATGGGCCGGTCGCAGACCGCGCGCAGGATCGCGCCGGGTTGCGGCGGGGCGTCCTCGGGCGGGTCGATGCGGATATCCTCAAGCCGCCCATCCACCATCAGCGCGGCGGCGGGGCGGCCGTTGAGATGATCCAGAACGACGATACGGCCTTTCATGGTTGCCCCCAGACCGGCCAGCCCGCGGCGGCCAGAAGTTGCGCGGTTTCCGCCAGCGGCAACCCCATGATGGCCGAATGGCTGCCGGAAATCCACGGGATGAAGGCCCCGGCGGGCCCTTGGATCGAATAGCCGCCCGCCTTGCCCTGCCAATCACCGCTGGCAAGGTAGCCGTTCAATTCGATATCGCTGAGCCGTTTCATCTGTACCCGGCTTTCCACCACCCGTTCCCGGAGCGTCCCGCCCTTGCGGACCGCAATCGCCGTATAGACGCGGTGGCGGCGTCCGGCCAGATCGGTGAGGAACTTGGCGGCCTCACCGGCATCTTGCGGCTTGCCCATGATGCGGCGGCCCATCGCGACGGTGGTATCGGCACAGAGCACGATGTCATCGGGCCCCGCCGCGACCGCCTGCACCTTGTCGCGGGTCACGCGGGCGCAATAGGCGCGGGGCAGCTCGCCTTTCTGCGGGGTTTCGTCGATATCGGGGGGCTGAATCGCGTCCGGCGTGACGCCCAGAACGCCCAACAGCTCAAGCCGCCGGGGGCTTCCCGATCCCAGGATAAGACGCATTATTCAACGATCCCGCATCTTGTCCGAAAATCGGACCGCACGTTTCGGGGCGCGGGCATCCGCGCGCCTTACTTGAAGCGGTAGTTGATCCGACCCTTGGTCAGATCATAGGGGGTCATCTCGACCTGCACCTTGTCGCCTGCCAGAACGCGAATGCGGTTCTTGCGCATCTTGCCTGCCGTATGTGCGATGATCGTATGGCCGTTTTCCAGCTCGACCAGGAATGTCGCATTCGGCAGGAGTTCCTTTACGACGCCGGGAAATTCGAGCAGTTCTTCCTTGGCCATGGTTTCTCCTGAATATTATCGCCCCTTGGGGCGCGATGGCGGCTAGATGCGCCTCAACGTCAAGAATTTCAAGCTGTATTTGCGGTTTGAACGATTTCAACCCCCGATTTGGCGCGTGCGTCACTGTCGGGCCAGCGGGCATGGTTGAAAACCGCGCCGCCCTCGCGCACGCGGGCAATCGCGGCGGGGTCGATATCGGCGAGTGTCCAGCCGGGAGCGTTGTGCGGGCCCAGGGCGATGATGCCGGTTTCGGGAAAGCCCAGGTCGGGGGGGCCGTAGATCGCGGCGGCACCTTCGTTTTCATCGACGGCGGGCGACCAGGCGCAGGGGAGGACGGTGGGCGCGTGGATCACGACGCATTGGCCCTCCAGCGCGCGGGCCATCGCGCCGACGCGCACGCGCCAGTAGCCCGCGAGGGTATCGGTGCAGGAGGGCACGGCGAGGATGTCGACACCCGCCTCGACCAGTGCGCGGGCAAGTGCCGGAAACTCGGCGTCGAAGCAGATCAGGATGCCGAGGGTGATGTCGCCGATGCGGAACGCGCGCAGGGGGCCGCCGGGGACCACATCCCAGGTCTCGGCCTCGAAACGGGTCATGATCTGCTTGTCCTGGTGGCCAATCAGGCCATCGGGTCCGAACAGCATGGCGCGATTGACCGGGCGCGACCCCCCGTCGAAGACGGGGGCGGAGGCGGCGAGGATATGCAGCTTGTGCCGTGCGGCGAGGGTGGCGTGCAGCGCGGCGGCGTCCGCCATCCGGTCCGAGACGGCGTGCAGGCTGGCCTCCAGATCGGCGGCGGCCTCACGCCCGGCCAGCGTGGCAAGCTCCATCGCGCCGTATTCGGGGAAGACCAGAAGCTCGGCCCCCTGCCCCGCGGCGTCACTGACCCAACGGGTCAGCTTGTCTTCGTAAGCCTGCCAATTGTCTAGAAAATCCATGTTGTAGGCGGCGGCGGCGATGCGCATGGGTCAGAGCCTCCTTGTCCAGAATTGCAGCGGTTTGGCGGTTTCGGTCTCGGACCCGGTGTCGCGCCAGGAAAGCCGCGCGATGGCGCCCTCCAGCGGCGCATATCCCCGCGCGCGCCAGAGGGAATCGAGCGGGCGATAGCCGGCGGGCCGCGCCGGGTGATCGTGGCGACGGATCACGGCGCAGAAGGCGGAATGGCTGAGGCCGAGGGCGCGGGCGTGATCCTCGCGCGCATCGAAGAAGGCATGGCCCGCGCCCTGGCCGCGAAAATCTGGCAGCAACACGGATTCGGCGCAGTAGAACACGTCCTCCAACGGGATGCCGTGAGCTTGCAACGTCGCCCCGAGCCCCTCGTCGTGATCCACCATCGGCATGCCGGTCGCGGCCCCCACCATGGTGCCGCCGTCAAAGGCGCCCGTGACGATGGCACGGGGGGTGGTATAGGCCGAGAGATAGCCTCGTTCATAAGCCGCATCGCCTTCGTAGAGATAGGGCCAGTCGCGGAAGACAGTGACGCGCAGGCGGGCGAGATCGTCCAGCACCTCGGCCACTTGCGCCCCTCGAAAGCTACGGAATTCCAGGCTCACGCCGAGACCTGGGCGATCCAGTCGGCGAGGTTGTAATAGGTGGTGACGCGGGCGATCTTGCCGCCCTCGATGTCGAAGAAGGCCCCGGCAGGCAGGCGGTAGCGCTGGCCGCGTGCGGGCGGCAG
The DNA here is from genome assembly GCF_056857775.1 of Alterinioella sp. B-7. Classification (NCBI taxonomy): domain Bacteria; kingdom Pseudomonadati; phylum Pseudomonadota; class Alphaproteobacteria; order Rhodobacterales; family Paracoccaceae; genus Alterinioella; species Alterinioella sp. B-7. The sequence goes on from NZ_JBSXNT010000031.1 coordinate 67,903, forward strand.
GCCCTCGTCATCGGCCAGGTATTCGCCGTTTACGGTAAATTCCGCCGCCGCGCGGGTGCCGTCCTCGGACACCATCACCACGATATCGCTCAACTCCTCGCGATAAGTGCGGGCCATGTGGTCGCAAAAGGCGCGAAACGCCTCCTGGCCGACGCGGATGCCACCCTCGTTGACGTGATGGGCCACATCCGGCGTCAGGCAGGCCAGCATCGCATCGGTATCGCCTGCGTTGAAGGCGTCGTAATAGCGGTAGATCAAATCCCTGCTCATGTCTGCGGCTCCGTCGGTTCTCCGAATTTTCCGATCATGCGGGTAATCAGCAGGTCGCGCGTCTGCCGATAGGCGGCGAGCTTGGCCTCGCGCGTCTCGCCCAGGCCCGTGGGGTCCAGCATCGCCCAGTATTCCACGTCGACATGGAAATTCCGGGTCAGCTCCAGCGCCAGGCGCTGGCTGGCGGGCGAGAGGCAGATCACCAGGTCGAAGCCCGACAGGTCATCGCCCCATTGCTTCATCTCCTCGAAGCTGCGCGAGCGGTGGCGCGACAGCTCCACCCCCATTTCGGCGCAGACCGCGATGGCGAAGCCGTCGATTTCCAGGTCGTTATGCACCCCCGCCGATTGCACATAGGCGCGGTGGCCGTAGAATTTTTTCATCAGCCCCTCGGCCATGGGCGAGCGCACGGCGTTGTGGTCACAGCAGAACAGGACCGAACTGGGGAACTCCTCGTCATCCACGCTCAGCCACCGTAATGCAATACGCAGACCAGCGTGAAGAGGCGCCTTGCCGTGTCGTGGTCCACATCCGCCTTGCCGTCGAGCCGTTCCTGCAACACCCGCGCGCCTTCATCGTGGATGCCGCGGCGGCCCATGTCGATGGCCTCGATCTGCGAGGGGGGCAGCCGTTTCACCGCGTCGAAATAGCTTTCGCAGATCTGCCAGTAATCCTTGACCACCTGCTTGAACGGGCTGAGCGAGAGGTGAAATTCCGCCGCATCCTCGCCCGCCTCGGTGTCGATATCGAAGACAAGGCGGCGGTCGCGGATGCCCAGGTGCAGCTTGTAGGGGCCACCTGGCGCGGTGCGCCCGCCCTGCGCGGGCAGCGCGAAGTTATTTGCCTCCAGCAGGTCGAAAATCGCCACCTTGCGTTCCTGCTCGATCTCGGGCGTGGGCGCAGGCAGCCCGCTGTCGTCAATCTCGATATGGCAGATATCGCCGCTCATCGTCTCACTCCCCCTCGTTCAGACGGTCCAGCCGCGCGCGGACCGAGCCCCCATGTGCCTGCAAGCTTTCGGAGTTTGCCAGCGTTTCCGCCGCCGGACCGATGGCCTTCAGGGCGGCAGGCGTCAGTTTTGCCACAGTCGTACGCTTGAGGAAATCCATCACCGAGAGGCCGGAGGAAAACCGCGCCGAGCGTGCCGTGGGCAGAACGTGGTTGGGGCCGCCGACATAATCGCCAATGGCCTCGGGCGTCCAGGGCCCGAGGAAGAGAGCGCCCGCGTGGCGGACCTTTGCGGCCAGCGCATCCGCGTCGGCGACGCAAAGCTCCAGATGTTCGGGCGCGATCCGGTCCGAGAGGGCGGCGGCCTCATCGAGGTCGCGCACCGTGATGACCGCACCGAAATCCCGCCAGCTTGCGCCCGCGATGGCGCGCCGGTCGAGGGTTTCGAGGCGGTTTTCGACGGCTTGCGCAACGGCGCGGCCAAAATCGGCATCGTCTGTGATCAGGATCGACTGCGCGCTTTCGTCATGTTCGGCCTGTGACAGCAGGTCCAGCGCGATCCAGTCGGGGTCATTATCCTTGTCGGCGATCACCAGGATTTCCGAGGGGCCCGCGATCATGTCGATGCCGACCTTGCCGAAGACGCGCCGCTTGGCTGCCGCGACATAGGCGTTGCCAGGCCCGGTTATCTTGTCGACGGGCGCTATGGTTTCGGTGCCATAGGCCATGGCCGCGATCGCCTGCGCGCCGCCCAAGCGGTAGACGGTCTTCACGCCCGACAGATGTGCCGCCAGCAGGACCAGCGGGTTCACCTTTCCCTCCGGCGTGGGCGCGCAGATGACGAGGGTTTCGACCCCCGCCACCGCCGCCGGAATGGCGTTCATCAAGACGGAGGATGGATAGGAGGCCAGCCCCCCCGGCACGTAGAGCCCCGCCGCCGAAACCGGTGTCCAGCGCCAGCCGAGGGTGGCCCCGGTCTCATCGGTCCAGCTTTGGTCGTCAGGCATCTGGCGCGCGTGGTAGGCGCGGATGCGGGCGGCGGCCAGTTCGAGGGCGTCGCGTTCGGCCTGCGGCACCTCCTCGATGGCTTGCGCGATCTCCTCGGGGGTGAAGGCGAAGCGGTCGGGGGTCAGGGTCAGGCGGTCGAAGCGCTCGGTCAGCTCGATCAGCGCCGCATCGCCGCGCCTGCGCAGATCCGCGATGATCGCGGCGACCGTGTCATCCACATCCGGCGCGTCCTCGCGCTTCATCTCCAGAAGGGCCTTGAAACGGGCATCGAAATCGGGGGCGGTGCTGTCGAGGAACTGGGGCATTTGTCTTTCATCCTTGGGCATTTGCCCAATAGCGCGCACGGCCCCCGGCCTCAAGCGCGGATGACGCGCGCCATGCGCACAAGCTCCAGCAGGCGCCCGTCACTGGCCAATGTGCGCGGTGCCTCGCCCTCGGAGCGGAACCCGGCCCGCTCGTAGAACCGGATCGCCGCCGCGTTGCTTGTGGCCACCGTCAGGCTGAGCCGGGTCATGCCCTGGGCCTTCGCCTCGACCTCGGCGGCCCGGAAGAGCGCCCGCGCAATGCCCTGGCCGCGATGGCCGGTCTTGACATAGACCGCGGTCAACTCGCCGGTTCGCGGGTCGGTCGGCATCGGGTCCAGCGCGGTGGAGCCGATCAGGGCCTGGTCCGCGAAGGCCCCCAGGATGGTGCCTTTCTCCAGCCGCGCGGCAAAGGCCGACAGCGGCTGTCCGGCCCAATCGTCATGGCTGGAGCCATAGGCCTCGGGGTGGTGCAGCAGCGCCTCGAGCCGCAGATAGCGCCAGATCGCGGCGTCCTCGGGGCAAAGGCGGCGGATAGCGGCGGCAGGTCTGCGCCGCCAGCGCCAGATCATGGGCCATGTCCCGGCACCTTGCCGGAGGGGGCGTAATATGGCCGGGTCACGTCGCGCAACGTCACCTCGAGGCATTCCACATCGACCGCCACCGCGCCGTCACCGGCCAGCACCAGCGTGATCCGGCCCGTGCCCTCCTCGCCGGCCTCCCAGTCCAGCGCCAGCAGCGACAGGACGGTGTCCTTGTCGGCCAGGTCGATGCCCTGGCTTGCCACCGCCATCGCATCCTCGATCACCAGCACCGATTGCACACGCTCGGGCGGGTGGTCGCCGACGCGGGCGCCCTCCTCCCAGCGGAAGCGGTTGATCAGGAGGGCGAAGCGGCGCTTCTTGCGGTCCCAGGTCATTTCCGTGATCGGGAACACCGCGTCCTGCGTCAGCGTCGAGATCACCTTGAGGTCATCTTGGTCCAGCGCCCGCAGCGCCATCGGCTTGGCGCCGCCATCCTCGAAACGTGCATCAGACATCGCCATGCACCCGTTCGATGCGCGCGCCGACGCCCGCCAGCTTGGCCACGACATGTTCATAGCCGCGATCCAGGTGATAGACGCGGTTGACCACGGTTTCGCCCTCGGCGGCCAGCGCCGCGAGGATCAGCGACACCGAGGCGCGCAGGTCGGTCGCCATCACCGGCGCACCGCGCAGCTTGTCGACGCCCGTGACGGTGGCATGACCGCCCTGCACGTCGATATCGGCCCCCATGCGGACCAGTTCGGGCGCGTGCATGAAGCGGTTCTCGAAGATCTTTTCCTCCAGCACGGAGACACCACCGGCGGTACACATCAGCGCCATCATCTGCGCCTGAAGATCGGTGGGAAAGCCGGGGAAGGGCTCGGTCACGACATTGACCGCGCGCACCCTGCCGTTGGAGCGTTTCACCATCAACCCGCGCGGCGTTTCCGAGACGTCTATCCCGGCCTCGTCCAGCTTGGCGACGAAGCTTTCGACCAGGTCCAGCCGACCGCCCAGAAGCTCCACTTCGCCGCCCGTGATCGCGGGGGCCAGCATGTAGGTGCCAAGCTCGATCCGGTCGGTGACAACGGGGTGGGTCGCGCCGTGCAGACGCTCGACGCCCTCAATGGTGATGGTCGATGTGCCCTCGCCCTCGATCTCGGCCCCCATGGCGCGCAGGCATTTCACAAGGTCGACGATCTCGGGCTCGCGCGCGGCGTTCTGCAGCACGGTCGTGCCTTTCGCCAACGTCGCCGCCATGACGGTGTTCTCGGTCGCGCCGACGGAGGCGAAATCGAGCGTGATCTCGGCGCCTTTCAGCCCGCCCTGCGCCTCGGCATGGAGGTAGCCGTCGCGCAGTTCGATCGTCGCGCCCATCGCCTCCAGCGCGGTGATATGCAGGTCCATGGGCCGCGCGCCGATGGCGCAGCCGCCAGGCAGGCTCACTTCGGCGCGGTGGTGACGCGCCAGAAGCGGCCCCAGCACGAGGTTCGAGGCCCGCATCTTGCGCACGATGTCGTAATGCGCGACGTGGTTGTTCGCTTTGTGGGACGACATGGCGATGACCTTGCCGTCATTAAGCGCCGTCACCTCGGCCCCCAGCGATTGCAGCAGTTCGGTCATGGTGCGGATGTCCGAGAGGCGCGGCGCATTGGTCAGCGTCAGCGGCTCATCCGACAGAAGCGTCGCGGGCATCAGCGTCAGGCAGGCGTTCTTGGCCCCCGCGATGGGAATCGCGCCAGAAAGCTCCGCCCCGCCCTGAATGACTATTCGATCCAACCTGCCACCTGCCTTTTCCTCATCGCCGATCCGGGTAAGGATCAGCCGTCACTCTTGTCATCATCCTGCGCCGCGCGTGCCCGTGCCTGCGCCTTGCGCCTGCCCATATTGGCCTTGAGCGCCGCCTTCAACCGCTCTTCGCGGGTCTGGGCGGGTTTCGCCGGTTTGGTCGTCCGCCCGTGCTGATCCGAGTTCGATCCGTTCATATCGGCAGTCTTACAGGCTGCGGGAAAAACCGTCCAGTTACCCCTTGCACCGATGAACAATTGCCGCTAATTCACCGCCCACGCCGCCCCGGAACAGGGGCCGCCCGGAATGCTGTGGTAGCTCAGTGGTAGAGCACACCCTTGGTAAGGGTGAGGTCGAGAGTTCAATCCTCTCTCACAGCACCATTTTCCCCTTCCCTGATTCTGCATCAGCCCTACGGATCGCCGGATTGCGGACCACTCCCATTTGAACCAACTCGCGCCCGATGCGTTGGGTCTGCGAATTGGTTCAATGGGGATCACATGGCAGATCAGGACAAGCCGGTTGTCGTCATCACCGGGGCCGCCGGGAATATCGGCACCAACCTCAGGAAAAAGCTCGCGCGCAGCTACAGGGTGATCGGGCTGGACCTGCCTGACCTGTGCAAGGGGCGCAAGGACATGATCGGTTGCGACATCACCGATCCTGGGTCGATGGCGCGCGCGGTCGATGAGATCGGCGAGAAGACCGAAGGCGGTCGCATCGCCTCGGTCGTCCACCTGGCCGCCTATTTCGATTTCAGCGGCGAGGAGCGCCCGCAATACGAGGCCGTGAACGAAGAGGGCACCCGCAACCTCTTGCGCGCGCTGCAAGCCGCCGAGGTCGAGCAATTCGTCTATTCCGGCACCATGCTGGTGCATGCGGCCGGCGTGCCGGGCGAGCGTATCAGCGAGGACACCCCCATCGCACCCGCCTGGGCCTATCCGCGATCCAAGGCCCGCACCGAGGAGATCATCCGCGAGGAGGCGGGCGACATTTCCACGATCTTCCTGCACCTGGCGGGGCTTTACGATGACAAGACCGCGGTGCCGACGCTGAGCCACCAGATCGCGCGCATCTATGAGCGGGATTTCAAATCCCATGTGTTTTCCGGCGACCGTCGTGCCGGGCAGGCGTTCCTGCATCAAGGCGACATGCTGGATCTCTTCAAACGCGTGATCGACCGGCGTGCCGATCTGGACACCGGCGAGGTGATCCTGGCCGGTGAGCCCGACACGATGAGCTATGAGGCGCTGCAAGACACCCTCGGCGAACTGATCCATGGCGAGGAGACCTGGGCCACGCTGGTCCTGCCCGCCCCCGTCGCAAAACTGGGCGCCAAGCTGGAGACGGAGTCTGAGCCCGTCGTGCCCGATGCGCTGGACGAGGGCGAAAAGCCCTTCATCCGGCCCTTCATGATCGACATGTCCTCGGATCACTACGCGCTGGACATTTCCAAGGCGCGCCGCCTGCTGGATTGGGAACCCGAGGACCGCATCGCCGACAAGCTGCCGGTGCTGGTCGAGGCGCTGAAAGCCGATCCGCTGGACTGGTACGAGATGAACGGGATCACGCCGCCGCCCTGGCTGCGCGCCGCCGATGCGCGGGTGGAGGATGCCGAGGCGCTGCGGCTGCGCCACGAGACGGAATACCGCGAACAGCACCGCGCCAGCCTCTGGGCCGGATGGGCCAATGCGGGGCTAGGCATCTGGCTGATGACCTCGCCGCCGATGTTGGGCTATGACGATCCGGGGATGATCCTGAGCGACGTTGTGGCCGGTCTTCTGCTGTTCCTCTTCGCGATGCTGTCCCTGTCCTGGCGCATGCCCTGGGCACGGTTTGCCGCCGCCGGGATCGGCGTCTGGATCATGTTCGCGCCGCTGGTCTTCTGGACGGCGAACGGTGCCGCCTATCTCAACGGCACCATCGTCGGGATGCTGGCGGTTGCCTTCGCGCTCTGCCTCGGGCCGATGCCGGGGGTCTCGCCCGTTGCCGCGCAGACCGGGCCGACCATCCCCGAGGGGTGGAGCTATTCGCCCTCGGACTGGTTCCAGCGCCTGCCGGTGATCATCCTGGCGGTCGTCGGCCTGCTGACCTCGCGCTACCTGACGGGCTATCAGCTGGAAAGCATAGACCAGGTCTGGGAGCCGTTCTTTCCCGGCACGCTGCAAGGGCAGAACGGGACCGAACAGATCATCACCTCGGATGTCTCGGAAAGCTGGCCGGTGCCCGATGCCGGGGTCGGCGCGCTGACCTATGCTCTGGAGATCCTGGTGGGTGCCATGGGCACCTCGGCCCGCTGGCGCACCATGCCGTGGCTGGTGGTGCTGTTCGGCATCATGATCGTGCCGCTTGGCGCGGTGTCGATCTTCTTCATCGTGATCCAGCCCATCGTGATCGGCACCTATTCGACGCTGGCCCTCATCGCCGCCGCCGCGATGGTCTGGCAGATCCCCTATTCGCTGGATGAGCTGGTCGCGACCTTCCAGTTCCTGCGCCGCCGTCACCGCGCGGGCCAGCCCTGGCTGCGCGTCTTCTTCACCGGCGACACCGATGAGGGCCCCGACAAGCGCCGCATCGACGATTTCGAGCGCGGGCTGCGCGCCATCGTCTATGACATGCTGAATGGTGGCATGACCTTTCCGTGGACGCTGATGGCCTCGCTCGGGGTCGGGGCCCTGCTGATGCTGTCGCCGCTGGTCTTTCCCTGGGGTGGCGGGGTGGCCGCGACTAACCATATCATCGGCGCGCTGGTGATCACGGTCACGGTCGCGGCGCTGGCCCCGGTGGTGCGCCTGGCCCGGTTCCTGAACATGCTGATGGGGATCGTGCTGCTGTTCGCGCCGCTGGTGGCGGGGGCGTCCTGGGGCGGGCTGGCCTTTTCGGCGACTTGCGGCCTGGCGCTGATCGGCCTCAGCATTCCGCGCGGGCCGGTCTATAGCAGCTTCGGCGACTGGGACAGGTTCATCCGGTGACGCCATGAGCCCTTTTGCCGATCTCCCCCTCTGGATCACCGTCACGGCCTTCATCCTGGCCGCCGGCGCGGTCTGGGTCGCGGGCACGCGGCTGTCGCGCTATGCCGATGCCATCGCGCGCGAATTCGGGATCGGGCAGGCCGTCCTCGGCGTCATCCTTCTGGGCGGGGTCACCTCGCTGCCCGAGATCGCCGTCACCGGCACGGCGGCCCTTGGCGGCAACGCGGCGCTGGCGGTGAACAACCTGCTTGGCGGCTTCGCGATGCAGGTCACGGTGCTGGCGCTGGCCGACATGGCCATTCGCAAGAGCGCCCTGACCGAGGCCGTGCCCGACCCCATCGTGCTGTTGCAGGGCGTGCTTGGCATCATCCTGGTCGCGGGCACGCTGGCGGGAATCGGGGTGGGCGACATCGCGTTTGCGGGCGCGGGCCTCTGGACCTGGGGGCTGGCGGCGCTCTTCGTCTATTGCATCCGCATGGTGGCGCGGGCCGAGGACAACCCGGCCTGGAAAGTGATCGGCGAGCCGCCCGCCTCCGAGATCGAGACCGACGACCCCAAGCGCGACCTGAGCCGCGCGCAACTTCTGGGTGCCACGGGCCTGGCCGCCCTGGCGATCCTGGTCATGGGCTATGTCCTGTCGACCAGCGGCGAGGCATTGGCCGAGCGCACCGGGCTTGGCGACAGTTTCTTCGGCGCGGTCTTCGTCGCCATCTCGACCTCGCTGCCCGAGATCAGCACCGTTCTGGCCGCCGTCAGACTGGGGCGTTACGTGATGGCGGCCTCGGACATCTTCGGCACCAACCTTTTCGATATCGGGGTGATCTTCCTGGTCGACCTGGCCTATCCGGGCGGCGCGGTCCTGAACGAGGTCGGCATGTTCTCGATCGTCGCCGGGCTGATCGGGATCCTCGTCACCGCGATCTATGTCGCCGGCCTGATCGAGCGGCGCGATCCGGCGCTTTTCGGGATCGGGCTGGACAGCTACCTGGTGGCGGCGACCTATCTGGGCGGCATCGCGTTGCTCTTCACCCTGCGCTGAACGTCTCAATGGAAAGGAGGCTGACATGACACCCGCCAAATCCCTGCCAGAAATTGGCGACGACCTCTCGCGTGAGGAGATCATGGATGTGCTGGCCAATGAGGGCTATTCCGCAGGCGACCGCAAGGGGTGGCTGAAGAAGGTGCTGACCCGCCTTGCGCAGGAGCCGCAGGACGGCCCCGACGCGGATCGCGATGCCCTGGTGAGGGAGATCAAGCGGGTGCTGGACCGCAACATCCCCGGTGAGCCCGAGGCCGACGACACGCTGTAGCGCGCTATGTTTCCGTTGCCTCCAGCCGCAGCGCCCCGCGCAGGGCGCGCGCGCTGACGGGTTCCAGCAGGGTGGCGCGTTCGTCGAACCCCATGCGCGACATGGCCCGCGCCTCATGCGCCGGCGCCGGGGCGTGCAGCGTCGTCCAGACCAGCCGCGCCAGCGACAGGGGGCTGTGGCTGGCCAGGTTGAGCCGCTCCAGCGCGGGCAGAAGCTGGCGTTCCACCGCATCGAAATCACTGCCGAAGGGGAAATCTGGCAACGCGTCACGATGCGTCTTGCGCCACGACGCCAGCCGCTCGGGCGTGTTTTCCGTGTCGGGCAGGCGGTAATCCTTGCCGATCTTGCCCGCGCCCCGCGCCTTTTGCAAAAGCTCCGCCTGGAACCGCGCATCGGTGATCGCCAGCATCCGCGCCACGACCTCGTGATCGGGCTGGCCGCGCAGGTCGGCCACGCCATATTCGGTGACGATGATGTCGCGCAGGTGGTGGGGCACGGTGGCGAAGGGCAATTCCCAGGCGATGTTCGAAACCGTCTTGCCGCCGCTCTCGCGCGTCGCGGGCAGCGTGATGATCGAGCGCGCGCCTTCCAGCGCAAAGGCCTGATCGACGAAATTGACCTGCCCGCCGACACCGCTGACGGTCTGGCCATCGTCGGTGATGTCCGAGGCGACCGCGCCCAGAAGGCTGGCCTTCATCGCGCTGTTGACGAAGCGCCCATCGACGCGGGCGGCGCGCTTGGCGGGCTCATCCCCGTAAAGCGCGTTGGTGAAGCTGACGGGGCGCATCTGGATCAGGGCGCGTGTCTCGGCGGGCATCTCGCGCAGGCGGGTATAGAAATCGCGATCCTCGACAAAAAAGCCGGCATGGATGGCGGCCCCATCGACACGACGCGTGACGATCCCTGCCTCGAACAGTTCCAGCAAGCCGCGCACCAGCATTTCGGCGCACCCGTAGAGGCCGGTCTCGAACGGGCCGGTGTCGCCGGTATCGGGCGCAAGATCGTGCAGCGCGCGCGCCAGCCGCCCCTTGTGGCGCAGGATCAGCGCATGCGCGACGGCGTCACCGGTCTGGCCGATGCCCAGTTGCAGCGTGCCACCATCCCTGACCAGCCCCGCGACATGCGCGCCGATGGCGTGATGTGCCGTCGAGACCGGCTGGCGCACTGCGGAGAAGAGCTCGAACTGCGCCTCCGGCTCAAGGCAGTATTGCAGCGTCTCGGGCGTGATCTCGGCGGAGGGGCCCGGCATGAAGGGCAGTTGGTCATTGACCTCGCCCGCCATCAGGAACGCCATCCGGCCCTCTTTGCGCCGGTCCAGTAGGTCGGCGGTGATGTCGGTGTTGCAGGAGAGGGAATAGAGGTCGCCCTCGCGCGCCAGAAGCTGGATCAGCACGTTGGGATTGGCCGCGATCAGAACGTCGCGGGCATGGGTGTAATTCGCCGAGATATAGCTTTGCTGCATCCGGTCCACGCCCAACCAGCGGCCCGCCAGCAGGAAAAATTCATTGACCTCGATATTGTCGGGCAGGCGCCCCTCGCGCAGCAGCGTTGCATAGAGGATCTCGGGATAGGCCCCGAAAAGACGCTCCTTGGCGGGGTTCAGCAGGCGTTGGCCCATGTCCGAGCCAGGCGCGGGGGCTTCCAGCGTCAGGGCGGTGAAGATCGAGAGGGTGACGGAAGCATCGTCACAGGCGGCACGGGTCAGCGCATTGAGCAGCGTGACCGGCTTGCCGAGGCCCAGGGGCAGGGCCAGCCTGACCTCGCCGCCCGTCGCCTCGATGATCCTTGCGGCCAGTTCGTCGGCATCCCGGAAGGTCTCAGGCAAGGTCCGACCACCCTTCATCAGGCTCGAAGCGCGGCCCGTGGCGGGCGGCAAGGTCGGACAGCGTGGCGCGCACTTCCTCGACGCCGCGCGCCTTGGCATGGTGCATCGGCCCGCCCCGGAACGGCGCGAAGCCGGTGGCGAAGATCAGCGCGGCGTCAACCTCATCGGCGTCGCGGGCAATGTCCTTGCGCAGGCATTCGACGCAGGCATCCAGCATCGGCAGGATCAGCCGGTCGGTCAGGTCGGCGGGGCCTTCATCCTCGGTGTCGGGATGCGGCGTGCCGTCCGACCAGTCATAGAACCCCTGCCCCGCCTTCTTGCCGGTCTCGCCCGCCTCGACCTTGTCGCGCAAGGCGGCGGTCACGTCGGGCATGGGCTTGTCGAGATGCTCCTTGAGGCTCTCGGCGACATGCAGGCAGATATCCAGCCCCACCTGGTCGGCCAGCGTGACGGGGCCCATCGGCATGCCGAAATCAATCGCGGCACTGTCGATCACTTCTTTCGGCACGCCCTCCTCCATCAGCACCATCGCCTCCAGCAGGTAGGGCGTCAGCGCGCGGTTGACGAGGAAACCGGGATAATCCTGCACCAGGACGGGCAGCCGGTCGATGGCACCGCAAAACGCGGAAAGCCTGTCCAGCGTCGCCTTTGAGGTCTTGTCATGCGCCACGACCTCGACCAGTTCCAGCTTGGAAACAGGGTTGAAGAAATGCAGCCCCGCAAAGCGTGTCGGGGTCTTGGCCTTCTTCGCCAGTTCCGCCAATGGCAGGCTTGAGGTGTTGGTGGCCAGGATCGAGCCCGGTTTCATCCCCTTGCCCAGATCGGCGTAGATCTTGCCCTTGAGATCGGGTTTCTCGGGGGCCGCCTCGATCACCAGATCGGCGCGGGCGACACCATAGCCGCGCATGTCGGGGATAAGCCGGTCCAGCGCATCGCGCGCCTCGGTGCTGCTCAGGTGCTTGTCCTTGCAGACCTTGCGCGCCTGTTTCAACGCCGCGCCGATCGGGCCGGTTTCGACATCGCCAAGCGTCACGGTCTTGCCTTGCAGCGCGGCCCAAGCGGCGATCTCGCCGCCCATGGCCCCGGCGCCGACGACATGGACATGGGCGATCTCGTCCTCGCCCCTCGCCTTGTCCTTGAGGCCCTGGCGCAGGAAGAAGACCCGGCGCAGGTTCTTCGACGTCTCGGTTTTCAGCAACTCCGCGAAGGAGGCAATCTCACCCTCCTGCATCGCGGCGCGGTCATCGCCATGCTCTTCCCAGAGCGCAATCAGCGCCTCGGGGGCGGGGTAATGTTCCGGCGGGGCCTGCTTGGCGGCTTCGCTGCGCATCCGGCGCGCGGCGAGATTTCGGGCGGGGCCGAGCCTGAACGCGTGCGAGGACAGCCCCGCGCCGTGTTTTTCGACGTCACCGAAGATGATGGCCTCGATAGCCGCCTCGACATGGCGCTCCTCGCAGACGACATCGGCGATTCCGAGCGATTTCGCCTTTTTCGTATGGGCCGATTTTCCGGTCAGCATCAGGGTCATCGCCTCGGTCGGCTCGATCAGCGCAGGCAGGCGGAAGGTGCCGCCAAGGCCGGGATGCAGGCCGAGGCGCACCTCGGGAAAGGCGAAGGAGGCCCCGTCAACGGCAATGCGCCAGTCGCAGGCCAGCGCCAGTTCAAACCCCGCGCCAAGCGCCGCGCCATGGGTGACGCAGATCGTCGGGCAATCCAGCGCCTCCAGCCGGTCCAGCACGTCATGGCCCTGACGCAGCAGGTCTTCCGCGCCCTCCTCCGACATCGCGTCGAAGCCGGTGATGTCGGCCCCGGCGGCGAAGCCTGCGGGCTTGGCGGATCGGATCACCAGCGCCTTGGGCGTGTCGGCCTCAAGCGCGTCGAGGTGACCCGCGAGGCCCTTCAGCACGCCTTCGGAAATCGTGTTGACGCTGCTGCCCTTTCGGTCGAGCGCCAGCCAGACGGTGCCCCCCTCATCGACTGCGTGGTGCCAGTCGCCATCGCCCGCGCCGGTGATCGGCCCAAGCGCCAGTTTGGTCTCTCCCAGATGGTCCAGAACGGGTTTGGTCATCACACAGCCTCCAGCAACATCGCGCCGCCCAATCCGCCGCCGATACATTCCGTCGCCACGCCGATCTTGTCGCCGCGCCGTTTCATGGCATTGGCCAGGTGCAGCACGATGCGGTTGCCGCTGGTGCCGACCGGATGGCCAAGCGAGATCGCGCCGCCATCGACGTTGAGCCTGTCGCGGTCAATCAGGCCGAAGGCGCCCTCCAGCCCCAGAATATCGCGGCAGAAATCGGCGTCGTTCCAGGCCGCAATGCAGGACAGCACCTGTGCCGCGAAGGCCTCGTTCAATTCCCACAGGTCGATCCCGTCGAGAGCGTAGCCGTTGCGCATGACCAGCGGCGTGGCGCACAAGACCGGCCCGAGCCCCATGACGGAAGGGTCCAGCCCCGCCCATTCGCTGTCGACGATGCGGGCGATGGGTTTCAGCCCGTGTTCCTCGACCGCGGCCTCGGAGGCGACGATCACCCAGGACGCGCCATCGGTGATCTGGCTGGAATTGCCGGGGGTGACCTGGCCATAGGGTTTCTCGAAGGCGGGCGAGAGCTTGGCCAGCGACTCCATGTCATTGTCGGGTCGCACGCCGTCATCATGGTCATAGACCTCCCCATCCTCGCTGTCGAAGGCGGTCATGACCTCGTCGTCAAGCCAGCCTTCCTCCTGCGCTTTCGCAAGCCGGTGGTGGCTGTCCATCGCATAGGCATCGGCGGTCTTCCGGTCGATCCCGAAGCGATGCGCCAGAACCTCGGCCGTCTGCCCCATGTTCAGCGTGGTGATCGGGTCGGTCAGGCCACGTTCCAGCCCGATGACGGGTTTGAAGAAATCGGGCCGCAGCCCTGCCATGGCGCGCGCCTGCGCCACCGGCCCCCTGGCGCGGTTCATCTCGGCGAACCATTCGACCGCGCCCTGGCGCAGGACCAGCGGCGCATGGCTCAGCGCCTCGGCGCCGCCGGCAAGGATCAGATCCTGCTTGCCCTCGCGGATATAGCGAAAGGCGGTGTCGATGGATTGCATCCCCGAGCCGCAATTGATCTGCGTCGTGAAGGCGACCATGTCCTCGCCCATGCCAAGACGCAGGGCGGCGACACGGGCGGGGTTCATTTCGTCCGCGATGACATTGACGCAGCCCAGGATCACCAGGTCGAAGGCATCGCGCGCGAAGGGCTGGCGCATGAGCAGGGGTCTGCCCGCCTGCACCGCCAGATCGACGGGAGTAAAGGGCCCCGGCCCGCCGCGCGCCTTGAGAAAGGGGGTTCTGGCCCCATCGACAAGATAGACAGGACGATCGTTCATTCCGCAGCCCTCGCCGTTGGTTGATGCAGGTTCGGGAAAAGCGTGGCGAGGTCTTCGGGGGAATAATCATCCACCGCGACGACCTCATCCACCAGGGCCTGCATGTCGTTGATCTGTTGCATGTCACTTTCGCCGATGATCCCGGCCTCGAGCGCCTGCTCGGGCGTCTTTCCGGCCTCGCGCAGCTTCTTCATCAGGGGCGCGGCCCCGGTCACGGCGGCGTAGCAGCGGTTGAGCGTCTCGATACCGTCCGAATGGCAGCCCTCGAAGATGCGCCCGACGATGCGGTCGCGGGTGTCGGAGGGCTCGAATATCAGGTCCGAGCACTCCGCGACCAGCCGGTCATCGGGCGTTTTCGGGGCCGATCCGGTCAGGGTCACAAAGCGCAAAATCCATGCCGCCCACCGGGCCGGGAAATTTGCCAGAACCCCATCCAGCGCCTCCTGCATCCGGCCAAAGCCACGCTCGGCGGCGTAGCGGACCACGGGCAGGTCGGCCTCGTTCCGCCCCTCGTCCTGCCAGCGTTTCAGCGTGGCCGAGAGGATATACATCTCGGACAGCACATCGCCCATTCTCCCCGAAATCATCTCCTTGCGCTTGAGCGCGCCGCCGAGCGTCAGGAACGCGAAATCGGCGGTCAGGGCATAGGCCGCGGACCAGCGTGAGAGCTTGCGATAGATGGGCGCGACCGGCCCGACGCCTTTTGGCGCGGGCGCGAAGAGGCCGCCGGTCCAGGCCCGGCCCCAGGCGCGGAAGAACGTCTTGGTCGTGTGGCCGATATGGGCCCAGAGGCTCTTGTCGAAGCGGGCGAGCGATTCCTCCTCGTCCTCGACGCCAAGCGATTGAATATTCTCCAGCATATGCGGATGCGCACGGATCGAGCCCTGGCCGAAGATGATCAGGCTTCGGGTGACGATATTGGCCCCCTCGACGGTAATCCCGATCGGCACGGCGCGGTAGAAGGGCAGCAGGTAATTCGACGGCCCGTCGATCACCGCCTTGCCCGAATGCACGTCCATCGCGTCATTCAGCGCCTCCCGCATCCGGTAGGTCGCATGCGCCTTCATGATCGCGGAAATCACGCTGAGGGCGCGGCCTTCGTCCAGTCCGGCGCAGGTCAGGTGGCGCGCGGCGTCCATCGAATAGGCATCGGCAGCCAGGCGGCCCATGCGCGACTGCACCCCGCCGAACATGCCGATGGGCAGGTTGAACTGCTCGCGGATGCGGGCATAAGCCCCGGTGGTATGCGCCGACAGCGCGATGGCGGCACAGCCCATCGAGGGCAGCGAAATGCCCCGGCCCGCGGCCAGCGCGGTCATCAGCATCATCCAGCCCTGCCCGGCATAGTCCTTGCCGCCGATGATGTTGGACAGCGGGATGAACACGTCCTTGCCGGTGGTCGGCCCGTTCATGAACATGGTCGAGGATGGCAGGTGCCGCCGCCCGGTCTCGACCCCGTCCAGATCGGTGGGGACAAGGGCGCAGGTGATGCCGATCTCCTCCTCGTCGCCCAGAAGCCCATCGGGATCGCGCAGCTTGAAGGCCAGCCCCAGCACGGTGCAGACGGGGGCAAGGGTGATATAGCGCTTGGCCCAGTTGAGGCGGATACCCAACACCTCCTCGCCGTTCCACTCGCCCTTGCACACGACGCCCTCGTCGCGCATCGCCGAGGCGTCCGACCCGGCCTCGGCGCTGGTCAGGCCGAAGGCGGGCAACTCCTCGCCGCTGGCCAGGCGTGGCAGCCAGTCGTCCTTCTGCGCGTCGGTGCCGAAATGCAGCATCAACTCGCCCGGCCCCAGCGAGTTGGGCACCATGACGGTGACGGCAACCGCGACCGAGCGGGTCGAGAGGAAACGCACGACCTCGGAATGGGCGAAGGCCGAGAAACCCAGACCGCCATGGGATTCGGGGATGATCATCCCGAAGAATTTCTTCTCGCGCAGGAAGGTCCAGATCTCGGGGGGCAGGTCGGCATCGAGCTGGTTGATCTTCCAGTCGTCGATCATGCCGCATAATTCGCGGCAGGGGCCGTCGAGAAAGGCCTGTTCCTTGTCCCTGAGGCGCGGTGCCTTGACCGCGTGCAGCATGTCCCAGTCCGGGTTGCCGGAGAAAAGCTCCGCCTCCCACCAGACATCCCCCGCTTCAAGCGCGTCACGCTCGGTATCGGAGAGGGTTGGCAGGGCGGTCCTGGCCCATCTGTGGATCGGAGCGGTCAGTTTTTGGCGAAAGGTTCCCATCTAGGCAGAACCAACGGGGGCGGGTTTGGTTCCATGGCAAGGCTGCGCGGACCGAAAAAGGGCCACCCGGTCCGGATAGCCCCCTGTTCCATGCTAGCGCTCGGTGCTCAGGCGTCGTCCCATTCCCAGGGGCGGGTAAACTCGCCCAGGACGCGGGTGACGTCAGCCTCTTCCACATTGCCGGTCTTCTTGACCTGCGCCACAAGCCCGCGGTTCTTGCTCTCGACCACCCGGACGACCTCGGCGGCCAGCCCCGCCTCCTTCAGCGCGGCATTGTAGACCCGCGTGATGGCGCGTTTGCGCAGGTCGGGCTTGAAGACCTTGCCAACGGCGGTCTTGGGCAATTCATCCATGATCTCGATATGCTTGGGCCGTGCCGCACGTTCGTGGACATGTTCGTCGCAATGGGCCTTGAGCTCCTCGATGGTCACCTTGCCGCCATCGACCAGTTCGACATAGACGCAAGGCAGTTCACCCGCGAAGGCGTCGGGCTGGCCGATCGCGCCGGCCATGGCGACGGCCTCGTGTCCGGCCAGCGCCTCCTCGATCTCGGCGGGGTCGATATTGTGGCCGCCGCGGATGATCAGGTCCTTGGCGCGGCCCGTGATCCACAGATAGCCATCCTCGTCGATGCGGCCCAGATCGCCGGTGCGCAGGTAGATGTCGTCGTGGAACAGGTCGATATTCTTGTCGCTCTCGGTATAGGTCGAGCCTTCGAAGACACCGGGGTTGTCGATGCAGATCTCGCCCACCTCATCGGTGTCGCAGACAATCACCCCGTCGGGCGTGTGTTTGAGGATGCGCACCTCGGTATGGGGCAGCGGCACGCCGACCGAGCCCACCTTCTTGGTGCCCTCGACCGGGTTCACCGAGACAAGGCAGGTCGCCTCGGTCAACCCGTAGCCCTCGACCAGGGTCACGCCGGTGGCTTTCTCGAAGCGGCGGAACAGCTCCAGCGGCAGCGGAGAGGATCCGGAAAAAGCGGTCTTGACGGTCGAGACATCGGCGTTGACCGGGCGCTGCATCATCGCCGAGATTGCGGTCGGCACGGTGATGATGAAGGTCACGCCCCAGCGTTCGACCAGCTTCCAGAAATTGTCGAACACGCCCTCGCCGCGATAGCCCTGCGGGGTCGGAAAGACGACATGCGCGCCAGAGGCGATCATCGCCATCAGGATCACGTGGCAGGCGAAGACGTGGAACAGCGGCAGCGGGCAGATGATGGTGTCGGTGTCGTCGAACAGAAGCGTATGGCCAAGCCAGCCATTGTAGATCATGCCGGAATACTTGTGCTGCGCGACCTTGGGCATGCCCGTGGTGCCGCCGGTGTGGAAATAGGCCGCGACGCGGTCTTCCTTGCTGTCATCGAAAGTCAGGCGGTCGGCGGGCTGTTTGGCCACTTCTGCGGTGAAATCCAGCACCTTGGCGTGATGGCTGACCGGGTTCTTGGGCCGGATCAGCGGCACGATCCAGCTTTTCGGCGGGGTCAGGTAGCGCAGCAGGTCGACCTCCAGCACATGGGTGACGCCGGGGGCATCCGCCACTGCCTCGGCCACCTTCTGCGCCACATCCGTCTTGGGGAAGGCGCGCAGGGTCACGACCAGTTTGGCCTTGGTCTCGCGCAGGATGGAGGCGATGTGCTCGGGCTCCAGGAGCGGGTTGATCGGGTTGGCGATACCCGCGACGCAGCCGCCGATCAGCACGGTCGTTGCCTCGTTGCAGTTCGGCAGGACATAGGCGACGACATCCCCCTCGCCCACGCCGAGCGAACGGAAGAGATTGGCGACCTGCGTGACCTTGCCGTGATACTGTTTCCAGGTCATCGTCTCGGCCTTGTCCTTGGGCCCGGAGAGCAACTGGAAACTGACCGCCTTGTTGTTCGGCACCCGCGCGGCGGTCTGCGACAGAAGCTGGTAGAGCGTCACCGCCGGCTGGCTCTCGGGCCATGGGTTCGCTTCCTCGATCGCGCGCACGTCGGCAATATTCGCAAATCGCGACATTCCGGTTCTCCTCCCCTGATTCCGGCGTCGGCCCTCGTGCGTGGCACGGGGCCCGTTTTGCGGGCAGGATGGAAGGATTGCGCCTGCAAGGCAAGCGTTTCGGGGCCCGCCGCGCGGATTACTCTGCGGCAAGCCCTTCGGTGAACTGAAGCCGCGCCAGCCGCGCGTAGAGGCCACCGCCCGCCACCAGGTCCTCATGCGTGCCCTCGGCCACGATCTGGCCTGCCTCGAACACCACGATCCGGTCGGCCTGTTTCACCGTCGCCAACCGATGCGCGACGATCAGCGTGGTGCGGTCGGCGGAAAGCTCGGTCACCGCCTGCTGCACGGCGCGTTCGCTTTCGGCGTCCAGTGCGCTGGTGGCCTCATCGAGCAGCAGCACCGGCGCATCGCGCAAGATGGCACGGGCGATGGCGATGCGCTGTTTCTGTCCGCCCGACAGCATGATGCCGCGCTCGCCGACATAAGTGTCATAGCCCTCCGGCAGGGCGGTCAGGAAGTCATGCGCGGCGGCGGCGCGGGCGGCGTCCTCGACCTCGGCATCCGA
Organism: Alterinioella sp. B-7; assembly: GCF_056857775.1. Classification (NCBI taxonomy): domain Bacteria; kingdom Pseudomonadati; phylum Pseudomonadota; class Alphaproteobacteria; order Rhodobacterales; family Paracoccaceae; genus Alterinioella; species Alterinioella sp. B-7. Next base: position 86,991 of record NZ_JBSXNT010000031.1, read on the forward strand.
CGCATCGGGGCGACCGAAACGGATGTTCTCGCGCGCCGAGGCCGCGAAGATCACCGGATCCTGCGGCACCAGCGCGATGGATTTGCGGAAATGCGCGCGGGTCATGTCGCGCAGATCGACGCCATCGAGGCTGACTCTGCCCGAGATCGGATCGTAGAAGCGCAGGAGCAGCTGGAAGATGGTGGATTTGCCCGCGCCCGAGGGGCCGACCAGCGCCACGGTCTCGCCCGGTTTTATGGCCAGGCTGACACCCGCAAGCGCCGCGGCATCGGGGCGGGTGGGGTAGTGGAAATGCACATCCTCGAAGGCAATCTGCCCGCGCCCGCCCTGCGGCAGGGTACGGCCCGCCAGCGGGTCTGCCACGCTGTCATCGTCGCCGAGCAGTTCCACCAGCCGTTCGGTCGCGCCCGAGGCGCGCTGCAACTCGCCCCAGATCTCGGAAAGCGCGCCCACGGACCCCGCCACCATGATCGCGTAGATCAGGAACTGGATCAGCTCGCCCACGCTCATCGCCTCGGCCCGGACGTCGCGCGCGCCGATCCAGAGCACGCCGACCACACCGGCGAAGACCAGCGCGATGACGATCACGGTCATGATGGCGCGGGTGCGGATGCGGGTCTTGGCGCTCTCGAAGCTCAGCTCGGTCACATCGTCGAACTGCCCCGCCGTGGCGCGTTCATTGGTGAAGGCCTGCACCGCCTGCGCCGAGAGAAGCGCCTCGGACGCCTTGCCCGAGCTTTCCGCGATCCAGTCCTGGTTCTGGCGGCTGAGCATCCGCAAGCGCCGTCCCAGGAGGACGATCGGCACGATGACAACCGGCACGATCAGCAGCACGAGGCCGGTCAGTTTGGGCGAGGTATAGAGCATCATGCCAAGCCCGCCGAGGAACAGCAGCACGTTGCGCAAGGCGACGGAAACGGACGAGCCGATGACCGACAGCAGCAGCGTGGTGTCGGTGGTGATGCGGCTCAGGACCTCGCCGGTCATGATGCGCTCGAAGAAAGCGGGGCTCATGTGGATCATGCGGCTGAACACCGCCTTGCGGATATCCGCGACGACACGCTCGCCCAGGCGGGTGACGAGGTAGTAGCGCAGCCCCGTGCCAAGCGCGAGCAGCCCGGCGATGGCCAGGGCGGCGATGAAATACTGGTCCAGCAGGGCGACGGATTCGGTCTCGAACCCGTCAACGACGCGGCGCACGGCCAGTGGCAGCAGCAGCGAAACGGTCGCGGTCAGGACCAGCGCCGCGATGGCGGCGAAGACCAGGGCCTTATAGGGGGCCATGAAGGGCGCCAGCGCCTTGAGCGAGCCGATGCGGCGCGATTTCTCGCGCTCCTCTTCCGACCGCTTGGGGGCGGGTGTGCTGGCGGCGGTGCTGTCGGACATGCGCGACCTTCTTTGGTTGACCTGGCCCGCATGGGGATACTGCCGTGTCGGCCCACGCACAAGACCGCAAGCCCCTGCAACGCGGTCGCAGGGGTCAGCGGCGCAGCAGGCGGGCCGCGATGGCGGTCAGGGCGAAGAGGACAGCGGCGGCGCTGACGATGCTCGGCCCCGTCGGCGTGTCATAGCTCAGCGAGGCCTGGAGGCCGCCGAAGACAGACAGCGCTCCGATCCCGGCGGCGAACGCGGCCATGCGTTCGGGCGTGTCACCCACCGCGCGGGCGGCGGCGGCGGGGATGATCAGCATCGCGCCGATCAAAAGCGCGCCAACCACCTTGATCGCGACCGTGACGACAAGGGCCAGCGCCAGCGTCAGCACCATCTGCTCGCGCCTTGGGTCGATGCCGCTGGCATAGGCCAGATCGGGATTGACCGTGGCGGTCAGCAGCGCCTGCCAGCGCCAGGCCAGCAGCGCCAGAATCGCCGCCGCGCCACCCCAGATCAGCGCCAGGTCGCCGCGACCTACCGACAGGATATCGCCGAAGAGATAGGCCATCGGGTCGATCCGCACGCCCGAGATCAGCGATACCGCGACCAGCCCCGCCGCCAGCGCCGAATGTGCCGCGACCCCCAGAAGCGTATCCATCGCATGGCCCCGGCTGGTCAGGGTCGAGACCGCAAGCGCCATGATCCCGGCGACAGCCAGAACGCCCAAGAAGACATTGACCGAAAGCGCCAGCGCCAGCGCCACGCCCAGGATCGCGGCATGCGCCGTTGCGTCGCTGAAATAGGCCATGCGCCGCCAGACCACGAAACAGCCCAGGGGGGCGGCGGCCAGCGCCACGCCAAGCCCGGCCAGAAGGGCGCGGATCACGAAACTGTCGAGAAGGCTCATTCAGGCGCCCCATGGTCATGGCTGTGGGTATGTTCATGGCGGTAAAGCGCCAGCGCGCCGCCGGTGCCGGTGCCAAAAAGCGCCCGGTATTCGGGGGCCGAGGCGACATGCTCCGGCGCGCCTTCACAACAGACATGGCCGTTGAGGCAGATTACCCGGTCCGACGCCGCCATCACCACGTGCAATTCATGGCTGACCATCAGCACGGCACAGCCCAAGCGGTCGCGCAGATCGGCGATGCGCTGGTAGAAAGCCGCCGATCCCGGCTGGTCCAGCCCTTGCGTCGCCTCGTCGAGGATCAGGAGCTCCGGGGCGTTCAACAGCGCGCGCGCCAGCAACACGCGCTGGAACTGCCCGCCCGACAGGTCCGTCATCTGGCGGCTGGCCAGCGCCCCCGCCCCCGCCTCCTCCAGCGCCTGATGCGCGGTGGCGGCGTCCACCCGGCGCGGCAGGTCGAGGAAGCGGCGCACCGTAAGGGGCAAGGTCGGGTCGATATGCAGCTTTTGCGGCACATATCCGATGCGCAGGTTCGGGCTGCGCGTGACACGGCCCGCCTCGGGCCGGATCGCCCCGATGATGGCGCGCAGAAGGGTGGATTTGCCCGACCCGTTGGGGCCGACGACGGTGACGATCTCGCCGGGATCAATGGAAAAATCGACATGGTGCAGGACCGTGTTGCCGCCCAGGCGAACGCTCATGCCGTCGATGCGCACAAGGCTCATGCGGGGGCCTCTTCGCGGCAATTGGGGCAGATGCCCTGCGCCTCGGTCACGGTGCGCTCGATGACAAAGCCCGTTTCCGCCGCCGCCCGGCCCAGGTTGCCGCGCGCGGGTTCGGCGATGGCCTCGGCCACCGAATGACAGATGCGGCAGATCAGGAAAGCCGCCGCGTGATCGGTGCCGGGATGGGTGCAGGCGATGAAGGCGTTGAGCTGCTCGATCTTGTGCGCAAAGCCATGCTTGACGAGGAAATCCAGCGCCCGATAGGCCACCGGGGGCTGGCTGCCCATGCCCTCGTCGCGCAGCCGGTCGAGGATCTCATAGGCCCCGAGCGCCCGGTGTTCCTCAAGCAGCATCTCCAGCACGCGGCGGCGCACCGGCGTCAGGTGCAGCCCTTGCGTGGCGCAACGCCGCTCCACCTCGGCCAACCCGCCCTTGCGGCAGGCGGCGTGGTCATGCTGTTCGAATCCGATCGGGTCCATGGCGGTGCATCCGGTTGGGGCATTTCCTGCTTGCTATGCTATAACATCACAAATAGAAAGCCGCTATGTGATAATATAACGGAGGCCCCGATGTTTCGCCCTGCCCTCGCCGCGCTCTTTCTGTTCGCCACCCCCTTGCAGGCCGAAGTGCCCCGGATCGCGGTCGATATCGCGCCGGTCTACGGGCTGGTCGAGCAGGTCCTGGGCGATCTGGGGCGGCCCGACCTGGTAATCCGACCCGGCGCCTTGCCGCATGATTTCGCGCTGCGCCCCTCGCAGGCGGCGGTGCTGGAACAGGCCGATCTCGTGATCTGGGTCGGCCCCGGCCTGACACCGTGGCTGGAGGACAGCCTGGAAACCCTCGCCGGCGATGCCGAACAGCTTAGGTTGCTGGAGGTAGAGGGCACGCGGCTTCTGGAGATGCGCGAGGGGGCCAATTTCGCCGGTCATGAGGACCCGGCAGAGCACGAGGACGAGGACGAGCCTGACAGCGGGTCAATCAACCCCCATGCCTGGCTGGACCCGGAAAACGCCCGCATCTGGCTGCTGGCCATTGCCGATGCGCTGGCAGACGCGGACCCCCGGAACGCCCGGACCTACCTGGACAACGCCGAGGCCGCCGCAAACGATCTCGGCGCCCTGGTCGCGGAGGTCGATGCGCAACTGGCCCCGGTCCGTGACGCCCGCTTTGTCGTGCTGCATGACGCCTATCACTATTTCGAGGACCGTTTCGGCCTGCAGGCCATCGGGGCCATCTCCGATGGTGAAGCCACCCCGCCGGGTGCCGCCCGCATCATGGAATTGCTGGAGGGCATGGCCGACGGCGATGTCGCCTGCCTGTTCTACGAACCGCAAAGCGATATCAACCTGGCCTATGCGGTGCTGGAAACGGGCCTTCCGAATGCCGCCCTCGATCCGCTCGGGATGAACCTGCTGCCAGAGCCGGATTTCTACACCGCCCTGATCCGCGACATGGCCGATACCGCGCTGGATTGCCTGTCAGACAGCTGAGGGGTTTGGGGATTGGAGCGGGCGACGGGAATCGAACCCGTATCATCAGCTTGGAAGGCTGAGGTCTTACCATTACACAACGCCCGCGTTGCGAAGAGGTTGCTATTTCATGGGCCATTCGAGGTCAAGAGCCCAGGCCGCCGGGCGATCCCCCGAGGCCCGGATGACTCGTGTCCCTCCCCGGAAACGCGCGCCTTGCAACCCCGGAACGGGGGGCGCTTTTTCGACGCGCCGCGGCCATCGTCGCACAAACCGAAACAATCGCCCCATTTTCGCCCCATTATGCGGCCAGGCTGATCTCAGGCAGCAGAAAGACAACAAGATCGAGCACGCTGCCTGACACTTTCCTCCCTGGACCTAGAACCGGGCCGCCCCCTCTCCCAGGCGGCCCGTTTTCTTGTCAGCGCTTCCTGAAGATCATGTCGCGCGCGGCGATCACCGCGCCGCCCGTGATCAGCACGCAGGCCAGGCCAATGGCCCAGGTAAACGCGCCCAGGCCAAGCGCGATCAGCACCAGCGTCGACAGAAGCGGCGCGCAGTAGCTGGCGGCACCCAGAACCTGGATGTCGCCATGCTTGACGCCGGTATCCCAGACGAAGAAGGCCAGCCCGACCGGGCCGATACCCAGGCCCAGGACCGCCAGCCACTGGGTCGCGCCCTGCGGCCAGACGGTCGCCTCCAGCCCCAGATGCGCCACCAGCGCCAGCCCCGCCGTGACAAGGCAGAAGCCGGTGACGATTTCCGAGGGCACGGCATGGAACCGGCGCGACAGCACGGAATAGGACGACCAGAAGAAAGCCGCCACCAGCGCCAGCGCGTAACCGTCCAGATAGGCCGGATCAATCGCAAGCCCGCGCCCGCCCGTCACGATCAGCGCGGCCCCCGCCAGCCCCATCAGCGCCCCGATGACGTGATGGGCGCGCAGCCTCTCACCGGGGGCAAGCGCGGAGAGCAGCACGATCAGCAGGGGCCAGAGATAGGCAATCAGGCTCGCCTCGATCGCGGGGGCCGCGCGCAGGGCCGAGAAATAGAGGAAGTGATACCCGAAGAGGCCGCCGACGCCCACGGCCCAGACCGGCCAGCCATGGCGCAGCGCGGCGATCCCATGCGGCCGCCAAGCCCAGCTTGCCGCCCCGGCCAGCCCGCCGATGGCAAAGCTCATCGCCATGAGCTGGAACGGCGGCACCGCGCCGCTGGCCGCCGTGAAGGCCGCCAGAAGCGCCCAGAGCAGGATCGCGACGAAGCCCACCAGCGTGGCCGGACCCCGGCTCATTCGCCCCCGTCATCGAGGGGTTCGATCAGGTCCGGCCCCTGCGCGCGGTTGGAATTGACGGCAGGATCGACGCGGTAAGCCTCAAATCGGTCCTTGGGTGCTGCCTGCATCAGGGGCGCCGCGCCCTTGCCCTCCTCGCCCAGCCACTTGGCCCAGTCGTCGGGTGCCAGGCTGACGGGTTCGCGGTGGTGGATATGGTCCAGTCCCGCCCCCGCCGCACAGGTCACGATGGCCAGCGTGGTCAGGCCTTCGTCGCCCCGCTGCCAGTCCTGCCAGATGCCGGCCAGCACCAGCGCGCCGCCGTCTTTCGGGTGGATATACCAGGGCAGCCGGTTATCCCTGGCATCCTTGGTCCATTCGTAGAACCCGCTGATCGGCACCAGGCACCGGCGTTCGCGCACGGCGGAACGAAAGGCGGGTTTCTCGGCGATCGTCTCGGCCCGCGCGTTGATCAGCAAGGGCCCGTCCGTGGGCGTCTTGTACCAATGCGGCACCAGCCCCCAGCGCATCGGGCGGTAGCGCCGTTGGCCTCCATCCGAGGTGACGACGCCCACGGCTTGCGTCGGGCAGATATTGTAGCGGGGGCTGTCGGGAAGGTCGTTGGCGGGTGCAGCCCCGAAGAGCTGCACCATCGCGTCATGGGGGAGGGTCAGGGCCATGCGTCCACACATGGGCGCGAGACTAGGCAGCCCGCGGGGCGCTGAAAAGCCCCAATCCCTCAGGCGCCGTAAACGGCCTTTTGGGCAATGCGCGGGATGTCGCCCTCGTAGATGTCGAGGTCCAGCCTGGTATTGCGGTCGAGCGCGCCCAGTTCCCGCACGGTACGGCGGTAGGCGGCGCGTTTGCGGGCGCGGTTCATCAGCTCTGCTGCATAGGTCATGTCGTGTCTCCTTCGCGTTACAGGGCCAATATGATAGCGCTACCGGAACGCACAACCGACGCTTTTCGAAAGCCGCCATGACGGGCTTGCATGGCGGGAAAATCCCGCCGCCCCCGCTGGACTGACCGACAGGAAAAGGGCCGGACAGTTTCCCGTCCGGCCCTTTCATTCCTTGTCAGACAGGCTTACTCGGCCTGCATGATCCGATCTTCCAGATGCGGTGTATAGGGGGAGTTCTCGGCCAGGTAGTCGGCGACCACCTGCTCCAGGCCAGGACCGAAATCATAGGCGTTCATGCCCTCGCTGGCGAAGACCGCGTAGCCGTCGCCGCCACCGCGCATGTAGTCGTTGGACACGACGCCATAGGTTGCCTCGGGGTCGATCGGCTCATAGCCGTTTTCCGTTTCGATCTCGACCGAGACGATGCGGCTGCCCGGCTCCGCCTCGGGATCCCACGTGTAGCGCATGCCCGCGACCTGCGGGAAGCGGCCCGCGCCTTCCTCGACCTGGCTGACGCCATTTTCCAGCGCCGCGACGATGTCGGCCCCGGTCAGTTGGAACGTGGCCAGCGTGTTCTGGAACGGAAGCACCGTCAGCACCTCGCCCATCGTCACCTCGCCCGCGTCGATCGAGGCACGCAGACCGCCGCCGTTCTGGATCGCGACGTCGATGCCCTGGTCGCGCACCCGCTCCAGCATCGCGGTCGCCACGAGGACGCCCATTTCGCATTCCTGCACACGGCAGCTCGACCGGTCGCCGTCAATGGAGGCCTCGGACTCACCGACCACCTCGGCCATCGCTTCTTCGATCGGGGCGGTCAGCTCGGCGATGCGCTCGCTCAACTCCGCGTCCGGCTCAAAGGAGGCATCCAGCAGGATCGTGTCGCCCTCGGCCCAGACCACGTTGCCGTCATCGTCGATGGTCAGCTCCAGATGGCCCATGTACTTGGAATAGGCATAGGCCGAGACCACGGGCACCAGATCGCCCTCCGGGCCGGTGATGAAGTTCGGATAGGCAAAGTCGCGGTCGGGGTCGTCCACCGAATAAAAGGTGTTGGAATGGCCGCCGATCACCGCATCCAGGCCCGAGACCTGAGCCGCCAGCATGTCATCCAGCACCTGGCCCACATGGGTCACGGCAATGATCACCTCGATGCCCTGCTCGCGCAATTCATCGACATCCTGCTGCATCGCCTCGATCTCGTCCTGGAACTGGACATTGGGGCCGGGCGCCGCGATATCGACCGTATCGGTGGTCAGCGAGGCCACGAAGCCGACCTGGATACCGCCGATTTCCATCACGTAGCTGTTGCCGACACGTTCCTGCAGGGGCTCCGAGCCGGACAGGTCCAGGTTGCCGGCGATCACCGGGAAGTCCATCATGTCGATGACCCGGGCCAGGTTTTCCGGGCCGTCGTCAAATTCATGGTTGCCAAGCGCCAGCAGGTCCAGCCCGATGGCGTTCATCATCTCGGCTTCGACATCCCCCTTGAAGGTGGTGTACATCAGCGAGCCCTGGAACAGGTCGCCCGCCGCGACAACGGCCACGTTCTCCGCGCCGTGTTCGGCTTCGATCTGTTCGATCACGGTTTCCATCCGCGCGGCGCCGCCAAAGCATTCGCCCGCCGCGTCATCCTCGGCGTTGCAGGTGTTGTTGAAACGCGTGATCGGCTGCACCCGGCTGTGGAAGTCGTTGAAATGAAGGATATGGATGGTGGTGTCGGCGGCTGCCATGCCACCCATGGTGGTCAGCAGTGCCGTCGAACACAGGATTCGAGCAAACATCGGTAGTCTCCCTGTCGGTCTTTGTTATGATCGCAGCTTGGCGGGGGCCGCCCCCCATGTAAAGCGATTCAATCGCGCGGGCGGCCCCTTGACGTGGCGGCGCTGACGGGCCAATGGCTGGCCCATGCTGATTTTCAAGATATTGCGGTCCGAGGAATGGGCCGAACTGCGCGCCAAGGGCGAAACCGACGGCGCGCCGGTCGATCTGGCGGATGGTTTCGTGCATTTCTCGACCGCAGAGCAGCTGGCCGGGACCGCCGCCAGGCATTTCGCGGGCGCGGAGGGCCTGGAGCTGCTGGCGGTGGAGGCCGCGCGGCTTGGCGATGCGCTGAAATGGGAGGTCTCGCGCGGCGGGGCGGAATTCCCGCATCTCTATGCCAGTTTGCGGCTGGAGGATGTCCTCTGGCACAAGCCCCTGCCCTGGGACGGCACCCGCCATATCATCCCCGAATTGGCGACGCCCTGATGCTGGAGCGGCTCGGCCTCAGCCTCATGCACCGGCTGGACCCGGAGCGGGCGCACGCGCTGGCGCTGACCGCCCTGCGCACCGGGCTTGCCCCGCTGCCCGGCCCCGTCACCTCGCCGCGCCTTGCCACGACCGTGGCGGGCATGACGCTGCTCAACCCCGTCGGGCTGGCGGCGGGCTTCGACAAGAACGCCACCGCCTTCGGGCCGCTGATGCGGGCGGGCTTCGGCTTTCTGGAGGTTGGCGCCGCCACCCCGCGCCCGCAGCCGGGCAACCCGCGCCCGCGCCTCTTCCGCCTGGCGCAAGACCGCGCCGCGATCAACCGGTTCGGCTTCAACAATGACGGGATGGACGCGATCACCGACCGCCTCGCCGCGCGCCATCACGAGATCCCCGTGGGCCTCAACCTCGGGGCCAACAAGGACAGCATCGACCGCGCCGCCGATTTCGCCACCGTGCTGCGCCATGCCAGGGCCCATGTCGATTTCGCCACGGTCAATGTCTCCTCGCCCAACACCGAGCGTCTGCGCGACCTGCAAGGCAAGGACGCGCTCAAGGGGCTGCTGGAAGGCGTGATCGCGGTGCGTGAGGGCATGGCGCGCCCGATCCCGGTTTTCCTCAAGATCGCCCCCGACCTGGAGCCGCGCGAGATCGAGGATATCGCCGAGGTCGCGCACGAAACCCGCATTTCCGGCCTCATCGCCACCAACACCACCCGCGCCCGCGATGGGTTGCACGGGGCCCATCGGAATGAGGCGGGCGGGCTCTCCGGTCAGCCGCTCTTTGCGATGTCCACGGCCGTGCTGGCGCGGCTTTCCGACCTCACCGATGGCCGGATGCCGATCATCGGTGTCGGCGGTGTCGCCACCGCCGAGCAGGCCTATCAGAAGATCCGCGCCGGCGCCTCGGCGGTGCAGCTCTATACCGGGCTGGTCTATGGCGGGCTGTCGCTGGCCGCCGAGATCGCGCGCGGGCTGGACGGGCTCCTGGCGCGCGACGGGTTCGCCAGCGTGGCCGAGGCCGTGGGCACCGGTCGGGCCGACTGGCTATAGCGGGGGGTCGCCCATCGACGGGCGGCGGTCAAGAATCGTCGACCTTCTCAGGGCCGCTGACCAGCGTGACGCTTCCCGGGGGACGACAGGGTGCCGCCGGTCTCTGACGCCAAGAACCGCAGATACCCATCCATTACAAACAATTTCACCGGAAATACCCTCCCCCTTCGATCACCAGGCAAGCCGCGACTCCCCTTCCCACGCAGGTTATGCGACCGGGCAGCCGAGACAGCCGCCACTTCAGTGCATGGGGCAAGGACCGCTCCGAACAGCCGCCCGCTCCAGCGCCGGGTAGCGCGCGGCCAGCGTCACCGCGCGCAGCACGAAGAAGATCATCAGCGCGGCCCAGAGCCCGTGGTTCTCCAGCCCCGGCACCAGCAGGACCAGCGCCAGCACGTAACCGGCGAAGCTCAGCACCATCATATTGCGCATGTCGCGGGTGCGCGTGGCCCCGATGAAGATGCCGTCCAGCATGAAGGACGGCATGCCCAGCGCCGGGGCCAGCGCCACCCAGACCAGGTAATCGCGCGCCACCTCGCGCACGCCTTCCGCGGTGGTCATCACGTCGATGATCAGCCCACCCAACAGCGCATAGCCCGCCATCAGCCCGACACAGATGCCCAGGCCCCAGAGGCTCGTCAGCACCGCGCCCTGGCGCACGCGCGCCCGGCTGCGCGCGCCCATCGCCTGGCCCACCAGCGTCTCGGCGGCCAGCGCGAAACCGTCCAGCGCGTGGGCCGTGACATAGACGAACTGGATCAGGATCTGATTGCCCGCCAGCGTCACGTCCCCGAACCGCGCGCCCAGGAACATGAAGGCGGCGAAGCCCGTGGTCAGCAGGACCGAGCGGATCATGATGTCGGTATTGACCGCCGCCATGTGAATAAGCCGCGCCCGGTCGAAGACCCGCGCCCAGTCGCGCCAGTCCGGCACCCGGAACGCGGCGCGGCAGAGCCAGAGGCCGAAGGCAAGCCCGCTCCATTCGGCCAGGAACGTGGCCCCGGCAACACCTGCCACGCCCCAGCCCAGGCCCAGCACGAAGACCAGGTCCAGCACGATGTTCAGCCCGTTCATCCAGATTTGCAGCAGCAGGATCGAGGCTGCACGTTCCCGCGCGATGAGCCAGCCGTTGATGCCGAAGATCGCGATGGCGGCGGGCGCGGACCAGATGCGGATCGAGATGTAGCGCTGCGCCAGCCCCTCGACCTCGTCCGAGCCTTCCGCCAGCCCCATCGCGGCAGCCACAATGGGCCATTGCAGCACGATCAGGACCAGCCCGCCCATGAGCCCGATCATCAGCACGCGGGTCAGCATCGCGGCGACCTCGGCCCGGTTGCCCGCCCCCATCGCCTGCGCCGTCAGCCCCGTGGTGCCCATGCGCAGGAACCCGAAGATCCAGTAGACCGCGCTGAGGACCACCGCGCCCAGACCCACCGCGCCGATCGGGGCGGCTTCGCCCATCTGACCCACCACGCCGGTATCGACCAGGCCCAGCAGCGGCACCGTGATGTTCGAGATCATGATCGGCAGCGCGATGGTCAGAACCCTGGAATGGGTCAGGGCCACGGTGTCAGCCATCGGAACCGGGTCCGGCCTGCGGCATCAGGAAATGCCCGGTCGCCTGCGCGAAGAGCCTGTCGCGGTGATCCTGCCACGCCTCGACATGGACAGAGGCATAGCGCCGCCCCGACCGGTTCACCCGCGCCCGCGCGTAGCAGTCGCGCGGCAGGCCGGTGCGCAGGTAATCGACGGTGAAATCAATCGTCTTGGGCAGGCGCGGCATGGTCGCGGGCGTCATCTCCTCGGGCGCGATGCGGCCCGACTCGATCTCGGTCCAGATCGTCTGCCAGCTGAGCTGCACGATCGACGTCACCTCAAGGAACGAGGCAATCGCCCCGCCATGCAGCGCGGGCAGCAGCGGGTTGCCGATCAGCTTCTCGTCGAAATGCATCACCGCCGTCAATTCGTCGCCGCGCCGGTCGAAGCCGATGCCCAGAAAGCGGGCATAGGGCATGCCCTCGACCAGCGCCTTCAGCGCGCCGTCGCGGCGTTCCTTGACGACCTGGACGGGTTCGGGGCGCGCGGGCTTCCGGCTCATGTCGTGGCCTCTTTCGGACGCTCGATGGTAAAGGCGCCCGCGGCGGTCGCCACGGGACGCTCCTCATCCTCGTCCCAGGCGCTTGCGCGCACGAAGCCGACCGAGCGGGTGACATGGAAACACTCGGCCCGCGTCACGATGCGCTGGCCGGGCGTGGCGGGGCGCATGTAGTCGATGCGCAGGTCGATGGTGGCGGTGCCCGCCGGGGCCTCGGGATGGGTCATCACCGCCGCCCCGCCGCAGGTATCCATCAGCGCCGAGACCGCGCCGCCATGAATGACCCCGGTACGCGGATCGCCGACCAGGTCGTCCGACCACGGCATCGCGATCACGGCCACCCCCTCGCCGATATCCTGAACCTCCATCTTCAGGCTGTGCGCAAATGGCAGCGCCTCGATGAACTGCTTGGCAATGCGTCGTTTCTCGGCTGCGTCCAACGCCTCGGTCCTCTCGCCCATGCGGATTTTTCCGCCCCAGAGGGACCATGGTTTTGCATTCCCTGCAAGCCTGTTGCACAGTCGAAACGACCTGGTAACGGCGAGAGCCTCACGCGATGAATGACGAGCGGCTGGATTTCAAGGCGATGTGCGCGCGGTTCGACGTGACGCCGCGTACCCTGCGCCATTACGAGTATATCGAATTGCTGGCGCCCGAACGCGAGGGCCGCGCGCGGTTCTACGGCCCCCGCGAGGTCGCCCGCATGACCCTGATCCTGCGCGGCCGCCGGTTCGGATTCGCGCTCGAGGAAATCCGGCAATGGCTGGAAATGTATGATTCCGACCCCGAGGGCCGCTTGCAGCAACAGGTCTGGATCGACATGGCCGACCGCCAGCTGGACGAGCTGAAGGCCCGCCGCGTCGAGTTGGACGAGGTCATCGACGAGCTGCAAAACCTGCGCAACGTGGTCTGGAACGCACAGGATCCGTGATCGAAACCCCGTGTTTTGTTACAGAATCGGCCATTTCTTGCTGACGTAGCGTCAATCAAAAAAGTGACGCGACGTTTCATTTACGTCAACGTAAGCTTATCTTGTAGAGTGGTCCCAGACGCCACAGATCGGGGACCAGCAAGGCAATGTATGATGCGATAGGTGATCTCATGGATCCTGAAACCATGACCATCCGCGAAATGTGCGACGCGTTCGACGTGACGCCGCGCACCCTGCGGTTCTATGAATCGAAAGAATTGCTGTTTCCGATCCGTGACGGACAGAAACGCCTCTTCACCCGGCGCGACCGGGCCCGGCTCAAGCTGATCCTGCGCGGCAAGCGCTTCGGTTTCAGCCTCGAGGAGATCCGGCAATTGCTGGAGCTTTACCATGTCGGCGACCAGCAGGAGACGCAGCTCAAGCGCACGCTCGAGGTGGCCCAGACCCGGCTTGAGGATCTGGAGCAGCGCCGCACCGAACTGGATGCCGCCATCTCCGAGATGAAATCCCAGATGGACCTGGTCCGCGACATGCTTGGCGATGTCTCGGAAGACGACCGGGACGCCTGACCCCCTCTACACCTCTCCGCAAGGACCCGTATCATCATGCCCGACTATACCGCCCCCACCAAGGACATGGCCTATGTGCTGCACGACGTTCTGAAAGTGCAGGACCGTGACATCCCCGGCTATGCCGACCTGGAGCCCGATTTCACCTCCGCCGTCCTCGACGAGGCCGCCAAGATCGCAAGCGATGTGCTGGCGCCCCTGAACGCGGTCGGCGACCAGGAGGGCTGCACCCTCGAAAACGGGGTCGTGCGCACCCCCAAGGGCTTCAGGGACGCGTTCGAGCAGGTCAAGGAAGGCGGCTGGACCGGCCTCGACATGCCCGAGGAATACGGCGGTCAGAACCTGCCCTACGTGATGGGCCTCGCGCTGACCGAGATGCTGTCCGCCGCCAACCAGGCCTTCGCCATGTACCAGGGCCTGACCCATGGCGCGGCAGCGGCGATCCTGGCGCATGGCACCGAGGCGCAGAAGCAGACCTACCTGCCCGACATGATCTCGTGCAACTGGACCGGCACCATGAACCTGACGGAATCGCATTGCGGCACCGATCTGGGCCTGATGCGCACCAAGGCCGTGCCGCAGGACGATGGCAGCTACCGCATCTCGGGCGAGAAGATCTTCATCTCCTCGGGCGAACATGACATGGCCGAGAACATCATCCACCTGGTGCTGGCCAAGATCCCCGGCGGCCCGGATGGCATCAAGGGCGTCTCTCTCTTCATCGTGCCGAAATTCCTGGTCAAGGACGACGGCAACGTCGGTGAAAGGAACGGCGTCGCCTGCGGCTCGATCGAGGAAAAGATGGGAATCCACGGCAATTCCACCTGCGTGATGAACTACGACGAGGCGCAGGGCTGGCTGCTGGGGGAGGAACATAAAGGCATGCGCGCCATGTTCACGATGATGAACGAGGCCCGCATCGGCGTCGGCATCCAGGGCCTGGCGCAGGCCGACGTGGCCTACCAGAACGCGCTGACCTACGCGAAGGAGCGCCTGCAGGGCCGCGCCGTCACCGGCACGGAGAATCCCGAAGGTCCTGCCGACCCGCTGATCGTGCATCCCGATATCCGCCGCGCGCTGATGGACCAGAAGAGCTTTGTCGAGGGCGGCCGCGCCTTCGTCCTCTGGGGGGCCACGCTAATCGACCAGGCGCATCGCGCCAAGGATGCCGATGCCGACGGTCTGATCTCGCTGATGACCCCGGTGATCAAGGGTTTCCTGACTGACCAGGGCTACGACATGACCGTGCTGGCGCAACAGATCTACGGCGGCCACGGCTATATCGAGGAACATGGCATGAGCCAGTTCACCCGCGATGCCCGCATCGCCATGATCTACGAAGGGGCCAACGGCGTGCAGGCGCTGGACCTCGTGGGCCGCAAGCTGGCCCAGGATGGCGGCAAGCACGTCATGGCCTTCTTCGAGATGGTCAAGAGCTTCATCAAGGACAATGCCGAGGTCGAGGGGATGGAGCCGATCCTGACCCCGCTCAAGCAGGCGTCGAAGGAATTGCAATCGGCCGGCATGTTCTTCATGCAAGAAGGCATGAAGAACCCCAACGCGGCCCTGTCGGGATCCTATGACTTCATGCACATGATGGGCCATGTCTGCCTGGGACTGATGTGGGCCCGGATGGCCCGCGCCTCGCTCGATGCCCTTGCAAACGGCACGTCCGATCCCGACTTCCACAAGACGAAACTGGCCACCGCGCGCTACTACATGGCCCGCCGCCTGCCCGCGACGACAATGCACCTGGCGCGCATCCAATCCGGCGCCGATCCGGTGATGGGTCTGGCCGCCGATCAGTTCTGAGGGGAGAACCCATGCCCAAACGCCTGCGCCTGACCCGCCGTCCCAACATCGCCATGAGCGAGGAGGGCTACCGCAAACTGCGCGGTCTGGCGCAGGAGGCGGGACTGGATGAGGGGGAGTTTCTCTCCTTCCTCTTCGAGAACTGGAAAAGCGTGATGGATGAGGACAATTTCACCCACCGCATCCGGCTGTTCAATTCGGAGCTTGAGGACAGGAAGCGCTGAAGTCGCAAGGGACGGCGCGGGTATCGAGGACAGGATTTTGAGTATTTGGACCAAGAAGATGGGAGCAGGTTGCTTTCAGAAGAGAACCCTCTGCCACCCGCATAGCCGGTCCGAAGACCGGGGTCGGGCACGCAGAGGGCCATCTCCTTGGGCGGTCATCGGCTCTCCAGCCTGTACCGCGCCTGCTACGATGGCACGTTAACGTTAATGCTTCGTTACGTGCCATCTTCTTGGTGAAAATACTCCACGGGGGGTGTGGGGGGTGTGAAACCCCCCACCCGCGCAACGCTGAAACTGGGAGGGACGATGACACTGAAACTCTACTGCTTCGGAGAAAGCGGCAATGCCTACAAGGCGGCGCTGACGCTTGAATTGGCCGGGCTCGACTGGCAGCCGGTCTTTGTCGATTTCTTTGGCGGCGAAACCCGGAGCCCCGATTTCCGCGCCATCAACCCGATGGGCGAGGTGCCGGTGCTGGTCGATACCGACCATGACTACACCCTGACCCAATCCGGCGCGATCCAGGACTATGCCGTGCACCTGTCGGGCAAGCTGACCGGTGCCACGCCCCAGGCCCGCCGCGAAATCCTGCGCTGGATCCTGTGGGACAATCACAAGCTCAGCTCCCAGGCCGGCATGACCCGCTTCTTGATGAACTTCCTGCCCGAGGACAAGCGCCCCGCCGAGGTGATCGGCTTCATGCAGGGCCGCCTCAAATCCGCCTATGCGACGCTGGATGCCGGGCTGGAAACCCGCGACTGGCTGGTGGGCGACGCGATCACCACCGCTGACATCGCCTGCTGCGGCTATCTCTTCTACCCCGAACCCTTCGGATTCGACCGATCCGACTGGCCCCATATCGACGCCTGGCTGACCCGCATCAGCGATATGCCCGGCTGGAAACACCCCTATGACCTGATGCCCGGCAGCCCTGCCGACCGCACCTGAAAGGACCAAGACATGACCGACGCCTTTATCTACGATGCCGTGCGCACCCCCCGCGGCAAGGGCCGCAAGGACGGAAGCCTGCACGAGGTTTCCGCCCCGCGCCTCTCGGCGATCGCGCTCAACGCGCTGAAATCGCGCAACAACCTCGAAGGCCACGCCGTCGAGGACGTGATCTGGGGCAATGTCACGCAAGTGGGCGAACAGGGCGCCTGCCTTGCGCGCACAGCCGTGCTGGCCTCCGAGCTCGACGAAAGCATCCCCGGCCTCGCCATCAACCGCTTCTGCGCCTCCGGGCTGGAGGCCGTGAACCTCGCCGCCAACCAGGTGCGCGGCGGTGCAGGGTCCGCCTATATCGCGGGCGGGGTGGAATGCATGTCCCGCGTGCCGATGGGCATGGATGGCGGCGCAATCGCCGTCGACCCGTCCATCGCCATCGACAATTACTTCGTGCCGCAGGGCATCTCGGCCGACATCATCGCCACCGAATACGGCTTCACCCGCGATCAGGCCGACGCGCTGGCCGTCGAAAGCCAGAAACGCGCCAAGGCCGCCTGGGATGCGGGCCGGTTCGCGGGCTCCGTCGTGCCTGTCAATGACATCAACGGCCTGCCGATCCTGACCCATGACGAATACATGCGCCCCCAGACCGACATGCAGTCGCTCGGCGGGCTCAAGCCCTCGTTCAAGGACATGGGCGAGACCATGCCCGGTTTCGACGCCATCGCGCTGATGAAATACCCCCATCTTGAGCGGATCAACCACATCCACCACGCCGGCAACTCCTCGGGCATCGTTGATGGCGCTGCCGCCGTGCTCATCGGCAACAGGGAATTTGGCGAGGCGATGGGCCTCAAGCCCCGCGCCCGGATCAGGGCCACGGCCAAGATCGGCACCGACCCCACCATCATGCTGACCGGGCCGGTTCCGGTCACGCAGAAGATCCTCGCCGAAAGCGGCATGGAGATCGGCGATATCGACCTTTTCGAGGTCAACGAGGCCTTCGCGAGCGTGGTCATGCGGTTCCAGCAGGCGTTTGACGCGGATTGGGACAAGATCAACGTCAATGGCGGCTCAATCGCCATGGGTCACCCGCTTGGCGCGACCGGCGCGATGATCCTCGGCACGCTCTTGGATGAGCTTGAGCGCAGCGGCAAGGGCACCGGCCTCGCCACTCTTTGCATCGGCTCCGGTATGGGCGCCGCAACCATCATCGAACGCGTGTAAGGAACCAGACCAATGGCTGATTTCACCATGAAGACGGACGCCGACGGCGTCGCCATCATCACCTGGGACACCCAGGGCAAGAGCATGAACGTGCTGAACCTCGACGCGCTGGCCGAGCTGGAGTCCTGCATCGACAAGGCTTTGGCCGATGACGCCGTCAAGGGCATCATCGTCACCTCCGGCAAGGACGGCTCCTTCGCGGGCGGCATGGACCTCAACGTCATCGCCAAGATGAAGGAAATGGCAGGCGACAATCCGGCGCGAGGTTTGATGGACGGCATCATGCACATGCACACCGTCCTGCGGAAGATCGAGCGCGCGGGCATGGACCCGAAGACCTTGAAGGGCGGCAAGCCCGTGGCCTGCGCCATGCCCGGCACCGGTCTGGGCATCGGCTTCGAGATCCCGCTCGCCTGCCACCGCATCTTCGTTGCCGACAACCCGAAGGCCAAGATCGGCCTGCCCGAGATCATGGTCGGCATCTTCCCCGGCGCGGGCGGCACCACCCGTCTCGTGCGCAAGATGGGCGCGATGACGGCCAGCCCCTTCCTTCTGGAAGGCAAGCTGAGCGACCCCAAGAAAGCCCTCTCCGCCGGTCTGATCGACGAGGTGGTGCCCGCGGACGAGCTGATGGCCAAGGCGAAGGACTGGGTTCTGTCCGAGCCCAGGATCGTCAAGCCCTGGGATGAAAAGGGCTACAAGATGCCCGGCGGCGCGCCCTATCACCCGGCGGGCTTCATGACCTTCGTGGGGGCTTCCGCGATGGTGCATGGCAAGACCAAGGGCGTCTACCCGGCGGCCAAGGCGCTGCTGCAGGCCGTCTATGAGGGCGCGCTGGTGCCCTTCGACACCGCGCTGAAGGTCGAGGCGCGCAATTTCGTCAACGTGCTGATGAACCCCTCCTCCGCCGCGATGATCCGCTCGCTTTTCATCAACAAGGAGGCGCTGGAAAAAGGCGCGAACCGCCCCGACGTGGCAGACCAGACCGTGAAAAAGGTCGGCATCCTCGGCGCGGGCATGATGGGCGCGGGCATCGCCTATGTCAGCGCGAATGCGGGCATCGAAGTGGTGCTGATCGACGCCAGGCAGGACGCCGCCGACAAGGGCAAGTCCTATTCCGAGGGTATCCTCGACAAGGGCATTTCCCGCAAGAAGGTGACGGAAGAGAAGAAACAGGAGGTTCTGGACCGCATCACCGCCACCACCGATTACGCCGCCCTTGAAGGCTGCGACCTGATCGTCGAGGCGGTGTTCGAGGATGTCGGCGTCAAGGCCGGTGTGACCGAAAAGACCGAGGCCGTGATCCCCGCGGATGCGATCTTCGCCACAAACACCTCGACCCTGCCGATCACCGAGCTTGCCAAGGCGTCCATGCGCCCCGATCAGTTCATCGGCATCCACTTCTTCAGCCCCGTCGACAAGATGCTGCTGGTCGAGATCATCAAGGGCGAGAAGACCGGCGATGTGGCCGTGGCCAAGGCGCTCGATTTCGTGCGCCAGA
Source organism: Alterinioella sp. B-7 (assembly GCF_056857775.1). Lineage (NCBI taxonomy): Bacteria > Pseudomonadati > Pseudomonadota > Alphaproteobacteria > Rhodobacterales > Paracoccaceae > Alterinioella > Alterinioella sp. B-7. Next base: position 106,240 of record NZ_JBSXNT010000031.1, read on the forward strand.
TCCGCAAGACGCCGATCGTCGTCAACGACGCGCGCTTCTTCTACGCCAACCGCTGCATCATCCCTTACATCAACGAAGGGGTGCGCATGGTCACCGAAGGCGTCTCGCCGGTGCTGATCGAGAATGCCGCCAAGCTGGTTGGCATGCCCCTCGGTCCGCTACAACTGACCGACGAGACCTCCATCGACCTCGGCGTCAAGATCGCCAAGGCCACCCGCACGGCGATGGGCGAGGAATATGACAACGACGCCGCCGATGAGGTGCTGTTCTGGCTGGAGGGCGAAGGCCGGTTGGGCCGCAAGGCGGGCGCGGGCTTCTACGCCTATGACGACAAGGGCAAGCGCATGGGGCTCTGGGACGGCATCGCCGCCAAATACCCCGAGGCCGACGACCAGCCGAGCCTGACCGAGGTGCAGCATCGCCTGCTCTTCGCGCAGGTGCTGGAGGCGGTGCGCGCGCTGGAGGACGGCGTGCTGGAAGACATCCGCGAAGGCGATGTCGGCGCGATCCTCGGCTGGGGCTTCGCGCCCTGGTCCGGCGGGCCGTTCTCCTGGCTCGACATCCTCGGCACGCCCTACGCGGCGGAACGCTGCGACGAGTTGGCCAAGACCTATGGCGACCGCTTCGCGACCCCTGCCCTCCTGCGCGAGATGGCCGACAAGGGGCAGAGCTTCTACGGCCGCTTCGGCGAAGGCGTGGACAGCAAGGCCGCCTGAACAACGGGCAAGACAGGATCAAGCGGGCGTTCCTCGGGGCGCCCGTTTTCGTTGACCCTCACAGCGCCAGGTCGTCACCCTCCATCGCGGATCGGAACGCAGGCTTCGGCAACAGGCGAAACGGATCGGCCGTCCGGCTGGCGGCAATCATCCGGTCACATCGGAAGGTCCGTGGCGCTTGCCTGAGATGGTCGACCGCGACGACATACCAGACGGGATATTTCAGCAAAAGGTAATGCGGCTCGATCCGGCGTTCGGAGACCGCGCCATCCTCGCGCCGGTATCGGATCTCCAGCACCTCCTGATCGACAAAAGCCTGGTGCAACGCCTGCACGACCCGTTTCGGCGGCGCGCTGACCCCGGCCTGCACATAGGTCGAGGCGGTGACACCGATCACGACGCGCGATTTCAGCCGGTTCACCCTGTCGCGCTTTTCCGGCGAGAACGAGGCCACCAACTGCCGCCGCACCGATCCCAGGCTGGCCAGGAACAGGGGCGACTCCATCCGCTCCGCCACCGCGATGCTGATCAGAAGATCGACCGCCTCGGGATAGGAGAGGTTCATCCGGCCCACGCCCCATCTCCGGTCCAGCCGCACACCCCCGCCGCGCCCGCGATCGGCGTCGATCGGCAGGCCCTGTTCGCGCATCAGCGCCAGGTCGCGCGCAATCGTGCGGGTGCTGACCCCATGGGCGCGCGCGAGATCCCGGACCGTGCAATGCCCCTCCTGCTTGAGCTCTGCGCCAAGCAGGTCCATCCGCCTGAGCCTGTCCTGTGCGTTTGTCCGGGCCATGCGACAAATAGGACATAAAATGTCATATTTGGCAATATCGGGTGACCTACATCGAAACGGCAGACAAGGAGATCACGCCATGAAGATGAACTACGTCACCCTCGGCACGAATGACATGCAGGCCGCAGGAGCCTTCTACGATGCGCTCTTCGCGGGGGCGGGGCTGCAATGCGTCACACCCTCGGACCGGATGACCTATTGGTTCGGCGCGGATTTCGCCTTCGCAACGGCGATCCCCTTCGACACGACCCCCGCCACCAGCGGCAACGGCACCATGGTGGGCTTCCGCGCCGGGACCGAGAAGGACGTCAGACGATTGCACGCGCTGGCCCTCAGTCTCGGCGGCACCTGCGAAGGCACGCCCGGCCAACGCGGGCCGAAATTCTCAGCCTATATCCGCGATCTCGACGGGAACAAGCTGTGCCTCTCCGACTAAGTTGACACTGGCGGCCCGAACAGGGGCCGTCACATCCCCCCTGCGGGAAGGTCTTGCGCATCGCTCCATTGCCTTGGCGACTGACCATAGAGCCGCTTGAACTCGCGGCTGAACTGGGACGGGCTGAGATAGCCGACATCCATCGCCGCTTCGCTTACCGGCATGCCCCCGGCTATCTTCATCGCGGCACTGTTCAGACGCATCGACTTCACGAACTGGATCGGCGGCAATGTCGTCACCTGCTTGAACTTGCGATGAAACACCGCCCGGCTCATGCCCGCGCGGCTGGCCATGTCGTCGATCGAGATCGGCGCGTCCAGATTGGACGATACATGCGCAATGGCTCGCGCAATGGCATTGCCCGCACCGAAGGCCTGCCGCGCGACGCCGCCCGCCTCCCCCTTCAGGATCGCGTAATAGAGCTCGCGCAGCCGCGCCTCGCCCAGAACGGCGGTATCCGTCTTGCTGTCGCCCAGTTGCAGGAGCCTCAGCAGGGCCTCCGAAAATACCGCGTCCCACCGCGCAAACCGGATGCCCTGCGACACCGGCCCGGGGTCAGGCGCCGTGATCGCGCCGCCTGCGGTCTCCATCTCGATGGCCAGCCCGGCCATCAGGCGCGGATCGAGCGCGATGTAGACACCGAAAAGTGGCGTATCGGGCGAGGCGGTCGGCGTCCCCGCCTTCACCGGCATCGACATGGGACAGAGCAGATACCGGCTGTTGTCATAGACATATCGCGCGCCGTCCAGCACCGCCTCCTTGGCCCCGCTGGCAATGGCGATGACAGAGGGTTCATAGACCGCCGGGGCGCAGGGCACGGCTTTCGTCGCACGGAACAGCCTGACCCCCGCAACGCCGGTTTCCATCAGCCCGTCTTCCTGCATGCGGCCCGCGATAAGCTGCCTGATCCGATCCTGTGTCATGCCGCCAAAGTAGCGCAGATCTACCACCCGCAACAACCCAACCGATACAATCAGGCAAGTATACGCGCCAATATCGCCTGTTTTTTGACGGACCTGAGAGCTATCTCACATTGCAGGTTGAAACCGCACGCCCCCTCGACCCGTGCTGGAAGGAGCATGACAATGGCAGACACGACATTCGGACCCGATGGCTGGACGCCCGACCACCTCGGCACCCTCGCAGGCAAGACCTTTGTCATTACCGGCGCCAATGCCGGTGCGGGTTTCCAAGTCGCGCGCATCCTTCTGTCCAAGGGCGCGGCGGTGGTGATGCTGAACCGCAGCGCCGCGAAATCGACCCGGGCCCTCGCGGATCTGAAGCAGGAATTCGGGCCGCGCGCCGAGGTCGGATTTATCCGCATGGACCTGGCCGAGCTTGCCAGCGTGCGCGCAGCGGCGGAGGAGCTTCTCAGGACCGTTCCCCGGATCAACGCGCTGATCTGCAACGCCGCCATCGCGCAGGTGCCGACGCGAGAGCTTACCGTTGACGGGTTCGAAAGCCAGCTTGGCACCAACCATTACGGCCATTTCGTCCTCGGCGGGATGCTCTTCGACCGCATCGAGGCGTCGATGGGCCGGATCGTTGTCGTGGCCAGCCTTGGCTACAGGATGGGGCTCCGGACGATCCAGTTCGACGACATGAACTGGGACAAGGCCTATCGCGCCAATCCGGCCTACAGCCAGAGCAAGCTGGCGCAGATGATGTTCGCCTATGAATTGCAGGACCGGGTCAGGGCCGCCGGCAGGAAAGTCGGGGTCTATGTCTGCCACCCCGGGGCCTCCGCGACCTCGCTGATAAGCACCAGCGGGGGGCTTTTGACGCGGGCAACATGGTGGCTGATGAGCAAGACTCCGTTGGTGCAGACCGCCGAAAAAGGCGCTTACCCGGAAGTCATGTGCGCGACCCAGGGCGGGTTGGACCAGCGCGCCCTTCATGGTCCCACGGGGTGGATGCAAACTGGTGGCCCTGTCGGCAAGGGTACGCTGGAACCCTACGCCCATGACAAGCCCGTCATGACCAGATTGTGGGAACGATCTGAACAGGAAACGGGGTTCAGCTGGCGCTTGTGACCGGAGGCTTGTTCCGGCACGGCGCATCAGGCAGGGTTGTTGAACAGAATTCAACAGGCCCGACCCGAGGCAATCTCATGCACCATGACTGACAGTCAGCTCCACCGGCTCGACCTCAATCTTCTCGTGACCTTCGAGGCGCTCATGACCGAGGGCAGCGTCGCGAAAGCCGCCGAGAGGTTGAACAAGACCCCCTCGGCGGTCAGCCACGCGCTGGCGCGGCTGCGCGACCAGCTTGGCGATCCGCTGATGGTCAAGGTCGGTGGCCGGATGCAGCCCTCGCCCTTCGCCCGGACCCTGATCGAGGATGTCCGCCCGATCCTGCGCAGCATCCAGCGCGTCGTCGCGCCGCCCCAGCCCTTCGATCCCGAGACCAGCACCCGCACCTTCCGCATCGCCGTGCCCGCGATCACGGCCCTCATCGCCGAGGTCTTCGCGCGGATCAACCGCGACGCGCCGGGGGTATCGCTGGAATGGGTGGGCCTGGGCCCACATCTCTATACCGCCGTGGCGGATGAACAGGTCGATCTTGCCCTTCTGGGGGCCGACAGCCCCCTGCCCGACGGGCTGATGGAGCAGAAGATGCCGACCCTGCACCGCCTCACCTTCCTGCGCGCGGGCCATCCGGCGGCGGAAAACTGGACCAGGCAGGCCTGGCTGGACTGGCCGCATGTGATGGTGGGCCTGTCCAGCGCCGCGCGCGAGACCGTCGAGGACCGCGTCGCCCGCGACGGGTTGCAGCGCCGCATCGGCGCGCATCTGCCCGAGTTCTCCGGCGTCGCGCCGCTGCTGGCCCGCACCGACATGCTGGGAACGACCGTGCCGCCCTTCATCGCCGAGGACATGCGCACCTACGGCCTGATCGCCAGACGCCCGCCGGTGGACCTGCCCGACATCACATTCCGCTTTTTCTGGAGCGCCCGCCTGTCGCAGGATCCCGGCGGCAAATGGCTCCGCGCCCTGGTGATCGACGCCTACCGGGCCGTCCACGACCGGGCGCTGGAGATCTGCCAGCCCTCCGGCTGAGACCCGCGCGAAAGATCGCCTTCCCTCCCCCCCTTTCCTTTTTCGTCCCACCCGCCCAATACTCGTCCCCACCAATGGGGGGAGGACCACGATGGGCTGGATGAAGGACGAAACCGGGCTGGAGAAACGCGCCGCGAATTACGTGCCGCTGACCCCGCTCAGCCACCTGGCCCGCGCGGCGCAGGTCTTTCCCACCCACGATGCCCTGGTCTACGGCACGTTCCGCAAGACCTATGCCGAATACCATGCCCGCGTCTCCCGCCTCGCCTCGGCCCTTGCCGCGCGTGGCGTGCGCCCCGGCGATGTGGTCGCCACCGTGATGCCCAACATCCCCGCCCAGGCCGAGGCGCTCTTCGGCGTGCCGGCCTGCGGGGGCGTCCTCAACACCATCAACACGCGGCTCGATATCGGCACCATCTCCTACATCCTCGATCACGGCGAGGCGGCGGTGGTCCTCGTCGATACCCAGTTCCTCGGCACGGTCGAGGAGGCCATCCGCGCCCAGGAGGCCGACACCCTCCCCCTCATCGTCGAGGTGCCGGACGAGCAGGCCGGCTACCCCGCCTCGACCCGCCACCTGACCTATGAGGAGCTGCTGGCCGAAGGCGACCCCGACGCGCCCTGGCAGATGCCGCAAGATGAATGGGAATCCATCGCGCTCAACTACACCTCCGGCACCACCGGGCGGCCCAAGGGCGTCGTCTACCACCATCGCGGGGCCTACCTGATCACGCTCGGCACGCCGATTTCCTGGCGCATGATTCTGCACCCGCGCCTCCTGACCATCGTGCCCTTCTTCCACTGCAACAACTGGTGCCACACCTGGATGCTGCCCGCGCTCGGCGGCACCGCCATCTTCTGCCGCGACGTGACCGCCAAGGCCATCTACGACGCCATCGCGGATGAGGGCGTGACCCATTTCGGCGGTGCCCCCATCGTGCTCAACGCCATCGTCAACGCAAACCCCGCCGACCGCCGCGACTTCGACCATACCGTCGAGGTCTTCACCGCCGGCGCGCCACCCGCCGCCGCCACGCTGGCCCGGATCGAGACCATGGGCTTCAACGTCACCCAGGTCTACGGGCTGACCGAAACCTATGGCCACGCCACCGAATGCGTCTGGAAGGATACGGATTGGGCCGATCTGCCCCAGGACGACATCGCCGCGATGAAGGCCCGCCAGGGCGTCGCGCTCCCCAATATGGAGCCCGTGGTCGTGACCGCTGACGACATGACCCCGGTGCCCCGCGACGGCGCAACCCTGGGCGAGGTCATGATCCGCGGCAATTCGGTGATGAAGGGCTATTACAAGAACCCCCGCGCCACCGCCGAGGCGTTCCGGGGCGGCTATTTCCACTCCGGCGACATCGCCGTGCAGCATCCCGACAGCTACATCCAGATCGCCGACCGCGCCAAGGACATCATCATTTCGGGCGGCGAGAACGTGAGTTCGGTCGAGGTCGAGGGCGCCCTCATGCACCACCCCGCCGTCCTGCTCTGCGCCGTGGTGGCGAAACCGGACGAGAAATGGGGCGAGGTGCCCTGTGCCTTCGTCGAGTTGAAGGAGGGCGCGGAGGTCACGGAAGCCGCCCTCATCGCCTTCGCCCGCGAGCGCCTGGCAGGCTTCAAGACGCCCAAACAGGTGGTGTTCCAGGAACTGCCCAAGACCTCGACGGGGAAAATCCAGAAGTTTGAGTTAAGGAAGATGGTGGTGGGGTGAGGGGGGGCTGCGCCTCGCCGAGGGCGGCCCGCCAAGCACATCCGCCCTCCGAGCGTCGCGCAGGAGGCAGCCAATCGCCGTGCCGGGGGGCGGCCCGGCGATGCGCGGCGGCCTGCGGCCTTGGTTCCGCTCGGTGGGATGGTGGGGGGCGGAGGTTCGCGGCAGCAGCAAGAAATCAGATTCTTGATGTGCTGAGACTGCGTTAGACAACTAAGTGAGACACTCCTCAAGCACGGAGAACACCACTTCAAAGCGAGCAAAGTCTGCGGCATTTCCATTGTCGCATAGCCAATCGCACAAATTGCGCTTTTCATCCCTGTTTATCACCCAAGTCTCGGGACTTTCGATTTCTTGCCCTCTTACTGTGCGCGTCGTAGCCGGTGTGTGATCGATAAAGGCTAATTTGTGGTCTCTAGCTTTTCGCAAAGTGTCTTCTGTGAAGAGGTTCTCGATTCCTTTTTCAACCATCGAGCCCATCTTTGGAATCGTCCTTTGGAAAGCTTTACCGATCTCATTATCTTTAGGGTTAACATCGCAATCGTAGAGCAAAACGGTCTTTTGCGTTACATTTGACCATCGCTCAGCGTAGAGATTCTTCCAAATCTTGTCGAGTCCCTTGAAGCCGTCCCCATCAAGAATTTCAAATGAATCAAGGATATCTGTCTTTCCTAGATGCTCTGCGGCCTTCCTAATGTAGTCGATGTCAGTGGTGCCCTCGACAATCAGTAAAGGCTGGGTCGCATCAGATAGTCTTGCGTTCAGATCGGACTCAAACTTCCTGGTACTAGCAAGGTACTCATAGGCTTCCTCGAATTCGGAGAACCGCTCGGCCGAAATTTCTGCACCAGATGGCATTTCGAGAATGGTCACACCAGCTTCGCCGAAGCACTTCTCCATCCCAAGAAGGAACAACGGCGAGTGGCTTGAAAGAATAAACTGTACTCCGGGTAGCATATGGATAAGGTTCGGGAGCATTTCAAACTGAAGACTTGTATGCAAATGCAGGTCAACCTCGTCGACCACCACCAATCCTTTCACTTCGCTCAGTTCATTGACCTGTTGACCAGAAAGATCGGCATGACGCAGGATTGTTAGAAATAAATCGAATAGAACAGCCTGCCCCGTCGATAGCGCAAGCAAGTTTGACGTGAGTTCGTTTTCTCCAGCACTGACAGATATTGTCCTTCTAGAGCGCCCTCCAACTCCCCATGCTACTTGTCCCTCACCACCCAATAGGAGTTTTACAAAATTCTCTATCTCGCTGAGAATTTTCGTGGCATCCCCATCCCTACTTACAGTGTATAACCCGGCAGGAACTGCCGGTATTGAAATTGGAGTGTGCTTACGTTCAACAGCAAAGGAGTCGTAGATTAGGTCCAATAGCCAACTTTGGTTGTCTCTCATGGGAGCATACTGGATTACTGGTCGATCTGACATTCCGTCGACTCTCTTCGCATCAAAATATGCAACCACGTTCTTTAGGTTGGATTCATTTAGCCACGCCGGGTCTTCAAATCTGCTTGGAGGGAAGTACAAGTGCGGCCCGATAAACGCCGCCTTCACCTTTGCAAGTTGATCGTAGAAGTTGCTGACAACTGCTGAATTCGAGTGAGGTTGGACTTTTTTCCATTGCTTGAAGATTGGTGTGGTCTTGTAGGTCTCTTCGTAGTCTTTCTTGCTGCGCACTAGCGTGACTTCGTCTTCAAAAAGGCCGTCAGTAAACTCCATGCGACATAGAGAGTACGTCTGACCTCTTCGGATGTAAGAAGGACTGCGAAGCTTGTAGACTTTGCCCTTCTCCATGTCGGTATCTTCAAAAATGGCATTGTGAGCGTTTATCATCGCCGAGACGATGTGGGACAAGAATATGCTTTTTCCTGAACCGTTAGGGCCAACCAGGATCAACGGCTTTGGCGCATCTTCACCTTCTGCCAGCAGTTGCTTCTCTAGAATGTCAATTGGTCCGGCGTTTTCAATTCTGATTGTTTTGAGGTACAAACTCTCGCCTTTCAAAAAAGCACAGGAATTGGCCGGCATAATAACTACTGTGGGCCTGTAACGAAAGAGGTATGTAGAACCCTTCGACGCAGCAAAAGTGCCGATGTTGAAGGCAGCTTTGGGCCACCCCCACCCTCCGTATGCACAGGGGGTGCATCGGGGGGTGTACGCATATGCACCCCCCTCGAATCCGCCCGTCCCCCTCCCCCGGACCCGTCACGTCTGGACATTCAGCCCCCTTAGATGGTCTCCTGCGCGGGGCGAGCAATCGAAAGGACCGGACAGATGGATGGGCTTCCCCAGAGCGTGGATGAGACGATCAAGTCCTTGTCCACACAGGATTATTTCAGCGGGCGAGATCTGGCCACGGTGGCCTTCCTGGCGCTTCGCCTCGGCAAGCCCCTGTTCCTCGAAGGCGAGGCCGGTACCGGCAAGACCGAGATCGCCAAATCCCTCGCCGCCGCCCTCGGCCGCCGCCTCATCCGCCTCCAATGCTACGAAGGCCTCGACGCAAATTCCGCCATCTATGAATGGAATTTCACCGCCCAGATGATCGCCATCCGGACCGCCGAGGCGACCGGCACCGCCGACCGCAAGTCCCTGCAATCAGAGCTTTTTTCCGAGGCGTTCCTGATCAAGCGCCCCCTCTTGCAGGCGCTGGAGCCGCATCCGGAAGGCCCGCCCGTCCTGCTCATCGACGAGGTCGACCGCACCGATGAACCCTTCGAGGCTTTCCTGCTGGAGGCGCTCTCGGATTTCCAGGTCACCATCCCGGAACTCGGCACCGTCACCGCCGAAACCCCGCCCATCGTCGTGCTGACCTCGAACCGCACGCGTGAGGTGCATGACGCGCTGAAACGCCGCTGTCTCTATCATTGGGTGGACTACCCCGATTTCGAGCGTGAGGTTGCAATCCTCAACGCCCGCGTCCCCGGCTGTTCGGACACGCTCTCGCGCGAGATCGTGGCCTTCGTGCAGGGCCTGCGCGGCGAAGACCTGTTCAAGACCCCCGGCGTTGCCGAAACCATCGACTGGGCGCGCTGCCTGATCGCGCTGGACGCGGTGGCGATCACCCCCGATGTGATCTCGGACACGCTCGGCGCACTCCTGAAATACCAGGACGACATCGCGCGGATCGCGGGCTCCGAGGCGATGCGCATCCTGACCGAGGCGCAGGCGCGGCTTCGGCTGGCCTCGTGACCCCTGATGCAAGCGCTGCCGCATACCGAGGGCCGTCTGGTCGAGAACATCGTCCACTTCACCCGCGCCCTGCGCAAGGCGGGCGTGCCCGTCGGAACGGCACAGTTGCGCAACGCGATCGAGGCGGTGATGGCGGCGGGCTTCACCCGCAAGGACGATTTTTTCGTCACCCTGCGCGCCACGCTGATCTCGCGCCCCGAGCATTTCGAGACATTTGAACAGGTCTTTGCCCTTTTCTGGCGCGACCCCGAATTCCTGGAACGCATGGTGCGCGAGATGCTGCCGCTGATGCAGGTGATGCAGCCAGACCAGCCGCCGCCGAAACCTGCGCAAAGGCGTGCCGCGGACGGGCTCTGGGGCGATCAGCCGGGGGCCGGGGACGCGCCCGAGCGCGAGGAGCTGGAGGTCGATGCCAAGTTCAGCATGTCCGACCGCGAGACGCTGATGCGCCAAGATTTCGAACAGATGAGCGCGGCGGAACTGACCGATGCGAAGACCGCCATCCGAACCCTGCGCCTGCCCGCCCCGCCGATCCTGACCCGGCGCTATCGGGCCTCTTCCAGCGGCGGCCGCGCCGATGTGAAGGCGATGCTGCGCCGGTCCCTGCGCAAGGGCGGCGAGATCGACCGGCTCAGCCTGAAACAGCGGCGACTGCGCCCGCCCAACCTGGTGGTGATCTGCGATATTTCCGGCTCGATGTCGGTCTACAGCCGGATGATGATGCATTTCCTGCACGCGCTGACCTGGGCCTCCGATGCCGGATGGGGCAAGGTGCATGGCTTCACCTTCGGCACGCAGTTGACCAACATCACCCGCTCGTTGCACCTGCGCGATATCGACATGGCGCTGGACGATCTGGGGCGCGAAGCCTCGGACTGGAAGGGCGGCACCCGCATCGGCGAGGCGCTGCACCGCTTCAACCGCGACTGGTCGCGCCGGGTTCTGGGGCAAGGCGCGGTGGTGCTGCTGATCACCGACGGGCTGGAACGCGGCGACGTAGGGCAATTGCGGGCCGAGGCCGAACGGCTGGCGAAATCCTGCAAGCGGCTGATCTGGCTCAACCCGTTGCTCAGATGGGACGGGTTTTCGCCGCAGGCGGCGGGCATCAAGGCGCTGCTGCCGCTGGTTGACAGCTTCCATAGCTGCCACTCGCTGGACAGCCTTGCAGAGCTTGGCGCGGCCTTCGCCCGCCATGGCGCGGGGCGGCCATCTTCCGCCGCGCCGTCATAATTTCTTGCATTGGGTCAAAGGGTTTCTAAACTCGGGGCCGGGAGACGAGGGAGGATAGATCGGGTGTTCCAATGGATATGACCGGCGAATATCGCATAGCCGCCCCGCGCGATGCGGTCTGGGCCGCGCTCAACGATGTTGATGTGCTGGAGGTCTGCATCCCCGGCTGCGAGGAAATCCACCAGGACAGCCCCACCACGATGACCGCCAAGGTGGTGCAGAAGATCGGGCCGGTAAAGGCGCGATTCGACGGCGCGATCGAGCTTTTGAATATCGAGGTCCCGGCCAGCTACACCATCAAGGGCGAGGGCCAGGGCGGCGTCGCGGGGTTCGCCAAGGGCTCCGCCGATGTCACGCTCGAGGAAGACGGCGACGAGACCGTGCTGCGCTATGAGGCGCGGGCGCAGGTCGGCGGCAAGCTGGCCCGCCTGGGAAGCCGGTTGATCGACGCCACCGCCAAGAAGGTCGCGACCCAGTTCTTCAACAATTTCCAACAGCATCTGAACGATCCCGATCCGCCGGAGGACGGCTGATCGGGCGAGATAACGCGGGCGTCAGACCCGCAAGCCAGGGAGGAAGAGATGACCAAGATTTCCATGAATGTGAACGGCAAGGCCGTCAGCCGGGATGTGCCCGACGAGACGCTTCTGTCGGACTACCTGCGCGAACATCTGCGCCTGACCGGCACGCATGTCGGCTGCGACACCAGCCAATGCGGCGCCTGCGTGGTGCATGTGAACGGGCGCGCTGTGAAATCCTGCTCGGCGCTGGCCGCCTCGCTGGAGGGGGCCGAGGTGACCACCATCGAAGGCATCGCGCAAAACGGCGAGTTGCACCCGATGCAGCAGGCCTTCACCGATCATCACGGGCTGCAATGTGGCTTCTGCACACCGGGCATGATCATGACCGGCGTTGATATGGTGAACCGCTACAAGGCCGAGGGCCGCGACCTGACTGCGCAGGCGATCCGGCATGAGCTTGAGGGCAATATCTGCCGCTGCACCGGCTATCACAACATTGTCCGCGCCGTCGAAGACGCCGCGGCGAAGATGTAAGGGAGGGTCACGCCATGTCCACGGGAATTGGTGCGCGCGTCAAGCGCAAGGAAGACAAGCGGTTCATCACCGGCAAGGGCAAATACACCGATGATGTGCGCAGCGAGAACCAGGCCTACGCCGCCTTTGTCCGCTCGCCCCATGCCCATGCGAAGATCAGGGGCATCGACAAGAGCGCGGCCCTGGCGATGGAGGGGGTCATCGACGTGCTCGACGGCCATCAGCTGACCGGCGACGGCATCGGCAATATCATCTGCGGATGGGCCATCACGTCGAAGGATGGCAGCGCGATGAACATGGGCGCATGGTCGGCGCTGGCCACTGAAAAGGTGCGCTATGTCGGCGACGCCGCCGCCGTGGTGATCGCCGAGACCCAGGCGCTGGCCCGGATCGCCGCCGAGGCGGTCGAGGTCGATTATGAGGTGTTGCCTGCCGTCTCCAATGCCGCCAAGGCGCTGGAAAATGGCGCGCCCGAGATCCACGACAACGCGCCCGGCAACCTGATCTATGACTGGGAGATCGGCGAGGAGGCCGCCACCGACGCGGCCCTTTCCGAGGCCGCCCATGTCACCGAAATGGAGATCACCAACAACCGCCTCTCGCCCAACCCGATGGAGCCGCGTTCCGCCGTCGCGACCTATGACGCGGCGGAGGAGCATTACACGCTCTACACCACCAGCCAGAACCCGCATGTCGCGCGCCTGGTGCTGTCGGCCTTCTACCAGGTCGCGCCGGAGCACAAGCTGCGCGTGATCGCGCCCGATGTGGGCGGCGGTTTCGGGTCGAAAATCTACATCTACCCCGAGGAGATCACCTGCCTCTGGGCCTCGATGAAGACCAACCGTTCGGTCAAGTGGACCTCGGACCGGTCCGAGGCCTTCATCACCGACGCCCATGGCCGCGACCATATCTCGACAGCGAAGATGGGCTTTGACGCGGATGGCAGGATCACCGGCTTCAAGGTCGACACAATCGCCAATTTCGGCGCCTACATGTCGCTCTTTTCCTCGGCGGTGCCGACCTATCTCTATGCGACGCTGCTGTCGGGGCAGTACGACATCCAGAACATCCACTGCAACGTGCGCGCGGTCTATACCAACACGGTGCCCGTGGATGCCTATCGCGGGGCCGGACGGCCCGAGGCGTGCTACCTGATCGAACGCATGATGGAGACCGCCGCGCGCGAGATGGGCAAGGATCCGTCCGAGCTGCGCCGGGCAAATTTCGTCCGTGAATTCCCGCATCAGACGCCGGTGATCATGGCCTATGACGCGGGCGATTTCGACGCCAACCTCGACCAGGCGCGCGAGGCCGCCGATGTCGCGGGCTTCCCCGCCCGCAAGGAAGAGGCGGCGAAACGCGGCAAGCTGCGCGGCTTGGGCTATTCCAGCTATATCGAGGCCTGCGGCATCGCCCCCTCGGCGGCTGTCGGCTCGCTCGGGGCCGGTGTGGGCCTCTGGGAATCCGCCGAGGTGCGGGTGAACCCCGTTGGCACCATCGAGATCCTGACCGGCTCGCACAGCCACGGCCAGGGGCACGAGACCACATTCGCGCAGATCGTGGCCGAACGCTTCTCGATCCCGATCGAAAACGTCTCCATCGTGCATGGCGACACCGACAAGGTGCAGTTCGGCATGGGCACCTACGGCTCGCGCTCGGGCGCGGTCGGCATGTCGGCCATCGTCAAGGCGATGGACAAGGTCGAGGCCAAGGTCAGGAAGATCGCCGCGCATGTGCTGGAGGCCAGCGAGGATGACATCGTCATCGAAGGCGGCGAGGTGAAGGTCAAGGGCACCGACAAGGCGATGGGCTGGCACGAGGTGGGCCTTTCCGCCTACACCGCGCATAACCTGCCGCCCGACATGGAACCGGGCCTGAAGGAAAGCGCCTTCTACGACCCGGCCAACTTCACCTTCCCGGCGGGCACCTATATCTGCGAGGTCGAGGTGGACCCCGAAACCGGCGTCACCGAGATCGTGCGCTTCACCGCCTCGGATGATTTCGGCACCATCATCAACCCGATGATCGTCGAGGGGCAGGTGCATGGCGGCATCGCGCAGGGCATCGGGCAGGCGATGCTGGAACAGGTCGTCTATGACGATGACGGCCAGCTGATCACCGGCTCCTACATGGATTACACCATGCCGCGCGCCGCCGATCTGCCGTTCTACGACGTGCATCACGCCTCAACCATCTGCCCCAACAACCCGCTCGGCATGAAGGGCTGCGGCGAGGCGGGGGCCATCGGCTCGCCGCCTGCCGTGATCAACGCGATCACGGACGCCATCGGCAGCAACACCCTGGCCATGCCCGCAACCCCGCACGCGGTCTGGTCCGCGTTGCAGGCGGCTCAGTAACGGAGGGACTGAACATGTATCCGACGAAATATCACAAGCCCGACAGCGTGGACGCGGCGATCACCGCCCTTTCCGGGGCCGAGGATGGCAAGTTCCTGGCCGGGGGTCAGACCCTGCTGGCAACGATGAAACAGCACCTGGCCGCGCCTTCCGACCTGGTCGATGTCCGGGGCATATCCGACCTCTCGGGCATCCGCATGGATGGCGACACGCTGGTCATCGGGGCGGCCACGACCCATGCCGAGGTCGCCGCCAGCGCCGATGTGAACTCGGCCTGTCCGGGCCTGGCCAGGCTGGCGGCGGGCATCGGCGATCCGGCGGTGCGCCACATGGGCACGATCGGCGGCTCCATCGCCAATAACGACCCGGCGGCGTGTTACCCGGCGGGGCTCCTCGCGCTCAACGCCACCATCGTCACCAACAGCCGCGAGATCGCCGCCGACGACTTCTTCCTCGGCCTCTTCACCACGGCGCTAGAGGAGGATGAGATCATCACCTCGGTCCGTGTGCCCGCCTGCGCCAAGGCGGCCTATGCCAAGTTCCGCCAGCCTGCCTCGCTCTTTGCGCTGGTCGGCGTCTGCGTGGCGCAGACGGCAGACGGGGCACGTGTCGCCATCACCGGCGCGGGCGAAGATGGGGTCTTCCGCCACGAGGGGCTGGAGGCGGCGCTGTCCTCGGACTGGTCCGCATCGGCCATTGACGGGGTCGAGGTCTCGGCGGACGGGCTGATGAGCGACATCCACGGCAGCGCCGCCTACCGCGCCAACCTGATCAAGGTCATGGCAAAACGCGCGGTTGCCGCCGCCTGAGCCCTGCGACAAGGACCGCCCCCGCCCTGCCGATCCGGCGGCGGGGGCGGTCCCCTCGCACACGCATCCTTGCCCCCTCCCCCCCCTTCGGGTAATCTGCCCGGCAAAACAAGGCGGTAGTCGGGCATGACGGCGCTCAATGAATATGCGAGGCTGGAAACCACGGGGCTCTGGCGGGAAACCCCGGACAGCCAGCGCCGCGAGGTCGTCGTGTCGCTTGGCGATGCCACGCTGGTGATCTCGGCGATGACCGATACCGCCCTGTCGCATTGGTCCCTGCCTGCCATCCACCGCCTCAATCCCGGCAAGCGCCCCGCCCTCTACGCCCCCGATACCGAGGCCGACGAGACCCTGGAAATCTCCGAACCGACCATGATCGAGGCCATCGAGAGGGTGCGCAGCGCCATCGAACGCCGCCGCCCGCATCCGGGCCGGTTGCGCCTGTGGCTGGCGGCGCTCCTCTTCCTGATCACATTGGGGATCGGCATCGTCTGGCTGCCCGACGCGCTGGTGCGGCAGACGGCCTCCATGCTGCCTGCCGCGAAACGCACCGAGATCGGGCAATTCATCCTCGCCGACATGGCCGATCTTGCCGGACGGCCCTGTTCCGGCACCCGTGGGTTGCAGGTCATGCGCGAGCTCAGCACCGCCGTATTCGGCCCCGGCGCGCCGCTGGTCGTGGTGCTGCCCTCCTCGGCGCAAAGCACCGCCGCGCTTCCGGGCAATATCATCGTGGTCAACCGCTCCCTCGTCGAGGATCACGAAGGCCCCGAGGTTCTGGCAGGTTTCCTCTTGACCGAAGACCTGCGCCGCAACACGCGCCCGCCCATGCGCCGCCTGCTGGACGAGGCCGGGATCTTCGCCACCCTGCGCCTCATGACGACGGGCGAGATCAATCGCAGCCACCTGCGCGACCATGCCGCCATGCTGCTCAGCAATTCGCCCACCCCGGTCGACACGCCCGCCCTGCTGGAGCGGTTCGAGAGGGCCGGTGTCAGCACCGAGCCCTTTGCCTATGCGCTTGATCTGTCAGGCGAATCCGTCCTCCACCTGATCGAGGCCGATCCCATGCGGGGCCGCCTGCGCGCGCCGCTGATGTCGGATCAGGACTGGATCGCGTTGCAGGAGATCTGCGGCGGCTAGGCCCCGCCCCCGTGCCGGTCCCGTCAGCGCGTCACCGCCCCCGAATAACCAAGCCCATGCGCCCGGCTCAATGTCCGGCTGAGCGCGGCGGCATCGTCGAAGGGACCGGCCAGCAGGACCAGCGACCCGCTGCTGCTGCTTTGGCCCAGGCTGGTGGGCATCCCCTGCCCGGCCAGCTGCGCGCGGGCGCGATCCGCCGTGGCGCGGTCGGAATAGCGGGCGATCTCGACATAGCGATGCGAGGACGCGACCGGGGCCGCCGGGGCCACAGGGGCTGCTGCCACAGGGGCCGTCACGGCCGGTTCCGCCACGCTTGGCGCGGGGGCCGCGATGTCGGGCGTGCTGGAGGCGCGGGTGACGGTGCCATAGCCCGGTTCGGGAATGATCACCACCATCAGGTCGATGGCCGTCAGCGGCACGTCGCCTTCCCAATAGCTGTCCTGCGCCGCATAGCCCTGCGGCGTGGCGAAGACCAGCCCGCGATAGGGGTTGAGGCGCCCATCCTCCCAGGCAGGCTCATACCCCGCCGGGACGCCGCCGCCAAAGGCCGCGACGCCGGGATGAACGGCCTGCGGCCCGCAGCGCACGTTGGTCCCCTGAATGTAGCGGCCCGCCGACGCCGGAAGGTTCGGGCAGCCCGAGACCCCCGCGGCGACGGTGGCTGTCGTGGTCGTGGTCGGCGCGGGCGCGGTGGCGGCGGGCCGGACTGTCACTGTGGTCTGCGCGGGCCGCGCGGGCGCAACCGGGGCCTGGGGCGCTGTCGCAACCGTGACGGCGGGGCGCGCCGGGGCGGCGGGGGCCTGCGGCGTTGCCGGGACCGCCGGGGCCGCGACCGTCGTGCCGCCCGTCGGCTGATAGCCGCAGAGCGGTTGCCGCGTACGGCTCACGCGGGGCACCCAGGTCTCCTGCCCGCCATAGCCCGCGCGGATGAACACGCAGCCCCGACTGTCGACATATTGATCGGCGCTGTAGCTGGCCGGTGGCGTCTCCGCCGGACCGCCCAGTTGCGACACGCTTTGCGCAAGACCGGGTGCGGCCCAGACCGCCCCCATTGCCAAAGCCGAAACCAAAGAAAGAATCCGCATAACAACCCCCATTGTCTATGCCCGGAAGACTGACAGAGCTTGCCCGCGACGTAAAGGGTGCAGGGCCTATTTGGTGCCGAACATGCGGTCGCCCGCATCCCCTAGTCCCGGAACGATATATCCCTTGTCGTTCAGATGGCTATCCAGCGCGGCGGTGACGATGGGAACATCCGGGTGCGCCTCCTTCATGCGGGCCACCCCCTCGGGCGCGGCCAGCAGGCAGAGAAAGCGGATATCGGTGGCGCCGGCCTGTTTCAACAGGTCGATGGCGGCGGCGGAGGAATTGCCCGTGGCCAGCATCGGATCGACCGCGATGACCAGCCGATCCTGCAATTCCGTCGGCACCTTGAAGTAGTATTGCACCGGTTGCAGCGTCTCCTCGTCGCGGTAGAGCCCGACGAAACCCACACGGGCCGAGGGGATCAGTTCCAGCATCCCATCGAGCAGCCCGTTGCCCGCCCGCAGGATCGAGACCAGCGCCAGCTTGCGCCCCGCCAGAACCGGCGCGTCCATCTCCTGCATCGGCGTGGTGATGCGCTTGGTCGTCATCGGCAGGTTGCGCGTCACCTCATAGGCCAGAAGCTGGCTGATCTCGCGCAGAAGCTGGCGGAACACGGCGGTCGAGGTGCCCTCCTCGCGCATCAGGGTCAGCTTGTGCTGCACCAGCGGGTGGTCAACGACGGTCAGGTGATCGGTCATGCGGCAGGCTCCAGTTTCTTGGCAATCTTGGCGCGGTTATCGGCATCGCAAAAGGCCGCGTCCAGCGCGTTTCGGGTGACCTCGGCAAAGATCTCGTCATCCCATCCGAAGGTCTCCGCAAGCATCTCGTATTCGCGCGTCATCGTGGTGTGGAAAAACGGCGGGTCGTCGGTCGAGACCGTGACCTTGACGCCTTTTTGGCGCAGCTTCTCGATGGGATGTGCCTTCCATGACGGGAAGACCCCAAGAAAGACATTCGACCCCGGACAGCATTCCAGCGTGATGCCGTCCTCGGCCAGTTGATCGACCAGGCCCGGATCCTCGATGGCCTGCACGCCGTGGCCGATCCGCTCAACCCGCAGGTCGCGGACCGCGTCGCGCACCGAGTCCGCCCCGCCCCATTCGCCAGCGTGACAGGTCAGCCGCAGCCCCGCCTCGCGCGCCATGTCGAAGGCATAGGCGAAATCGCCCGGCTTGCCCGCCATCTCGTCGCCCGCAAGGCCGAACCCGGTGACGAAATCGCCAGCAGTCTCGGCCGCGCAGCGCGCAATCGGCTTGGCGCGGTCCGGGCCGAAATGGCGAATGGGCGTGATGCAGGCGCGCAGGGCGATGCCATGCGCCGCCTCGGCCCGGTCCGCCGCCTCCCCGATAGCGTGCAGATACTCCCGCCACGCCCCAAGATCGCCACCCCCGCAGAAATCGGGCGAGATGAAGCTCTCGGTATACACCACGCCCTGCGCCGCGCTTTCCTCCAGCACCGCCGCCGTCAGGCGGGCGTAATCCTCGGGGCTTGTCAGCACGGAAGTCGCCGCCTCGTAGACACTGAGGAAATGGTTGAAATCGCGATAGGCATAGCCGCCATCGGCGTCAAAAATCCGGCTCAGATCGACCGATTTCTCCTTCGCCATGGCCCGGATGAGATCGGGCGGGGCCGCGCCCTCCAGATGCAGGTGCAACTCGATCTTGGGTGTCATAGGAAACTCCGTCCCGGTCCTTCAGCCGTCACGCCCAGATGCGCCGCCACGCTGGCGGCCACATCGGCAAAGGCGCACTGGCCGATCTGCCCTCTATAGGGACCAGCCGCAACCACCGGAACCCGCTCGCGGGTATGATCCGTCCCGGTCCAGCTTGGGTCATTGCCGTGATCGGCGGTGAAGACCATCAAATCGTCACCCCGCAGCCGCGCCAGGATCGGGCCGATACAGCGGTCGAACCATTCCAGGTGCCGCGCATAGCCCGAGATGTCGCGGCGATGACCATAGACACTGTCGAACTCGACGAAATTGGCGAAGACCAGCCCGCCCTCCGGGGCCTCGTCCACCAGATCTGAGAGATGCCCCATCAACACCTCATCCGGCCCCTTGCGCACCTCGTCGATACCGCGCATCGAGAAGATGTCGCCGATCTTGCCCACAGCCTGAACAGACCGTCCCGCCCCCTGCACCCAGTCGCAAAGCGTCGGCGCGGGCGGCGCAATCGCGTAGTCATGCCGGTTGGGCGTGCGGGTGTAATCGCCTGCCTCGCCGACAAAGGGCCGCGCGATCACCCGGCCCACGCGCATCTTGTGCAGCGTCGGGGCAAGCGTTTCACAAAGATCATAGAGCCGGTCCAACCCGAAGCTTTCCTCATGCGCGGCGATCTGGAAGACGCTGTCGGCGGAGGTGTAGCAGATGGGCCAGCCGGTTTCCTGATGGCGTTCGCCCTCGGCCTCGATGATGGCGGTGCCCGGCGCGTGGCGATTGCCCAGGATGCCACCCACACCGGCAATCCGCTTCACCTCTTCTACAAGATCATCGGGAAAGGCGGGCTGCTCATCGGGGAAATAGGTCCAGTCCCAGGGCACCGGCACGCCGGCCAGTTCCCAATGGCCCGACGGCGTGTCCTTGCCGCGCGACACTTCCGTCGCCGCGCCCCACAGACCGCGCGCCTCCGGGTCGATCCCCGGCGCGGCCTCGCCCGAGGCCAGCCGCACCGCCGCCCCAAGCCCGAGGCCCCCCAGATGCGGCATCGACAATGGCCCGCTGCGCCCGTCCTCCGCGCGCCCCTCGGCGCAGGCCGCCGCGATATGGGCCAGCGTGTTGGCCCCGGTATCGGGCCGGTCGCCGTTGAAGAACTGGTCCGCATCGGGCGCACCGCCGCAGCCCATGCTGTCCAGCACCACCAGGAACGCGCGCGCCATCAGCTAATCCTTTCCTGTATAAGATCGGGGCCGGAGCCACCGGAGGCCCCAAGCGTATAGGCCCGGTGCAGCGCCTCCGCCGCCTCTCTCGCCGCCTCCTCGCTGGCGGCATGGATGCGCGCCAGCGGGCGCTGTGTGTCCACCGCGTCGCCAATCCCGGCAATGTCGGACAGGCCGACACCATGATCCAGCTTGTCGGACTGCACCAGCCGCCCGCCGCCCAGATGCACCACGATCTCGCCCAGGGCCCGCGTGTCGATGGCCGCCACCGTGCCGGGATCGCGCGGGAAGACCTCGGCCACCACGGGCGAGGATGGCAAGCGGTCCCGCCAGCGGCTGACGAAATCGGACGGCCCGCCAAGCGCTGCCACCATTCTGCCGAAACGCTCTGCCGCCGCGCCCGTGTTGAGCGCATCGTTGATCCTGGCCTCGCCCACCGCCGCATCCTCGACCAGCCCGCCAAGCGCCAGCAACTCGCCGCCAAGCGACAGCGTCAACCGGCGCAGCCGGTCCGAGCCGCCGCTGCCCGTCAAAAGCTCCATCGCCTCGATCACCTCCAGCGCGTTGCCGGCCGACCGCGCGGCAGGCTGGCTCATATCGGTGATCAGCGCCGAGCATCTGCACCCCGCCCCCTGCGCCGTGTCGACCAGCGATTGCGCCAGTTTCAACGCCTCGCCCGGATCGGCCATGAACGCGCCCGAGCCGGTCTTGACGTCCAGCACCAGCCCGTCCAGCCCCTCGCTCAGCTTCTTGGACAGGATCGAGGCGGTGATCAGGTCGATGCTTTCCACCGTCGAAGTCACGTCACGCACGCCGTAAAGCCGCTTGTCGGCAGGCGCGATCTGGCCCGACGCGCCGACGATGGCGCAGCCCACCTCGCCCACGACGCGGGCCAGTTCGTCATTGCCGACGATGGCGCGGTAGCCCGGAATCGCCTCCATCTTGTCCAGCGTGCCGCCGGTATGGCCCAGGCCGCGCCCCGAAAGCATCGGCACATAGGCCCCGCAGGCCGCCAGCGCCGGGGCCAGCGGCAGCGACACGGTGTCGCCCACCCCGCCAGTGGAATGTTTGTCCAGCACCGGCCCGGACAGGTTCCATTGCAGCACCTCTCCGGTATCGCGCATGGCATGGGTCAGATGCACCCGGCCCTCGCGCCCGATGGCCCGCGTGCAGATCGCCATGGCAAAGGCCCCGGCCTGCGCGTCAGAGACCGTCTCATCGGCCAGCCCCTGCGCAAACCATTGATATTGCTCGGGCGTCAGCCCCTTCCCGTCGCGCAGCCGCGCCAGTATCTCGCGCGCATCCATCGGCTCACGTCCCTTCCATATGGCCCGCGCCGAAGGCCCCCGGCAGCAGCTCCGCCACCGTCATCGACAATGTCGCGCCGCGCGTCGTGGCCATGGTCACCACCACATCCCCCTGCGCGAATTCCTTGAGCTTCTGGCGGCACCCGCCACAGGGCGGCACCGGCGCGGGGCTGTCGGCGATCACCGTCACCTCGGCGATGCCGGTGTCACCCGCCGCGATCATCGCCGCGATGGCTCCGGCCTCGGCGCAGGTGCCTTCCGGGTAGGCCACGTTTTCGACGTTGCAGCCGAGATGCGTATTGCCCTCGATACTGCGGATCGCGGCGCCCACCTTGAAGTTGGAATAGGGCGCATAGGCGCGTTCGCGCACGGATTTTGCGGCTTCCAGCAATGACATCTGCCTGTCGCTCCTTGGCTTGCGGGTCGCGCCAGTTTGGGCGTTGCCCCGCCGGGTTGCAAGGGGCGCTCACGCCTCGCGGGCGGCGCGGCGCTCGACCTGCTCGATCAGGATGGCCAGCGCCTGCCGGCAGGTTGCGACCGGCGTCGGTGCCTCCTCCAGCCGCCCGCGATGCGCGGTGGCATTGAGCGATTCCGCCAGCCCCTGCAACCGGTCCGCGCCGACAGCACCCGCCAGCGAGATCAGGATATGCGTCTGCGCGCGCACCAGGCCCGCGTCGCGCCCCTCCACGCCCACGTGCAGCAGACGCGCGACGGATCGCAGATCGGCCAGCAGATGGCGCAGGAACTCCTCTCGCCCGTCGGGGCCCGCCGCCTGCAAGATCGCGTCGAAGCGGTTGCGGTCCAACTGCCCGATGCGCTGCGTCACCTCGGGGTCGGGCACCGGGGCGGGGCCATCGCCGCTGCGATCGACATGACGCCGGATCGCCTGCCCGAAATCCTGGATCGAGCGGATCGGCTTGGCGATGACCCCATCGGCCCCGGCGGCATAGATCGCCTCGCGGTTGTCGCGCAGGATATAGGCGGTCAGCGCCACCAGCGGCGTCTCGGGCACCGCGCCGCGCGCGCGCAGGTCGCGCATCACCTCGATCCCGGTCATGCGCGGCATCTCGATATCCAGCAGCGCGATGTCGAAACTGTCCACCTTGAGCGCGGCCAGCGCCTCGACCCCGTCGCGCGCCAGCCGCATCCGCGCGCCCATCCGCTCCAGCATCTGGCGCACGATGATCTGGTTGGTCTCGTTATCCTCGGCCACCAGCACGCTGAGATCCGAGAGGTCCGGCAGCACCGGCTCCGCCTCATCCGGTTGCCAGCCCTCGGGCGGCAGGCGCAGGCGCACTTCCGCCCCGTGACCGGGCAGATTGATGACGGTCAGCTCCGCCCCCAGGCTGTCGGCCAGGTCCTTGGAGATATGCAAGCCCAACCCGGTGCCGGGGCGCGTCGCATCCTGCGGGCGGCCATCAGGGGTAAAGAGCCGCTCCAGCGCCGTGTCCGAGAACCCCGGCCCCTGGTCGCGCACGGAAAACTCCAGCTGATCGTCGCGGCACGCCACCTTCAGCGTGACCCGGCCCTGATCGGTGAATTTCAGCGCATTGGCAATCAGGTTGCCCAGGATCCGGTCCAGCTTGATCCGCGCCACGCTGACCCGCTCGGGCACGTCCCGGTCCACGTCCAGCCGAAAGGTCAGCCCCTGTTCGCGCGCCCGCCCCGACCAGCGCATTTCGACCCCGGCCAGGAAGCTGCGGAAATCGAACACCTGATCAACCGCGCTTTCATCCGCCCGGCCATCCAGTTCCAGAAGCGCCGCATCGACCAGTTCGGCCAGCGCCTCGCCGGCGATCTGGACCCGCTCGACCTGGTCCTGGGTATCGCTGTCCAGCCGGGCGCGGTCGATCAGGCGCAGCCCGCCGATCACGTCCGACACCGCGGCGCGGATATCGTGACTGTAGAGCTTGATTGCTGCCCGCACCGCCCGAATCTGCGCCCGGTCCGCCGCCGCGTTTCCCTCCCGCCGTGCCGTCACTGCCCGTGGTCCCCTTCCGTTACCCCGGGGGAGAGCCTAGGACAGATGGCCCAAAACCGGAAGCACCGAGCGCGGCGCGAGGCAGGAAACAGAGCAATTCCCGCCTTAACGCGGGTAGCCGAGCCCCTTCAGCGCCTCAGCGATCTCATCCAGGATGGCCGGATCGTCGATGGTGGCGGGCAGCTTGAAGTCTTCCCCATCGGCGATCTTGACCATGGTGGCGCGCAGGATCTTGCCCGACCGCGTCTTGGGCAGGCGACTGACCACGCAGGCCAGCTTGAAGGCCGCCACCGGGCCGATGCGCTCGCGCACCAGGCGGACGCAATCGGCGACCACATCGGCCTCGGACCGCTCCACGCCCGAGTTGAGGCACAGGAACCCCATCGGCATCTGCCCCTTGAGCGGGTCGGCCACGCCGATCACGGCGCATTCGGCCACGTCCGGGTGGCTGGCAAGAACCTCCTCCATGCCGCCGGTGGACAGGCGGTGCCCGGCCACGTTGATCACGTCATCGGTGCGCGCCATGATGAAGAGGTAGCCATCCTCGTCCCTGTAGCCCGCATCGCCGGTCTCGTAATAGCCGGGGAAATGCTCCAGGTAGGATTTGCGATAGCGCGCCTCGGCATTCCACAAGTTCGGCAGGCATCCCGGCGGCAGCGGCAGCTTGATGGCAATCGCCCCCAACTCGCCGCGCGGCACCTCGTGCCCGCCCTCGTCCAGGATGCGCACGTCATAGCCCGGCATCGGCACGGTGGGCGATCCCAGCTTGACCGGCAGCGGCTCGATCCCCATCGGGTTGCCCGCGATGCACCAGCCGGTTTCGGTCTGCCACCAATGGTCGATGACCGGCACGCGCAGCTTGTCCTGCGCCCATTCGATGGTGTCGGGATCGGCGCGTTCACCGGCCAGGAACAGGGTCTCCAGGCTGGACAGGTCATAATCGCCGACCAGCGCGCCCTGCGGATCGTCGCGCTTGATGGCGCGGAAGGCCGTGGGCGCGGTGAAAAGCGCCTTGACCCCGTGATCCTGGATCACCCGCCAGAAGGTGCCCGCATCGGGCGTGCCGACGGGTTTGCCCTCGAACACCAATGTGGTGCAGCCGAAGACCAGCGGCGCGTAGCAGATATAGGAATGGCCCACGACCCAGCCGACATCGGACGCGGCCCAGAACACCTCGCCGGGGTTCATGTCATAGAGATTGCGCATCGACCAGTTCAGCGCCACCAGGTGCCCGGCCGTGTGCCGGATCACCCCCTTGGGCGCGCCCGTGGTGCCGGAGGTATAGAGGATATAGGCCGGGTGGTTGCCCTCGACCGGCACGCAGTCCGCATCCTCGACCCCGTATTGAAACCCGTGCCAGTCAAAATCGCGCCCCTCTTCCAGGCGGGCCACCTCCTGCTCGCGCTGGAAGATGACGCAGAACTCGGGCTCGTGTTTGGCCTGCTCGATGGCCCCATCGAGCAGCGGCTTGTAATGCACCACGCGCCCCGGCTCCAACCCGCACGACGCGGCGATGATACATTTCGGCGTGCAATCGTCGATCCGCACCGCCAGCTCGCTGGCCGCGAAGCCCCCGAACACGACCGAATGGATCGCGCCCAATCGGGCACAGGCCAGCATCGCCTCAAGCGCCTCGGGCACCATCGGCATGTAGATGATGACGCGGTCGCCCTTCTCGATGCCCCTGGCCCGCAGCGCGCCCGCAAGGCTGGCGACGCGGGCCTGCAACTCGGCATAGGTGATCTCGTGCTTGGAATGGGTGACGGGGCTGTCATGGATGATCGCGACCCGGTCGCCGTGGCCGGCCTCGACATGGCGGTCGACCGCGTTCCAGCAGGTGTTGACCATGCCATCGGCGAACCACTCGTAGAGCGGGGCGTTGTCGGCGAACAGCGCCTTCGACGGGGCCCGGTCCCAGTCAATCGCCTCGGCGGCCCCCATCCAGAACCCCTCCGGGTCGCGCTGCGCCTCTGCATAGACTTCCTGATAGGACATTCATCTTCCTCCCGATCCAACCTGCCCCGTTGTTAGGCAGCGCCCGACGTTACGGCAAGCACGCAGGCGGGCGGGTGAGGCGGAAGGACGCAATTTATTTGCAGAAACGACCGGATCGGCTTTGCAAATTTTGCAAACCGACCGGGATCAGGGGAGCGATATGAATAGACGGCCTGGGTTTGCAAACTCTGCGCACCAGAGATGCAAACCCCGCTGATTCTGTCCTCAGCTATAGTGATGCACGGGCGTGCCCGCCAGCGCGGTCATGTTCAGCAATCCCCGCGCGGTAATCGAGGGCGTCACGATATGCGCCTTGTTGCCCATCCCCATCAGGATCGGCCCGACCTCCAGCCCGCGCGCCTTGACCTTGAGGATGTTGCGCGCCGTGCCCGCCGCATCGGTCGAGGAATAGACCAGGCAATTGGCCGCCCCCTCCAGCCGCGATCCGGGATAGATACGCTCGCGCAGCTCCCCGTCCAGCGCCGCATCGGTCAGCATCTCGCCCTCATAGGTGAAATCCAGCCCCATCGTGTCGAGGATCTGCATCGCCGCGCGGGTCCGCCTGCCGCTGTCGCTGTCCAGGTTGCCGAACTGCGAGCTGGAACAGATCGCCACTTTCGGCTCGACCCCGAACCGGCGCACATGGCGCGCGGTCCCGATCACGGTCTCGACGATCTGCTCGGGCGTGGGCATCGCGTGGACATGCGTATCGGCGATGAACAGCGGCCCGTCCTCCATGATCATCAGGCTCAGCGCCCCGACCGGGTGCAGCCCGTCGGTGTTGCCCAGAAGCTGGCTGATATAGTTCAGGTGCCACAGGTATTGCCCGAAGGTGCCGCAGATCAGGCTGTCGGCATCGCCGCGATAGACCGCGACCGCGCCAATGGCGGTGGTGTTGGTGCGCAGGATGGCGCGCGCCAGGTCCGGCGTGACCCCGTTGCGCTGCATCTTCTCCAGGTAGCTCTGCCAGTAATCGCGGTAGCGGGCATCGCTTTCGGGGTTGATCAGGTCGAAATCCCGGTCCGGCTTGATCTTGAGGCCCGCCCGCTCGATCCGGCTCTGCACCACTTCGGGGCGGCCAATCAGGGTCGGAATATCGGTCATCTCCTGCACCATCGCCTGCGCCACGCGCAGCACGCGCTCATCCTCGCCCTCGGCAAAGACGATGCGCCGCGTCGCGGTCGAGGCCGCCTCGAACACGGGCCGCATGATCAGCGCCGAGCGATAGACCGACTGGTCCAGCTTGGCGCGGTAGGCGTCCAGATCCTCCAGGGGCCGCGCCGCGACCCCGCTTTCCATCGCGGCCTTGGCCACGGCGCTGGCCACGACCCCGATCAGGCGCGGGTCGAAGGGTTTGGGGATCAGGTAATCCGGCCCGAAGGTCAGCTTCTCGCCCTGGTAGGCGGCGGCGGCCTCGGCGCTGGTGGTCTGGCGCGCCAGTTCCGCGATCCCCTCGACACAGCCGATCTGCATCGCGTCGTTGATCTCGGTCGCGCCCACATCCAGCGCGCCGCGGAAGATGAAGGGGAAGCACAGCACGTTGTTGACCTGGTTGGGAAAATCGCTGCGCCCCGTCGCGATAATGGCATCCGGTGCCACGCTGCGCACATCGTCGGGCGTGATTTCCGGGTTCGGATTGGCCAGCGCGAAGATGATCGGCTGATCGCACATCCTCGCCACCATCTCGGGCTTCAGCACGCCGGGCCCCGACAGCCCCAGGAACAGGTCCGCCCCGTCGATCACCTCGTCCAGCGTGCGCTTGTCGCTGGCCTGCGCAAAGGCCGCCTTCTGCGGGTTCATATCCTCGGTCCGGCCCTCATGGACCAGCCCGTGAATGTCGCACAGCCACACATTCTCGCGTTTCACGCCAAGTTTCAGCAGCATGTTGAGGCAGGCGATCCCCGCCGCTCCGCCGCCCGTCGAGACCACCTTGATATCGGCCCAATCCTTGCCCGCGACATGCAGCGCATTGGTCGCCGCCGCCCCCACCACGATGGCGGTGCCGTGCTGGTCGTCGTGGAAGACCGGGATGCCCATGCGCTCGCGGCAGATTTGTTCAACGATAAAACAATCCGGGGCCTTGATGTCCTCCAGGTTGATCGCGCCAAAGGTCGGCTCCAGCGCGCAGACGATATCGGCCAGCTTTTCGGGGTCGCTTTCATTCACCTCGATATCGAAACAGTCGATATTGGCAAATTTCTTGAACAGGACCGCCTTGCCCTCCATCACCGGCTTCGAGGCCAGCGCGCCGATATTGCCAAGCCCCAACACCGCCGTCCCGTTCGAGACCACGGCCACCAGGTTGCCGCGCGCGGTGTAGCGGGCCGCATCGGCGGGGTCGTTCTTGATCTCAAGGCAGGCCTCCGCCACGCCGGGGCTGTAGGCGCGGGCCAGATCGCGGCCATTGGCCATCGGCTTGGTGGCACGGATCTCCAGCTTTCCGGGGCGCGGAAACTCGTGATAATCCAGCGCGCCCTGGCGCAATGTCTCGCGTTCTTCCTTATCCATCACCGGACCTCCCTCTGGTTTAGTTTAGCACTAAACTATTTTTCTCACGCGCCCAAACGCGGTGCAACGTCGCGGGCCGCTCATGTGAATTGCTCGCTGATCAACCGCTCCTCCAGCCCGTGGCCGGGATCGAACAGGATGCGATGCGCGACGCTCGGCTCGGACCGGATCTCGACCGAGACCACATCCTCGACCGACCGGCTGTCGGCATCGGCGCGCACCGGGCGCTTTTCGGCATTGATCACGTCGAAGCGCACCACCGCATCCTTGGGCAAGAGCGCCCCGCGCCAGCGCCGGGGCCGGAACGCCGCCATCGCCGTCAGCGTCAGCACATCCGCCCCGATGGGCAGGATCGGCCCATGCGCGGAATAGTTATAGGCGGTCGAGCCCGCAGGCGTCGCCACCAGCGCCCCGTCGCAGACCAGCTCGGCCATGCGCATCCGCCCGTCGACGAAAATCCGCAGCTGTGCGGCCTGCGGCCCCGCGCGCAAAAGGCTCACTTCGTTGATCGCCAGCGCCTCGGTCACGGTGCCGTCGCGTTGCGTGGCGATCATGTGCAGCGGGTTGATCACCGCCTCCTCCGCCGCCTCAAGCCGGTCGATCAACCCATCCTCGGAATATTCGTTCATCAGGAACCCGACCGTGCCCCGGTTCATGCCATAGACGGGGGCCTCGATCTCCTGGGTGCCATGCAGCGTCGACAGCATGAAGCCATCGCCGCCAAGTGCGACGATCACGTCGGCCTCCTCGGGCGGGTAATGGCCGAACCGCGCCGCCAGCCGCGCCTGCGCCTCCGCCGCAATGGGCGCGTCCGAGGCGAGGAAACAGATGTTACGGGCAGCGGGCATCGCGCCTCCGGCGTTCATGAGCGTCCAGTGTTCACCCGGCCAGCGGCGAAACTCAATCCCTGATTAGGGCAATAGTCCCGCTCGAAATTCCGATCAAAGGACGGTTGCGGTCTTCAAAGCGGCGCTTTGAGGGCTTTCACCCCGCCCGCGCAAGCGCTATGGCGCACTCATCTTGCGCAACCCCGGACCCCAGAGAGGGAGTAGAGCCCATGACCGCAGCCCACCGTTCCCCCGGTTTCTTCACCGACAGCCTGGAGGCCCGCGATGCGGAGATCTCACGCGCCATCCGCTCCGAGCTTGGCCGCCAGCGCGACGAGATCGAACTGATCGCCTCCGAGAACATCGTCAGCCGCGCCGTGTTGGAGGCGCAGGGGTCGGTCATGACCAACAAATACGCCGAAGGCTATCCCGGTCGGCGCTACTATGGCGGCTGCGAATATGTCGACATCGCCGAAACCCTCGCCATCGACCGCGCCAAGGAACTCTTTGGCTGCGGTTTCGCCAATGTGCAGCCCAATTCCGGGTCTCAGGCCAACCAGGGCGTCTTCACCGCGCTGATCCAGCCCGGCGACACCATCCTGGGGATGAGCCTCGATGCAGGCGGCCACCTGACCCACGGGGCGAAACCCAACCAGTCCGGCAAATGGTTCAACGCGGTGCAATACGGCGTGCGCAAGCAAGACAACATGCTGGATTACGACCAGGTCGAGGAATTGGCGAAGGAGCACCAGCCCAAGCTGATCATCGCGGGCGGCTCGGCCATTCCGCGCCAGATCGACTTTGCCCGGATGCGCGAGATCGCCGATATGGTCGGGGCCTATCTGCATGTCGATATGGCGCATTTCGCGGGTCTGGTCGCGGCCGGTCTGCACCCCTCGCCCTTCCCGCACGCCCATGTCGCGACGACGACCACGCACAAGACCCTGCGCGGCCCCCGCGGCGGCATGATCCTCACCAATGACGAGGCCATCGCGAAAAAGGTCAACTCCGCCATCTTCCCCGGCATCCAGGGCGGTCCGCTGATGCACGTCATCGCCGCCAAGGCCGTGGCCTTCGGCGAGGCGCTGCGCCCCGAGTTCAAGGATTACGCCGCCCAGGTCATCACCAATGCGCAGGCGCTCTCCGATCAGCTCATCAAGGGGGGGCTCGATACGGTCACGCATGGCACCGACACCCATGTCGTCCTGGTCGATCTGCGCCCCAAGGGCGTCAAGGGCAACGCCACCGAAAAGGCGCTTGGCCGGGCCAACATCACGTGCAACAAGAACGGCGTCCCCTTCGACCCCGAGAAACCCACCGTGACCAGCGGCATCCGCTTGGGCTCGCCCGCCGGAACCACGCGCGGCTTCGGCGAGGAGGAGTTCCGCCAGATCGCCGACTGGATCATCGAGGTTGTCGACGGGCTGGCCGCCAATGGCGAGGACGGGAATGGAGACGTGGAAGAGAAAGTGAAGGCCGAAGTGGCTCAGCTCTGCGCCCGCTACCCGCTCTACCCCGACCTCTGATCCCATCTTCTTGGTCAAAATACTCGAAAAGAACCTGACCCCCGGCGCAACCCGTCGGGGGCCTCTTTTGCCCGTCCTTCTCCCTGCATATGCGTCAGGGGGTGTACGGGGGGTGCATCGGGGGGTGTACACAAAGGCACCCCCCCCTTTTTCGGCCAAGTCAGGCCGCCACCGCCTTGCGCACCATGTCCCAGTAGATCGCCTCGATATCGCCCCGCGCCAGCCGCCCGCCCTCGCGATACCAGGTGTTCACGCCGGTCAGCATGGCGATGATCGCCAGCGCGGCCAGCTTGCTGTCGGGCAGGTCGAAACTGCGCGCCGCCTGCCCCGCGCGCAGGATCATTTCCAGCCGATCCTCATACTGACGGCGCAGGGCTTCGATCACGGCGAAATTCTCGGGCTCCAGGTTGCGCAGCTCCATATAGGCGATGAAAACCAGTTCGGGCCGATCCAGGTGATAGCGGATATGGTGGCGGCAGAAGGCTTCCAGCTGTTCGACGGCCGAGCCCTCCGGCACCTGCCAGCTTGCCAGCAGATCCTCAAGGTGATCGCGCATGAGATCAAAAAGAAGTGTCTGTTTATCAGGGGTATAGAGGTAAAGCGCGCCCGCCTGCACGCCGACCTCCGCCGCGATCTGGCGCATGGAAACGGCGGCGAATCCGTGTCGCGCAAAGAGGCGCAGCGCCGCGTCGCGCACCTTGGGGCCGGTGATATCGGCGTGGGAACCTTGTTTGCGTGCCATGGGGGCACATTATCTGAACATACGTTCAATTCAAGCAGATGCTGGACGCGGGTGCGGCTTCCGCGATACAAAATAACAACGGCACATCATGCAGGCAGGCAATGCGGACTCTCACCCTCATCACGGTTCTCGCCCTCGTCGCCGCCTGTTCCATTCGCGCGCCCGAGCTTGACGCCTCGATCACCGATCAGAGCCGCGCCGCCGACTGGCCCGAGCTGGTGCCCCTCGGGCCGATCCTGACCCGGACCGAGCTTGCCGGGCCACCCCGCGCCGAAGCCGCGGGCCGCAGCCTGGAATGGCGCGCCGCCGATCTGCGCCGCCGCGCCGCCATCCTGCGCCGGATGCAGGTAAATTAGGGCAACAGCCTCTCGTTGCACCCCCCGGACGGGTCGGCTAACAGTTGCGCGACCGATTTCATTCCTGCCGGAGGCCCGCGCCACATGTCAGACCCGCTTCGCCTTGGCATCGCCGGGCTTGGCACCGTTGGATGCGGTGTCGTCAAGATCATCCAGCAAAAGGCCAACCTGCTGGCCGCGCGTGCCGGACGGCCCGTGGTGATCACCGCCGTCTCCGCCCGCACCCGCGACAAGGATCGCGGCGTCGACCTTTCGGCCTACGCGTGGGAGGATGACCCGGTCGTGCTGGCCGCGCGCGACGACGTGGACGTGTTCGTGGAACTGATGGGCGGGTCGGATGGCCCGGCCAAGGCCGCGACCGAGGCCGCGATCGCGGCGGGCAAGGACGTGGTCACCGCGAACAAGGCGATGCTGGCGGTGAATGGCCAGGCGCTGGCGGAACTGGCCGAGGCCGCAGGCCGCGTGATCCGGTTCGAGGCCGCCGTCGCGGGCGGCATCCCGGTGGTCAAGGCCCTGACCGAGGGGCTGGCCGGCAACCAGATTTCCCGCGTCATGGGCGTGATGAACGGCACCTGCAACTATATCCTGACGCGGATGCAATCGGCGGGCCTCAGCTATGACGAGGTCTTCGAGGAGGCCAACAAGCTCGGCTACCTGGAAGCCGACCCCAATCTCGACGTGGGCGGCATCGACGCAGGCCATAAACTGGCGCTGCTCTCGGCCATCGCCTTCGGCACGGCGGTCGATTTCGACGGCGTGACGCTGGAGGGCATCGGACAGGTCACCATCGAGGATATCGAACAGGCCGCCGATATGGGTTTCCGCATCAAGCTGCTCGGCGTCGCGCGCATGACCGGACGGGGGCTGGAGCAGCGCATGACGCCCTGCCTTGTTCCCGCCGACAGCCCGCTTGGGCAATTGGAGGGCGGCACCAACATGGTCGTTCTGGAAGGCGATGCCGTCGGCCAGATCGTGCTGCGCGGCGCGGGCGCGGGCGAAGGCCCCACCGCCAGCGCGGTCCTGTCCGACGTGATGGATATCGCGCGCGGCATCCGGCTGCCCACCTTCGGCCAGCCCGCCGCCGGGCTGGAACATGCCGCCCGCGCCGCCGTCGCGGTTTCGGCCCCCTACTATTTGCGCCTGAACCTTACCGACAAGCCCGGCGCGCTGGCCAAGGTGGCCTCGGTCCTCGGTGATTGCGGCATTTCCATCGACCGGATGCGCCAGCCAGAACATGGCGGCAGCGAGGCCCCGGTGCTGATCGTCACGCACAAGGTCTCGGCCCCGTCGCTGGCCGACGCGCTGGAAGCACTGCCGCAGACCGATGTGGTCCTGGGCCAGCCCGTGGCGTTGAGGATCGAAAACATCTGACGCGCGGCAGGCGGCCCGTCGACGGGCCGCGTATGCGCTCGGTCGACCGAGCGCGCGCGCCCCTGTTAGCGCAACCCTGACGCGACACGGGCTTGCGCGGCTTTCCGGCCACGGGTTACAGACAGGGGCAACCTCTATCCCACGAAGGACACCGGCCCCATGCCCACGAAAACCGATTTCAACGATCGCATGCTCTCGCTCGGGCTGGCCCGCGTCTCCGAGGCTGCCGCCATCGCCTCGGCCGGCCTGATCGGGCGCGGCGATGAGAAAGCCGCCGACCAGGCCGCCGTCAACGCGATGCGCGACCAGCTCAACAAGCTCGACATCGCGGGCGTCGTGGTGATCGGCGAGGGCGAACGCGACGAGGCCCCGATGCTCTATATCGGCGAGGAGGTCGGCAGCGGCAACGGCCCCGGCGTCGATATCGCGCTGGACCCGCTGGAGGGCACGACGCTGACCGCCAAGGACATGCCGAACGCGCTGACCGTCATTGCCATGGGGCCGCGCGGATCCATGCTGCATGCGCCCGATGTCTACATGGAGAAACTGGCGATCGGTCCGGGCTACCCGGAGGGTATCGTGTCCCTGGACATGCCCCCCGCCACCCGTGTCTCGGCGCTGGCATCCGCGAAGGGCTGCCTGCCCAAGGACATCACCGTCTGCATCCTCGAACGCCCCCGCCACCAGGAGCTGATCGCCGAGATCCGCTCGACCGGGGCCGCGATCCGCCTGATCACCGATGGCGATGTCGCGGGCGTCATGCATTGCGCCGAGGCCGAGGCCACCGGCATCGACATGTATATGGGCGAAGGCGGCGCACCCGAAGGCGTGCTGGCCGCCGCCGCGCTGAAATGTATGGGCGGGCAGATGTATGGCCGCCTCGTATTCCGCAACGACGATGAACGCGGCCGCGCGGGAAAGGCCGGGATCACC
The DNA here is from genome assembly GCF_056857775.1 of Alterinioella sp. B-7. Classification (NCBI taxonomy): domain Bacteria; kingdom Pseudomonadati; phylum Pseudomonadota; class Alphaproteobacteria; order Rhodobacterales; family Paracoccaceae; genus Alterinioella; species Alterinioella sp. B-7. The sequence goes on from NZ_JBSXNT010000031.1 coordinate 140,265, forward strand.
GACCTCGACAAGATCTATGGCCGCGACGAGATGGTGACCGAGGATGTGATCTTTTCCGCCACCGGCGTCACCAACGGCTCGATCCTGTCGGGCATCAAGCGCGAGGTCGGTTGGGTCACGACCGAGACCCTGCTGATGCGCTCCAAGACCGGATCGGTGCGGCGCATGACCTACCGCACGCCCGTCGCGTCCGAGGCATGACCAGCACGATCCTGAACGTCACGGCCTCGGCCACCGGGCGGCACTGGGTGGGCCTGTCACCCGAAGAGGACCGCCTGTCGGAGGCGCTGGCACAACGGGCCGATATCGCGCCTGCGCTGGCCCGCGTGCTGGCCCGGCGCGGCGTGCTGCCGGAGGCCGCCGACAGCTACCTGGCCCCTGCCCTGCGCGACCTGCTGCCCGATCCGCTGCGCCTGAAGGATATGGGGGTCGCCGCAACCCGCGTGCTTGCCGCCATGGCCGACCGCGAACGCATCGCGATCTTTGCCGATTACGATGTCGATGGCGGCACCTCCGCCGCCCTGCTGATCGACTGGCTGCGCCAGCAGGGCCATGCCGCGACGCTCTACATTCCCGACCGCATCGACGAGGGCTATGGCCCGAACGAGGCCGCGATGGCCGAGCTCGCCACATCCCACGACCTGATCATCTGCGTCGATTGCGGAACCCTGTCGCACGACCCCATCGCGGCGGCCAGGGGCGCGGAGGTTATCGTGCTCGACCACCACCTGGGTGGCGCGGAGCTGCCCGATTGCGTCGCCGTGGTGAACCCCAACCGGCAGGATGAACCGGGCGACCTGGGCTATCTCTGCGCCGCCGCCGTCGTGTTCCTGATGCTGGTCGAGGCGGGCCGTCAGTTGCGGGAAGCGGGCCGCAAGGGCCCCGACCTGATGGCGATGCTGGACCTCGTGGCGCTGGCCACCGTGGCCGATGTGGCGCAACTGACCGGTGTGAACCGCGCCTTCGTGCGGCAGGGCCTCAAGGTCATGGCGCGGCGCGACCGCCCTGGCCTGGTGGCGCTCTGCGACGTGGCGCGGCTGGACCGGGCGCCGACCTCCTACCATCTCGGCTTCGTCCTCGGCCCGCGCGTCAATGCCGGGGGCCGCATCGGCGAGGCCGACCTGGGCGCGCGCCTCCTGGCCTGCACCGATCCGGCCGAGGCACGAGCGATGGCCGAACGTCTGGACATGTTCAACACCGACCGGCGCGAGATCGAGGCCAATGTGCGCGATGCGGCCCTGGCGCAGGCCGAGGCGCGCTGTCTCGACGCGCCGTTGGTCTGGGCCGCCGACGAGGGCTGGCACCCCGGTGTCGTCGGCATCGTGGCAAGCCGCCTGAAAGAGGCCACCAACCGCCCCGCCGTGGTGATCGGCTTCGACGGCGATGACGGCAAGGGCTCGGGCCGCTCAATCGCGGGCGTCGATCTGGGTGCGTCGATCCAGAAACTGGCCGCCGAGGGGCTGATCCAGAAAGGGGGCGGCCACCGCATGGCAGCGGGCCTGAGCCTGAGCCGCGCGCAGCTAGAACCCGCCATGGCCCGCCTCTCGGAGCTCTTGGCCAAACAGGGCGCGGGCGAGGCCGGCCCCGCCGACCTGCGCATCGACGCCATGCTGATGCCGGGCGGCGCAACAGTCGAGCTGATCGAGGCTTTGGAGACGGCAGGCCCGTTTGGCGCCGGGTCCCCCGCCCCGCGCTTCGTGTTTCCGTCGCAGAGCATCCGCTTCACCAAGCCGGTGGGCGACGGCCACCTGAAATTCAGCTTCTCCGATGGCGGCCCCGTCACGCTGGAGGCCATCGCCTTCAATGCCCGCAGCACCGGGCTGGCCGACCTGATCGAAGGCCACGCAGGCCGCCCAATCCACCTTGCGGGCCGGATCGAGGTCAACCACTGGAACGGCCGCCAGAGCGTGCAATTGCGGCTGGAGGATGCCGCCTTGGCATGACGGAAGACCTTCGAAAATTTCCTTGCCCGATGCGTCAATTTCCCCTTGCGCATCACACCGGCTTTTCCTAGAACCCGCCTCACCGCCAAGCGTGGCCCGTTCGTCTATCGGTTAGGACGCCAGGTTTTCAACCTGGAAAGAGGGGTTCGATTCCCCTACGGGCTGCCACTTTACCTCTCCTTTATCGCGTCGGGTTCCGGGATCTCCCAACATTCCGATATGCTGCCCGCGAGTGTCTTTCATTCAAGCATCCGGCTCACGCGGGCGTGGCGGGTTCCGGCTTGCCTTTACCGCAAGGCCCATGATTGTAATGCACATTCATCCCGTTGCGCAGGCCGCTCTTCGACCAGGAAAGGTCCCCCATGTCCAAACTGACGGAATCCGCGAAAGGCGTCTACGTCATCGCCCCCACCCCTTTCGACGATTGCAGGACGATCGATGACGGCAGCATCGACACCATGGTGGAGTTCTTCCTGTCCGCCGGGGCCGACGGTCTGACGATCATGGGTATGATGGGCGAGGCGGAGAAACTGACGCAAGACGAATCCGTCGCCGTGATGACGCGCGTGATGGCCGCTGTCGCGGACCGGGTGCCGGTCATTGTCGGCGTGTCTTCGCCCGGGCTTGCCTCTCTGGTCGGGCTCTCGCGCACCGCGATGGATCTCGGCGCCGCCGGGGTCATGGTCGCCCCCACCCCTGCCTTGCGCACCGACGCACAGATCAAGGGCTATTTCGCGACCGTGGCCGACGCGCTCGGCCCCGATACGCCTTTCGTCTTGCAGGATTTTCCGCTGGCCACCGGGGTCCGGATCGACGCCTCGGTCATCATCGACATCATCCGTGACCACCCCAGTTGCGTGATGCTGAAACACGAGGATTGGCCGGGCCTGTCCAAGATCACTGCCCTGCGAAAGGCCTCGGATGGGGGCGGCCGCCGGATCTCGATCCTGTGCGGCAATTCGGGGCTGTTCCTGCCCGAGGAGATGGCGCGCGGCGCCGACGGCGCGATGACCGGCTTCGCCTTCCCCGAGATGATGATCGGCGTTTGCCGCCACGCGCAAGCAGGCGATCACGACAAGGCGCGGGACCTCTTTGACGCCTATCTGCCGATGATCCGATACGAAAGCCAGCCGGGTCTGGGGCTTGCCCTGCGCAAACACGTGCTGGCTCATCGCGGCATCATCGCGAACGCGGCCCTGCGCCGCCCCGGCCCCAAACTCGCCCCGCAAGACATCGCGGAGATCGACACGCTTCTGGACCGACAGGCCAGACGGCTGGCCGCCCTGGACGCGGCATGATGCGCCGCCCGCCTCATTGCGATAGCCGGGCGACCACGGCCTCCACCTCGGGGGCCTGGCGCTTGTCTGCGTCGCATCGGATGAAGTAGCACCAATCCTCGTCTATGGTGTGATCGGACAGCGTGACCAGGCGGCCCGCGGCCAGGTCGCGGCCCAGGAACCACTTTCGGCAGATCGCGACACCCAGACCGGCCACCGCCGCGCCTTGCAACAGGGCCGAGCCTTCCAGCATCAGGCCCGAGCCACTGGCCGGTTGGCGCGGGTGGCTTGAGCGCTCGTACCAGAGCGACCACATCCGCAGGTCTTCATCGAACAGAAGCGGTCCGGTCGTCAGCAACTCGTCCGGCTCCCGTCCCGCCAGCAGTGCGGGCGCGCAGACCGGAACCGCGTCGCCGGGGGCAAGCACGATATCATGCGTCATCAGCTGCGCGCGGCGGGCAAAGCGGATCTCGATATCGGGCGGCGGCGTCACCGGCCTGTCGGTCTGCAGAAGCGTGACATGCAGGTTGATCTCGGGATGCGCGGCGCTGAACCCCTTGAGGCGCGGCATCAGCCACCCGGTCGCCACCAGCGGCAGGCAGGCGATCGAGACACTGCGCAGCCCGCGCATCGGCAGCCGGTCCATCTCGTGCCGGATCGCGTCGAAGGCCTCATGCGTGACGCCCGCCAGGCTGCGGCCCGCATCGGTCAGCGTGGTCATGCGGCCCTGGCGGATGAACAAGGGCTCGCTGGCCCAGGCCTCCAGGATCTTGACCTGGTGGCTGATCGCGGAATGCGACACGTTCAGTTGATGCGCGGCATCGGTGATCGAGCCGGTCTGGTGGATCGCCTCCAGCGCGCGCAGGGCCTTGAGCGGTGGGAGGCGTCGTGTCGAGCTCATCTGTCCAATATGTTAGTTTTTTGAACGCTATCCAAGTTATTTGTGCTTTTTAAGTTAGGGTTTTGATTTCAGGATGAGAAGAGGGACAGGCATTCGGAGGACAATGTGCAGCGGAAGTTACGGCTATGCATGGCCCAGATGACATCGACCAACCGCCATGCGGGCAATATCGCCTTCGTTGAGGAGGCGGCTGCCCATGCCGCCGACCAGGGCTGCCACCTGCTCGCCCTGCCGGAAGCCGCGGGCATGATGAACAAGGACCGCGACGACGCGCGCAGCCAGATCACGCAGGAGGCCGATGACCCTTTCGTCACCGCCTGCAAGGCGCTGGCGGCCAGGCACGGCATCTGGATTCAAACCGGCTCGACCCCGGTTGCCAGCGGCGACGGGCGCTTTCTGAACCACGGCAACCTGATCGACGACACCGGCGCGTCGGTGGCGCAATACGACAAGATCCACCTCTTCGACGTGTTCCTGGAGGGCCGCCCGCCCACCGGCGAATCGAACCGCTACGCACCGGGCGGAGAGGCCGTGCTGATCGACACGCCCTGGGGCCCATGGGGCCTGACCATCTGCTATGACCTTCGGTTCCCGCATCTCTACCGCGATTTCGCCAAACGGGGGGCCACGGTGATGTTCATCCCCTCGGCCTTCACCGTCCCCACCGGCGACGCGCATTGGGAAACCCTGTTGCGCGCGCGCGCCATCGAGAACGGGGCCTTCGTGGTCGCGGCGGCGCAGGTGGGCCTTCACGATGACGGGCGCAAGACATGGGGCCACTCGATGATCGTCGATCCCTGGGGTAAGGTGATGGTCGATATGGGCGGATCCGAGCCGGGTCTTGCCGTTGTCGATCTCGACCTCGACCAGGTCACACGCACCCGCGACCAGATCCCGTCCCTGCGCAATGAACGCGACTACACGCTGCGGCATGTCACGGCCAGCGGCACCTGATCTTCACATCTCCCAGGAGGACTTGTCATGAAAACCACACGCAGAACCCTACTTGCCAGCGCCGCCGCCATCGGCACGGTCACGGCCCTGAAACCGTTTCGCGCCTATGCGCAGCAGGCGCGCCCCGACCTGGTGATCGCGGTCGATAACCTGTGGGAGACGATGGACCCGGTGATTGGCATCTCGACCTCGGGCGGCCGGGTGCATTCCAACCTTTTCGACACGCTTGTGCGCCGCAACCGGTGGGAAGACCCCGACGGGACCGAGCTTGTGCCCTGGCTTGCCACCAGTTGGGAACGCACGACGCCGACGATCTGGACGTTCCACCTGCGCGAGGGGGTCAAGTTCCATGATGGCCATGTGATGGATGCCGAGGATGTGGCTTTCTCGATCTCCGAGCAGCGGCTCTGGGGTGAGGAGCCCGACGCGCCGCGCGGCACGCGCTATGTCGCGGGCATCATCCGGGTCGAAGCGGTCGGCCCCCTGACTGTCGAGATCGAGACCGAGGCCCCCGACCCCTCGATCGCCTACCGCATGGTCACGCCGATCGGCTTTGTCCTGCCCAAGCATTATTACGAGGAGGTCGGCAAGGACGCCTTCGGCCAGGCCCCGATGGGCACGGGCCCCTACAAGCTGGTCTCGTTCGACCCGTCGACTGAACTGGTGGCCGAGGCCTTTGACGACTACTGGAATGCGCCGGTCCCTGCGGCGAGCCTGACCTTCCGCATCGTCCCCGAGTTCTCTACCCGCTACGCAGGTCTCGCCGCGGGCGAATTTGACGTCATCGTCAATATCCCCGCCGACCAGGTGGCACAGGTGCGCGATACGCCGGGCGTCGAGGTGATGGAGAAATCCATCGAGAACTACCCGATGTTCGCCTTCAACACGCTGGAAACCGAGGATCTGCCCAACAACCCGCTGACCGATCCGAACCTGCGCAAGGCGATGGTCTCGGCCATCGATCGCGAGGCCATCGTCGAGGCGCTCTGGGGCGACGCAACCTTCGTGCCGACGCCGTTCAACTTCCCCGAATACGGGCCCTATTACGACCCCGACCGGGAACGCGCCTACCCTTACGACCCGGACCGCGCCCGCGAGCTTCTGGCGCAGTCGGATTACGCCGGGGAGGAGCTGATCTGGCACATCACGCGCGGCTTCTACCCGAATTACGAAGTTGCGGCCGAGTTCATGGTCGAACAGTGGCGCGATATCGGGGTCAACGTGCGCATCCGCATCGTCGATAACTTCTCGCTGGCCTATCAGCGCCCGTTCCACCTGCTCAACATGTCGATGTCCAGCGAGTTCTCCGGCGACCCCTACCGCCCGCTCTGGCTGGACTGGGGGCCGAATTCCAGCCGCACCACGGCCGCGCACAGGACATGGGTGCCGACCGACCGTTTTCTGGAAATCGGCGAACGCTTCGCGGCGGCGCAGGAATTCGATGAACGTCATGCGGCCTATCTGGACCTCGTCGAGGAATGGGAAAACGTCACCCCCGGCATGTACCTGTGGCGCAACGTGGTCAGCTACGGCGTGCGCGAAGACCTTGACTGGGATCCGGGCAATGACTCGGTCACCATCTTCGACCGGATGTATATGGGCTGAATGACGCCCACGGACCTCTCTCCCGTCCTGGCGGTGCGCGATCTGACCATCGCGTTGCCGCCGGGTGCCGACCGCGCCCACGCGGTCACCGGTATCGACCTGACGATCGAACCCGGCCAGACCTTGTGCCTCGTGGGCGAAAGCGGGTCGGGCAAATCCGTGATCGCGCAAGCGATCATGGGCATGTTGCCTCCGGCCCTGCCCATGACCAGCGGCGAGATCGCCCTGCAAGGCACCCCCAACCCGCCGCAGCGCGCCTCGGCCTATCACCGCCTGCGCGGGCCCAAGGTGGCGATGGTGTTTCAGGACGCGATCTCCAGCCTCGACCCGATTCAGCGCGTGGGCCGCCAGTTGGAGGAAATCCTCGAAGTTCACGGCGTGCCGAAATCCGAGCGCCGCGCCCGCGTCATGGACATGCTGGCCGCCGTGCTCCTGCCCGACCCGGACCGCGCCTATCGCTCCTACCCGCATGAGATGTCGGGCGGACAGGCACAGCGCATCGTCATTGCGGGCGCGCTGCTGCTGAACCCCGCGCTCCTGATCGCCGATGAGCCGACCACCGCGCTCGATGTCACGACGCAGGCCGAGATCCTCGAACTGATCGAGAAGCTCAAGGTCGAATTCGACACTTCGGTCCTATTCATCACCCATGATTTCGGCGTTGTGGCCGATATCGCCGACCATGTCGTGGTGATGAAGGACGGTATTGCCGTCGAATCCGGCACCGCCCCCTCCGTTCTTCAAGACCCGCAGCACGACTACACCAAACGCCTGCTGGCCGCCGCAGCCCTGGCCCCTGCACGCGACCAGGCCGCGGATGGCGCGGCGATCTTCCAGGTCCGCGACCTGTCGCTGACCTACCGCCGGGGGCTGTTCTTCAACCGCACCGAGGTGCCCGCCGTGCGCGAGGTGACGCTGGACCTGCACAAGGGGCAGACCCTCGCCGTGGTCGGCGAAAGCGGCTCGGGCAAATCCTCGTTGGCCAAGTGCCTGTTGCGCTTGCAGGACACGGATGGCGGGCAGATGATCTTCAAGGGACGGGACATCACCGCGCTGCAAGGAGCGGCCCTGCGCGATTTCCGCTCCAAGGTGCAGGTGGTGCTGCAAGACCCGTTCGGCGCGCTCGACCCGCGCTTCAAGACTATCGACGCGATTGCCGAGGGGCCGATCATCCACGGTGTGCCGAAGGCTGAGGCTCGCGAGCGCGCGCTGAGGATGCTGGAGCTTGTCGGCCTGACCCCGCAGGCCGCCGACCGCTACCCGCAGGAGTTTTCCGGCGGCCAGCGGCAGCGCATCTGCATCGCCCGCGCGCTGGTGCTGGAACCCGAGGTGCTGATCGCGGATGAGGCGGTCTCGGCGCTCGATGTGTCGATTCAGGTGCAGGTGCTGGACCTATTCACCGACCTTCAGGACCGCCTGGGGTTCTCGATGGTGTTCATCACCCATGACCTGCATGTCGCGGCCGCGATCTCGGACAACGTGTTGGTGATGCAGCATGGCCGCGTCGTAGAACAGGGGCCGACGGCGCAAATCTTCGCCAACCCGCGCGACCCTTACACGCGGGCCCTTCTGCAATCGGCACCGGGGCAGAAGCGGGGGCTGGTGGCATGATCGGCTTCATCCTCTCGCGCGTCGCCCGCGCCATCATCACGCTGCTGGTGACGGTCACGCTGGTCTTTGTCTTCATCCGCTTTTCCGGCGATCCGGCGGCAGCCCTCGCCCCGCCCGACGCGCCGCAGGAGGTGATCGAGCAATACCGCCGCGCGCTTGGTCTCGATCAACCGTTCTGGGTGCAATATACCGGCTACCTGGGCCGTTTGATCCAGGGCGATTTCGGCTATTCGATCCATTCGGGGCGCCCGTCGCTGCAAATCTTCCTCGACCGCCTGCCCGCCACCTTGCGCCTTGGCGGCACCGCGCTTCTGATTTCGCTGGTCTGCGGCATCACGCTTGGGGCCGTGGCCGCGCTGAACCGGGGCAGGCCCATCGACCGGGGCGTAATGGCCTTTTCCGTCTTCGCCTTCGCCATGCCGAATTTCCTTTTCGGCCTTGTGGTGATCCTTGTCGGATCGCTGGCGTTCCAGGTCTATTTGGGCGGTCAGGGGGCCAGCAGCACCGCGCTTGGCCTGATCGCGCCTGCCCTGACGCTTGGCCTGGCGTCGATGGGCAGCTACGCGCGGTTCACGCGGTCCTCGCTTCTGGAAACCATCAACAAGCCCTTCATGCTGGCCGCCGAGGCGCGCGGCATCCCCTATAAACGCCGCCTCATTCGCCACGCCCTGCCCAATGCCGCCATTCCACTGGTGACGCTGGTGGGTCTGTCGCTCGGCTCTCTCATCGCCGGGTCCGTGGTGACCGAGCAGGTCTTTGCCTGGCCCGGTGTCGGCCAGCTTCTGGTGCGCTCGGTCGCCACGCGCGACATCGCCACGGTGCAGTTCCTGGTGCTGGCGATTGCCGCGACCATGATCACCGCCAACCTCATTGTCGATCTGCTCTACCTCGTGATCGACCCGCGCATCCGGGCCAAGTGACTTGAGCGACGCCACCACATATCAGCGCCCCGCCATCCCATGGGCCGTTCGCCTGGCGCTTGGCTTCATCGCGGTCTTCGTCCTCTTCGCCCTCTTCGGCCAGTGGCTGTCACCGCACGAGTTCCGCGCCACGTCGCTCCTCGATCGGCTGCGGCCCCCGGTCGGGTTCGGCGGCACCTGGGAGTATCCACTGGGTACCGATGCACGTGGGCGCGATTTGCTGGTGCGCCTTGCCGTGGGGGCGCAGATAACGCTGATCGTCGCCGTTGTCGGCACCCTGATCGGCGCGGTCCTGGGCTCGCTTCTGGGCGTGCTGGCCGCCGCACGGCGCGGCTTTGTCGAAACCGTCGTGGTGGGCGCGGTCGATGTGCAGGCATCGCTGCCGATCATTGTCGTGGCCCTCTTCGTGCTGGCCATGTTCGACAGCAGTTTCACCCTCTTCCTCCTCCTCATCGGCCTCACCGGGTGGGAGGTCTATGCCCGCCTGATGCGCGGTGCGGTGCTGTCGGCCAAGGAACAGGGCTATGTCACCGCCGTGCGCGCGCTCGGGGCCTCGCCCTACCGTATCTACCTGCGCCATATCCTGCCCAACGTGGTCTCGGTCGCGCTGGTCCAGTTCACCGTGAACATGCCGCTGACGGTGCTGCTGGAAACCGCGCTCAGCTTTCTGGGACTTGGCGTGCAATCGCCGCTGACCAGCCTGGGCCAGATCATGAGCGAGGGGCGCGACCGGCTGCTGACCGCCTGGTGGCTGACGCTCTTCCCCGGCGTGATCATCTTCCTGCTGGCGCTGTCGATCAGCCTGGTGGGCGACTGGGTCCGCGACCGCTTCGACCCGACATTGAGATCCGAAAACTGAGGGTTCCCCCATGTCCAAACCCCTGCCCCGTCCGCGAAAATACACCATCGGTCCCGAGCCCGCCGCGCTGGAGCCCGACCTGATCACGCTGATGGGCCGGCTTGAGACGACGATGCTTGGCCACATCCTCTACTGGGGCTGCATGGATCGTGGCATTCAGGCCAGCCGGGGGTTCGGGCCCCGCACCGTGGGCCGCGCCCTGACCGTGCAATGCCCGGCGGCGGATTCGACGATGCTGCACCACGCCATTGGCCTCGCGCGGCCCGGCGACATGCTGGTGATCGACCGGTTGGGCGATGACAAATACGCCTGCCTGGGGGATGGAGTCGCCTCTGCCGCCCAGGTGGCAGGGATCGTGGGCGCGGTGATCGACGGGCCCTGCACCGATGCCGACGAAATGGCCGGGATGGGCTTTCCCGTCTGGTGCCGCGGCACCGCGCCGGTGACAACACGCCTTCTGAACATCGCGGGCCGCGCGCATGTGCCGGTCAGCTGCGGCGGCGTCGTTGTGATGCCCGGGGCGGTGGTGCTGGCCGATGCCGATGGTGTCTTTGCCCTGCCGGCGGATGAGGCCCGCGCCATGGGCGAGATTGCCTTGACCCGAGGCCAGATCGCGCAGGAGCGTCGCGCCAATCGCGAACCGGGCGTGCCGCTTGGCCGGATTACCGGCGCGACCGCTCTGGTCGAGGCCGAGTTGAATGACGGCAGGGGCTGAGGGCCTAGGACGCCTCCGCCCCGCCCGCCTCATCCGAGAATGACGCGATCAATTGCGCACAGGCCCGCATCGCCAGGTCGTATTTCTTCGCCTTGATCTGGTCCTGCACCCGCAACAGCGCCTCCGGCGTGTTGTCCCGGTCGAACGCCCGCGCGCCCAGGGCCTCCCGGCGCTGCACCGTCAGGTATCGGGTCTCCTTGTCGGTGGTCCCGTAGGAGTATTTGTAGGGCTCGTTCCCATGGCAGAAATCATAGACCCGGTAGCCATGCGCGATGGCCCATTCGATGCTGCCCAGATGCAGGATTTGCCCCGCGAAGGGCACGTCCGCATCGACATCGCGCCCCGCCACGATGAAATGGACGGTCTTCTGTTCATGGTCGAGGATATGCCCCAAGGCCCCTAGGGGCGTATCCCCGCGCCACAGCACCGGCAGGAACAGCGTGTCCGTCTCAAGCCCCGCGCGCAGCGTGCGCCGGTACATGTCGGCGGCCTTCGCGGCGGTCGCGGCCCCCTTCTTCGGGATCCATTTCCGACCCCAGAACTCCAGCAGGATCTCCAGATGCGCGTCAAACGTCTCGGCGCCGGTATCGGTCAGGTGAAGTTCGCCCGTGTTCAGGTGCTTGCGCTCCAGCCGTCGGAACTTCTGCCGTGAATTCGCGCTGAGGCCCTCGTTCAGGAACGCGTCGAAACTGTCCGGCAGGGTCACCTGCGGCGACACCAGGTTGTCGGTCTCGCCCTTGTTGATGAGGTAGGGGCGAAATCTGGTCGAATACTCCGCCCGCGCAAACCCGGCCCGAAACGCCTTGATCCGGTCGATCTGGTCGACATAGCGCAGCGAGAGCGTGGTCCAGGGCATCTGGTCCAGCGTCTGCGCGAGGGCGGGCAGCGCCACCTCCTCCCAATCCGGGTCGCAGATGAAGCCGGTATATTCACCGCCGATGAGCCGCCCGGCGGCCTGATACTGGGTCTGGAACTCGGATTTCGACCGGCTCCAATGCACGCGCGACTTCAGCGGCAGGATCGCGACAACCTGGTCCGACACTGCATCGGCCCGCGCGACAAGCACGGTGAAGCGCCCCGGATTGTCACGAAACCCACGCATCATCCAGTCCCAGCTGAGGAACAACCCCGCCTGCGGATCGCGTCGGTGCAGTTCGGTCCAGTCGGCGCGCAAGTCCTCGACCTCCGAGAGGCTGCGCAGCAGGTGGACCGTCAGATCCTGCGAGATGTCGCGCGGGGCCATGTTCACACCCTGCCCTCCTCCAGCGTTGCCAGGATGATGCTCAGGAACATCTTCTGCGCCGCCTCGAAATCGCGCGCGATCGGCGCGGTCAGCCGGTTACGGGCGGCGAAATATGCTCCGACCCGGCAGATCTGCGCCCCGAATTCGGGGTGGACGCCCGCATCGTCATATTTACGGATGCGGCGTTTCGACAGCCAGCCCCGTTTGCCGGCCTCCTTCACGATCAGCTTGAAACGCTGCGCACAGTGAAAGGTCAGGTAGAGCGAGAGGTAGTTCAGATAGGGCTCCAGCGCATGGCCGCAGCCGGGGTCGAATTCCGAGCGCACAATCTCAAGCATCACCTCCGGTGGCACTGGCCACGCCTCGTCGCCGATCAGCCAGGCGATATCCTCGGCCCCGTGACGCAACCCGCTATACTCGAAATCGAACCAGCGCAGCACGTCGTCGCGGCCAATCGCGGCATTGCCCGACCGGCAATCCCATTTGACGAATTGCCGCCCCGGCTGCGCCACCGCCGCTTTGATCGCATCGAGGTCCACCGGGCCCGAGCGCCCGCCCGAATAGGGCTCCAGCCCGCGCACGCCCTCGGCGAAATTGTCGATCCAGTCGCGGTTGTTGCCCAGGTGCGGCATGATCTCGTGCAGCCGGGTCTTGCGGGACGCCTCCTGCACCTTGAAGATCGCGCGCACGGCTTCGGCCGCCAGATCGGCCTGCCCGCCCGCGTCACGGGCCGCGATTTCCATGTTCAGGCGGCGCCCGCCGACATCGGATTGGAACATCACCTCACCGACTACGCCGAGGCAGCGCGGGACCAGGTCGCAATGGGGTGCGAGCTGTTTCAGGACATGTGCCTCAAGATGGGTGCGGCGGAAATTCGGGCGCAGCGTGGCGAAGACCGTGCGGTCGTCGAAATGCAGCTTGTAGCTCGCACGCCCGTCGCCGCCGGGCGCCGTCACCCGCCGGATCTTGTTGCCGAAATGCCCTTCCGCGGCCCGGACGACCTGGGTCAGACGTTTCTGCCGAGAGCTGTTCGTCACGTGAATACCTAGCAGTTTGGCGCGCCGGATGCCGACGCGGATCTGGAACCAAGGCCATGAATACCGCGGAATTGAGCCCGAATTGAGAACAGTCTTTGGCAACAATGGGCAAAGGAGGTCGCGTGATTCGGGCGCGAATTGCGCCAAGACCGCAATGGATTGTTCCGGAACCCCGTGAGAATCTTAATAGTACAATCAAGACTGTTTCCCGATCGAAAACCAAGCGCCTCATTTTCGACGAAAAATAACGAAGAATTTGCCCGATTTCGGAATTGTCCGTAAAGTTCCTATCGGATGGGGGTCCGAAATCTGAACCGGAATAGTCGCCTTTTGCGCAAGTGAAAGTGCTGCCCGAATGAATGCTGCCTGAAACAGGGGGACTCTCGATGTCTGAAGAATACCAAACCATTTATGAAAATGCCGGTGCCGGAAATGGCTCCGGATCGGGAGGAACGCGCGGATCTGGCTCCGGTGGCTCCAAGGGATCGGGCTCGGGCGGATCGCAAGGCTCCGGCTCTGGCGGCTCCAAGGGATCGGGCTCGGGCGGATCGCAAGGCTCCGGCTCTGGCGGCTCCAAGGGATCGGGCTCCGGCGGATCGCAAGGCTCCGGCTCTGGCGGTTCCAAGGGATCGGGCTCGGGCGGATCGCAAGGCTCCGGCTCGGGCAATGATACCGCCAGCACGACCAAGGCCTATCACAATGGCGGCGTCGAGGGTGACTCCTTCGCGGATTGGTATTCGGCCAACCTGGAGACCGAGTTCAGCGCGTCCGGGTCCGAGGGCCAGACGATCCTGGACCTGTCCGATGCCGGTGCGGCCAAGACGATCAACGAATCCGTCGCCCCCGACGGCACCCATAGCGGCACGGTCGAGTTCTCCAACGCGGATGGTGAGCCCGTCGGATGGGGCCATTACGATGGCGTGGACGAGGTCATTCCCTCGGACGATCCGACCAGCAAGTATTACACCGAAGACGATCTCAACGTGATCGGAGCGCACGGCCCCGGCCAACCGCCGGAAGTCTCGCTCGATCAGTTCATGACGGATGGAAGCGACGGTTCCGACGCGGGCGGCACGAAAGGCTCCGGCACGGGCGGCTCTGGCTCCGGCGGCACGAAGGGATCCGGCTCGGGTGGCACGGGCGGGTCCGGGTCTGGCGGCACGGGCGGGTCCGGCTCCGGTGGCTCCAAAGGCTCCGGGTCTGGCGGCACGGGCGGGTCGGGATCCGGCGGCTCCAAGGGCTCAGGCTCCGGTGGCACCGGTAGCTCCGGGTCTGGTGGCTCCAAGGGGTCCGGCTCGGGTTCCGGCGGCACGGGCGGCTCCGGCTCCGGTGGCTCCAAGGGCTCCGGCTCGGGTGGCACGGGCGGCTCCGGCTCCGGTGGCTCCAAGGGCTCCGGGTCTGGCGGCACGGGCGGGTCCGGGTCCGGCGGCTCCAAGGGCTCCGGGTCTGGCGGCACGGGAGGGTCCGGCTCCGGTGGCTCCAAGGGCTCCGGGTCGGGTGGCACGGGCGGGTCCGGCTCCGGTGGCTCCAAGGGCTCCGGGTCTGGCGGTACGGGCGGCTCCGGCTCCGGCGGCTCCAAGGGCTCCGGGTCTGGTGGCACGGGGGGCTCCGGCTCCGGTGGCTCCAAGGGCTCCGGCTCGGGTGGCACGGGCGGCGGCACGCAGTTGACCGCGGCTGCGGCAGCGCTGCCGACGTTCAGCTATGACACCCAGGACGACGCCTTGTCGGTCGAGGACGTCATGGCCCTGATGAACCAGGATGTCGACGATCCGTCCAACCAGCAGCAGGGCTGGGAAGATGACGGGATGGACGATCTCCTCCTCTGACAGGAGGCCCATCCGATCAAACCGGCGCTGCGGGACCTGAACTGTCCCGCAGCGCCTTTTTCATGCCGGTGCGCCCGCGACATAGACCTGCGCAATGGCGCGGTCATCGCCCATGATCTGCAACACGAAAAGCTCTTCGGCCAGCGTCTCGGCGCGCTCCATCCGCAACGCCATCGCGTCGGTGGCGCGCGCGTCCAGCACCACGATATCGGCGTCGCTGCCGGGCGCGAGGGTGCCGATCTTGTCCTCCATCCCCAGGGCCACCGCATTGCCGCGCGTGATCCAGTGGAAGGCACGCAACGGGTGCAGGCGCTGGCGCTGGAGTTGCAGGATCTTGTAACCCTCGTTCAGCGTTTGCAGCATCGAATAGCTGGTGCCGCCGCCGACATCGGTGGCAATCGCGTTGATCGTCCCGCGCGCACGCAGGCCCGCATCGTCGAAGAGGCCGCTGCCCAGAAAGAGGTTCGAGGTCGGGCAGAAGACGGGCCGCGCGCCGGTTTCGACCAGTACGTCGATCTCGCGCGGTTTGAGGTGGATGGAATGACCAAGCAGCATCTTTTCCGACAGCAACCCGTGCGACTGATACACGTCCAGGTAATCGCGCGCCTCCGGGTAAAGCGCGGCGGTGAAGGCGATCTCGTCGTGATTTTCCGACAGGTGCGTCTGCACGAAACAGTCGGGATGCTCAGCGACCAGCGCGCCGGCCATCTCCATCTGTTCCGGTGTCGATGTGATCGCAAAGCGCGGCGTGATCGCATACTGCGCGCGGCCCCGCCCGTGCCACTCGGCGATCAGCGCCTTGCTGTCGTCATAGCTTGATTGCGGCGTATCGCACAGCCCGTCCGGCGCATTGCGGTCCATCATCACCTTGCCGCCGATCATGCACATGTTGCGGCGGGCGGCTTCCTCGAAATAGGCCTGCGCCGAGGTCTTGTGCACCGAGCAATAGGCCACCGCCGTCGTCGTTCCATGCGCCAGGATCTGGTCGTAGAACCTGCCCGCCATCGCGGCGCTGTGGGCGGGGTCTGCATATTCGGTCTCCGCCGGGAAGGTGTAGTTGTTCAGCCAATCCAGCAGTTGCGCCCCCCAGGAGGCGATGACCTGCACCTGCGGGAAATGAATATGCGGGTCGATGAAGCCCGCCATCAGCAGGTGCGGGCGGTGGTCGATGATTTCGGCATCCCCGGCCTGGCGGTTCACCTCGGCAAACCCGCCGCGCGCCACGATGCGGCCCCCCTCGATCAGGATCGCGCCGTCCTCGATATGGATATGGGCGCTGTCATCCTCGGGGCTCTGCGGCTCGGCCACGAAATCCAGGATGCGGCCGCGCAGGAGGGTCTTTTGGGTTGTCATGGCTCAGGTATCCGTTTCTTGAAAGCACAGGGCGCATGGGGTCCACGCGCCCTGTGAAGTGTCCGGGTGAAAACGAAGGATTATTCGCCCGGGGTTGCGTGTGGCGCATCGGTATCCATGAAATCGGGCTCGTCCGGCACGATGATACGATGTTCCAGATCCTCCTTCGGCGCAATTGCCGGGTAGAAATAGAGGAATGCGCCAATGATCAGGTATCCGATGGTGATGCCGTCGAATTGCGGGGCCTGCAGCGTGTTGCTGTGGATGATCCCGACCGAGGACATCGCCGCCGCCGCGAGGGCGAAGCCGCCCGCGAAGCGGAACCGCCCGTCGATCACATCGGCCACGATCGCGCCCCAGACAAGCCCGGTGATGATCGCGCCCTGGCTGAGCGCGAGGTGCCCTTCGTAATGCGCCCCCTCGATCAGCAGCGCGGCGGTCAGGTCGGCATCCCCCAGGCCCGGCAGCCCCTCGACCCCCGTTGTGCGCAGCGCGTTGATCAGCGATCCCCACTTGGTCACCAGGAAGGCCGAGATATGCGGCAGGATCGCGAAGGCAACGGCGGCCATATGCGCCGGTTTCACCGCGAAGGCCGTGTTGGTGATCAGGCTGACCGAGACGAAGACCAGCACCGGGGCGGCGGCGGCAATCGGGATCAGACCGGCCAGGAAGGACAGGAAGCCCAGGAAGGCCGCCGCCGCGATGACCAGCGCCACACCGACGATATAGCCAGCATGGGCATCCAGCCGCTTGTAGGCGGGATGGCCGATATAAACGGTCGTCGGAAAGGGCGAGCCGAAAAGCGCGCCGATCATGGTGCCCGCGCCATCGGTCACCTGGCAGACGGCGACGGGGTAATGGTCGCCCGCGGCTTCGGCCGATTCGACGTTGTTCATGGTCTCGATGAAATTGTAGATCTGGACCGGGATCAGCACCAGGAACAGCTCGGGGTTGGCGAAGAGATACTGGATGCCCACGATCATGTCGCCCAGGTAGGGAACCGGCGGGTAGAACCCGATCCCCTCGGTGGTGAAGCTGGACTGCCCCAGGAAGATCGCGATGACCGTGCCGACGCCGATGGCCACCAGACCCGCGGGAACGTTGCCCGGCAGGCGGAAGCGCCCTATCAGGCCCCAGAGGATGAACAGAAGCGAGGCAAAGCCGATGATCGGATACTCGAAGATCTCGGCCAGGGGCACCGATCCGATGAAGACCAGCGCGATACCGCAAAGCGTGCCAAGCATGCCCGCGCGCGGCGTGATCCGCTTCAGGAACGGCCCCACGATGGCCCCGAGCCCCGCGACGATACCGCCCATGAAACCCGCGCCGATGCCCACCTGCCAGGCCAGAAGCGCGTCATTGGTGGCCCAGTAGATCGGGCCGATCACGCCGAATAGATAGACGAACATCACCGGGGTCGAAATGCCATAGGGCAGCGCGGTGACATCCTTGCCCTGCCGGTTGGCCGCCCATTTCGCCAGGTAGGTATAGACCGCGACACCGGCGAGGATGGCGATGGCCGCCCCCGGCACGATGCGGCCAAAGACGATCTCGGCGGGCATCTGAAAGACGAATTGGCAGATCCCGGACAGGATCAGCAGGTTGACGAGGTTATCGGTAAACAGCGCCCAGAAGGCGTTGAAATCGCTACGCGTGAACAGCTTGTAATTGTAGGTTGTGCCGTCCATGACGGTCTCCTCCTCCTAAGACCGGGCCTGTTGCCTATGGGGCGACAGGGTGGCCGGTTTCCGTGCCCGTGGCGGGCGCTCCCTTTGGCCGTTCCGGCCGGTTCACGACAGTTTCACAGGTCAATTCGGCCATCACCTCGGCAACCACGAAGGCCGCGATGACGCCGGGCCGCTTGTCGCGGCTGCCGTTCGCCCCGATGGGGCAAATCAATTGGTCGATGGGCTGGCCCGCGTCGGCTTCACGGGTCCAGGTGCGGAATCTGGCGCGCTTGGTGGCCGAGCCGATCATGCCGACATAGGCGGCATCGCCCCGCTCCAGCGCCGCCGCCGTCAGCAGGAAATCCAACGCATGGTCATGGGTCAGCACGATGAAGGCGCTACCCTGGGGCGCGGCGGCAATCTCGGCCTCGGGGATGGCGGAAAGGCGCGTCTCCACATCGGCGCGGCAGAGCGCCAGCTCCTCGGCCCGCGTGTCGATGAGGATGCAGCGCACCGGCAAGTGCTGGAACAGATCGGCCAGCGCGCGGCCCACATGGCCCGCCCCCATCACGTAGACATGGGGGCGTGCCTCCGTCTCCTCCCGCGCCCGCTCCATCGCGGCATAGCGGTCGGTCCGGTGCATCCGGGTGAGGCGCAACGCCACCCGCCCGCCGCAGCATTGCCCGATCTCGGGGCCAAGCGGCACGTCCATATCGCTGCGTGTCTCGCCGCTGCGCAGCATCGCACGGGCCTTGTCCAGCCCCATATATTCCAGTTGCCCGCCACCGATGGTGCCGAAAAGGCCGGTCTCGCTCACGAACATCTCGGTCCCCGCCTCGCGCGGCGAGGATCCCCGCACGGAGGTCAGCAGCACCCGGATCACCGGGCCTTGGGACAGGAAGTCTTCGAGCCTCATCGCCTCAGGCCCCCTTCATCCGCTGGACGGCCATCAACACCCGCTCGGGCGTGGCGGGCGCATCCAGACGCGGGCATTCGCGGTAATCGGCAACCGAGGCGACCGCCATCGACAACGCCTCGAAGACCGAGATGCCCAACATGAAAGGCGGCTCACCCACGGCCTTGGACCGCTTGATCGTCAGCTCGCGGTTCTCGGACCAATCGGCCAAATCGACGTTGAAGACGCGCGGTCGATCCGAGGCCAGCGGGATCTTGTAGGTCGAGGGCGCGTGGGTGCGCAGCCGCCCCTCCGTGTCCCACCACAACTCCTCCGTGGTCAGCCAGCCCATCCCCTGGATAAACGCGCCCTCGACCTGGCCCCTGTCCAGAACGGGGTTCAGCGACCGGCCCACATCGTGCAGGATATCGGTCCGTTCGACCCGGTATTCGCCGGTCAAGGTGTCGATGGTGACCTCGGAACAGGCCGCGCCATAGGCGTAGTAGTAGAACGGCCGCCCCTGCCCCTTGTCGCGGTCCCAATGGATGTCGGGCGTCTTGTAGAACCCGGCGGCGGAAAGCTGTACCCGCGCCATATAGGCCGCCTTGATGAAGGCGTCAAAAGACAGGGTTTCCTCACCGATCCGCACCCGGTTGGGCAGGAACGCCACTTCTTCCGCCGCAACGCCCCAGTGCTCGCAGGCGAAATCCACCAGCCGCGCCTTGATCTGCTCGGCGGCATTCAGCGCCGCCATCCCGTTCAGGTCCGAGCCCGAGGAGGCCGCTGTCGCCGAGGTGTTCGGCACCTTCTCGGTGGTCGTCTTGGTGATCTTGATGCGCTCGAAGTTGACCTGGAACGCCTCGGCCACCACCTGCGCCACCTTGGTGTTGAGGCCCTGCCCCATCTCGGTGCCGCCATGGTTCAGGTGGATCGAGCCGTCATTATAGACATGGATCAGCGCGCCCGCCTGATTGTACCAGGTCGCGGTAAAGGAGATGCCGAATTTCACCGGCGTCAGCGCGATGCCCTTCTTCAGCACCCTCGATGAGGCGTTGAAATCAATGATCGCCTGCCGCCGCGCGCGGTAGTCGGCGCTCTGCTCCAGCTCGCCGACCAGACAGTCGAGGATATTATCCGTCACCTGCTGGTGATAGGGCGTCAGGTCGCGGCCCTCGCCGCCGTAGAAATTCGCCTTGCGCACGTCCAGCGGGTCTTGGCCGGTGGCATAGGCGATCTCCTCGATCATGCGCTCGGCCACGATCACACCCTGCGGCCCGCCAAAGCCGCGAAAGGCGGTGTTCGACACGGTGTTGGTCTTCATCGGGCGGCTTTCCAGCCGCACATGCGGATAGAAATAGGCGTTATCGGCATGGAACAGCGCCCGGTCGGTGACGGGGCCGGAAAGGTCCGAGGAATAGCCACAGCGCGCGGCGAAACTGCCGCCAACCGCCTCGATCCGCCCCTTGTCGTCAAACGCGACATCGTAATCGACCACGAAATCATGCCGTTTGCCGGTCGCGGTCATGTCCTGGTCGCGGTCGGGGCGGATTTTCACCGCCCGGTTCCATTTCTTCGCGGCCAGCGCGGCGACGGCGGCGAAGATGTTCATCTGGCTTTCCTTGCCGCCGAACCCGCCGCCCATGCGCCGCACATTGACCACGACCGCGTTGGACGGCACGCCCAACACATGCGCCACCATATGCTGCGCCTCGGACGGGTGCTGCGTGGAGCAATGCACAACCACCTCGTCATCCTCGCCGGGAATGGCGAAGGCGATCTGGCCCTCCAGGTACATGTGATCCTGTCCGCCGATAACCATCCGGCCCTTGATCCGGTTGGGGGCGGAGGCGAACCCTGCCTCGACATCGCCGCGCTCCAGCTTCAGGGGCGCGGTGACATGCGGATAGCCTGCCTCGATCGCCGCGACCGGGTCCAGCGCGTGGGGCAGCGCCTCGGTCTCGACCTTGGCCAGTTCCGCCGCCCGCCGCGCCGCATCGCGGGTTTCGGCGACCACGGCAAAGAGCGGCTGGCCATGAAACTGGATCAGGTCGGTCGGAAAGACCGGCTCATCATTCTGGCCCGTGGGGCTGATATCGGTATGGCCCGGAATATCGGCGGCGGTCATCACGCCGACGACGCCGGGGGCCGCGCGCACGGCGCTCAGGTCCAGTGAAACGATCCGCGCATGGGTGACGGTGGAGACGCCCAGATAGGCGTGCAGCGTGCCTTCGGGCTGCGCAATATCATCGGTGTAGTCTGCGGCCCCCGTGACATGCTTGATGGCGCTGTCATGGATGCGGTCGGTATGGGCGGAGCCGGTGATGGTGACGTTGTCTTTCATCTCTTTGATCCTTCCCTCAAGCCGTCAGTTGGACGGGTGATGCGGCACCGTCTTGTTCCAGGTAGAAGCGGCGGAGGAGGTTCTGCGCCGAGAGCATCCGGTAATCCGAGGAGGCCCGCCAATCGCTCAACGGTTTGAAATCCCTCGGCAATGCCTCGGCCGCTGCGCCAAAAGCCGCCTTGCCCCAGGTCTTGCCAAGCAACGCCGCCTCGGCCTCGCCCGCGCGCTTCGGCGTCGCCGCCATGCCGCCGAACGCGATGCGCGCGGCGGTGATGGTCTCGCCCGTCAGGGTCACGCTGATGCCCACGGCGACCGAGGATATATCCTCGTCCCGCCGCTTGGAGATCTTGTAGGCCGCGTCGCGCTGGCCCTGGGCGGGCAACGGCACACGGATGCTCTCGACGAACTCGCCCGCCGCGCGGTCCTGCTTGCCATAGTCGATGAAGAACGCCTCAAGCGGCAAGGTCCGGCGCGCATCACCCTTGCGCAGGACCACCTCGGCCCCGAGCGAGATCAGAACGGGGGGCGTGTCCCCGATGGGCGAGCCATTGGCGATATTGCCCCCCACAGTGCCCATATTGCGCACCTGCCAGCCCGCGATGCGGTCCCAATAGGGGCCAAGATGCGGAAAATGGCGCCCAATCGCGGCCTCGCAATCGGTATAGCTGGCGCCCGCGCCAATGGTCAGGGCGTCCGAGCCCTCCTCGATCTCTTTCAGCCCGTCCAGATGCCCGATGAAGATCGCGGGCCCGATGGGCTTGAGGAATTTCGTCACCCACAGCCCCACATCGGTGGCCCCTGCCACGATGGTGGCTTGCGGGTATTCCAGCAGCGCGGCGGCGAAATCACCGACACTGGCGGGCAGGATGGCGCGGTTGTCCTCGGGGCCGGTGACGATGCGTGCGCCGTCCTGCATCGCGCGCAGTTGCGCGGTGATCGCCTCACGCTCGGTGGTCAGGTAATCGGCGGCGGGGCTGCCATATTCACTGACCGCGACGGCGGCGCGGATGATCGGCGCGTAGCCGGTGCAGCGGCAGAGATTGCCTTGCAGCGCGGTCTCGACCTGTTTCTCGCTCGGCTGCGGGGTCTCCATCCACAGCGCATAGAGCGACATGACGAAGCCCGGTGTGCAGAAGCCGCATTGGCTCCCGTGATGCTCCACCATCGCCTGTTGCACGGGATGCAAACGGCCATCGGGGCCGCTCAGATGTTCCACCGTCACCACATGACAGCCGTCGCAGGAGGCCAGGAACCGGATGCAGGCATTGACCGGCTGATAGCTGAGGCCCTCCGCCCCGAGCCGTCCGACCAGAACCGTGCAGGCCCCGCAATCGCCCTCGGCGCAGCCCTCCTTGGTGCCGGTCAACCGGCGGTCGAGGCGCAGGAAGTCGAGCAGGGTCTGGCTGGCCCCCACATCCGCGACGCTGACCTCGCGCCCGTTCAGCAAAAACCGGATCTCGCGACGATGTTGCATGTGATTTCCCCTAACCATTCGGGCCGAACCTCCTCCGGCTTGTGAAAACACTACCGCGAATGACTGCCCCGAAAAATCCACCCAATCGGGAAGCACTTTCAACAACGCGTTGATAAAATCGCCGATCCGTGCCACCTTGGGTTGCGCGCGGCAGGGAAGAGGAAGGCAGATGTCCTATATCGAGAGCCTGCGGCTCTTCATCCGGGTGGTCGATCTCGGCTCGATCACCTCGGGCGGGCGCGACCTGCGCCTGACGCCTGCTGTCGCCAGCAAGCGCATCAAGGAGCTTGAGGCCCATCTGGGCGTGCGCCTCTTCAACCGCACCACCCGGTCACTATCGCCCACCGAGGTCGGCAAGGTCTTCTACGGCGAGGCGCGCAAGGTGCTGGCCACGCTGGACAGCGCCGAGGCGCGGGTGGCCAATTTCTCGGACCATCCGCGCGGCGTGATCCGGGTGACAGCACCGCTTGGGGCGGGCCGCAGGATCATCGCGCCCCTGGTGCCGCAATTCGTCGATACCTACCCCGAAACCGAGGTCCGGATGCGCCTGTCGGATCGCAAGGTCGACATCATGGCCGACGGGCTGGACGTGGCCTTTTTCATCGGCAGCCCCGGCGACAGCACGCTGAAACTGCGCAAGATCATGGATTGCGACCGGGTGCTGTGTGCCGCGCCCTCCTACCTGGCGGAGTTCGGCACCCCCGAAAGCCCCGAAGACCTGATGCACGGCAAGGCCAATTGCCTGCTGCTGCGGTTTCCGCGCAGTCCCGAGTATTTCTGGGTGCTGCAAACCCCCGATGGCCCGCGCAAATTCGAGGTCGAGGGCAAATACGACGCCGATGACGGCGACGTGCTGACCGCCTGGGCGCTGGACGGGCGCGGCATCATCAACAAGCCACGTTTCGACGTGGCCGATCACCTGCGCGACGGGTCGCTGGTCGAGGTTCTGCCCGACACGCCGCCCGCGCCGTCGATGTTCGGCTGCCTCTACCCGCACAAGAAACTGCTCGACCCCAAGATCCGCGCCTTTGTCGATTTCATCGTCGAGCGCGGCGCGCCCCGGCTGGACCCCGAGATCTGAGCCCCCCGCATGTCGCAAAGGGGCTTGACCGGACCGACCCGCGCGGAGCCTTCTGGCTTTGAACCGGAAGGCAGGGAACATGAAGACGCAAACTCGGGTCGTCGTCATCGGCGGCGGCATCGCCGGATGCTCGACACTCTATCACCTGACGCAGGAGGGCTGGTCCGATGTGGTGCTGGTCGAACGCGATGAGCTGACCTCGGGCACCACCTGGCATTCGGCGGCGCAGGTGACGAATTTCGGCATGACCCAGACCATGGTCGGCCTCAAATCGCATTCCATCGCGCTCTACAAGAAGCTGCGCGACGATCCC
The DNA here is from genome assembly GCF_056857775.1 of Alterinioella sp. B-7. Lineage (NCBI taxonomy): Bacteria > Pseudomonadati > Pseudomonadota > Alphaproteobacteria > Rhodobacterales > Paracoccaceae > Alterinioella > Alterinioella sp. B-7. The sequence continues at coordinate 164,280 of NZ_JBSXNT010000031.1, forward strand.
GATTACCCGGTCGGCTATCACCATGGCGATGGCGGCATCCGTCTGGCCAACCGGCCCGAGCAGATGGAGGGCTATCGCCATTTCGCCTCCGTCGCGCGTGGCATGGGGGTGGAGTTCGAGGTCATCGACGCCGCTGAATGCGCCCGCAGGCATCCGCTGATCACCACCGACAACCTGATTGGCGGGCTTTGGGATGGCGAGGATGGCGATATCGACCCGGCGCAGCTGTGCCAGGCACTGGCCTTCCATGCGCGCAAGGCCGGGGCCGAGGTCTATCGTAACACTGCCGTCACCGGGCTGACGCAGAAAGCCGATGACAGCTGGACCGTGCATACCGACAAGGGTGACATCGACGCCGAGATCGTGGTCAACGCCTGCGGCTACCGCGTGAACGAGGTTGCGGCGATGATGGGGGTGCAGCACCCCGTGGCCTCGATGGAACATCAGTATTTCGTGACCGAGGACATCCCCGAGATCGCCAATGCCGACCACCGGATGCCGCTCTTGCGCTGTCCGATCAGCGATTACTACTGCCGCCAGGAAAAGAACGGGCTGCTGCTCGGGTTCTACGAACAGGATTGCAAGACCTGGGGGCTGGACGGTATCAGCCCGGACTTCTCCAACGACCTCTGCCCCGACGACCTCGACCGGGTGATGCGCGTGCTGGAAGGGGCCTTCGCGCGGATGCCGGTCCTGACCGAGGCCGGGATCAAGCGGGTGGTGAACGGCCCGATCACCTACACGATCGACGGCGCGCCGCTGGTGGGGCCCATTCCGGGCAAGCGCAATGCGTTCTGCATCATCGGACTGCGGGCGGGCGTTGGCGAGGGCGGCGGGCATGGCTGGCTGCTGGCACAACAGATCGTGCATGGCGAGGCCTGCTATGACACCTGGGGGCTCGACCCGCGCCGCTTCGGGCCACACGCCAATGTGGAGCTGACCGCGCTGAAGGCCATCGAGGATTACCAGAACGAGTTTCGCTTTCACTTCCCCAACGAACACCGCCCCGCGGGCCGCATGGCGCGCACCACGCCGCTGACCCCGGTGCTGGCCGCCGAGGGCGCGGCGTTTACCGTTGTGAACGGATGGGAACGGGCCGAGTATTTCAAGCCCGCCCCCGGTTTCCACGTCACCCACGGCTTTCGCTTCGACGAGAGCTTTGACGTCGTGGCGGCAGAGGTCGCCGCCGTGCAGACCGGCGTGGGCCTGTGCGAAGTGAACGGCTTCAACCGCTTCGAGATCACCGGCGCGGATGCGGTCGGCTTCCTTGACCGGATGATCTGCGGACGCCTGCCGCGCAAACCGGGCCGCGTCGGGCTGGCCTATCTGCTGAACCACAAGGGGCGGCTGAAATCCGAGGCGACGATTGCCAACATCCCGGCCTCGGATCGGGGACCGGGCCGGATCTGGTATGGTTCCGCCGCCGCGTCGGAACTGCATGACATGGATTGGCTGCGGGCCAATCTGCGGCAAGATGAAGACGTGCAGATCCGATCCCTGACCAATGACATGACCATCCTCGTGCTGGCCGGTCCGAAGGCGCGCGCGGTCCTGTCCAGCGTCGCGCGCGGCGACTGGTCGGCTGCCGCCTTCCCCTGGCTGTCCTTGCGCGAATGCTTCATCGGCATTGCGCCCGCGACCGTTCTCGCGGTCAGCTTCTCGGGCGAGCTGGCCTATGAGATCCACATCCCCAACGCCTCGCTGCACGCCGCCTACCTGGCGCTGCGGCTGGCGGGGGCCGACCATGACCTGCGGCTGTTCGGCGCGCTGGCGGTCGACGCCATGCGGATGGAGAAAGGGTACCTGCACTGGAAGGCCGATATCCTGACCGAGTTCGACCCCTACGAGACCGGCCTCGACCGTTTCGTCGACATGTCGAAACCCGATTTCATCGGCAAGCAGGCGCTGGCGGCGCGCGGCGGCAGGGTCGAACAGCGACTGGTCACGCTGACCCTCGACAGCACGGACGCCCCGGCCCATCCCGGGGCGTCCGTGTTGCTGGACGGCGTGGTTGTCGGCAGCGTCACCTCTGGCGCATGGGGGCACCGGGTGGGGCAGAACCTGGCCTATGCCTTCATCCGCCCCGACCTGGCCGGACCCGGCACCGGCATCGTGATCGACAGCCTCGACCGACCGGTTCCGGCCAAGGTCATCGCCGCCTGCCCCTATGACCCCGAGGGCACACGGATGCGCGGTTAGGCCGGGTTACTCACCCAACACCGCTTGCAGCCGCGCCATGACTTCCGCGCCCATGGCGGGGTTGTTGCGGGCCTGTTCGATCGCGGTGACCAGCGCCTCGCGGGCAATGGCGCCGATCTCGGCCCCCTCGACCATCTCCAGCGCGGCATCGGCGTCGAAAGTGGGCAACCCGGCCTCGGTGCTGTCTTCGGTGGCGTCCTCCATCGCGCTGGCGGCCTGTGCCTCCTCCACCTCAGCCTGCAGTGCCGCCATGTCGCGCTCGGCGCGGGCAAGCTCCGCCTCCAGCGTCACGACCTGATCCTCAAGCCGGGCGATCTGCGCTTGCGCCTCCGACGCCCCGGCGGCGGTCCCCTCCAGTTCCGTGCTGCGCGCCTCGGCGGCGGCGAGACGCGCCTCCAACTCGGCGCGGGCGGCGGCCCCGGCCTCGACCTGGGCCTGTGCCTCGGCCATGGCGGCCTGTGCGCGGGCCTCGGCGCTCAGGCTCTCTGCAAGCTCGCGTTCCAGGCTGGCGATCTCGGCGGCATCCTGGGTGCGGGCGGCCCGCATCTCCTCCAGCGCGGCCTGCGCGGCATTGCGCTCGGCAATCGCCGTCACCAGATTCTCCTGGCTGGCCTCCAGCGCCGCGCGCATCGTGGCCAGACGCTGTTCAAGGGCCGCCATCGCGCCATCATCCGCAACGCTGCCCGGCGTCGGCACCGGGCCGGTCGCGGCGACGCAATCCCATTTGCCGACATCGGGCCCGCCACTGATCTGGGCGCGGGTCTCGCTCAACAGCAGGTTGCCTTCGGCCAGGGCGACGCGGTAATTGCCCTGCGCCATTTCGATGACGACACCGTCATGGCCGACGAGGATATCCCCCCTGATCGTGTAGCGCTCGGTTCGGCCATTGACCTGGCATTCCACATCCAGTTCAACATCCGAAGATTCCCCGACCATCGGCGCGACGCCGTCGCCGGGGCCTTGCGTGGTGACGGGCGGCCCCGCCAGCGCGGGCGCGGCGAGAACCAGTGACAGGGGCAAAGCGGTGATGAAACGGGTCATGGCGGATGAAACCTCCCTGGAATTGCGTATATTGAATAAACGGTGCGACGGACGAATTTGTTTCCGGCTCGCATCCTCCCGCCCGAAAGCCTAGCCAATTTCCCGCATTCTGCATAGGGCGGTGGGTCAGGTCGGTGCCCGTGTACTCTGGAACCTGTGCGGCGAAATGCCGAAACGCGTACGGAACCTGCGCGAGAAATGGCTGCTCGAGTCGAACCCGCAGGCCGAGGCGACATCGGCCACCTTCAGGTCGGTTTCCGCCAGCAGCATCCGGGCACGGGTCAGGCGCAGATCGGTCAGGTATTGCTTGGGCGTGACGCCGACATGGGCCAGGAACAGCCTCTCGATCTGGCGGCGCGAGACGTCGAACTCCTCCGCAAGCTCATCCAGCGTGAAGAGGTCCTCGATATGCTCCTCCATGTAGCGCAGGATGCGCAGAAGCTTGCGGTTGCGGGTGCCGAGCGAGGCGGCGCGGCTGGCCTGCTGCGCCTCCTCCTCGGCGCGGTGGACCGGGTGCAGGCACATGTTCAGCACCGCCTGCGACAGGCCCGAGCCGAAGCGCCGCGAGATCAGGCTGAGGAAAAGATCGGTCGCCGCCGACCCGCCGCCACAGGTCAGGATACGCCCGTCGATGACGTAGAGCTGATCGAGCGGCTCCAACCCCGGAAAGGTCTCGCGGAAGGGCGGGATATTCTCCCAATGCAGGGTGAAGTCATGGCCCTTGAGGATGCCCGCCTTGGCCAGCGCGTAGGCCCCCGAACACAGGCCGCCGACGCTGTGGCCAAGCCGCCAGTGATGCCGGAGCAGCCCCGCGACCCGGTCGGTCACCACGGTGTCGGGCTCGACCCCGGAACAGACAAAGAGGCTGTCGGTGATCTCGGCCCCCGCCATGTCGGTCGAGGCGCTGATCTCGACCCCGTTGGAACAGCGCACCGGGCCGCCATCCTCGGTGATGGTCTGCCAGCGGTAAAGCTCCTGCCCTGTCAACTGGTTGGCGATGCGCAGGGGCTCAATGGCCGAGGAAAAGGCCAGCATCGACAGCTTGGGCAGCATCAGGAAGCTGATCACCTCGGCGGTCTGTCCCCCGGCCAGGTCCACCTGCGCCACGCCTTTGGGCACCACCGGCACGATCATAGCCCGAGGGCCCTGCGCCGTTCCTCCGCGAAGCCTTGCACGATGCGGTCCGAGATCAGCGCCAGGATCGCCATCGCCGCCCCCGCCGCGATGCCGAGGCCGACATCCGCCTGGCCAAGCGCCAGGTAGATCGACTGGCCAAGCCCGGTTGTGCCGATAAGCGCGGTGATGACCAGCATGGCGAAGGCATAGAGGATGGTCTGATTGAGCCCCAACAGGATCGTGGGGGCCGCGAAGGGTGCCCGCACGTCGCGCATGATCTGGGTCTTCGTGGCCCCCGCCGCGACCGCCGCTTCCAACAGCTCGGGCGGCGTCGTGACCAGCCCATGCCGGGTGTAGCGGATCATCGGCACGATGGCGTAGAGGATGATCGCCAGGAAGGCCGAGAACTCGCCGATCTGGAAGAACATCAGAACCGGGATCAGGAAGACGAAAAGCGGGATCGTCTGCAGCATGTCGCAGACGGGGCGGATGATCGCCCAGGCAATGCTGGAGACCGCCGAGAGAAGGCCAAGCAATCCGCCAAGCACCGCGCAGGCGATGACCGCCGCGCCGCAGAGGTAGAGCGACAGTAGCGCCCGTTCCCAAAGCCCCGATACCAGGATCAGCGCCAGCAGGACCAGCGCCAGCCGCGTCAGCTTCCAGCCGCCCGCGACCCAGGCCACCGCGCCGACACCGAAGAGGACGAAGGGCCAGGGCAGGTCCGCCACCCCGGTCTCAAGCACCACGGCCATGACCGGCAGGCTGGCCCCGAACGCCACACGGCCCGTCAGCGCGACCGCGAGGCCAAGCGCCGCACCGCCACCAAGCAGCACCCAGGACATGGTGGCGGTCCAGGAAAACCCCCAGGTGAAGGGCAAGACGGCGCCGTCCAACCCGATCCGCAGCGGCAGAAGGCCATAGAACATCGCGGTGTTCTTGATGCTGTCCAGCGTGGCGCCGGTCGCGCGGGTGAATTGGGTCAACGCGCCATCCACGGCCTCGACCGTCGGTGCCAGCAGCGCGATATCCGAGGCCGCGGGCAGCGCCGCCCAGGCATAGACCGCCAGCGCAGCGGAGGCGGCCAGGATGATCCAGGAAATCCGCAGGTCGTGGCGGTCCCGGTTGGTCGCCATCCGGGCCGAGATGCGGTCGATGATGATCGCGAAGGCCACGATCACCAGCCCGGCCAGAAAGCTCTGCCCGAAATTGGCCTGCCGCATCGTCAGCAGAACCTCCCAACCGATATCGTCGAAGCCCCCGATCACGGCGGCGATGATGACCATCGACAGCGCCGCCATCAGCGACTGGTTCACGCCGATCATGATCTGGGTGGAGGCCGCCGGAATCTCGACCAGCGCCAGTTGCTGGCGGCGGGTGGCACCGGCCATGATGCCCGCCTCCTTCACCTCCGCTTCGACCCGTTGCAGGCCGAGAAGCGTGTTGCGCGCCATCGGCGGGGCGGCGTAGATCGCGCTGGCGATGAGGCCCACCACGGGGCCGAACCCGAACAGCAGCAGCAGCGGCGTCAGATAGGCAAAGGTCGGCACAGTCTGCATCAGGTCCAGCGTCGCCTCGATCCAGGGCCGCGCGCGCGGGCTTTCATTGGCCCAGATGCCGATGAAAAGGCCCAGGATCAGCGCCAAAGGCACCGAGACGAAGACCAGCGCCAGCGTGTTCATCCCCTCGACCCAGTAGCCCGAGGCCAGCACGAAACCGAGGCCGATGGCGGAAAGCAGGGCCAGCGACAGCCCGCCCGCATACCAGCCAAGCGCCACCGTCGCGCCGATGATCAGCGGCCAGGGCGTCTGAACCAGCGCGACATTCACCCAATCCATCGGATAGCGCAGCAAGGTCGAGATCACTCGCACCACAGGCCGGATCAGGTCGAAGAGCCATCCCAAACCTTGCGAAATCCAGTCGGTCACCGGCAATGTCCAGGCCTCCGGCCACTCCCACAGCCAATCCGCCCGCCCCTCCAGCGCCAGGCAGATCGCGGCGACCAGCAGGCTGGCCAGCGCCGCGCGGGTGCCGGGGGTCAGGTACGGCAGGGCGGTAGCGGGGGGGGCGGTCTGGTCGGTCATTCGCTATCGACCGTCAATGCGTCGGCCAGTTCCTTGGGGTGGACATAGCCCGCCATCTTGCCGTCGCGGTCATAGACCGGCACCGGCTGATACAGATACATGCAGGCGGCAAGCGCGTCGTCCAGCGTCATGTCGATGCGCAGTTTGGGGTCGTCCGGCATCTCGGGCAGCGGCCCCTCGGTCTGGATCACGGAATCGAGGCAGGCATGGCGGCCCCGCGCCACGTCCTTGGAAAACTCGCGCACATAACCATCGACCGGTTTCAGCACGATCTCGGCAGGCGTGCCGATCTGCACGATACGCCCGTCGCGCATGATGGCGATGCGGTCGGCCAGTTTCAGCGCCTCGGTGATGTCATGGGTGATGAAGACGATGGTCTTGCGCAGGCCCGACTGGATCTTGAGGAACTCATCCTGCAACTGGCGGCGAATGAGCGGATCGAGCGCCGAGAACGGCTCGTCCAGGAACCAGATATCGGGATTCACGGCCAGCGACCGGGCAATGCCGACGCGCTGCTTTTGCCCGCCGGAAAGCTGCCTTGGATAGCTGTCCTCGCGCCCGTCGAGGCCGACCATGTCAAGCACCTCGAAGGCGCGCGCACGCCGCTCCGCGCGGGACTTGCCAAGCATTTTCAAGGGGAAGGCGACGTTCTCGGCCACCGTCATATGCGGGAACAGGCCGAAATGCTGGAACACCATGCCCAGTTTGCGGCGGCGCAGCTCGATCAGGCGCTTGGGGCTGGCGGCAAGAATGTCCTCGCCGTCGATCAGGACCGACCCGGCGGTCGGCTCCACCAGCCGCGAGATGCAGCGCACCATGGTCGACTTGCCGGACCCCGACAGCCCCATGATGACGAAAAGCTCGCCCTCGCGGACCTCGAACCCGGCATCCTGCACGGCAGGGATGAGTCCCAGTTGCTTCAACTCCTCGGCGGCCTCGGGGGCGGATCCGGTCCGCCCCCGTGCCTCTTTCAGCCTGGCCCTGGCATCATTGCCAAAGACCTGCCACAGCCCCTCGACGGCAATCGCCGGAGTGCCGTTCGCATCGGGTGTGGTCATGTCAGGCCCTTATTCGGTTGCCGCGGCGATCATGGCCGAGATTTCCTCGGAGTTCGCTTCCACATAGGCGGCCGCGACCTCCTCGACCGATTGCCCGTCGACATCGACCGCACCCATCATCGGCTGCTGGTCCTCGGTGGCCAATTGGTAGGCTTCCAGGATCTCATAGGCGGCGGGCCATTGCTCCTCGAACCCGGACCAGGCCACCTTGAAGATGCGCGAGGGCAGGAAATCGCAGTCAAAGGTCGCATCGGGGTTCACGCCCCAGGACGGATCCTCGTAGCATTCCGGCGTGCCCGCGGGCAGATCGACAAAGGTCAGATCATAGGCCGAGACCGCCCAATGCGGCTGCCAGAACACCATCAGAAGCGGCGTCTCGCGTTCGGTCGAGGCGCGCAATTCGGCGATCAGCGCCCCTTCGGACCCTGCGGGCACGGCGCGGTAGGGCAGTTCCAGACCGGCAACGCGGTCCGCCCCCGGCGTGCCCCAATCGGCGGGGTAATCCACCAGGCGGCCCTGGGGGATGGTTTCCGCCGTTGCGAATTGCATCGCGCAGTCATTCAGCGCCTCCCAGGCCGGCAGGCCGGGGCAGATCTCGGCGACATGGGCGGGGTAGACAAAGCCCTCGCGCGCGGTCAGGCCAAGGTCCGAGACCTCGACCACGCCGCCCGCTTCCAGCTGGTCGTAATACTGGTCCGAGACGTTCGATTCCCACACTTCCAGCGCGGCGTGAATCTCGCCATCGGCCATCGCCTGGTACATGTTCATGTAGCCGGCGGTGACATATTCGACGGTATAGCCCGCCTCCTCCAGGATCTGGCCCGCGATTTGCGTGGTCAGGTGCTGCCCGGTCCATTCATTGATCGCCAGCCGGATCGGCGTGCCGGTATCGCCCAGTTCGGCGGCCTGCGCGCCCCCGATGGTGGACAGCACAACGGCTGCGATTGCGAGTTTCTTCATGTCTTGCTCCCTGTTGTTGGCCGCCCTTCGCGGGCCGCTCTGATCAGATTACGGGCGTCCCCCTGGTGATCCTCACCGGAATGGACACCAATTTGACCGGATCGGCCCTGGCGGGCCGAGCCGAAGCACTCTTCCTTGATGCAGACGGTCGCCGCCCGCGCGCCGGTAACTCCTGTATTCCGGGCGCAGTATGGCGCGGTTTCGTGCCAAGATTCCACCCCCTTGCGCGCCCTGCCCCCGCTTACTGCCCCTTGGCCGCCCGTTCGGCCAGCAGTTTCGACAGCCAGTCGGGGTCCATCTCGGGCACCGAGGACAGCAGCAATTCCGTGTAGGGATCATGCGGCGGCTGGAACATGTCGGTCTTGGGCCCCTGTTCGACCACCCTGCCCTCCTTCATCACCACGACCTCGTCGGCGATGGCCTTCACCGTCGCCAGATCGTGGGTGATGAACATATAGGCTAGGTCGAACTCGGTCTGGAGCTTGTCCAGCAGCTTGAGGATGCCCTCGGCGACCAGCTGATCCAGCGCCGATGTGACCTCGTCGCAGATGATGAACCGGGGTTCGGCGGCCAGGGCGCGGGCGATGCCGATGCGCTGTTTCTGCCCGCCCGACAGCTCGGATGGCAGGCGGTCGATATAGTCGTCCGGCTCCAGCTCGATCAGGTCCAGGAGGTTGCGGATGCGTTCGGTCAGCTTGCGGCCGCGCAGCCCCAGATACATCTGCGCGGGCCGGCCGATCAATTCGCGGATGCGCAGTTTCGGGTTCAGCGCGGTGTCGGCCATCTGGTAGATCATCTGCGCCTGGCGCAACTGGTCACGGCTGCGCTGGCGGTAATCGGGCGGCAGTGCCTCACCGTCGAACAGAACCTCGCCCCGGCGCGGCGGCAGGAGGCCGGTGATCACCCGCGCCGTGGTCGATTTGCCGGACCCGGATTCGCCCACCACGGCGACGGTGCGGCGCTGGTGAATGTCGAAATTCACATCCATCAGCACATCGACCGTGCCATATCCCGCGGTCACGTTGCGCACCGAGACAACGGGCGTGGTGCCTTTCCCGACCGGCGGCTGTTCCGCGCGGGTATGACTGCGCACGGCCCAAAGCGACTTGGTATAGTCCTCCTGCGGGGCGCTCAGCATCGTGTAGGTATCGGCCTCCTCGACCTCGTCGCCCTTCAGCAGCACCTTGATCCGGTCGGCCATCTGCGCCACCACCGCCAGGTCATGCGTGATGTAGATCGCGGCGGTGTCGAATTGCTCGACGATATTGCGGATCGCGGCCAGAACCTCGATCTGCGTGGTCACGTCCAGCGCCGTGGTCGGTTCGTCGAAGATGATCAGATCGGGGCGGCAGGACATCGCCATTGCCGTCATCGCGCGCTGCAACTGCCCGCCCGAGACCTGGTGCGGATAGCGAAAGCCGATGCTGTCGGGGTCGGGCAACTGCATCCGGCGGTAGAGGTCCACCGCGTCGCGCTCGGCCTCCGCCTTGCCCATGACGCCATGCTGCACCGGGGCCTCGGAATACTGGTCGATCAGCTTGTGGGCGGGGTTGAAACTGGCCGCCGCCGATTGCGCGACATAGGCGATGCGCTTGCCCAACAGCTTGCGCCGCGTGTCCTTTCCGGCCTTGCGCAGGTCGATCCCGTCAAAGTCGATGGTCCCGCCCGAGATGCGGCAGCCGTCGCGCGTGAACCCCATCGCGGCGAGGCCGACGGTGGATTTCCCCGCCCCCGATTCCCCGATCAGGCCCAGAACCTCGCCCTTGCGCAGGGTCAGGTCCACACCGTTGACGATCGGCGACCAGGTCTCGTCCGAGCGGCCCTCGATCCGGAGATCCTTGATGGTCAGCAGCACATCCTTGTCGGCGAATTGATCGCTCATATCGTTACTCCTTCAATCCGCTGGCGCGATGCAACTGCCAGTCGACGACGAAGTTCACCGAGACCGTCAGCAGCGCGATGGCGCCCGCCGGCAGCAGCGGCGTGATGTCGCCAAAGCTGATCAGCGTCGCGTTTTCCTTCACCATGGAGCCCCAATCCGCCATCGGCGGCTGCAACCCGAGCCCAAGGAAACTGAGCGCCGAGATCGCCAGGAAGACAAAGCAGAAGCGCAACCCGAACTCGGCCACCAGCGGGGCCAGCGCATTGGGCAGGATTTCCCGCGTGATCAGGTGCCACTTGCCCTCGCCGCGCAGCTTGGCGGCCTCGATATAGTCCATCACCACGATATTGACGGCGACGGCACGCGCCAGGCGATAGACACGGGTGGAATCGATCACCGCGATCACCAGGATCAGCGTCACAATGGAGGTGCCGAAGATGGTCAGCAGCAGAAGCTGGAAGATCAGCGACGGAATCGCCATCAGCGCATCGACAGCCCGGCTGAGAACCTGGTCCAGCCAGCCGCCCACGGTCGCCGCCAGCAGCCCCAGGATGGATCCGATGAGGAAGGCCAGCGCCGTGGTGGCGAAGGCGATGCCGACCGTGTTGCGCGCGGCAAAGATCATCCGCGACAGCATATCCCGGCCAAGCGTGTCGGTGCCGAGCCAATGCTCACCGTCCCAGGGCTGGAACTCGCGCCCCACGATCTGCGTCTCGGGGTATGGCGCGATCAGCGGCGCGAAGACCGCGACGACGATATAGATCAGGATCATCAGCATCCCGAAACTGGCGGTCAGCGGCGCGGTGCGCATCTCCTTGGCGATGCCCCTGGGGCTGACCAGGGTCATCACCGTCTTGAACAGCCAGCCCGCGGCCATGGCGGCCACGATGAAACCGATGAAGTAAAGGATGTTCAGCAGAATTCCCATATCCCAACCCCCTCAGCGACGATGGATGAGACGCGGGTTCGACAGGGTCGAAAGCACGTCCGCAAGAAGGTTGAGCAGCACATAGGCCGAGGCGAAGATCAGCGCCACCGCCTGCACCACCGGCATATCGCGCGAGGCGACGCTGTCGACCATCAACTGGCCGAGGCCGGGATAGACGAAGACCACCTCGACCACCACGACGCCAGTGATCAGATAGGCGAGGTTCAGCGCGATCACGTTGATGATCGGGGCCAGCGCATTGGGCAGCGCATGTTTCACGATCACCCGCATCGGGTTCATGCCCTTGAGACGCGCCATCTCGATATAGGGCGATGCCAGCAGGTTGATGATCGCGGCCCGCGTCATCCGCATCATGTGGGCGGTCACCACCAGCGTCAGCGTCAGCGCCGGCAGGAAGGTGCGATAGAGGATCTCTCCCCACCCCGCCGTGGCCGGGATCCGCGCCATTGACGGGAACACCCCGGTCTGCGCCAGCCACAGGATCAGGATATAGGCCACGAAGAATTCAGGGAAGGAAATCGCCGTCAGCGCGGAGGCATTGGCGATGCGGTCGAACATGGAGTTGCGAAAGAGCGCCACCAGGATGCCCAGGATCAGCGACAGCGGCACCGCGATGGCCGCGGCATAAAGCGCCAGGAACAGCGTGTTGCCAAGCCGCGTGGCGATCAGGTCGGCCACGGGGCGCCGGTTGGACAGAGAATTGCCGAAATCGCCCGTCACGACCCCGCCGAGCCAGTCGAAATAGCGCGTCACCATCGGTTGATCGAGCCCCAGTTCGCGCCGGATGGCGGCCACAGTCTCCGGCGTTGCGGACTGGCCCAGGAATTCTTGCGCGAAATCGCCGGGCAGAAGTTCCGTCGCCAGGAAGATCAGCACCGATACGATAAACAGCGTAAGCAGCCCGAGCGCCAATCGCTTCGCGATCATGCTCCAGATATGTGACATTCGTTCCCCCTCGTTGGGTCGCCGCGCCATCTTGCGTGCCGCTGGCCATGGGTCGTCATTTGAAAAACCCCCGGCCGTTTGGCCGGGGGTCAGGGGTGGGATCAGGCGAACCACCAGCGTTCCGCGATGCGGTGACCGTCATTGGCCCAGTTCGAGGCAATCTCCTCCTCGTGGGCAAGGCTGTCGGAATACGCGCTGACATAGGCCGCGAACATCGGGATGATGGTCGAGCCTTCGTCGGACACGATCCGCTGCATCTCGAAATACATCTCGCGACGCAGGTCGTCGTCCAGCTCGGACCGGGCCTGCACCATCAGCTCGTTGAAGCGCTCATGGCTCCAGTAGCTCTCGTTCCAGGGCGCGCCGTCGGCATAAGCCGTGGCGAACATCCAGTCCTCGGTCGGGCGCCCGCCCCAATAGGTGCCGACAAAGGGCAGCTGCATCCAGACATTGGACCAGTAACCGTCATTGGGCTCGCGTACGACATTGAGGTTGATCCCCGCCGCCGCCGCCGATTCCGCGAACAGAACCCCTGCGTCAATCGCGCCCGCAAAGGCCGCATCGGCCAGGTGGATATCGACATCCAGGCTGTCGACACCGGCCTGTTGCAGGTAGTAGCGCGCCTGGTCGGGATCGTAGCTCTTCTGTTCCAGCTCGGTGTTGAAATAGCGCTGGCCGGGGCCGATCGGATGGTCGTTGCCGACCGAGCCATAGCCGTTGAGGATGGTTTCGACCATCTGCTCGCGGTCGATGGCATATTTCAGCGCCATGCGGATGTTGTTGTCGCTGAAGGGGGCGGCGCGGCTGTCCATAGGCAGGCCGTAATGCTGCGTCCCGGTGATCGACAGGACCTCCACGCTCGGCGCGCGGGCCAGAAGGTGAACGGTGTTCAGGTCGACGCCGTCGATGTAATGCACCTCGCCCGACATCAGCGCGTTCTGGCGCGCCGCGTTGTCATGGATCGAGATGATCTGAACGCCGTCGAAGAAGGCCGAGTTCGGCTTCCAATATCCTTCATGGCGCGAGAAATTGGCCTCGACCCCCATCTCGATGCTGTCCAGCACATAGGCCCCGCAGCCGTCGGTCGTCATCGGATCAATCGCGCCATCGGTCGAGGGCAGGATCGGCAGGTGGTAATCCGACACGATGAACGGGAAGTCCGCGTTACCTTCGGAGAGCGTGATGATCACGTTCATGCCGTCGGCCCGCATCTCGGTGATCGATTCGATGATCGGCTTGGCGGCGGAGGTCGAATCCTCGCCCAAGTGATGCTGCAATGACGCGATCACGTCTTCGGCCGTCACCGTGCCGCCCGAATGATACTGCACATCGGGACGGATGGTGAAGGTCCAGATCCGCGCATCCGGGGAGGCTTCCCAGCTTTCGGCCACTTCCGGCACCAGGCTGCCATCGGTGGCGATCTCGGTCAGGAAACCGTTGCGCGTGTGCGACATCAAGATGGTGAAGTCGTTCTCCCACGAGCCGGGATCGAGGCTGTCGGTGGTCGAGCCATGCGCCAGCCCGATCTTCAGCGTGCCGCCGCGCGTCGGTTGCGCACGGGCCATGCCCGCGCCCATCGGCCCGATCAAGGCCGCGCCGCCAAGCGCCGATGCGCCCTTCAGCACGCCACGGCGGCTGACACCGCCGGTAATCAAGGATGAGTTCCTCATTTGTCTTTCTCCACTGTTGGTTAATTCAGGTCAGGGACCCTCCCGGGTTCATCCCGGGTTGGGCGCAGAAATCGGGGCGCGCCGGACAAGGCTAGGCCGCCGCGGCAAGAACTGATGGATTCCCCAAACATGAGCGCAGTTTTGCATGAGACGGTCGGGACCGGAACCACTTTTCGACAGGTTGGGGCCGGTTTGCGACATCACTTCACGGTGTAAGGCAATATTCTTTCGCGTTCACGCGCCGAAAACGTCCAAACTTCGCCGGTTTCGGATGCGCGCGAAATGCGTGATGTTGCGACAAACCGCGAAAACCGCAGCCCGACAGACCCGGAGGACCACGCATGCCCACCCCGCCCAATATCGTCCTGATCATGGCCGACCAGCTTGCCCCGCACTTCACCGGCACCTATGGCCACCCGCTGGTGAAGACGCCGCATATGGATGCACTGGCCGAAACCGGCACGCGCTTCGATGCCGCCTATTGCAACTCGCCGCTTTGCGCGCCCTCGCGCGCGTCTTTCATGACCGGGCAGTTGGTCTCGAAGATCGGCGCCTATGACAACGCGGCCGAGTTCGGCGCCTCCATCCCCACCTTCGCGCATTACCTGCGGATGATGGGCTATCGCACCTGCCTCAGCGGCAAGATGCATTTCGTCGGCCCCGACCAGCTGCACGGGTTCGAGGAAAGGCTGACCACGGATGTCTACCCCTCCGATCACGCCTGGACGCCGGATTGGGATCACCCCCACGACCGCATCGACAAATGGTATCACAACATGGAGTCGGTGCAGGAGGCCGGCCCCGCCGCCACCAGTTTCCAGATCGAGTTCGACGAGGAAACCACCTTTGCCGCCCGCCGCCGCATCTTTGAATACGCGATGTCTGGCACCGCCCCCTTTGCGATGGTCGTCAGCCTGATCCACCCGCATGACCCCTACGTGCCCCGGCCCGAGTTCTGGGACCTCTACGACACTGCCGACATCGACATGCCCGAAACCGGCCTGACCGACGACCCGCACACCCGGAGAGTTCATCACGGCATCGCCGCCGACATCCAGCCGGTCACCGATCAGCAAATCCGCAACGCGCGCCACGGCTATTATGCCAACACCTCCTATTTCGACAGCAAGGTCGGCGAGGTCGTGAAGGCCCTGAAGGAGAGCGGCCAGTATGACAACACGATCATCATCGTGACCTCGGACCATGGCGACATGCTCGGCGAGCGCGGGCTGTGGTACAAGATGAGCTTCTTCGAGCACTCCGCCCGCGTGCCGATGATCGTCTCCGGCCCCGGCGTGCAGGCCCGCGCCGTGGGCGAGCCTGTCAGCCTGATGGACCTGCTGCCCACCTTCCTCGACATCGCGGCCAGCGAAGGGGCCGATACGCCGCCCCCTGCCATGCCTCTGGATGGCCGGTCACTCTGGCCGCTGCTGAAGGGGGCTGTGGATAACCCTGATGGGGGCGAGGTGCTTGGGGAATATTGTGCGGAATGTGCAAGCCACCCCATTTTCATGATCCGGCGCGGTCCGTGGAAATACATTCACTGCCAGGTTGATCCCCCTCAACTCTTTAACATTTCCGATGATCCGATGGAGCGCAACAACCTGGCCGACGATCCCGCGCAGGGGGCACGGGTGGCAGAATTCCAAGCAGAGATTGCCGAGCGCTGGAACGAGGCCGATCTGTATTCCCGCGTTCTGGCCTCGCAAAGCCAGCGCAGGCCGGTCTATCAGGCGATGGAGATCGGCAAACTGGTCTCCTGGGACTACAACCCGCCCCGCGACGCGTCACAGGAATATGTCCGCAACCACATGGATTGGACCGTCGCAGCCGAGAAAACCCGCTTTCCACCTTTCCAAAAGAAATGAATGGCTTACAGGTCGTTCTTCCGTGGATATAAATTTGATCAAAAGATTTCGGCCTGTTTGCGGGCCGAAATCCCCCCTCCGGCCCCGTCATGTCTCTTGCGATTCAATGAACTGGACGGGACGCCGTTTAGACATTGTTTATCAAGGCCTTGCGCGCCCTGGATAAGGCAAAATAAAACGCTCTGGCCGATTTCCAGACCGTCACCGCCCCGCGACGCGCCAGAATCCGGCGAAAGCGTCAGCCGTCCCTGTCCAGAATATCGCAGGCCTTGCGCGCCAGCGGCCCCGCCAGCGCCCCCACGGCCATCGCACGATCCGAGGAGGCATTGCCCTGCAACGCGCGGAACTTCACGCCCTGCACAATCGCGGCCAGACGAAAGAGGCCGAAGACCAGGTAGAAAGGCCAGTCTCGGATCTCTGAAATCCCCATCCGCTCGCAATAGCGCGCGACGTATTCCGCCTCCTCCGGCAGCCCCGATGCGCCCCTCTCGACGCCCTCCAGACCGCTCAACACAGGTCCCGGCGGCATCCGCCACAACATGCATTGATAGGCCAGATCGGCCAGCGGATGGCCAAGCGTCGAGAGCTCCCAATCCATCACCGCAACCACCCGCGGGGCGTCATCCGCGAACATGATATTGTCCAGCCGGTAGTCGCCATGGACCAGCGAAACGCGCCCGTCATCGCCCACCATATTGGCCTCCAGCCAGGTCATGATGCGCTCCATTTCCGGCATCTCGCCGGTTTCCGTGGCGCGATACTGGCGCTGCCATGTGGCGAATTGGCGGGCGTAATAGCCGCCCGGACGGCCAAAATCCGACAGCCCCGCCGCCTCCAGATCGACCGAATGGATCGCCGCCAGCGTCGCGTTCATCGCGTCATAGACCTGCGCCCTCTCGCCCGCCTCAAGCTCGGGCAGGGCGGGGTTCCAGAACACCCTGCCCTGGACAAACTCCATCACGTAGAACATCGCCCCGATGACATCCTCGTCGGCGCAAAGATGCAGTGTGCGGGCCACCGGGACGTCGGAACCTTCCAGCGCGCGCAGCACCCGGAACTCCCGATCCACCGCATGGGCCGATTTCAAAAGCGCGCCACCGGGCTTGCGGCGCAGCACATAGCGTCCGCTGTCGGCCTCAAGCAGATAGGTCGGATTCGACTGCCCGTCGCTGAATTTCCGCACCGCGCGCAGGCCGCGGAAGCCGTCCAGATGCGCCTCCAGGTAGCGCCCGAGGGGTCCGACAGCCAGGTCACTGCCCATGATGCGCCCGCACCAATTGCCGCCCGAGCGCCATCATATGCACCTGGTCCGGCCCATCCGCGAGCCGGATCTGGCGCGCGTAATTGAACAGCTCGGCCAGCGGAAAGTCCCCGGTCAGTCCCGCGCCGCCATGGATCTGGATCGCCCGGTCGATCACTCTCTGCGCCATCTTCGGGGCCACGATCTTGATCGCCGCAATGAGGTCGCGGGCGGATTTGGCCCCTTCGGCATCCACCTTCGCCGCCGCCTTCAGCGTCAAGAGCCGCGCCTGCTCGATCTCGCACCAACTGAGCGCGATATCCTCGCGCACCGACTGATGCTCGCTCAGCTTCCGCCCGAAGGTGCGCCGCTCCTCCACGCGGGTCAGCACCAGGTCCAGCGCCCTTTGCGCTGCCCCCACCAGCCGCATGCAGTGGTGAATCCGTCCCGGCCCAAGCCGCCCCTGCGCGATCTCGAAACCGCGCCCCTCCCCAAGCAGCATGCTCTCGGCCGGCACCCGCACGTCGCGAAACACGATCTCGGCCTCGCCGAAGGGCGCGTCATTATAGCCGAAGGTCGAGACATGGCGCACGATCTCCAGCCCCTTCGCGTCGCGCGGCACCAGGATCATGCTCTGCTGCTTGTGGCGGTCGGCTTCCGCGTCGGTCTTGCCCATCACGATGAAGACGGCGCAGCTCTCGCGCATGCCGCCCGTGGTGTACCATTTGCGCCCGTTGATGACATACTCGTCGCCGTCGCGGCGGATCTCGGTGCGGATATTCGTTGCATCGGAGGAGGCGACATCGGGTTCCGTCATGGCAAAGCCCGAGCGGATCTCGCCCGCCATCAGCGGCGTCAGCCAGCGCGCCTTCTGCGCCTCCGAGCCATAGAGCAGCAGCGTCTCCATATTGCCGGTATCGGGCGCGTTGCAGTTGAAGATCTCGGGCGCCCACCAGACCCGCCCCATGATCTCGGCCAGTGGCGCGTAATCGAGGTTGCTCAGGCTGCCGCCATGCGCGGGCGGCAAGAACAGGTTCCACAGCCCCGAACGCTGCGCCTCGCGCTTCAGATCTTCCATGAAATCGGGCGTGCGAAAGGGCGTGTCCGTGGTCTCGAAATGCGCCCGGAACCCGGCCTCGGCGGGGTAGATATGGGCCTCCATGAACGCTTCCAGCCGCGCCCGCATCTCCACCACTTTCTCACTCGGTTCAAAATCCATGATTGCCCTTCCCGCCATTTGTCCAGAGCCTCCGCCGCCGGTCCGCCCAAGTCAACGCTTGCCTTCGGGTCCGCCCCCTCTTTAGCCTTGCCTGACCCATCAGGAGGCCCGCAGATGACCCCCCATCCCCTATTCGACCTCACGGGCCGCATCGCCCTCATCACCGGGGCCAGCCGCGGCATCGGTGAGGCCATCGCCCACCTGCTGGCCGAGCATGGCGCGCACGTGATCTGTTCCAGCCGCAAGCCCGAGGGGTGCGAGGCCGTCGCACAGGCCATCCGCGACAAGGGCCTCCGCGCCGAAAGCCATCCCTGCCATATCGGCGAGATGGACCAGATCGCGGCCACCATCGCGCATGTCGAGGCCAGGCATGGGCGGCTCGACATCCTCGTCAACAACGCCGCCACCAACCCCTATTTCGGCCATATCCTGGACACCGATCCGGGCAGCTTCCAGAAGACGCTCGACGTGAATATCCGCGGCTATTTCTTCATGTCGCAAGCGGCGGGCAAACTGATGCGGGCGCAAGGCAAGGGGGCCATCGTCAACGTCGCGTCAGTGAACGCGCTGGAGCCCGGAGACGCGCAGGGCACCTATTCCATCACCAAGGCGGCGGTGGTGAACATGACGCAGGCCTTCGCCAAGGAATGCGCCTCTCTCGGTCTCCGCGTCAACGCCATCGCACCGGGATGGACGCGGACCAGGTTCGCGGGCGCGCTTCTCGACAGCAAACCGCATCACGACGCGATCATGGCCCGCCTGCCGATGAAGCGCCCGGCAGAGCCGCAGGAAATGGCCGGGGCCGCGCTCTACCTCGTCTCCGACGCGGCAAGCTACACGACGGGCGAATTGCTGGTCGTGGATGGCGGCCTGACGATCTGAAGCGGCACCCTGCCCCCATCTTCTTGGCCCAAATACTCACCCTTCCGCGCCCGAAGGGCGCGTGGATCGACGCGCGCAACGCGCGCGGCGACACCTCCGCAGAAGCCCCGATTTCTCATCTTCTTCGTGTAATTACCTGAAAGAAAGCGCGCCCGAAGGGCGCGCGGATCGACGCGCGCAACGCGCGCGGCGAAACTCCTCCATACGGGAGAAAACGGCGGATCCCGAACGCGATCCGCCGCTCGATCCTTGTCACCCCGGCGACATCCCCCGCAGCCGTTCCGACCGCCGCCTGAGCAACTCCACCGTGGTCAGCAGGCAGATCGAGATGATCACGAGGATGGTCGCCACCGCCAGGATCGTCGGGCTGATCTGTTCGCGCAGACCGATGAACATCTGCCAAGGCAGCGTTTTCTGCCCCGCCGACCCCACGAAGAGGACCACCACGACCTCGTCGAACGAGGTGATGAAGGCAAAAAGCCCGCCCGAGATCACGCCGGGCAGGATCAGCGGCATCTGCACCCGGAAGAAGGTCGTCACCGGATCGGCGCCCAGATTGGCCGAGGCCCGCGTCAGCGACTTGTCGAACCCCACCAGCGTGGCGGTGACGGTGATGATCACGAAGGGAATGCCAAGGGCCGCATGGGCCAGCACGACGCCCAGATAGGTGCCCTGCAACCCGATCCGGCTGTAGAAGAAATACATGCCGGCGGCCGAGATGATCAGCGGCACGATCATCGGCGAGATCAGGATCGCCATGATCGCGCCCTTGAAGGGCACATGGCTCTGGCTCAAGCCGATCGCGGCCAGCGTGCCCAGTGACACCGACAGCAGCGTCGCGGCGGGCGCGATCTTGACCGAGTTCCACAGCGGCTGCTGCCAGTCGGGGTTGGTGAAGAAATCGCGGTAGTGTTGCAGGCTGTAACCCTCGGGGTCCAGCCGCAGCATCTCCGGCGTGAAGGTAAAGAAATCCTCGGCGTTGAAGCTCAGCGGGATGATCGTGATGATCGGCGCGATCAGGAAGAAGAAGATCAACCCGCAGATCACCCGAAAGCTGTAATACCAGATCTTCTGGCCGGTGGAGGCATAGATTGGAAGGCTCATGATCTTTACCCCAGTTTCACGTTGTCGATGCCGACGATCCGGTCATAGGCCCAGTAGAGCGCCAGGACGAGGATCAGCAGGATGGACCCGAGGGCCGCCGCCAGACCCCAGTTGAGCGAGGTCGAGATGTGATAGGCGATCCGGTTCGAGATGAAGGTGCCGGTGCGCCCCCCCACCAGTTCGGGCGTGATGTAATAGCCGATGGCGAGGATGAAGACGAGGATGCAGCCCGCCCCGATCCCGGGCACGCTTTGAGGGAAATAGACCCGCCAGAACGCCGTCCAGTCGGTCGCGCCAAGCGATTTGGCGGCACGCACATAAGAGGGCGGGATGGTCTGCATCACCGAATAGAGCGGCAGGATCATGAAGGGCAGCAGGATATGCGTCATCGCGATGATCGTGCCGGTCTGGTTGTTAATCAGCGCCAATCGGTCATTGTCGGCCACCAGGCCGATCCAGACCAGGATATCGTTGATCACGCCCTGTTGCTGCAACAGCACCTTCCAGGCCGAGGTCCGCACCAGCAGCGACGTCCAGAACGGCAGCAGAACCAGGATCAGCAGGATGTTCGATATCCGCATCGGCAGGTTCGCCAGCAGGAAGGCAATGGGATAGCCAAGCAGCACGCAGGAGCCCATGATCACCAGCGACATGAACATCGTGCGCTTGAAGAGCGTCAGGTAGACCCGCAGGTCTTCGGATTGCGGCTCGATCCCGTCGGCGGTCAGTTGCAGGTCGACGGCGGTCAGGAAATAGCCGGCGGTGTAGTTCGGGCTGTAGACCCAGATGGTCTCGAACACGGCCGGGTCCAGCCAATCCTCGTCGATCTCGGCGAATTGCTCGCGCAGCGACACGGTCTCGAACGCGCCGACGGCCTCCGCCGCCTCGGAGAGCATCGCGTTGGACCCATCATATCCGCGCGCCGCAAGATCACGATAGAGCGCCGTATAGACGTAATCTTCGACATCCTCCTCCAGAGGGTCATCCTCGTTGGCCTCGATGGTGACATTGACCCAGCCGTCATAGGCGCTGGCGGTTTCCGGCAGGGCGGCGCGGACGCTTTCATCCGCCATCAGCGTGGCCCAGACCCGCGGGTCGGCCCAATCGGCGTTCAGCTCGGTGAACTGGTCGGTATAGATATCGGTGTCGAACCGGCCCACGCCGCGCCCCGACTGGCGGAACAGCGACGACACGCCGGTCATCTCGTAATTCAGGCGGCTGCCGACGCGGCTGTGGATGCGGAACTCGGCGGCCTCGAAAAGGTCATAGTAGAGCGCGGCATAGACGTCTTCGGATGGCGGCTGATCGTGATCCTCCCAATCCTCCAGCGCGACCACCGTGCGCGGCAGCGTCTCGGAGACGATCTGGTTCTCGACCGAGCGAAACAGCATATCCGCGATCGGCATGATGAAGGTGATCATGATGAACAGCAGAAGCGGCGCGATCAGCAGAAGCGCCCGCATCTTCTGGGCCCTCAGCGCCCGGCGCAGGCTGGCCTTGAGGGGGCGTCCGTCGGCGGCCAGGACGGGGCCGGATTTCGCTTCGGTCTGTGCGGCTGCGTCTGTCATGTCTCAGGTGCCTTCCACGACGAGGATCACGCTGTCGGCACTTGCCCTGCGGATCGCTGCGACATCTTGATATTCGGGATCGTTATAGGCAGCGAGGGCCGCCTCATAGCTTGGAAACTCGATCACCACATGACGGTCGCCGGCTTGGCCTTCCATCACCTGCGCCTGACCGCCCCTGACGATGAATTTCGCGCCGAGACGTTCCAGGATGGGCGTGTCGCGGCGGATATATTCCGGGTAACTGTCGGGGTCTGTCACCGTGATATGGCCGATGATGTAGCCTTTGGGCATCTGTCCCGCCTTGTTGGTTTTTCTCTGGGCGGGGAAGGCGGGGAACCCCCCGCCCTACCCTGTTTTTCAGGTCGTGGGGCGGGGGTCACCCCGCCGCCACGGATCGCTTATTGCGACAGCCAGGCCTGGAAACGGGCGTCCAGGTCGTCACGGTAATCGGCCCACCACTCGTAGTTGTAGAGGAAGGTGCGTTCCGCGTTTGCCGGATCGGTCGGCATATGCGGGGCCATGGCGATACCCAGTTCGGCGTGATCCCCCACCAGCGGGGCCGAGCTTGCGCGCGCCGGGCCGTAGGAGATGTATGCCGCCTGATCACCCAGACGCTGCGTGTCGGTGGCGAAGTAGAGGAAGTCCAGCACGCGGGCCAGGCGATCCTCGGGCAAACCCTCGGGGATGATCCAGCCATCGAGGTCATAGACCTGCGCGTCCCAGAGCATGGCGACCGGCTGGTCCTGCTCTTCGATCACGCTGAAGAGACGCCCGTTATAGGTCGAGCCGATCACGACCTCGCCATCAGCCAGAAGCTGCGGCGTGTCGGCACCGGCGGACCACCAGACGGTCTCGTCACGGATGGTTTCCAGCTTGTCGAACGCCATCTGGATACCTTCTTCGGTCTCCAGCATGTCATAGACGTCTTCCTCGGCAACACCCGAGCACAAGAGCGCCCATTCCATGTTGTTGATCGGGCGACGCTCCAGCGACCGCTGACCGGGGAAGGCTTCCAGGTCGAACACGTCGCAGATGTCATCCGGCGTGCGGCCGTTCCATTCCTCGACATCGGTGCGATAGCCGAAGGTGGTGGAATAGACGATCTGCGGGATGAAGCAGTCGCTGACGATCAGGTCGCCGAAATCCTCGGAGGCAGGGGTGCCATCGGGGGCCGGGGCCAGAACCTCGTCATGGTCGATCTCCATGGCCAGACCCTCGTCGCACAGACGAATGGCGTCCGAGGCCACGACATCGACCAGGTCCCAGGTGATGTTGCCGGCTTCGTTCATGGCGCGCAGACGGGCCACGGCCTCGTTCGAGCTTTCGTCCCAGACGATCTCGACGCCGGGATTGTTCTCCATGTAGGGCTCCGCGTAGGCGGCAACCTGGCTGGCCTGATAGGCCCCGCCCCAGCTGACCAGGGTCAGGCTGTCGGCCATATGCGCTTCGGCGCTGGCCATGGTGGCGGACATCGCCATACCAGTTGTCAGCATAAGTGCTGATTTCAGTTTCATATTTCTCTCCTCTGTTGGTCGTTCTGTTCGCGTTATCGGCCCCCTTTGGCATTGCACGCGCCGGGGGCTCTCCACTTTGCTCAGGCGTCCAGTGCCCGGCAATCCTTGGCCCGCCAGCCGATCTCGATCTGTTCGCCGGGTTGCAACCGGCGCTGATCGGGGGCGTTGCGGGTCTTGATAAAGAAATCATCATTTCCGGCGACACGCAAACGGGTGCGGTAGATGTCGCCCATATAGATGAACTCCAGCACCTCGGCCTTGACGGTGTGGGCGCCGGGTTGCAGGCGGGAGGGGTCGTATTCGACCCGCTCGGGCCGGATCGAGACCAGCGTGCGGTCGCCCACCTTGGTGACGTTGACGGGCAGCGTGTCGATCAGCTCGCCATCGTCCAGCTTGACCACGGCAAGGTCGTTCTCGATGCTTTCGACCGTGCCCATCAGCGTGTTGTTCTCACCGATGAACTGCGCGACGAAGCTGTTTTCGGGCGATTCATACAATGTATCGGGTGCGGCAAGCTGCTGGATGCGGCCATCGTCGAACACCGCGACCCGGTCCGACATGGTCAGCGCCTCGGTCTGGTCGTGGGTCACGTAGACCGTGGTGATGCCCAGATTATGCGCCAGGTTGGTGATCTCGAACTGCATCTTCTCGCGCAGCTGCTTGTCCAGCGCGCCAAGCGGCTCGTCCATCAGCACCAACTCGGGCTCGAAGACCAGCGCCCGGGCGAGTGCCACCCGCTGCTGCTGACCGCCCGAAAGCTGCGCCGGACGGCGGCCGCCAAACGATCCCATCTCGACCATGTCCAGCGCGCGCTGCACCTTCTGTTCGCGGTCGGACTTGCCGATCTTGCGCACCTCCAGCGGGAAGGACAGGTTCTCCGCGATCGTCATATGCGGGAACAGGGCGTAATTCTGGAACACCATTCCGATACCGCGCTTATGCGGCGGGATGTTGTTGATCGGCTGGCCGTCCAGCAAGATCTCGCCATGTGTCGCGGTCTCGAAGCCCGCCAGCATCATCAGGCAGGTCGTCTTGCCCGAGCCCGAGGGCCCCAACATGGTCAGGAATTCACCTTTGCCGATTGCGAGATTGAGGTCTTTTACGACCAGGTTTTCACCGTCATAGCTTTTCTGCACACGGTCAAAGACCACGAAATGGTCTGCGTCAGAACTTGCGTTCATGAATCTTCCCTGTTCTTCGGCGCTTGCGCGCTTCCTGTGGCCATTGCGGCATCATTGCGGCGCTTCCTGATACAACCGGGTCGAAAAACGACAATACACGGCCAGAAAACGACATCGTCCCAGCCTCTTCACTGTAAGAGCTTGATATTCGCTGTCCACCCGTTTTCTTGAAGGTCACTGGAAACGACCTGCAAGAGGCCACCATCCCGGAACCTGCATTGAGGTCGGATGGCATCCTGAAGCACTCAATTTTTTCGTTCATGATCAGAGGGTTAGGCCCATCCTCTCCGGTCTTCAAAAAGGATGCGGACCAGCCCTTGCCACAATCGAACAGAGGTTCCGCACCCGGCCCGACGAACGCTTGTCAACCCTCCAAAACCGCGCGCCTCGAATCATGCCCCGTCAGCCCCTGTTCCAGCACCGCGAGGTCAGGCACCGGCAGCGCGGCCATGATCCGCGAGAACCGCTCTCGCGCCGCCACGCCCGGCCAGCCTTCGGGAAAGAACGCCGGTGGCAGGTCCGGGTGGCGCAGCAGGATCCGGCGCCAGCTATGCACCACCAGCCCGCGCAGCGCGGCGGCCTCGGCCCCGGTCAAGGGCGGGCTGCGGTCGAGGCAGTCCAGCACGTTCTCGAACGCCGCCAGACATTCCGCATAGGCCCGCATCAGCGGTTCGGGGCAGATCTGCGCGCGCAGCCAGTCGGGCACCGCGACCGCGCCCGTCTCGACCCCGAGCAGCCCGCCGTGATCGTCGGGCAGCGGACCGGGGGCCAACGCCGCCTGCCCGCCAAGCGCGATATAGTCGTCGCTTTGCAAGAAAGCCTCCAACCGCGCCGCGCCAACCGTGTCGCCCGCGATCAGCAGGTGCCACAGGTCGGGGCTCGGCACGCCGGTCCCGTAGATGCGCGGCGATGCGGCGGCCGATTGCGCACGGCCATAGCCCGTCAGGAAATGCGTGCTGGCCCGCCCCTCGCGCAGGCTCTCGATCCAGCCATCCTTGCGCAGCCGGTGCAGCGCCACCCGCATCGCCTCGGGCCTCACGCCCATCAGCCCGGTCAATTGCGACAGCAAGGGCCCGCTGATCGCGTCGCCCTTTCCTTGCGCGAGATCGCCGAAGATGGTCACGATCAGCGACCACACCCGATGCCCCTGATCGCCCGTGAGGGCGGCGGCGCAGGCGCGGAAGGTGGGGCTGGCGGACTCGTGCATGGAGGCCATGCTACGCGCGCCGCCCCGCCCCGCTCAAGAGGCGTTCATCGTCAGCAGCTCATATTCGGCCACCGCCTCGCCCTCCTCATCGGTCACCCGCACGGCCCAACGCACCTCGCCATACCCATCGTTGCGGCGGGTCTTCTTCCTGACCGTCAGATGAACCCGGATGGAGCTTCCCGCGACCAGCGGCTTGAGGAAACGCAGATTGTCGAGGCCCGTATTGGCCAGCACCGGCCCTTCATCGGGATCAACGAACAGCCCCGCCGCAAAGCTCAGCAGCAGGTAGCCATGCGCCACGCGGCCCGGAAAGAACGGGTTTCGCGCGGCGGCCTCCTCGTCCATATGGGCGTAGAAGGTATCGCCGGTGAATGCCGCGAAATGCTCGATATCTTCCAGCGTGACCTCACGCGGGTCGGTGGTGATGCTCTCGCCGATCTGCAATTCGTCGAAGGTGCGCCGGAACGGGTGCGCCGGACCTTCCCGCACCGTCGCGCCCTTGACGTAGACGCCGCCGATCGCGGTCAGGATGTCGGGGCTGCCCTGGATCGCCGTGCGCTGCATGTAGTGCATCACGCCACGCACGCCGCCCAACTCCTCGCCGCCCCCCGCGCGTCCCGGCCCGCCATGGACCATATGCGGCAGGGGCGAACCGTGGCCCGTGCTTTCCTTCATCGAATCGCGGTTGTTGATATAAAGCCGCCCGTGGAAGGCACCGGCCCCCAGGGCCACCTGACGCGCCACATCGCCGTCATGCGTGATGAGAGAGGCCACCAGCGACCCCTGCCCCTTGTTGGCCAGCGCAATGCCATGGTCCAGATCGCGGTAGCCCATGATCGTGCTGACCGGCCCGAAGGCTTCCGTGTCATGCACGCGGGCCGCCGTGTCGGGGCTTTCGCAATGAAACAGCATCGGCGGCAGGAACGCGCCCTTGGACCCGGCCATCGCGAAATCCTCGGGGTCGCCGAAGACGCGGGTAGCCTCCTCCCCGATGGTGCCGATCTTCTCCAGCACGTCGCGTTTCTGGCCGTTATTGACCAGCGCGCCCATCCGCGTACCCTCAGCCTTCGGGTCACCCACGGTCGTCTTGGCCAGCCGCGCCGAAAGCGCCTCGATCAGCGCCGCGACCTGCCCCTCCGGCGCGATGATCCGCCGGATCGCGGTGCATTTCTGCCCTGCCTTGGTGGTCATCTCGCGGGCCGCTTCCTTGACGAAGAGGTCGAACTCCGGCGTGCCCTGCACCGCGTCCGGTCCCAGGATCGAGGCGTTCAGACTGTCCTGCTCGGCCACGAAGCGCACCGAGTTCTGCATGATCACGGGCGCGGAGCGCAGTTTCAGCGCCGTCGCCGCCGATCCGGTGAAGCCCACGACATCCTGACAGGTCAGATGGTCCAGCATGTCGCCAAGCCCGCCCGAGACCAGTTGCAGCGCGCCCTCGGGCAGGATGCCGCTTTTCAACATGATCCGCACCGCAAGTTCGGTCACGTAACAGGTCGCCGTCGCCGGTTTCACGATCGCCGGAACCCCCGCCAGCAGCGTCGGCGCGAGCTTTTCCAGCATCCCCCAGACCGGAAAGTTGAACGCGTTGATATGGACCGCAACCCCTTGCAAAGGCGTGCAGATATGCTGCCCCAGGAAGGTGCCGTCACGGCTGAGCTGCTCAACCTCGCCATCGAGGTAGACATGCCCATCCGGCATTTCCCGCCGCCCCTTGGAGGCGAAGACGAACATCGTCCCGATGCCGCCGTCAATGTCGATCAGGTGATCGCTCTGCGTGGCCCCGGTCGCGAAGCTGAGGTCATAGAGCGCCTGCTTGTGCTTGCTCAGTTCCACGGCCAGCGCCTTGAGCATCCGCGCCCGGTCATGGAAACTCAGCGCACGCAGGGCAGGCCCGCCCTTGGTCCTGGCAAACTCCAGCATCGCGGCCACATCCAGCGTGTCATTGCCCGCCCGCGCCATCGCTTCGCCGGTGACGGCATTTTCGATCAGGCGCGCATTCGCGTCCGGCGCGATCCAGCGTCCGGCGGCAAAACTTGAAACATCTTGCAGGCTCATCTCGCTGCTCCTTTCAATTGATCGGCAATCACCCACGATCCCGGGCTCGCCTCGGCCACGCGGGCCATGTCCTGTGCCACCATGTCCCAGCCGCGTTCGGAGGCGTAGTGCATCGGCCCGCCGCGCCAGCGCGGAAAGCCGTAGCCGTGGATCTGCACCGTATCGACATCGCCGGGGCGTTCGGCGATCCCTTCCTCGACGATCCGCGCGCCCTCGTTGATCAGCGCCGCCATGAGGCGGTTCACGATCTCATCGGCGCCGAAGTCCCGTCGGGTGATCCCGCGCTCCGCCGAATAGGCCCGGATCATGCCCTCGACCTCCGGGTCGCGCTCGGGGATTCGGCTGCCCTCGGCGTAGCGATACCAGCCCTTGCCCGCGCGCTGGCCCAATCGACCGAGATCGCAAAGCGTGTCGGCAATCGTCTCGTAACGCTCGCCCTCGGGCCGCGTTGCCGCCTGCCGCTGGCGATTGGCCCAGGCGATCTGCAATCCGGTCAGATCCTGCAACTCGAACGGTCCCATCGGCATCCCGAAGTCGCGCATGGCCGCGTCCACCTCATGCGGCAGCGCGCCATCGGCCAGCAGGTATTCCGCCTCGCGCCGATAGGCGGCCAGCATCCGATTTCCGACAAACCCGTCACAAATTCCTGACAGAACTGTCATTTTCTTCAGTTTGCGGCCAAAGGCGAAGCCCGTCGCCAGCACCTCCGGGCCTGTCTCGGGCATCACCACGATTTCCAGCAGCTTCATGATATGCGCGGGCGAGAAGAAATGCAGGCCGAGGCAGCGGGCGGGGTTTGGAAGCCCCGCGAAAATCTCGGTCGGATCGAGATAGGAGGTGTTTGTCGCGAGGATCGCGTCGTCGCCCATCGCCTTGGCAAGGTTGCGGAACACCTCGCGCTTCACCTCCAGGTCTTCAAAGACCGCTTCAATCGCCAGATCGGCCCCGGCAGCGGCCCCGTAGTCCGGTGCAACGCTGAAATTATCCCGTTGTTTCTCAAAGTCTTCCCGGCTTATCTTGCCGCGTTTCAACGCCCCTTCCAGCAGCCCGGTGACGCGCACTTCGGCGGCTTCGGCCTCGGCCTTTCCCCGCTCGACGATCACGACCTCATACCCCGCAGACAGCGCCGCCGCCGCGATGCCCGCCCCCATCAACCCGCCACCGACAACGGCGATACGGGCGATGTCGCGCGGGGTGACGCCCTTGATCGCATCGGGCTTCGCGGCCTGCCGCTCGGCAAAGAAGGCATGGCGCAGGGCGCGGCTCTCGGCGCTTTGGCGCAGTTCCAGATGGCGCGCCCGCTCCTTCGGTTGGCCCTCCGCGAAGGGAAGTGCAACCCATTGAAGGGCATTGAGATTTTCCAGCGGTGAGCTCTGCCCCTTGGCCCTTTTTCGCACCTCATCCGCGACCCCGCTCAGGTCCGGCACATCGACATCGCGCGCGCTGACAGGCTCGGGCCGGGGCGGAAGATCCTCGGCGAACGCCTTGATATCGGCAATGATATCCTTTGAAATCAGGTCGATACCGCCCAGGTCAAAGACCTCTTCAGCCGCGAAGATCCGCCCCCGGCAGGCCATGTCAATCGCCGCCTCCATCCCGATCAGTCGCGGCGCGCGCTGCGTGCCGCCAGCGCCGGGAATGAGGCCCATATTGACCTCCGGCAGCCCGATCTTCACGCGAGGTGCGGCGATCCGCCAGGCGCAGCCCATGGCAATCTCCCAGCCGCCGCCAAGCGTCGCGCCATCCAGAACGGCCAGGAACGGCACCGGGCTGTCTTCGATTTTCTGAACGACATCAGGCAGATGCGGTTCCTCCGGGGGGCGGTCGAACTCGGACATGTCGCCGCCTGCGACAAAGCAATTCCCGGCCCCCCGCAGCACGGCCAGTCTTGCGCCATGCACCGCATCGACCGCCTGCCACAGCCCTGCGCGCACCAAAGTCGAGGTCGCGTTCACCGGCGGATTGTCGATGGTCACCCAGGCGATATCGCCCTCTCGCACCACCTGCACGACATCGCGTTCCGACATGAAAAATCCCCCTTGGTCTGACATGCGGAATTTATTGACCAACCGTTCGGTTTATGCAAGGTAATTGTCAGGCAAAGGGGGGATCGGCGGATATGAGCGACACGATACGCGTTGAAAACAAGGGCGACTGGCGGGAGATCACGCTGAACCGCCCGGATCGTTTGAACAGTTTCAACGATGAGATGCACGGGGCATTGCGGGCCGCACTTGAGGACGCCCGCGATGAGGGGGCCCGCGCGGTGCTGCTGACCGGCGCGGGCCGTGGCTTTTGCGCGGGCCAGGATCTGGGCGACCGCGACCCTTCAAAGATGGACGGCCCGCCCGATCTGGGCCGCACCGTGCGCGAGTTCTACGCGCCGCTGGTGCGCCTGATCCGCGAGTTGCCCTGCCCGGTGATCTGCGCCGTCAATGGCGTCGCCGCCGGGGCCGGAGCCAATCTGGCGCTGGCCTGCGATATTGTGCTGGCCGCCGAGAGCGCGAAATTTATCCAGTCTTTTGCGAAGGTTGGCCTGATCCCCGACACTGGCGGAAGCTGGCATTTACCCCACCTGATCGGCGAGGCACGCGCCAAGGGCTTGGCGATGACCGCGATGCCCCTGCCCGCCCGCAAGGCCGCCGATTGGGGGCTGATCTGGGATGTTCACGCCGACGACATGCTGATGGAAGAGGCCCGCGCGCTGACCGCGAGCCTCGCCGCCGGCCCGACCTTCGGGCTTGCGCAGACCAAGGCCTGCATCCAGGCCGCCGCGACCCATGACCTGTCCGATCACCTCGACATGGAGGCCGACGCCATGAAGCTCTGCGGTGAAAGCGCGGACTATGCCGAAGGGGTCAGCGCCTTCTTGCAAAAACGCCCGGCGGAGTTTCAAGGCAGATGACCCCCGAGACCCGCGCCAGCCGCGCCGCCCGTGCCATGTGGGAGGGCGATGAAGCCTCCAAGTGGTTGGGAATGAAGATCATTTCCGTCACCGAAGGCTGCGCCGAGCTGTCCCTGATGGTCGAGCGCCACCACGCCAACGGCCACGGCATCTGTCACGGCGGCATCACCTTCGCGCTGGCCGACAGCGCCTTCGCCTTCGCCTGCAACAGCCGCAATCAATCCACCGTCGCGCAGATGAACGCCATCACCTACCTGGCCCCGGCCCATGTCGGCGACACGCTGACCGCCCATGCCCGCGAGGTCAGCCTGAGCGGGCGCAGCGGCATCTATGACGTCACCGTCACCAGCCAGGCCGGAACGAAAATCGCCGAGTTCCGTGGCCATTCCCGCGCCATTCGCGGCCAGCTTTTCGAGGAGGAATAGACCATGAAAGACCTGACCCCCGCCAAGGACAGCCTCGACGCCATCGAGATCGCCTCGCTGGACGAAATCCGCGCGCTGCAACTGGACCGGCTGCAATGGTCGCTGAGCCACGCCTATGAAAACGTGGCGATGTATCGCAAACGGTTCGACGATGCGGGCGTGCATCCTTCCGACCTCAAGTCCCTGACGGACCTTGCGAAATTCCCCTTCACCTACAAGACCGACCTGCGCGACAACTATCCCTTCGGCCTCTTCGCCGTGCCGCGCGAACAGATTTCGCGGATCCATGCCTCCTCGGGCACGACGGGCAAGCCGACAGTAGTGGGCTATACGAAGAACGACCTCTCGAACTGGGCCGACCTCGTCGCGCGGTCGATGCGCGCCAGCGGCACGCGGCCCGGCGACATCGTGCATGTGGCCTATGGTTACGGGCTTTTCACCGGCGGGCTCGGCGCGCATTTCGGGGCCGAGCGGCTTGGCTGCACGGTGGTGCCGATTTCGGGCGGGATGACGGAACGCCAGGTCACACTGATCAACGATTTCAAGCCCGGCACGATCATGGTCACGCCCTCCTACATGCTCAATATCCTGGAAGGGTTCCGCAAGGCGGGGCTCGATCCGCGCGCGTGTTCGCTCGATGTCGGCATCTTCGGGGCCGAGCCCTGGACCAACGCGATGCGGACCGAGGTTGAGGCGGCCTTCGACATGCACGCCGTTGATATCTATGGCCTTTCCGAAATCATGGGGCCGGGTGTCGCGAATGAATGCGTCGAGACCAAGGACGGCTTGCATATCTGGGAGGATCACTTCCTGCCCGAGATCATCGACCCCGAAACCGGCGATGTCCTGCCCGATGGCGAGATGGGCGAGCTTGTCTTCACCACGCTCACCAAGGAAGGGCTGCCGATGATCCGCTACCGCACCCGCGACCTGACGCGGCTTTTGCCCGGCACGGCGCGGTCGATGCGGCGGATGGAGAAGATCACCGGACGCTCGGACGACATGATCATCCTGCGCGGCGTCAATGTCTTCCCGACCCAGATCGAGGAACAGGTGCTGGCCACCGGCGGCCTTGCCTCGCATTTCCAGATCGAGCTTTACAAGGCGGGCCGGATGGACGCGATGCGCGTCCATGTCGAGGCCACGCTGGATGCCGCCGACGAACTGAGCCGAACCGCCGCGACCCGGATGCTGGTCAAGCGGATCAAGGATGTGGTCGGCATCTCGACCGAGGTGATCGTAGGCGATCCCGGCGCGGTGGAGCGCAGCCAGGGCAAGGCCCGCCGCGTCGTCGACAACCGGGACCGGGGGTAGGCACATGGCGCGCACCATCGCCAAGGACCATGACCAGAAGCGCGAGTTGATCCTGCAATCGGCCGCCCGCATCTTTGCGACCGACGGGTTCGACCGCGCCTCGATGGCGCAACTGGCGCGCGAATGCGGGATCTCCAAGGCCAATATCTACCACTATTACGACAGCAAGGATGCGCTGCTCTACGATATCCTGGACAATTACCTGTCCAGCCTGCGCGACCGGATCCTGGGCACGAATGTCGAGGGGCTGGACCCGGAGGCGCGGCTGCATGAGGTGATCCGCCAGATCCTGCGCGCCTACCAGGGGGCCGATCACGAGCATCAGGTGCAACTGAATGCGCTCGGCGCCCTGCCCGAGGATCAGCAGGCGCAGATGCGCGGCTATCAGCGTGACATGGTGCGGTTCCTCTCCGACACCATCGCCGCAGCCGCGCCCGAGGTCCTCGCGGATGACAAGCCAAAGCTGCGCGCCACGACCATGTCCGTCTTCGGGATGCTGAACTGGTATTACATGTGGAATACCGGGGCGGGGACAGAGGCGCGCGAAGACTATGCGCGGCTGGTCACCAACCTGACCCTGCGCGGGGTCGGCGGGCTCTAGGGCTTGCGGCCCGGCCCCACAGCGGCCAAAGTCGCGCCCGCCACCCTTGCCGCACCTCGAAAGCCGCCCATGCCCCGCCTGTCCGAGATCGCCCGCCATACCGGGGCCGCCGCCATCGGCCTCGCTATCGGCGGCGCGTTCTGGGGCCTTTACTGGGTGCCGCTGCGCTGGCTGGCGGGGCTTGGCATGGGGGGCGCCTGGCCCGGCGCGGTGATCTTTGCGGGCGCGGGCGTGATCCTCTCGCCGCTGATCTGGCGCTACCGGGCGCAGATCCGGGCCAACTGGTGGGCGCTGGTCAGTTGCGGGATGCTGACAGGGGCGGCGTTCTCGCTCTTTTCTACCGCGATCCTGATGACGGATGTGATCCGCGCCATCCTGCTCTTTTATCTCACCCCGGTCTGGAGCACCGGGCTTGGCCTGCTGTTCCTGGGCGAACGCCTGACCGTGGCGCGGGGCAGTGCGCTGGCGCTTGGGCTCATGGGCCTTCTGATCATGCTCGGGCTTGGCGCGGGCTGGCCGGTGCCGAGGTCGCTTGGCGACGGGCTGGCGCTGGCCTCGGGCGTGGTCTGGGCCGTGGGGTCGCTGAGGCTCTACCAGGGGGGCCATATCGCGGTGCCGTTGCAGGTGATCGGCTTTGTCGGCGGCGGGCTGGTGGTGACGCTGGCCACCATCGCGCTTGGCGGCCCGGCGATGAATCCGCTGGAGGGCGCAGGCGCGCTGACCGGCGCGTTTGGCCCCGTGCTGATCCTGTCGGCGCTGATCGTGGTGCCGGTCCTGTTCCTGACGGTCTGGCCAGCGACGGTCCTGCCGCCCGCGCGCGTCGGGCTGATCCTGATGACCGAGATCGTCGCGGGCGTCGTCACGGCGGCCCTGTTCGCGGGCGAGCCCTTTGGCTGGCGTGAAGCCATCGGCAGTGTCGTGATCGTCAGCGCGGGCCTGGTCGAGGTGTTGGGCCACCGGATTTCGGTGCGCGCAGTTCGGCCTTGAAGGGGCTGGTTGCGTTCAACCAGTCGAGGCTGAACCGCCCCTCGAAACAGGCCGCAATGATCGGGTTCAAGACGCCCGTGCGCTTGAGATGCTTCGCCACCCCGTGACCGAGATCGGAAAAGAGGACGTTCGAGATATTGGGCGCCTCGGGAAAACGCCGCCATTGCCGCCAATCCGGCCCCTTGCGCCCGGAGAAGAGGAAATACTCGGTCTCGGGCGAAAACCGGTCCTGAAGGCTGGAATAGCGCCAGTCTGAAATGGCTGCGCGGTATTCGCTCCACCGCGCCTCCTTGGGGATCACCTTGGGCCGGACGCTGAATTGCGGCACGAAGCCAACGACGCGCCTGATCGGCCATAACTGCGCCGCCAGCACGGCGAGGAACCCGCCCATGGAATTGCCAAGCGCAAAGACCTCGCGCCCCTGCATATGCGGGGCCAGCACCGCGCCGATGGCGTCGAAATCCAGCGCGTTGCCCCAGGAGCGGGTGATGTCGGTGACAAAGATCGTGTTGGCGAAGCCGTTGCCCGCGCTTGGAAATTCCGGCTTCTGCACACGGCCCACGCTCTTGCCATGGCCGATCCCGGTGAAGGACAGCAGCAGGCGGTCACCCGGCCCGTCCTCGGCGTCCCGCGTCTGGATCAACACGCTGTCATCGCTGTGAAGCTCGCGCATCCGCGTTACACCCTCGGCCGCTGCATTTCCCAACGCAGATGCGCGGAGATCATCGGCCATTCCGTGTTCAGGATCGAATAGACGACGGTGTCGCGCAGGGTGCCATTGTCCATCCGCATATGGTTGCGCAGGATGCCGTCCTGCTTCGCGCCGAGCCTCTCGATGGCGCGGCGGCTCTGCTGGTTGAGGATGTGGGTGCGGAATTCAACCGCGACGCAATCCAGCGTCTCGAAGGCATGGCGCAGCAGCAGGAACTTGGCCTCGGTGTTCAGCGGCCCGCGCTGCGCGGCGCGCGAGATCCAGGTCGATCCGATCTCCAGCCTCGGCAGACTCGCGTCGATATTCATATAGGTCGTCATCCCCACCGCGCGGCCTGCCGGGTCCAGCACCGCGAAGGGCAGCATCGCGCCCGCCTTGCGCAGCGCCAGCCGCCGGTCGATCTCGGCCTCCATCCCCTCGGCATCGGGGATCGTGGTGTACCAGAGCTGGTGCAAGCCGCCTTCGCCCGCCGCCACGCGCATGCCGCCCAGGTGATCGGGGCGCAGCGGTTCCAGCGTCACGTGATCGCCGCTCAGGGTGATGTCGTCGGGCCAGGGCATTGTCGCACCTTCCGGTTTGCGTCACCCCGCAAGCAAGCACAGGACGCGACGCTTGACCAGTGCCCCGCCGCCAACCCGCGGCATCGCCGGTCAATTAGGATGGGATTAAGGTTAACGCGCCCGCGCCCTGCGCCCCCCGAACGCCCGCTTGAGGCAGTCCCTCCCGGATCAGGGCCGCCCTTCCCTTCTTTGTTCTTCAAATATCCTCGTCCATTGCCCGACAGGCGGCGGATGCGGCCGAGAGGGAAGGCTGCAGAACCGCAAGGCAGGCGGTCCGCTCGCCGAAGACGCGCAGATGCCCAGGGCACAGTCTACCCCGGCTGAATACCGACCCGGTCCAGCGCGGCAAGCGCCTTGGCTTCCCATTCCGCGCGCATCTCGTCATTGCTGCGCTGGCGCAGGCCCATCTGTTTCTGCATCTCGTAACGGGGCGAGTTGGCCTGTCCGAAACTGGCGGCCACGCGCGGGAACCAGTAGCCGATCGAGGCGACGATGGCCTCGCCCTCGCCTTCGCCCATCAGGCGTTGCAGCCCTTCCTCGGCCAGGTCCGCGTGCCGCGCCTCGACCGGCGCGATCTCGCGGAACGCCTCGGCCAGCGGCTGATAGGAGACGCTTGTGTAATCGGCCAGTTGCACGGCGACGGCGCAGCCCATCAGCAGGTTCATCACCACGGCATCGGTCCAGCCCTGAAGCGGATAGTTGAACACCGCCAGCCGCATGTCGTGATCGCCCCGCGTGGTGCCGATATCGGCGTCACGATCCAGCCGCGCGGTCCAGGGGTGGTGGTTGGCGTAGCGTTCACTGTCGACGCCGAAGCCCTCCATCACGCGCAGGACTTTCCCGGCGTGATCGGTCTTTTCCAGCACGATCCGCGCCGCCGCGATGCGTTCCTTGATCCCCGGGCCCTCGTTGATGATGTCGGCAAAGCCCGCCGCGCCCGCCAATTCGCTGTCGACGAAACTGGTCATCAGCTTCAGCAACTCCGCCCGGTAGCGCGGCGGCACATTGGTCGGGTTCGACAACACGCCGCCCTGGGCCAGGTAGTCCTCGATGCTCATATCCATGGGGTCCGGTCCTTTATTGATCGTAATCGACGATGACACGGTCGGTGACGGGGTAGGATTGGCAGGACAGGACATAGCCCTTTTCCACCTCGTAATCCTCCAGCGCGTGGTTGGCGATCATCTCGACCTCGCCCTCCAGCACCCGGCAGCGGCAGGTCGAACAGACCCCGGCCTTGCAGGCATAGGGCGCGTCGAGATGCTCGGCCAGCGCCGAGTCCAGGATGCTTACCCCCTTGGCCGCCGCGATGGTGCGGGTCGAGCCGTCGAGCGTATAGGCGATCTCGGCCTGGTTGGCGGTCTTGCCGGCCTCCTGACTGACCGCGGGGCGCTTGGCGCGGCCCGGTTGGGCGCTGGCGAAAAGCTCGAACTTGATCTGTGCGTCGCTCAGCCCGTGGTCGCGCAGCGCCCGGGCAATGCCCAACATCATCGGTTCGGGACCACAGATGAAGGCGGTATCCACGCTGGCGATGTCGATCCAGCCCTTGAACAGCTCGGCGCATTTCTCTTCCGTCACCAGCCCGGTGAACAGGTCGATCTCCTGCGCGTCGGTCTCGAGGATGTGGATGACATTGAACCGGCCCATATGCAGGTTCTTCAGATCCTCCAGCTCCTCTCGGAACATGATCGAGTTCACGCCCTTGTTGGCATAGACCAGCGTGAAACTGGCGCGTGGTTCCTCGGCCAGCACGGTCTTGATGATCGAGAGGACGGGCGTGATGCCCGAGCCGCCCGCGAAACCGAGGTAATTGCGCTCGGCCCCCGCATCGAGCTGCGTGAAGAAACTGCCCATCGGGGGCATGGCCTGCAGCCTGTCGCCCGGTTTCAGGTCTTCATTGGCCCAGGTGGAAAACGCGCCGCCCTCGACGCGCTTGATGCCGACCTGGAGGTGGCCCTCGCCGCGCCCCGCGCAGATGGAATAGCTCCGGCGCAATTCCTCGCCGTCGAACTCGCGGCGGAAGGTCAGGTATTGGCCTTGCGTGAAATCGAAGGCCGCGGGGTCGTCGGGCTGCAACGTCACCACCACCGCATCGCGGATGGTCTTGGTCACGTCGGTAACGGTCAGGTCGTGAAATCGGGCCATCCATGCCCCTCCCTCAGATACATTTGAAATAGTCGAACGGTTCCAGGCAGGTGCGGCAGCGCCAGGACGCCTTGCAGGGGGTGGAGCCGAACTGGCTCACCCTCTCCAGATCCTCACCGCCGCATTGCGGGCAGCGCGCGGGGCCGCCTGCGGCCTGCGGCGGCGCGATGCCGTATTTCTCCAGCTTCTCGCGGCCCTTGTCCGACAGCCAATCGGTGGTCCAGGGCGGTGCGATCTGTTGCCTGAGGCGCACGTTGTCGACGCCTTTGGCCCCCAGTGCCGCAACGATATCGAGGTTGATTACGCTCGTCGCGGGGCAGCCCGAATAGGTCGGCGTCACCGCGATCTCCAGCGTGTCGCCCTGCCACTCCACGCCCCGGATAATCCCCAGATCGACCAGGGAAATCACCGGGATCTCGGGGTCCGGCACCTCGTCCAGCCAGGCCCAGACCTGATCTGTCGTGGGCTTGTCCATGATCACCACGCCGCCCCCGGATAGGCGCGTTGCAGCCATTGCATCGAGGTCAGCAGGTGGCCCAGATGTTCCGTGTGCATCACCCCGCTGCGCCCGCCCTTGTGGCTGTATTTCGCGTTCGGAACGCTCAACGTCGCCTCACCCATGACCCGGCTGATCAGCACGTTGAAATCTTCCTGCAAACTGGCGGGGTCGGGCGCGATGCCGGTGTCAGCCATGGCGGCGTCCACCTCGTCGCCCGTGAACATCTCGCCCACGTAAGGCCACAGATAGTCCAGCGCCGCCTGCATCCGGGCGTGGCTTTCCTCGGTCCCGTCGCCAAGGCCCACCACCGTGTCGGCGGAGCGTTCGACGTGATAGGCAACTTCCTTGGACGCCTTGGCCGCAATCGCCGCGACACGTTCATCCGAAGAAGAGATCAGCCGCCCCAGAAGCACCGACTGATACGCATCGAACAGGAATTGCCGCATCAGCGTCTGGCCGAAATCGCCATTTGGCAGCTCGACCAGCAGCAGGTTGCGGAAATCCCAGGCATCGCGGTGAAAGGCCAGGTCGTCGGCGGTGCGTCCCTTCCCCTCGACCTCGCCCGCCAGGCCAAGCCAGAACTGCGTCTGGCCGATCAGGTCCAGCGCCGTGTTGGCCAGCGCGATATCCTCCTCCAGCACCGGGGAATGGCCGCACCATTCGCTGACCCGGTGGCCGAGGATCAGCGTGTTGTCCCCCATGCGCAGGAGAAACTGGAAAAGCGCCTTGTCATGCGTCATCACATCTGCCCCGCTTCGTCGGGAATGTCGTAGAAGGTCGGGTGGCGGTAGATCTTGGCCTCGGAGGGCTCGAACATCGGCCCCTTCTCGCCCGGAACCGTGGCCGAGATATGCCGCGCCTCGACCACCCAGATCGAGACGCCCTCATTGCGCCGCGTATAGACGTCGCGCGCATTCTTGATCGCCATCTCGGCATCGGGGGCGTGCAGGCTGCCCACGTGACGATGGCTCATGCCGTGCTGGCCACGGATGAACACTTCCCAAAGGGGCCATTCGTTTTTCATCTCGCTACTCCCTTATTCCGCCGCGACCTTGCGCGCGGCCCGTTTCTGCGCATGGGCCAGCAGCCCCTCGCGCACCCAGGCGCCATCGTCCCAGGCGCGGTTGCGCGCGGCCAGGCGTTCCACGTTGCACGGGCCCCCGCCCTTCACGACGGTGAAGAACTCGTCCCAATCCGGTTCGGTGAAATCGTAGCCGCCCTTCTCCTCGTTCCATGTCAGGTCGGGGTCCGGCACCGTCAGGCCCAGGTACTCGGCCTGCGGCACGGTCTGATCGACGAATTTCTGGCGCAGCTCGTCATTGGTGTTGATCTTGATCTTCCACGCCATGGATTGCGCGGAATGGACCGAGTCCTTGTCGGACGGCCCGAACATCATCAGCGACGGATACCACATGCGGTTGAGCGCATCCTGCGCCATCTTTTTCTGCGCGGGCGTGCCGTTCGCCATCTTCATCATGATGTCGTAGCCCTGCCGCTGGTGGAACGACTCCTCCTTGCAGATGCGGATCATGGCGCGGGAATACGGCCCGTAGGAAGTGCGTTGCAGCGGCACCTGGTTCATGATCGCGGCCCCGTCGACCAGCCAGCCGACCGCGCCCATATCGGCCCAGTTGAGCGTCGGATAGTTGAATATCGAGGAGTATTTCATCTTGCCCGACAGCAGCATCTCGGTCAGCTCATCGCGCGTCACGCCAAGCGTTTCGGCGGCGGAGTAGAGGTAGAGGCCATGCCCCGCCTCGTCCTGCACCTTGGCCAGCAGGATCGCCTTTCTTTCCAGCGTCGGCGCGCGGGTGATCCAGTTGCCTTCGGGCAGTTGGCCGACGATCTCGGAATGGGCGTGCTGGCCGATCTGGCGGATCAGCGTGGCGCGGTAGTCATCCGGCATCCAGTCGCGCGGCTCGATCTTGATGTCGGCGTCGATCTTGTCCTGAAAATCGCGTTCCTGGTCGGTCATTTCCTCGCGGGACTTGATCCCGGTTCCGGCGATCTTCACCATTTGGGCATACATGTTTCGTCCTCCCATTCCTGTTTTTCGCGCAACTTGATCCGAAAACCGGTTCCCACTTTTCGGGCTGCGCTACACGCGTTCCAGGATCAAGGCAGCGCCCTGCCCGACCCCCACGCACATGGTGCACAGCGCATAGCGCCCGCCGGTGCGTTTCAACTGATAGGCCGCCGTCATCACCAGGCGCGCGCCCGACATGCCAAGCGGGTGGCCAAGCGCGATGGCCCCGCCATTGGGGTTCACATGGGGGGCATCATCGGGGATACCAAGTTCCCGCAGGCAGGCCAGGCCCTGTGCGGCGAAGGCCTCGTTCAACTCTATCACATCCATGTCGGAAATGCTCAGCCCCGTGCGCGCCAGGACCTTGCGGGTGGCGGGTACCGGGCCGATGCCCATGATGCGCGGCGCGACGCCTGCCGCCGCCATGCCGACAACGCGGGCAATGGGGGTGAGGCCGTTTGCCTCCGCCGCCGTGCCCGAGGCCATCAGGAGCGCCGCCGCGCCGTCGTTGACGCCGCTGGCATTGCCTGCCGTGACGCTGAGGTCGGGGCCGTTCACGCCCTTGAGCTTGGCCAGTTTCGCCGCATCCGTGCCGGGGCGCGGATGTTCGTCGGTATCGACCGTGATCGCCTCGCCCTTGCGCTGCGGGATCGTGACCGGGGTGATCTCATCGGCGAAAAGCCCTGCCTCATGTGCCGCCTGCCAACGGGCCTGGCTGCGCGCGGCGAAGGCGTCCTGATCTTCGCGGCTGACACCATACTCGGCGGCGACGTTATCGGCGGTCTGGGGCATGGAATCGGTGCCGTATTCCGCCTGCATCCTGGGGTTCACGAAGCGCCAGCCGATGGTGGTGTCATGGACCGCGTTGGCGCGGGTGAAGGCGGTGGTGGCTTTCGGCATGACAAACGGCGCGCGGCTCATGCTCTCAACCCCGCCCGCGATGGCGAGGTCATAGTCGCCCGCCTTGATCCCGCGCGCGACCATGCCGACCGCGTCCATGCCGGAGGCGCAAAGCCGGTTCACCGTGGTCCCCGGCACGTCCTGTGGCAAGCCCGCCAGCAGCGCCGCCATGCGGGCCACGTTGCGGTTGTCTTCGCCCGCCTGGTTGGCATCGCCATAGATCACGTCATCGACGCTGGCCCAATCCACCTGCCTGTTGCGCGCCATCAGCACGACGATGGGATGGGCGGCCAGATCGTCGGCCCGGACCGAGGACAAGGCCCCGCCATAGCGCCCGATCGGCGTGCGTGTGGCGTCGCAGATGAATGCATCCATTGGCGTCGGACTCCCCCTTGGCTCGCGCGGTCAATAGCTGACCGCACGGTCGGGATATGGGCTTTGCCGATTCGACGCAAGGGAAATGTTACGGCTTTCGGCGCACATCGGTTTCGGCTGTAACACGCCAAGCCGACATCGCGTAGGCGCGGCCCGTCGACGGGCCGCATCCCTTCACCGCGCGTAAGGATCCTTCAACGCGGGCAGCAGCTTGCCCTCGCAAGGGCCAAACCCGATCCGGTAACCGTCGCCCTTCGCCACGCCATGCAGCTCCAGCGTATCGCCATCTTCCAGGAAACTCCGCTCCTCGCCTGTCTCCAGCGTCACCGGCTCCTTGCCGCCCCAACTCAGCTCCAACAGCGACCCGCGCTGCGATGCCTCAGGGCCGGAGATGGTGCCGGAGCCCAAGAGAT
This sequence comes from Alterinioella sp. B-7, assembly GCF_056857775.1. NCBI lineage: Bacteria > Pseudomonadati > Pseudomonadota > Alphaproteobacteria > Rhodobacterales > Paracoccaceae > Alterinioella > Alterinioella sp. B-7. Next base: position 205,881 of record NZ_JBSXNT010000031.1, read on the forward strand.
CGCCCACCCGCATCGGGCAGCCGCTGGTCGTGTGATGCGCCAGTTGCTGCGCGGCGGAGTAATACATCTGGCTGTAATTCGTGCGCGCGATGGTGCTGGCCGCCTTGCCCTCGGGGGTGAGCGTCACGGCGAGGTCGATGTCATAGAGCATCGGGCCCGCGTCCTTCAGATGCGGCAACAACTCCTTCTCGCGCTCGGGCGTGTCGCAGCGGAACGGTTCCAGAGCCGCCGCCGTCACGATCCAGGGGCTGATCGTGGTCGCCGTCGCCTTGGCCTGGAACGGCCCCAGAGGCTGGTATTCCCAGGCCTGGATGTCGCGCGCCGACCAATCGTTGAGCAGCACATAGCCGAAGATCATCGCATCAGCCTCGGCGACCGTCACCGGCCCTTGCGAGGGCGTGCCGACAATCGCGCCCATCTCAAGCTCAAGGTCGAAGCGTTTGCAGGGCGCCCAGATCGGGGCCTCCATGTCGGGGCCTTTCAACTGGCCCCAGGGGCGGCGCACATCGGTGCCCGACACAACCACCGAGGACGCGCGCCCGTTATAGCCGATGGGGATATGCAGCCAGTTCGGCGGCAGCGCGTTTTCCGCGCCCCGGAACATGGTGCCGACATTCACCGCGTGGTTCTTGCCAGCGTAGAAATCGGTGTATTCGGCGACATCGAAGGGCATGTGCATCGTGGCATCCGCCATCGGCACCAGGAAAGGCTCGGCCCGGCGATCCATGCCGGTCTTCTCGCCCAACAGCACGATCAGCGCCTGCCGGAACCCCTGCCAAGCCTCGGACCCGAGCGCCATGAAGGCGTTCCAGGACGGCTTGGTAAAGACCGGCGGATCACCCGCCGACAGCACACCCTCGGCCTCAAGCGCCTGCACGTCGAGGATGAAATCGCCAATGGCCACGCCGCAGCGCGGCCCCTTGCCCTCGGTGGAAAACACGCCATAAGGCAGGTTGTTCAGCGGAAAGTCGCAGTCGGGCGCATTGGCGCTCTCGACCCAGGAACGGCGCAGGTCACTCATCTCGATACTCCTTCAGTCGGCATCAGGCTGGTTTTCGGGCCGCGCGGCGTCGAAGGCCGACAGGGCCAGCGCGCGGGATTCGATCTCGGTCAGGCGGGTCAGCGGGGCCAGGTCGACGCCCCACCGATGCGCGTTGTAAAGCTGCGGGATCAGGCAGATATCGGCCCAGGTCGGGCGGTCGCCAAAGCAGAAATCACCCGTCGGCGCGATCATCTGCTGAAACGCGGCCAGGTTTCGCGTCATGAAATGCACCATCCAGGCGATCCCGCCCTCGGCATCCGCGCCGTATTCCCGTTTCAGGTGACCGACGACGCCCACATTCGTCACCGGCTGCGTATCCATCGCAATGACATGGGCCGCGGCCAGCATCCGGGCGCGCGCCAGCGGATCCTCCGGGACCAGCGAGGGGCTTGGATAGGACGCCTCCAGCCAATCCAGGATCGCCATCGACTGGGTCAGTTCGGTGCCATCCTCCAGCACGAGCGTTGGCACGAAACCTGCGGGGTTATGCACCAGATAGTCCGGCGCGCTCTGCTCGCCCTTGACCAGGTGGACAGGAATACTCTCCCAGTCCAGCCCCTTCAGGCCAAGCGCGATGCGCACCCGGTAGGAACAGGAAGATCGCCAATAGGTGTAGAGTTTCATCGGTCCCGGTCCCGTCGCGTTTCGCCACAGCTTACCCAAGCCATGGGGCCGGGTCGAACGGCTTTTCCGTCACCCACCCCAATAGGCCTGCGCCGAGGGCACGCGTCCGAATTCTAGGTGGAAATCATCCAGTTGCGGCGGGTCGATCCCGGCCTCCAGCACCATGGTATGGGCCTGCCCGCGATGGTGGATCTGGTGCTGCACCAGATGCAGGATCAGCGCGCCGACCTCCTCCTGCACGGGTCCGTCCTGCCGTTCCGTGGTGCGGGTCTGGGTCAGGGTCTCCTCGGTCAGGTCGCTGCAGAACCGCGCGAACCGCAGATCGACATCGGCCTGCGCGCGGGCCAGGTCCGCGACCTGCGCAATCCCCTCCCGCTCATAGACCGACCGCCCGCGCCCGCCCGCCTCCAGCGCATCGACATAGTAGAGGTCGACCTCGTGGATATGGTTAAGCGTTTCGCGCAGCGACGGGAAGAAACCGGGGCGCGGCGCGGCGAACTCGGCCGCGCTCATCCCCGCGATGGCCCCGTAAAGCGTCGCGTTGGCCCAGGCATTGTTCAACGCCATGGTTCGGTAGGGGTTCGGTGTCATCGGCGCGGTCCTCGTCTTCGTGGCGCTTATCCGCCCCGATTTTGTAACCGTCAACCGATCAGCGGGCGGTGGCCAGGATCGCGTCGAGGTCCAGGTGCCGCGCCATGTGCTCGGCCAGATCGTCCAGCACCGCATCGACGCCTGCGCCGTAGCTGGCCGCGCCCGCAACCGCGCCGAACCCTTCCAGGTAGGCCCGCCGGAACGTATCGCTTGCGAAAAGCCCGTGCAGATAGGTGCCCTGAATCTCCCCGTAGAGGGTCGAGGCCCCCTCGGGCCGGTCACCCACATGCGCGAAGGGCCGCGCCCGATCAGGGCCGTCGCTCTGCCCGATATGGATCTCGTAGCCCGAGACCTCCTGCCCGGTGAAGACATGCCGCGCCGTCACCCGCTCCAGGCTCTTGTCGCGCGACATAACCGTTTCGATGCCAAGAAGCCCCAGCCCCTCGGTGCTGCCCGGCGGCCCCTCGATCCCCTCGGGGTCGTGAATGGCGGTGCCAAGCATCTGGTAGCCGCCGCAGAGCCCGAGCACATGCCCGCCGCGCCTGATATGGGCGGCAAGGTCCACGTCCCACCCCTCGCTGCGCAGGTAAGCCAGGTCGGCGCGGGTGGATTTCGTGCCCGGCAGGATCACCAGGTCGGTATCGCCGGGGATCGCCTGCCCCGCCCGGATCATGGTCAGCGACACGCCCGGCTCCTGCGCCAGCGGGTCGAGATCGTCGAAATTCGCGATGCGCTCGAAGGTCAGGCAGGCGATCTTGAGGCCTTGCCCCGCGCTCCTGCCCCGCAGGTCCAGCGCATCCTCGGCGGGCAGCCTGGCGGCCTCCGCGAAAAAGGGCAGGACACCGAAGCCGCGCCAGCCGGTCTGTGCCTCGATCAGCCTGTAGCCGTCGTCGAAAAGGCTCACATCGCCGCGGAACTTGTTGATCAGGAACCCCGCGATCATGTCGGCATCGCCCGGATCCAGCACCGCCTGCGTGCCGACGATCTGCGCGATCACCCCGCCCCGGTCGATATCGCCTGCCAGGATAACGGGGACATCCGCGGCCCGCGCAAAGCCCATATTGGCGATGTCGCCCGCCCGCAGGTTGACCTCCGCCGGACTGCCGGCACCTTCGACGATCACCAGGTCATGCGCCGCCTTGAGACGCCCGAAGCTCTCCAGCACGCGGGGCAACAGGCGCGGCTTGAGATCGGCATAGTCGCGCGCCTTCACCGTGGTCAGCCGCCGCCCGTGTACCACGACCTGCGCGCCGATCTCCGATTCGGGCTTGAGCAGGATCGGGTTCATATCCGTCACCGGCTCCAGACCCGCCGCCTGCGCCTGCAACGCCTGCGCACGCCCGATCTCGCCGCCATCTACCGTGACGGCGGCATTGTTCGACATGTTCTGCGGCTTGAACGGGGCCACCGACAGCCCCCGCCTGCGCGCGGCCCGACAGAGCCCCGCCACCAGCAGCGACTTGCCCACATTCGAGCCCGCCCCCTGGATCATCAGGGCCGTCACCTTGCACACCCCGCTCGGCCCCGAGAGGGCGGGGTAAGCGCGGCGGCAGGAGCGCGGGGACAAGACCCTGCCCCGCAGGATCGAGGCTGACAGGAAATGATGAACAAATCCCTACCATCTTCCTGGCGGCAAATACTCACGCCCCGCCCCCTGCCGCGCGCACGAGATCGGCGGGCAGGAACGCCTCCACAGCCGCGCTTGCGATCACCGTGATCGAGCCACTGTCCGGGTTGGTGACGTTCAAACCGCCATGGACGGCACGCACCGAAACCTTACCGCGCGGCAACCCGTCGCGCAGCGCGTCACAATCCACCGCGTCCGGCGCCTGCACGCCGACCGTGACCCGCACCTCCATCGCCGCATGGTCGATCCCGAGCGCCTCGAATAGCGGGATCGAGGAGTGCCGGATCGCATCCTCGATCGCACGGGCCGCCGCCTTGGTGTAGTCCCGCCCGTAGAGATCGTTGCCCATCCCCATCTCGATGATGAACCGCTGCATCACGCGCCCTCCCGGTCGAAGGAGACCGAGATCGCGGCATTGGCGATCACCGTCGGGGCGCCATCCGGACGCGGCATGTCCAGCCCGCCCTCGACGATGCGCAGATCGACATGGCCATATGGAAATACCGCCGCGACCCGGTCCCGATCGACACGCGACGGCGCAGCGACACCGATCTCGACGGTGATCCGCATCTCGGATTTCTCGCGCCCGAACAGGCCGGCGAGGTTGATCGAGTTGTGCCACAGCGCATCCCGAACCGCCCGAATGGCGGCCTCGGTGTAATCCTGCCGGCGCAGGCTGGTACCCATGCCGAACTCGGTCAGAAGCCGCGGACCGGTCATGAAAGGACTCGCAGCAGAGGACAAACGCACAATCTTGGAGGCAGCCCCCGTGACAGATGTCGGAGCCTCCGGCGGAGGTATTTCGAGCAAAATGAAAGCATGGATGCACAAGAGACACGCCACGCCCAGTGCTGACAGATCAGGTTAGGCGCGGCGCTTTCACTTTGCGCGGTCATCGGGACCTCTCCCTGTACCGCTTCACCACCCTGGCAGGCAAATCCTAACAAACCATTGCTTTCATTTTGCTGAAAATACCTCGGGGTCCGGGGCAGAGCCCCGGCGGGTCGGATTGCCGAAGGCAATTCGAAGCCAAAGTCAAAACTCCACCCCCTTCTGCCCCTTGATCCCGGACCGGAACGGGTGCTTGACCAATGTCATCTCGGTCACAAGGTCAGCCAGGTCGATCAGGTCGTCCTTGGCGTTCCGACCGGTCAGCACCACATGCGTCATCTCGGGTTTTTCCTCCGCCAGGAACCGCACGACCTCGGCCAGATCGAGGTAGTCATAACGCAGCGCGATGTTGATCTCGTCCAGCAGCACCATCCGAATCGCGGGATCGCGGATCAGCTCCTTCGCCTTCTCCCACCCTTTCTCCGCCATCTCGATATCGCGGGTCTTGTCCTGGGTTTCCCAGGTGAAGCCCTCGCCCATCGCGTGAAACTGGCACAGATCGCTGAAATTGCCCTCCAGCAGCCGCCGCTCGCCGGTATCCCAGGCCCCCTTGATGAACTGCACCACGGCGCAGGGCATCCCATGCGCGATGCAGCGCAGGATCATGCCGAACCCGGAGGAGGACTTGCCCTTGCCCGGTCCGGTATGCACGATGATCAGCCCCTTCTCACCCTCCTTCTTCGCCATGATCTTGTCGCGCGCGGCCTTCTTCTTGGCCATCTTCTGCGCATGGCGGTCTTCGTCGGAAAGCGGTGTGTCGGTCATCTGGCGTCATCCTCATGCTTGACAAAGGGCTCGGTGATGGAGCAGGTGCGTAGCCGTGCTGGTTCCTGTCTTAGGACAGGCGAAGAGGGAATGCGACAGGCTTTGCGACCGATCACCGGTGGAAAGCCGCAAGCGCAGCCGCCCCCGCGACCGTGACCGGAGAATGGCCCCCGTATCCCACTGGCATCGACCGGGAAGGGTGAGGGGTCGCCGGGGCATCGCTCCGATATCCGCAAGCCGGGAGACCTGCCAGCACGGGACGGATGGATGAAGACCGCGCGAACGGGGTGTTTCGGGCTGGCTTTGGGGGCATGTGGCCAATTCGCCCCCGGCTGGCTTTTCCCCTTTTCCCGCATCGACCAAAGGGGGCCCGCGCATGGCTCAGGTGACACTCACGGTCTGCACGACCTGCCGCAAGACGGTGGATGGTACCCGCGTGGCCGAGGAGCCGCGCCCGGGCCTGCGCCTCTATGAGGCCCTCCGCGCCGCCGACCTGCCCGAAGGCGTGCGCGTGATCGGCAATGAATGCCTCTCCGCCTGCGACAATGGTTGCTCGCTGGTGCTGTCGGGTGGGCCCGAACGCTGGACCTATATCTACAGCCATCTCGATCCCGACGCCCATGTCGACGAGATCCTCCAGGGCACCGCGGCCTATGCCGCTACGCCGGACGGCATCGTCCCCTGGCGCGAACGCCCCGTCATCTTCCGCAAGCAAAGCCTTGCCCGTATCCCCCCGCAAAAGGACTGAGCCGATGTCTGAGCTTTCCAAGATCCCCGTCACCGTCATCACCGGCTTTCTGGGCGCGGGCAAGACCACGCTCATCCGCCACCTGATGGCGAACCCGCAGGGCAAGCGTCTGGCGGTCCTGGTCAACGAATTCGGCACGGCGGGCGTCGATGGCGATATCCTGAAATCCTGCGCCGATGAAAACTGCCCCGAGAATAACATCGTGGAGCTTGCCAATGGCTGCATCTGCTGCACCGTGGCCGATGATTTCATCCCCACGATCCAGGCGCTGATGGCCCTGCCGGAGACGCCCGAGCACATCCTTATCGAGACGAGCGGTTTGGCCCTGCCCAAACCGCTGCTCAAGGCCTTCGACTGGCCCGCGATCCGCAGCCGCATCACCGTCGACGGCGTCATCGCGCTGGCCGATGCCGAGGCCGTGGCGGCGGGCCGCTTCGCCCCGGATGTGGACGCCGTGCAAAAGCAGCGTGAGGCCGATGACAGCCTCGATCACGACACACCGCTTGGCGAGGTGTTCGAGGATCAGATCTCCTGCGCCGATATCATCCTGCTCTCCAAGGCCGATCTGGCCGGCGCGGACGGGCTGGCCAAGGCGAAAGCCGTGATCGAAGCCGAGATGCCGCGCAAGGTGCCGCTGATCGCCATGACGGAAGGCGTCATCGACCCGCGCGTCGTGCTTGGCCTGGGCGCGGCGGCCGAGGACGATCTGGATGCCCGCCCAAGCCATCATGACGGCGCGGATGACCATGAACATGACGATTTCGACAGCGTCGTGATCGAGCTGGATGAGGTAGAGAACCCCAAGGCGCTTGAGGCCGCGATCCTGCGGCTGGCGCGCGAGCAAGGGGCGCTCAGGGTCAAGGGGTATATCGCGGTGACAGGCAAACCGATGCGGATGTTGGTGCAAGCCGTGGGGGAGAGGTTGCGCACGCAGTATGACCGGCCCTGGGGCGAGACGCCCCGCCGCTCGCAGCTGGTGGTGATCGGCGAGCATGACAATATCGACGCCGCAAGGATTCGCGCTGTTCTGGAGGGCTAGATAGTGCCACACCGTTTGCCCCACGCGCCCAAAACGATGCGTCGACGCATCGTTGTCACCGGGCGTCGATGCCCGGTCGCGCGCCAGGCGATGGGGCTGCGCTAATGCACGTCGTCTTTCGCGAAAGCCATGGGTTGGAGGAGACCGACACGCCGCAGGATCTGGGCCAGAGCCCGGCCGATCTGGTGGTGCTGTCCTTCTCCGATTCCGACCTCGGGGCTTTCGCGGCAGGTTATCACCGGGCGCGAGCCAATGGGTTCGACCCCACGCTGCGCCTGGCCAACCTGGTGGCGCTGAAACACCCCCTTTCGGTCGATACCTATGCCGAACAGACCCTGGCCGGGGCCAAGGCGGTCCTCGTCAAGCTTATCGGCGGCGAGAGCTACTGGCCCTACGGCCTGGCCACCCTGCGCGAGATCGCCGACACCACCGGAATGGCGCTGGCGGTGCTGCCCGCCGATGGCAGGCCGGATGCGCGGCTGGACGAGATCTCCACCCTGCCCGTCTCCACCCTGCGGCGGCTGCAGCATCTTTGCGACGCGGGCGGCGCGATTGCGGCCCATGCGGCGCTGGCGCAGCTGGCACTGGCGGGCGGCATGTATTGCGGGCCGGTGATCGGTGAGAAGACCGTGCCGGATTTCGGGTATTACCACCCGGACACGGGCGCCACCCAGACCGCCCCCGCATCGGACCGGCCGCGCGTTCTCGTCAGTTTCTACCGCTCCTACCTGACCGCCGCCGATACCGAGCCGGTCGATGCCCTGATCCGCGCGCTTGAGGCCGGGGGCTTTGACGCCATCGGCCTCTTTGCCAATTCACTGAAGAACCCCGCCGCCGCCGACTGGATCCGCGCGCAGGCCGCCGACCACGCCCCGGCGGCCATCGTCAACGCCACCGCCTTTTCCGCGCAAGGTGCGGATGGCGCGCCCTCGCCGCTCAATGCCAGCGGCTGCCCGGTCTTCCAGGTCGCGCTGTCCACCGCGCGCCGCAAGGAATGGGTCGAGGCCGAGCGCGGGCTGTCGCCTGCCGATCTCGCCATGCATGTGGTGCTGCCCGAGGTCGATGGCCGGATCTTCGCCGGTGTCGCCAGTTTCAAACAGCCGGGGCGCAAGGATCCCGAGCTGGAATACTCCCGCTTCGCCCACCGCGCCGATGCGGGGCGGATCGCGGCGGTGGTGGCGCGTGTGGCCGCCTGGCACCGCCTCGCCACGACAGCGCCCGAGGAGAAACGCCTCGCCGTGGTTCTCTCGACCTATCCCGGCCGCGAATGGAACCTGGCCCACGCCGTCGGCCTCGACGCTTTGGCCTCGACCGACGCGTTGCTGAACGCGCTGGCGGAGGAGGGTCATGACACCGGCACCCGCCCCGAACTGGGCAAGGCCCTGCTGGACAGGTACATCTCCTGGCCCGTCGCGGAATACCGGGCGGCCCTCGCCCGTCTGCCGGACGCCATGCGCGAAGACCTCAGCGCCGCCTGGGGCGCCCCGGAAACCGATCTGGCCTGCAAGGACGGCGCGTTCCACTTCGCTGCGCTGCAAAGCGGCAAGACCACCATCGCCCTGCAACCCGAACGCGGCGACGTGGCGGCCCGCGACGACGAGTACCACGACCTCGCCCGCACGCCCTGCCATGGCTATGTCGCCTTCTACCTGTGGCTGACCGCGCGCACCGACGCCCTCATCCATGTCGGCGCGCATGGCACGCTGGAATGGCTGCCGGGCAAATCCGTGGCCCTCAGCGACACCTGCTGGCCCGAGGCCCTGACCGGCCCGCTTCCCGTGATCTACCCCTTCATCGTCAACGATCCTGGCGAGGCCGCGCAGGCCAAGCGCCGCATCGGCGCGGTCACCATCGGCCATCTGCCGCCGCCCCTGGCCGAGACCACCCTGCCCGCGAACATGGGACGTCTCGAACATTTGCTTGACGAATACTCCACCGCCGACGGGCTGGACCCCGCCCGCCGCGACCGGCTGATCGAAGACATCCGCGACGAGGCGCGCGGCACGGGGGTCGAGTCCGATCTGGGGCTCGATGCCGCCGCCTGCCCGGCAGAGGCCATCACCCGCATCGACCGTTTCGTCTGCGACATCAAGGAAAGCCAGTATGGCGACGGGCTGCACATCTTCGGCACCGGCGATTGCGGGGCCGAGGAACGCGCCGGGTTGCGCGCCGCGCTGATGGGTCGGCTGGTCGCCCCCGGCCCCTCCGGCTCACCCTACCGGGGCCGTTCGGATGTGCTGCCCACCGGGCGCAACCTCTTCACCACCGATCCGCGCGCCGTGCCGTCGCGCGCCGCCCATGCGCAAGGCGTCAAGCTGGCCGAGGAGCTTCTGCGCCGCCACCTGCAGGATCACGGCGATTGGCCGCGCGGTCTGGTCGTGGACCTCTGGGGCTCGGCCACGATGCGCACGGCGGGCGAGGAATTTGCCATGGCGCTGCACCTGGCGGGGCTGAAGCCGGTCTGGGACGAGGGATCGGAGCGCGTCAGCGGCTTCGAGGTGATCCCGCTGGCGCTGCTCGCACGCCCCCGGATCGACGTGACCTTGCGGGTCTCGGGCCTCTTCCGCGACGTGTTTCCGGGGTTGGCGCAGATGTTCGAGGCCGCCGCAAGCGCCCTGTCCGAGCGGGAAGAACCCGCTGAGGTCAACCCCTACCTGACGCAAACCCCACGCGTATTCGGACCGAAACCGGGCCTTTACGGCGTCGGCATGACCGCCCATCTGGACGACTATTCCGACGCCGCGCGGCATGCGGCAGGCGAGGCCTGGCTTGCGGCCTCAAGCTTCGCCATAGACGCGCAAGGCGCGAGCCACGAGGCCCGAGCCGCGCTGGAGTCCCGCGTGAAATCCGCCGACAGCTTTGTCCACCTGCAAGACCTGCCCGAAACCGACCTGCTGATGGCCTCGGACAACGCCGCGCATGAGGCCGGGTTCGCCGCCGCCGTGGCGCGCCTGGGGGGGGACAAACCTGCCCTCTACCACATGGACGCGACCCGCCCCGACGCGCCCAGGGCCCGCGACCTGACCGAGGAGATCGCCCGTGTCACCCGCGCCCGCGCGGCCAATCCCGATTGGGCGACGGGGATGATGCGCCACGGCTTCCGGGGTGCGGCCGAGATCGCGGCGACGCTCGATCACCTCGCGGCCTTCGCGCATCTCGCCGCCGCCGTGCCGCCGCATCTCTTTGATCTCTATCATGACGCCACGCTTGGCCGCGACGACCTGGTGGCGTTCATGGAAGAGGCCAACCCGCGGGCGCTGGCCGCGCTGCGCGCGCGCTTTCAGGCGCTGCATGAGGCGGGGCTGTGGGTGACGCGGCGCAACTCCATCGCCGCCACGTTGCAGGTGGCGCAATGAGCGCGCCGGTCCTGCGCGGCTGGTGCCCCGGCGCGCTGCGTCCGATGATGTCGGGCGACGGGCTGGTGGTGCGGCTCCGCGCGCCCTTGGGGCGCTTCTCGCCCCGGCAGGCGGCAGGCGTGGCGGAATTGTCGCGCCGTTATGGCAACGGGCTGCTGGACCTGTCGGCGCGGGCCAATCTGCAAATCCGTGGCGTGACGGAGGCGGATCACGGCGCGCTGATAGAGCGGCTGGCCACACTCGGGCTGGTCGATGAGGACGCCGAGACCGAGGCACGCCGCAATGTCGTGGTGCAGCCGTTCTGGCAGGCGGGCGATGAGACCGCGCGCATATCGCAGGCGCTGAACGACGCGCTGCGCGGCACGAGCGCACCGCAGACCCCCGGCAAATTCGGTTACGCGGTGGATTGCGGCGCATTGCCCTTTTTGCGAAACATCTCTGCCGATATCCGCATCGAACGCGCTGAGGGCGGGATGATCTGCCGTGCCGATGGAGCTGACACCGGGGCGCGCGTGACGGACGAAACAGCGGCAGAGGTCGCCTTGGACCTTGCCGACTGGTTCCTGGAGACAGGCGGCGCGCCCGAGGGGCGGGGCCGAATGGCGGCGCATCTGAAACGCACGCCGCTGCCGGAAAACTTCCGTCAAATCAATTCCATGCCGGAGACTTCTCAAGCCCCCACACCCGGCACAACCCCGCAAGGCCGCCTCGTCGCGCTTGAATTCGGCCAGATCGGCGCGGCGACCCTCGCGGCCCTTTCCACCATCGCCCCGCTCCGCCTGACACCCTGGCGGATGCTGCTGCTGGAGGGCACTGATCACGCCCCCGACCTGCCCGGCCTGATCCATGACGCGGCCGATCCGCGCCTCCGCATCCATGTCTGCACCGGCGCGCCGGGATGCCCGCAGGGGCTGTCTGAAACCCGCCCCCTCGCCCGCGCCCTCGCCCCACATCTGTCCGCCGATCAGCGCCTGCATATCTCGGGCTGCGCAAAGGGCTGCGCCCATCCCGGCGCCACGCCGCTGACCCTGACCGCGACCGCGCCGGAGCGGTTCGACCTGATCCGCAATGGCCGCGCGGGCGCCCCCCCCGATGCCCGCGATCTCACCCCAGATGCCCTCACGAAAGCCCTGCAAGATGCCCCATAGCTACGAGACCAACGGTGCCGCGATCTACGAGGAGAGCTTTCGCACCATCCGCGCCGAGGCCGACCTCGCCCGGTTCGGACCCGATGAGGAAGGCGTCGTCGTGCGCATGATCCACGCGGCGGGTCTGGTCGGGCTGGAACGCGACGTGCAGTTTTCCCCCGGCATGGCGACCGCTGCCCGCAAGGCGCTGGCGGATGGCGCGCCGATCCTCTGCGATGCCTATATGGTCAGCGAAGGGATCACCCGGCCACGGCTGCCCGCGAATAGCGAGGTGATCTGCACCCTGCGCGACCCCCGCGTGCCGGATATGGCGAAGGAGATGTCGAACACGCGCTCCGCTGCCGCGCTGGAACTGTGGCGGCCACATCTGGCGGGCGCGCTGGTGGCCATTGGCAACGCGCCCACGGCGCTGTTTCACCTGCTCAACATGCTGGAAGACCCCGCTTGCCCCCGGCCCGCCGCGATCATCGGCTGCCCGGTCGGCTTTGTTGGCGCGGCGGAGTCGAAAGACGCGCTGATGGCCGATCTGCCGGTGCCCGCAATGATCGTGCGCGGCCGACTTGGCGGCTCGGCGATCACGGTCGCGGCCGTGAACGCACTGGCGTCGAAGGCGGAATGATGGGCAAGGTGATCTGCACTGGGCTCGGCCCCGGCGACCCCGAGTTGATGAGCGTGCGCTCGGACCGCCTGATCCGGGGGGCGCGCCATGTCGCCTATTTCCGCAAGGCGGGCCGCAAGGGGCAAGCGCGCCAGATCGTCGAGGGCATGCTGCGCGAGGATGTCACGGAACACGCGATGGAATACCCGGTAACGACCGAGATTGCCGTCAGCGACCCCGAATACAACCGCATTCTCAGCGCCTTCTACGCGGATTGGGCCGACCGGCTTGAGGCGCTGGCCGCTGAGGCGGACGTGGTCGTGCTCTGCGAGGGCGACCCGTTTTTCTACGGCTCCTTCATGCACCTGCACAGCCGGTTGCAAACCCGCGTCGAGGTCGAGATCGTCCCCGGCATCACCGGCATGTCGGGCTGCTGGACCGCGACGGATCTGCCGATCACCTGGGGCGATGACGTGATGACCGTGGCGATGGCGACCCTGCCCGAGGCGGAACTGGCGCGGCGGCTCAAGGATACCGACGCCGCCGTCGTGATGAAGATCGGGCGCAACCTCGGGAAACTGAAACGCGCGCTGGAGACCGCCGGACGGCTCGACGATGCCTGGCTGGTCGAACGCGGCACGATGCCGACACAATCCGTGCAGAAGCTGTGCGATTTCAATGGCGAGGCCCCCTATTTCGCCATTTGCCTGCTGCACGGGAAAGGGCGCAGGCCATGACCGGGTGGGTGGCGGTTGCAGGGCTCGGCCCCGGGTACGATGACCTGGTGACACCCGAGGTGCAGGCAGCCCTTGGCGAGGCCACCGATATTGTCGGCTACATCCCCTATGTTCGCCGCGTGCCCGACCGCCCCGGCCTCACGAAACACGAAAGCGACAACCGGGTGGAGCTGGACCGCGCCGCCCATGCCCTGCAAATGGCCGCAGAGGGCGCGCGCGTCGTTGTCGTCTCCTCGGGTGATCCCGGCGTCTTCGCCATGGCCTCGGCCCTGTTCGAGGCGCTGGACTCAGGCCCGCGCCACTGGCTGGACCTCGATATCCGCATCCTGCCCGGCATCACCGCGATGCTGGCCGCCGCCGCGCGTCTCGGTGCGCCCTTGGGGCACGATTTCGCGGCGATCAACCTCAGCGACAACCTCAAGCCGTGGTCGCTCATCGAAACGCGACTGCGCGCGGCGGGCGAGGCCGGGTTCGCGATGGCCTTCTACAACCCACGCTCCAGGTCGCGCCCGCATCAGTTCGCCCGCGCGCTGGAGATCCTGCGCGACGCCTGCGGCGGCGAGACGCTGATTTCCTTCGCCCGCGCGGTCTGCACGCAAGAGGAGAGCATCACCACCGTCCCGCTGAACGAGGCGACGCCAGAGATGGCCGACATGCGCACCATGGTGATCGTCGGCAACCGCGACACGCGCCGCATCGGGCGCTTTGTCTACACGCCCCGGTCGGCCCCATGATCGAGCCAGTCCAGCACCGCGCCGACGCTGTCCAGCACCCGCCGCGCGGGGGTGGCGGGCCGGTCGATCATCACCACCGGCAGGGCCAGTGCACGGGCCGCCGTCAGCTTGGCCTCGGCCCCCGTCCCGCCGCTGTTCTTGGCCACGATATGGGTGATGCCATGCGCCTCCATCAGGGCTTCATCGCTGGCCACGTCGAAGGGTCCGCGCGCGATCTCGATGGCGCAATCGGGGAAAGGCAAGGGCGTTTCCGGCGGATCGACCAGGCGCAGGAGGTAGAAATTTCCGGGCTTGGCGGTGAAGGCGTCGACATGCTGTTTGCCGATGGCCAGGAACACCCGCGCGCCGGAATCGGGCAGCGCCGCCACCGCGCCGACAATATCGCGAACGCGGGTCCAATCGTCGCCCTTGCCCGCCCGCCATTCGGGCCGCTCCAGCGCCGCCAAGGCGACCTCGGCCCGGTCACAGGCCGCGACGGCATTGGCGCTCATTCCCGCGGCAAAGGGATGGGTCGCATCGACGACATGGGTGATGGTCTCGGCCCGCAGATACTCCACCAGCCCCGCGACCCCGCCAAATCCCCCCACCCGCGTGGGCAGCGGCTGCGCCACGGGAGTGCCGGTGCGCCCGGCATAGGAGAAAATCGCGTCATCCCCCCGTTCGGCCAGGGCGCGCGCCAGCGCCGAGGCCTCGGATGTGCCGCCGAGCAGAAGGATGCGTGTCATGGCTGACCCCTGGCTGACCATCATCGGATTGGGCGAGGATGGCCTGAATGGCCTGCCGCCCGCAAGCCGTGCCGCGCTGGACGCGGCCGAGATCGTCTTCGGCGCGCCGCGTCATCTGGACCTGGCGGATGTCGGGGATCGGGGCCGCGCCTGGCCGGTGCCCTTCGACATCGCACCGGTGCTGGCGGAACGGGGCCGCAAGGTCGCCGTGCTGGCCTCGGGCGATCCGTTCTGGCATGGCGCTGGCGGGTCGTTGGCGGGGCAACTGTCGCCGGATGACTACATCACCCAACCCGCGCCGTCCTGCTTTTCACTGGCCGCTGCCGAGATGGGGTGGCGGATCGAGGAGGTGCTCTGCCTCGGCCTGCACGCCGCGCCGTTCACCCGGCTGACCCCTGTTCTGGCAAAGGGCGTGCGCGTTCTATGCACCCTGCGCGACGGCGCGGCGGTCGGCGATCTGTCGGCGTGGCTGACCGGACAGGGGTTCGGCCCCTCGCGCCTCACCGTGTTGGAGGCGCTCGGCGGGCCGCGCCAGCATATCCGCGAAACCACGGCGGCGGGGGTCGACATCGGCGACATTGCCCATCCCGTCTTACTGGCGATCGAGGCCGACGGCGCGACGGGACTGCCGCGCGCCTCGGGCCTGCCCGACGACCTTTTCACCCATGATGGCCAGATCACCAAGCGGCCCGTGCGGGCGCTGACCCTTTCGGCACTTGCGCCCCGTCCCGGCACCCACCTCTGGGATCTCGGCGCCGGGTCGGGCTCCATCTCGGTCGAGTTCTGCCTCGCCGCCCCCGGTGCGACCGCCAGCGCCATTGAGGCCCGCGCCGACCGGGCCGCGACTATCCGCGACAACGCGGCGCGGTTCGGGCTGGAACATCGCATCTCGGTGACAGAAGGACGGACGCCGGACGCGCTGACCGGCCTGCCCGCGCCCAATGTGGTCTTCATCGGCGGTGGCGCGTCCGAGGCGCTTTTGCAGGCCCTATGGGACAGGATACCGCAAGGCGCGAGGCTGGTCGTGAACGCGGTGACGCTGGAGACCGAGGCCCTGCTGATGGCGTGGCACGGCGCGAAGGGCGGGCATCTGCTGCGCGTGGAGCTGGCCGAGGCCGCGCCGCTTGGCGCGATGCGCGGATGGAACTGCGCGCGCCCCGTCATTCAATGGAGCGTGACGCGATGATCGTCGCAGGCATAGGCTTGCGGGCGGCGGCCACGGCCGAGGCGCTGGATGCGGCCTTGACCGCCACGGGCCAAGCCCCGGACACGCTGGCCTGCCTTGAGGCCAAGGCAACGCCCGCGCTGCGCGACATGGCCCGCGCCCGCGCCCTGCCCCTCACGCTTCTGACCGAGGCCGAGATCGCCGGGATCGCGACGCCCACGCGCTCCGCCCGCATCCTCGCCCGCTTCGCCACCGGCAGCGTCGCCGAGGCGGCGGCCCTTGCGGCACTGCGCAAAACCGGCCATGAGGCACGGATCATCGCGCCCCGCGTGACTTCGCCCTGCGGCAGGGTCACGGTGGCATTGGCACAAGGGAGGCCGATATGAGTGTCCATTTCATCGGTGCCGGACCCGGTGCGGCGGACCTGATCACCCTGCGCGGGCGCGACCTGATCGCGGCCTGCCCGGTCTGCCTCTATGCCGGGTCGCTGGTGCCCGAGGCGCTGCTGGCGCATTGTCCCGATGGCGCGCACATCGTGAACACCGCACCCCTCAGCCTGGATGAGATCATGGCCGAGATCCGGGCGGCCCATGCGGCAGGCCAGGACGTGGCGCGGCTGCATTCCGGTGACCTCTCGGTCTGGTCGGCCATGGGCGAGCAATTGCGCCGACTGCGCGCGGAAAACATCCCCTATGACGTGACGCCGGGCGTGCCGAGCTTCGCCGCCGCCGCCGCCGCATTGGGCGCGGAACTGACGCTGCCGGGGGTGGCGCAATCGCTGGTGCTGACGCGGACATCGGGTCGCGCCAGCGCGATGCCGGAGCGCGAGACGCTGGAGAATTTCGCCGCCACCGGCGCGACGCTGGCCATCCATCTTTCCGTGCATGTGCTGGAGGACGTGGTCGAGCAACTGACGCCGCATTACGGCGCGGATTGCCCCGTCGCCGTGATCTGGCGCGCGACCTGGCCCGATCAACGCATCGTCAAGGCGACGCTGGCCACGCTGGAAGAGGCAACCGGCGGCGAACGCGGGCGCACCGCGCTGATCCTTGTGGGGCGCGCCCTGGGGGCGGAGGAATTCGACGAAAGCTGTCTCTATGCGGGCGATTACGACCGCCGTTTCCGCCCCGTCGGCACCAGCCCCCGCTTTCCGGAGGACGCGTCATGATCCCCCCCGGCCTGCTGATTTCCGCGCCTGCATCCGGCACCGGCAAGACGACGCTGATGCTGGGGCTTCTCGCCGCCTTCAAGGCGCGCGGCACCCGGGTTCAGCCCTTCAAATGCGGCCCCGACTATATCGACCCCGGCCTGCACCGGGCGGCGTCGGGGCAATTCTCGGTCAACCTCGACACCTGGGCGATGGGGCGCGAGATGCTGGCGGGGCTGATCGCGGGCGCGCAAGGCGCGGAGCTGATCCTGGCCGAGGGCTCGATGGGCCTTTTCGATGGCGTCGTGAAATCGGGGGCCTGCGGCACCGGGGCCAGCGCCCATGTCGCGGCCCTGACGGGCTGGCCGGTGGTGCTGGTGCTGGATTGCTCGGGCCAGGCGCAATCGGCCGCCGCCGTGGCGCTTGGCTTTGCCTCCATGCGGGCCGATGTGCGGCTGGCGGGCGTGGTGCTGAACAAGGTCGCCTCGCCCCGGCACGAGGCCATGCTGCGCGCCGGAATGGCCGAGGTGGGGATCGAGGTTCTGGGGGCCTTGCCGCGCCAGAAGGATATTGAAATGCCCGCCCGCCACCTCGGGCTGGTGCAGGCCGAGGATCAGGGGGATCTGGCGCGGATCCTGCACGCCGCGGGCGATTTCGTGGCCGAGCATGTCGATCTCGACCGCCTCCTCGCCGTCGCGGGCGACACCGGGCTTGTCGGCGCGACCACGGGGATCACGCCGCCGGGGCAGCGGATCGCGCTGGCTCGCGACGCCGCGTTTTCCTTCGTCTATCCGCATCAACTGGATGGCTGGCGCGCGGCGGGGGCGGAGATCACGCTGTTCTCGCCCTTGAACGACGAGGCCCCCGATCCCGGTGCCGATATCTGCTGGCTGCCCGGCGGCTATCCCGAGCTTCACGCCGGAACCCTCGCCGCCGCCGACACCTTCCGCACGGGCCTGCGCGACTTCGCCCAAACCCGGCCCGTGCATGGCGAATGCGGCGGCTACATGGCGATGGGGGCGGCCCTGATCGACAAGGAGGGCACGCGCCACGAGATGGCGGGGCTTCTGGGGCTCGTGACCTCCTACGCCAAGCGCAAGATGCACCTGGGCTACCGTCTGGCCACATTCGCGGAACCGATGCCGGGGCTGGCGGCGGGGGCCAGGGCGCGCGGGCATGAGTTCCATTACTCGACCATCCTGGAACAACCCGACACGGCCTTGGCCCATGTGGTGGACGCCAACGGCGATGCGGTGCCGGAAACCGGATCGCGGCGCGGAAACGCCACCGGCACCTTCTTTCACCTGATTGCGGAGGCGGCATGAGCGGCGTTGTCAGCTTCGTCTCCTCCGGCCCCGGCGATCCGGAATTGCTGACGCTCAAGGCCGTCGACCGCCTCACGCGCGCCGATGCGGTTCTGTTCGACGATCTGTCTTCCGGCCCCATCCTGACCCATGCCCGCGCCGGGGCCGACCTTGTGGGCGTCGGCAAACGGGCGGGCCGCCCCTCGCCCAAGCAGGACCATGTCAGCCGGTTGCTGGTCGATTACGCCCGCACCGGCCAGCGCGTGGTGCGGCTGAAATCCGGCGATTGCGGCATCTTCGGACGGCTGGAGGAAGAGGTGATCGCCCTGCGCGCGGCAGGCATCACCTATGAGATCATCCCCGGCGTCACCTCGGCCTCGGCCGCTGCCGCCGCCGCCGGTATCCCGCTGACGCGCCGCCTGACCGCGCGGCGGGTGCAGTTCGTCACCGGCCATGACGTGACCGGCGCATTGCCCGAGGGGCTTGACCTGAAGGCCCTTGCCGATCCCGGTGCAACCACCGTCGTCTACATGGGCAAGCGCACCTTCGCGGGGCTGGTGGCGGGCCTGGTGATGGAGGGGCTGCCCGCCGACACGCCCGCGATGCTGGCCGAAGCCGTCACCACCCCCGACCAGCGGCTGACGCGGGCCACGATCACCGACCTGGCCGCACAGCTTGCCCAATCGGACAGCAAACTGCCGGGTCTGATCCTTTATGGTCCGCTGGCGGATGGCGACGGCGGATGATCCATCTCGACCTCATCGGTATCGGCACTGGCAACCCGAAACACCTGACCTTGCAGGCGGTGGAGGCGATGAACGCCGCCGACCTGATCCTGATCCCGCACAAGGGCGCGCAGAAGGATGACCTGGCGGCGCTGCGGTACCGGATCTGCCGCGACGTGCTGACGGGCGAAACGAAGATCGTGCAGTTCGACCTGCCAGCGCGCGACCCCGCAATCCCCGATTACACCGCGCGGGTCGAGGCCTGGCACGACGCGATTGTCGCGATCTGGGTTGGGGCCATCCGCGAACATCTGGGCGATACGGGCCGCGTTGCGTTCCTGGTCTGGGGCGACCCGTCGCTCTATGACAGCACGTTGCGGATTGCCGAGCGCGTCGCGCGGAACCTGCCGCTCAGGCCCTGCGTCATTCCCGGCATCACCTCGATCCAGGCTTTGACCGCCGCGCATGCGGTTCCGCTCAACCGCCTCAATGCGCCGGTGACGATCACCACGGGGCGCAGGCTGCGGGATGAGGGCTGGCCGCACGGGGCCGACAGTCTGGTGATCATGCTGGACGGCGAGTGCAGTTTCCGTGCGCTCGACCCCGACGGCCTGCATATCTGGTGGAGCGCCTATGCCGGGATGGCGGAGGAAATCACCTTCTCCGGCCCGGTTGCGGAGGTGACGGAGAAGATCGTGGACACCCGCGCCAAGGCCCGCGCACGCCACGGATGGATCATGGACATCTACCTGCTGCGCTACGACACCCCGGCCTGAAACCGACGCGAATGCCGTCGCGGATGGGCGGTTACAGAGCTGTCCCGGCGGTAGGCTTCAAGCCATGACACTCGCCATCCCCGCCCCTTCGCCGGTCTTTCAGCGCATCGCGCGGTTCACGCTGGACCAGTCTGCCCGCGACATTCCCGAGGCCACACGGGCGCGCGCCGCCCTGCTGCTGCTCGACACGCTCGGCATCTGCGCGGCGGCGGCCCCGATGGAGGCGGGCCGCATCGCGCGCAATATCGCGGTGGCGCTTTACGGCGCGGGAACGCCCGACCTTTCCGCGCCGATCCTCTTCGACGGTCGCCGCGCCAGCCTGGCCGGGGCCGGGTTTGCTGCCGCCAGCCAGATCGACAACCTGGACGGGCATGACGGCTACAACCCGACCAAGGGCCATATCGGGGTGGCGGTGGTGCCAGCGCTGGCCGCTTTGGCCCAAGCCCGCCCCGATCTGCGCGGCACGGATGCCCTCGCCGCGCTGGTCATGTCCTACGAAGTCGCGGGCCGGGCGGCGATCGCGTTGCACGCCACGGTCAGCGACTACCATACCTCGGGCGCCTGGAACGGGCTTGGCGTTGTGGCGCTGGCGGCGCGGCTGCGGGGCCACAGCGCCGATCAGCTGCGCCACGGGTTCGGCATCGCCGAATATCACGGCCCCCGCAGCCAGATGATGCGCGAGATCGCCAACCCGACCATGCTGCATGACGGGTCAGGCATGGGGGCGCTGGTCGGGCTATCGGCGGCGATCATGGCCGAGCAGGGCTTTACCGGGGCCCCCGCGATCACGCTGGAGGGGGAAGAGGCCGCCCCCCATTGGGACGATCTGGGCACGCTCTGGCAGACCGATCTGCAATATATCAAGCCCTACCCGATCTGCCGATGGGCGCATGCCCCGATTGATGCGGCGCGAATGCTGCGCCCGAAACTGGACCCCGACCGGATCAGCGCCATCAGAATTCGCAGCTTCGCCAATGCGGTGGCCCTCTTTCCCGGCATGCCGGAGACGACCAGCCAGGCGCAATATTCCCTGCCCTTCGCGGTCGCCACGATGCTGGTGCATGGCGAGATCGGAGTGCCGCATATCTCGGGCGCGGGCCTGCGCGATCCCGACGTGGCCCGCCTGGTTGCGCGCACGCAGCTTGAGGTCGCGCCCGAACATGAGGCGCGCTTCCCCGAGGGGCGATTGGCCGATCTCTCGATCACGCTGGAGGATGGCGAGGTGCTGCAATCGGGCGAGGTTCACGCGCGCGGCGGGCCGGAGCATCCGTTCTCCGAAGCCGATATCTGCGCCAAGTTCATGGGCCTCGCAGCACCTGTCCTGGGCGACGCCCGCGCCGGTGCCATTCGAGACGCAACACTGGCGCTGGCCTGCGAGGACGTCCCCTTCTCGACCCTGACAGACCTGCTGACCGATCCGCCCTAGGCGCTGGCGAACAGCCCCGCGTGCTCTTCACGCAGGGCGTTCTTCTGCACCTTGCCCATGGTGTTGCGTGGCAGGTCATCGGCGATGATCACCCGGCGCGGCTGCTTGAAGCGGGCAAGCTCGCCCTCCAGCCCTGCCAATACCTGCGCCTCCATCAGGCCCCGCCCCTCTTGCGGGACCACCACCGCCACGACCGCCTCGCCCATATCGGGATGCGGCACGCCGATCACCGCGCTTTCCAACACGCCGGGCAGATTGTCGATCACCGCCTCGACCTCTTTCGGATAGATATTGAACCCGCCCGAAATGATCAGATCCTTGCCGCGCCCGACAATATGGACATAGCCATCTTCATCGACCCGCCCCAGATCGCCGGTGAGGAAAAAGCCGTTCTCGCGCAACTCCTCCGCCGTCTTTTCCGGCATTTTCCAATAGCCCGAAAAGACGTTTGGTCCCCGCACTTCCAGCATTCCGATCTCGCCCCGCGGCAGCTCCGCCCCGGTCTTGGGGTCGCAGATTTTCAACTCCACCCCCGGCAGCGGAAAGCCCACCGTGCCCGCGCGGCGTTCGCCGTCATAGGGGTTGGAGGTGTTCATGTTGGTCTCGGTCATGCCGTAGCGTTCAAGGATCGCATGGCCGGTGACCTCCTGCCATCTGGCGTGCGTCTCGGCCAGAAGCGGCGCGGAGCCGGAGATGAAGAGCCGCATGTTGCGCGCGGCATAGGCCAGCCCGAACTGCCGGAGCAGCCGCGTGTAGAAGGTCGGCACGCCCATCAACGCGGTGGTCTGCGGCATCACGTCGAGGATCGCGCCTTCGTCGAAGCCCTGCAGGAACAGGCAGGAGCCGCCCGCCATCAGGGTGATGTTGGTGGCGACGAAGAGGCCATGCGTGTGAAAGATCGGCAGCGCATGGATCAAGACGTCATCGCTGGTGAAGTGCCAATAGTCGCGCAAGGTCTCGGAGTTCGAGGCCAGCGCCCCGTGGCTCAGCATCGCCCCCTTCGAGCGGCCCGTCGTGCCGGAGGTGTAGAGGATCGCGGCCAGATCGTCGGCGTTACGCGGGACGGGGTCGAACCCGGGCCGTTCCGCATCGCGCGCGTCCGCGAGGGTGCCGGTCTCATCCGCCGCGATGGTCATGAGGTTCGGCACGCCGCAGTCGCGCGCGAGCCCTTCAAGCGCCGCATGTTTCTGCGCATCGCAGACCAGCAGCGTGGGCGTCGCGTCGCCCAGGAAATAGCGCAGCTCGCTTTCCGTGTAGGCGGGGTTCAGCGGCAGGAACACCGCACCGGAGAGGACACAGCCGAGATAAAGCTCCAGCATGGTTTGCGTCTTGGGGGCCTGCACCGCCACCCGGTCGCCGACGTGAACGCCCATGCGCCGCAGCGCGTTGGCGATCCGCTCGGCATTGGCGAAGAAATCACCATAACTGGTAACGCGGTCGGTGCCGACATGGCGCAGGAACGGCGCGTCCTCGCGCCCGACCGAGGCGGCGCGCAGGCGGTGGGCAAGATGGTTGGCGTCATACATCGGGCAAACGGGCCTTTCCGTTGTGGGTTTTCGGGTCAACCATGCGTCACCACCGGATCAATCGGCCCGAGCGGCCCGCCCATCGCCATCTCGACCGCGCGCGCGACCTGCAACAGGCGTGCCTCGCCGCGCGGGGGGCCGATCAGTTGCAGGCCCACGGGAACGCCGTGCCGGTCGCGTCCGACGGGCACCGACAGCGCGGGCAGACCGGCGGTCGCGGCCAGGAAGGAAAACCGCAGCCAGTCGATGTAGTCGGTCAGCGTCTGCCCCTCGATCTCGGTCGGGAACTCTTCCTCCACCGGGCCGGGCATCAGGCCGACGACGGGGCAGGCCAGCACGTCGAAATGTTTGAGGAAGGCGACCATGCGGTCGAAGATGTCGGATTTGGCGCGGCCCGCCGTGACGATGTCATCAAGGCTCAACTCACGCCCCTGCTGGATGTTCTGCCGCAGGCTGGCCTTGAACTGCGCCTGCACGGTCTCGGGCAGTGCGCCCGCGCCGTTGGCCCAGAGAAGCGCCCGCGCGGTGCGGTAAGCATGGTCGAGGCCGGTCACGTTCGGGCAATCCTCGGAGATCATGGCGCCCGCGCGTTCGACCTGACCCAGGGCGCGGCGCAGATGGGTCTCGACCTCCGGCGCGCAAGGAGCAAACCCGCCCAGATCGGGGGTGAAGGCGATGCGCACATGGGGGTCGGCCTCGGCCACCGCCTGCTGATAGGAGGTCTGGGGCGGCGGAAAAGAAATTGCCCAATCGGGGTTGAACCCCGCCATCGCGTCGAGGAACAGCGCGCAATCCCGCACCGAGCGCGCCATCGGACCCTGCACCGCCTCAAGGTGGAACCCGTTGCCCGCCGGCCCCGGCCCCGCGATACCCGGCGAGGGGCGCATACCCACGACACCGCAGAAGGCTGCCGGCGTGCGGCAGGAGCCCGCGAGGTCCGAGCCGTGGCTGAGCCAGACCTCGCCGGTGGCCAGCGACACCGCCGCCCCGCCCGACGATCCGCCCGCGTTCAGCGACGTGTCCCAGGGATTGCGGGTCATGCCGAAGACCGCGTTGAAGGTGTTGGCGCCCGCCCCCATCTCG
Organism: Alterinioella sp. B-7; assembly: GCF_056857775.1. Taxonomy (NCBI): domain Bacteria; kingdom Pseudomonadati; phylum Pseudomonadota; class Alphaproteobacteria; order Rhodobacterales; family Paracoccaceae; genus Alterinioella; species Alterinioella sp. B-7. The sequence continues at coordinate 229,658 of NZ_JBSXNT010000031.1, forward strand.
GGCGTGTTGGTCTTGCCCAGGACGACGCCACCGCGCGCCTCCAGCCGCAACACCAGCGGCCCGCTTTCCTCGGGCACGAAATTGGCCAGGCCCGGCGTGCCCCAGGTGGTGCGCACGCCCGCGACGGGCGTCAGGTCCTTGATGCCGATGGGCAGCCCGGCCAGGTATCCGGGGTGATCGACCTGCGAACCGTCCAGCTCCGCCTTGCGCGCGCGGGTCTCGCAGAGCGTCGGCATGGCGTTGACATCGGGCTCAACCGTGCCAATCCGCGTGATCGCGACGTCGATCAACTCATCCCGGCTGACCTCGCCCTTTTTCAACAGCGCGACAGCCTCATGGGCCTGCAATGCGCAAAGCTCGGGCCCGGTGAATGGGGGCATTTCTGGTGTCATGGCACTCCTCCGTCAGGGCCGAACATGGCCCATCCCTCCCCCCTAGGCAATCGCCGCCGCGCCGATCATACTCGGCCCCATGACAGTGACCCCGCCCCGACCCCGGCCAATGCGAACGGCGATGCGCAATCTTGCGCTGCTGGTCTTGCTGGCCATCGGTCTGGCGCTGGCCGCCCTGCCAAGGATCGAGCGTTATTTCATCGCCGAGACGGCGGCGCGCGAAGAGGCGACGCTGCGCCTGGCCACCGCGTCCCTGCGCGGCGCGCTGGCCCGGTCCGAGGCGCTGCCCGCGCTGCTGGCCGAACGCCCGATCCTATCCGAGATCCTGCGCGACCCGGACAACGAGGGCCTCTTGCCCTTTGCCAATGAACAATTGCGCCAGACCGCGCTGACGCTGGAGCTGGCCGACATCTTCGTCATGGACCTGCGCGGCAACACCATCGCGGCCAGCAATTACCGGCGCGAGGCGTCCTTCGTCGGACGCAACTTCGCCTACCGGCCCTATTTCACGGACGCGCTGTCGCTCGGGCGCGGGCGGTTTCACGCGCTTGGCGTCACCTCCGGGCAGCGCGGCTACTATTTCGCCGCCCCGATCATCGACAATACCGAACTTCTGGGCGTGGTCGCGGTCAAGATCCATCTCGACACGTTCGAGCAGACCTGGCGCGACGGCGACAACACCATCATCGTGATGGATTCGAGCAATGTGATCTTCCTGTCGGACCGGGAGGAATGGCATTTCAACACGCTCGGGCCGATCCCCGATGGCGCGCGGGGCCGGATCGCGGCGACCCGGCAATATCCGCTGGACCAGTTGACCCCCCTGCCCGCCACGCGCGAGCCGCTTGGCCCCACGACCGAACTGCTGCGCATCGGAGCCGAGGAATATGTCACCAATATCGGCCTCATCGCTGCCGCGGGCTGGCGCGTCTGGGTGCTGACGCCGACCCGCCACGCGATCTTGCAGGCACGTCAGGCGCTGGCCTCGATCATCCTCGTCATCCTCTTTGCGGGGCTGGTCGGCGCGCTCTTCATCCAGCGCCGCGCGCGGCTTCTGGAACGCTTCGACCAGCAACGCCACCACAGTGAAGTTCTGGAGGCCCGCGTCACGGAACGCACCGCCGACCTGCATGACGCCAACGCGCAGCTGCGCCAGGAGGTCGAGGAACGCCGCCTGACCGAGGCGCGGCTGCGCAAGACCCAGACAGACCTGGTGCAGGCGGGCAAGCTGGCCGCATTGGGGCAGATGTCGGCAGCCCTCAGCCATGAGTTCAACCAGCCGCTTGCCGCCGTGAAATCCTATGCCGACAACGCCGCCACCTTCCTCGACCGCGACCGGCCCGAGGAAGCACGCCAGAATATCGGACTGATCAGCCAGATGGCCGACCGGATGGCCGCGATCTCGAAACACCTGCGCAACTTCGCCCGCCGTCCGCAGGAGAAAATCGGGCCGGTGCCGCTGCTGCCCGTTCTCGACGACGCGCTGGCACTGATGCGGGCGCGGCTGGCCGAGGTGGGGGCCGAAATCAGCTATGACCGGCCGGAAGAGGAGATCACCGTCATGGGCGGCCAGGTGCGGCTGCAACAGGTGCTGGTGAACCTTCTCTCCAACGCCATCGACGCGATGGAGGATCAGGAGGTGCCGGTCATCGAGATCAGCGTCGAGACCCGCGGCGGGCGCTGGCAGGTTTCGGTGCGCGACCACGGGCCGGGCCTGTCGGAGACCTCGCTGGCGCAGCTATTCGACCCGTTCTTCACCACGAAGAGCCCCGGCAAGGGGCTCGGGCTCGGCCTGTCGATCTCCTACAATATCGTGCGCGATTTCGGTGGCAGGCTGGCCGCGCATAACCATGAAGGCGGCGGCGCGGTCTTTACCGTCGATCTTGCCCCCGCCAGCGATGAGACGGAGATCGCCGCGCAATGACGTCCGAGACCATCCTCTTTGTCGATGACGAGGATCACCTGCGCCTGGCCGCCGAGCAGAGCCTGCAGCTTGAGGATCTGGACGTGACGACCTTCGCCGATGCCGCAACGGCGCTGTCCCATGTCGCGCGCGATTTCGCCGGAATCCTGGTGACCGACATAAGGATGCCCGGCATGGACGGGCAGGAATTGATGGCCCGCGCGCTGGAGATCGACCCGGAATTTCCCGTGATCCTGGTCACCGGGCATGGCGATGTCGAACTGGCGGTGCGGACGATGCGCGACGGGGCCTATGATTTCCTGGAAAAACCCTATGCCCCCGCAAGGCTGGTCTCGACCGTGCGCCGCGCGCTGGACAAGCGGCGGCTGACGCTGGAAAACCGCGCCCTGCGCAGCCAGGTCGGCGGGCGCGACGCGATCGAGGCGCGGCTGACGGGACGCTCGGACGTGATGATCAGGCTGCGCGGCCAGATCCGCGCCATCGCGGAAACCGGGGCGGATGTCTTGATCGAAGGCGCGACCGGCACCGGCAAGGAGGTCGCGGCCCGCGCGCTGCACCGCGCCTCGTCCCGCGCGGCAAGGCCCTTCGTGCATATCAACTGCGCCGCCCTGCCCGCCGACCTCATTGAAAGCGAGCTTTTCGGGCATGAGGCCGGGGCCTTTCCCGGCGCCACGCGACCGCGCTACGGGCGCTTTGAACATGCGCGCGGCGGCACCGTGTTCCTCGATGAGATCGAAAGCATGACGCAGCCCGTGCAGGCCAAGCTGCTGGACGCGATCCAGAACCGGGTGGTGACGCGGCTCGGCTCGAACGATCCGGTGGAGCTTGACGTGCGTTTCATCGCCGCCAGCAAGCAGGACCTCAAGGCCGCCGCCGCCGCCGGTCAGTTTCGCGCCGATCTGCTCTACCGGCTGAATGTCGTGACGCTGCGGATGCCGGACCTGACCGAACGGCGCGAGGATGTGCCGCGCCTCTTCACGCAACTGGTCCACGAGGCCGCCGCCCGATACAAGCGCCCCTCCCCCCCCATCCCCGGTGCGGTCCTGACCGCCGTTGCCGCCCGCGACTGGCCCGGCAATGTGCGCGAATTGCGCAATGCCGCCGACCGCTTTGCCCTGGGTCTCGACCTCGATATCGGCGAGGCGGCGCCGCAGGAGGCCCGCAGCCTGAGCGAGGCGATGGCCGCGCATGAGAGATCCCTCATCGCGGCGAGCCTGACCAGCCATGGCGGCAGCCTCAAGGAGACCTACGAGGCGCTCGGCCTGTCGCGCAAGGCGCTCTACGAGAAGATGCAGAAATACGGGCTGGACCGGGACGCGTTCCGCCGGGACTGACCGCGATGGGCGGATTTCGACACATGATTGCGACGCCATGGGGCCCGACCGACCCATCGGGCCAGGAAATGTCGCGTCGATGCCCCTTGCGGCCCTCAGCGCCCTTGCCCTGGGGGAAGCCGCGCCCGCATGAGGGGGGTTGAGCGGATCGGGGCCTTGTGTCCCTTGCCGCCAATTCCAAAGGGAGAGGAAAACACATGACCTTCAAGAAACTCACCGCGCTTGCCATGACCAGCGCCCTTGCGAGCACCGCCGCCTTTGCGGAAAGCCACGAGGACCGCAGCGACTGGCCCGAGAGCTTCACCGTCGGCACCGCAAGCCAGGGCGGCACCTATTTCGCCTATGGCTCCGGTTGGGCCAACCTTGTGGCGGAAGAGCTTGGCCTGACCGGCGGCGGCGAAGTGACCGGCGGCCCGATGCAGAACATGGCGCTGGTCCATACCGGCGAGGCACAGTTCGGCATGACCACGATGGGCCCGGCGGCGGAAAGCCTGCAAGGCACCAACCCGATCGCGCCCGGTCTGCAAATGACCAATGCCTGCGCCATGTTCCCGATGTACCAGACGCCGTTCTCGATCACCGCGCTGTCGTCGTCGGGCATCATGTCGGTCGCGGATATTCCCGATGGCGCGCGCATCGGCTTTGGCCCCGCGGGTTCCACCTCGGACACCTATTTCCCGCGCATGATGGAAGAGCTCGGCGTCAACTTCGAGCGCCGCAATGGCGGCTGGTCCGACCTTGGCGGGCAGTTGCAGGATGGCCTTCTGGACGTGATCGCCTTTGCCGCCGGTGTGCCGGTTCCGGCTGTCAGCCAGCTTGAGGTGCAGACGGATGTGAACATCATCGAGTTCACCGAGGAAGAGCAGGCCGCGATCATGGAAGCCTTCCCGGTTTCCGCCTTCGAGATCTCGGCCGATATCTACACCACGCTGGAAGAGCCCGCGCGCTCGGTCTCGATGTGGAACTTCGCCATCGCCAATTGCGACCTGCCGGAAAGCTTCGTCTATGCCGTGGTCGATGTCGTGATGTCGGACAATGAGCGGATGATGAATATCCACCGCGCCGCACGTTCCACCCTGCCCGAGAACTGGGACAAGAACACCGTCATGATGTGGCACCCCGGTGCGGCCCGCTGGTTCACGGAAAACGCAGGCGCCGAGATTGCCGCCGACATGATCTACGGCGACATGTGATCGAAACCGGGCCAGTGGCCTGACACAGACGCCGCGTCCGGCTATGCTCGGGCGCGGCATTTTTTCAAACACCGGGGGAATCCCCGTGCGACACGCGCGGGGAAGCGGAGGGGACAATGACCACCAACACAAACGAGATCGACGAGATCGTGCTCGCCGAAGGCGTCGATGAGGAGCCGGTCGAGAAGAACCGCCGCCTCTTCACCGGGCCGTCCTTTGTCTTTATCGCCACCTTCTCGGCGCTCTATGCGGGCTTTCACATGCTGGCGCTCAACGGCGTGTCGATCAGCGACTGGACCGGGATCGAGATCCCCTTCCTGCCGACATTCCCGATGGAAACCTGGAATTTCCGCATTGTCCACGTCTCCGGCGCTTTGGCGCTCGGGTTCCTGCTATTCGCCGCGCGGCTGTTTCCCGATGACGAAAAGCCCGAAACCCGGACCCTGTCGCTGATCGGATACCTGCTGCTGATCCCGGCGCTTCTGGCCGGCTACATGGCCGTGAAATTCGCCTTTGTTATCAACAGCGGCACCTTGCCCGAAATGGGCGGGCTGACCACATGGGCCGCCTTCCCCGGCACCGAGATCTACGCGCAGGAAGTGCGCTGGTTCGGCATTCCGCTGCTCGTCGCCACCGGCGGCGCGATCGTTCTGGGTTGGTTCGAGAACACCCATCGCACCCGCTTTTCCACCTCGGATGTCGTGCTGGCGGTCTGCGGGGTCGTCGTCGCGCTCTACCTTGTGCCGATCTACTCCACCGCCGCGCGCAACTCGGTCGGGACCACCTTCGTGCCGATTGGCGTGGCATTTGCCGCCACCGCCGGCACCGCGCTGATCCTTGAGCTGACGCGCCGGGTCGCGGGGCTGGCGCTGGTCATCATCACCGGTGTCTTCCTGATCTACACCTTCACCGCGCATCTGCTGCCCGGCATCCTGGCCGTGCAGACGCCCTATAACTGGCAGCGCTTCTTCGGCTTCGTCTACACGGATGCGGGTATCCTGGGGCCGACCACGGCCGTCTCTTCGACCTATATCATCCTCTTCATCATCTTCGCGGCCTTCCTTCAGGCGTCGAAGGTGGGCGATTACTTCGTCAACTTCGCCTTCGCCGCGGCGGGGCGCGCGCGGGGCGGGCCCGCAAAAGTGGCGATCTTCGCCTCCGGCCTGATGGGCATGATCAACGGCACATCCGCGGGCAACGTCGTGGCCACAGGCTCGCTGACCATCCCGCTGATGAAGAAGGTCGGCTATCACAAGAAGACCGCCGGCGCGATCGAGGCCGCGGCCAGTACCGGCGGGCAGATCATGCCGCCGATCATGGGCGCGGGCGCCTTCATCATGGCCGAGATCACCGGTATCCCCTATACCGAGATCGCCATCGCGGCGATCATCCCCGCCGTGCTCTACTTCGCGTCGATCTACTTCATGGTCGACCTCGAGGCCGCCAAGCTGGGAATGCGCGGAATGCGCGAGGACGAGCTGCCCAAGTTCAAGCAGCTTGTGCGCCAGGTCTACCTGTTCATCCCGATCATCATCCTGATCGTGGCGCTGTTCATGGGCTATTCGGTGATCCGGGCGGGCACACTCGCGACCGTCGCCGCCGCCGTGGTCAGTTGGCTGACGCCGCACCGGATGGGCCTGCGCGCCATTATCAAGGCGTTCGAGCTGGCGGGTGTCATGTCGATCCAGATCATCACGGTCTGCGCCTGCGCCGGTATCATCGTGGGCGTGATCTCCCTCACCGGGGTCGGCGCGCGGTTCTCGTCCTTGCTGCTTGGCCTGGCCGAGGCCAGCCAGCTTCTGGCGCTGTTCTTCGCCATGTGTATCGCCATCCTTCTAGGGATGGGGATGCCCACCACGGCGGCCTATGCGGTGGCGGCCTCGGTCGTGGCGCCGGGCCTGGTGCAGCTTGGCATTCCGGCCCTGACGGCGCATTTCTTCGTCTTCTACTTCGCCGTCGTTTCGGCGATCACGCCCCCCGTGGCGCTGGCCAGTTACGCGGCGGCGGGGATATCGGGGTCGAACCCGATGGAGACCTCGATGGCGTCCTTCAAGATCGGCATCTCGGCCTTCGTCGTGCCCTTCATGTTCTTTTACAACTCGGCGATCCTGATGGACGGCACCTGGTTCGAGATCATCCGCGCCGCCGCAACCGCGACCGTGGGCGTGTTCCTGTTGTCCTCGGGCGTCCAGGGCTGGTTCATGGGAGGCCGCATGGCCTGGTTCATGCGGGTGGCGATCATCGCCGCGGCGCTGTTCCTGATCGAGGGCGGTTGGGTCTCGGACGTGATCGGGATCGGCGGGGCCGTGGCGGTCTTCTTCATCCAGAAGCTGTTCCACCCCGCCCCAGACGCCACCTTCGACGTGCGCGGCGCGGACTGACGACTGCGCGCAGAGATGAGATAGGGCCGTCCCGGATGCGGGGCGGCCCTTTTCGTTTCCCCCGTAAAGGCCACAAAGAAAAACGCGCCCCGGTCAGGGGGCGCGGCTTTCAGGGCAGCAATATTCGTGTCAGCTCAGGCGGCTTCGGCCTGGCTGCGGCGTTCGCTTTCCTCACGGCTGAGCGCGACAGAGGTGCGCACACCGTTCGAGACAAAGGCCATCAGCCCCGTCACGACACGCTCGTTCGGGTCGATCCCGGCACAGGACAGCACTTCGCGGCCATCGCGCGAGCGTGCCCAACGGGCGATCTGATCGGGCCCGTTGCCGTATTTCTTGTCATCTGCAATGGCGTCATCCAAAGCGGCGAGGACCACGGCGGCAAAAAGCTTGCGCGACCGTTGGCCCTGTTCGAAGTTGAATGCCGTTCCATCAACGAAATCTCTCATTCCGTCGTCCTTTTATTGCTCTTGCATTTCCGGCGGTCCACCCGTTATGCCCAATCAAAGCCGATTCGTGTGTGCAACTTTTGCATATGTGCCATGCGCACCCCGCATGGCTCAGCTCGAATTCGCGCTATTTCCGGTGTCTTGCCACCCTACCAAGCGGCAGATATAGGTCCGGTCAACGAAATCTCAACCTTTTGCCACGGAAATGACACATGCCAAAAATCAACGGCAATGAAATTCGCCCCGGAAACGTGCTGGAGCATAATGGCGGCCTCTGGGCCGCGGTGAAGGTCGATCACGTCAAGCCCGGCAAGGGCGGCGCCTTCGCCCAGGTCGAGATGAAGAACCTGCGCAACGGCTCGAAATTGAACGAGCGCTTCCGCTCGGCGGACAAGGTCGAACGGGTGCGGCTGGAGCAGAAGGATCAGCAGTTTCTCTATGAAACCGACGGCATGCTGGTCTTCATGGACACCGAAACCTACGAGCAGATCGAACTGCCCGCCGACCTTCTGGGCGACCGCCGCCCGTTCCTGCAGGACGGCATGACAATCGTGGTGGAATTCCACGAAAGCGAGGCGCTGAACGCATCCCTGCCGCAAAAGGTGACCTGCAAGATCGTCGAGACCGAGCCCGTGGTGAAGGGCCAGACCGCCGCCAACAGCTTCAAGCCCGCGGTGCTGGACAACGGCGTCAAGGTCATGGTGCCGCCTTTCGTGGGCCAGGACGAGATGATCGTCGTCAACACCGAGACCATGGAATACTCCGAACGCGCGTGACGAAAATCCTTGTCCAAGGGTTTTCACGCCCGAAGAGGTTTTTTGAAAACTCTTCCGACCGCGAACGCTAGCGCCGCCCGCCCCAGGGCGATGACGGCGGCGGCCTGCGCCCCTGTCCGGTACGGGGGATGCGCGTTGTTGCGGTCGGCTCCACCTCGCGGGGGCGCGCGCGGCGCGGTCGGGAAACGGCCCGGTCGTCAAACGCTTCTTCATGCGGCGGGTGGCCGTGGGTCGCATTCCAGAAGGCCGGCCCGCCCCGCCGCAACCAGACCGGCACCGCCAGCACGACACCGGCGATGAAGCCACCGGCATGGGCCCAATAGGCGACCCCGCCGGTCAGCGTGTCGGCCGCCGCGCCATTGACCAACTGCATCCCGAACCACAGCCCCAGCATCAGCCAGGCGGGGACCGTGATGACCCGGAAAAAGACAAACAGGATCAGCAGGAAATCGACCCGCGCACGGGGGAACATCAACAAATATCCGCCCATCACGCCCGCAATCGCGCCCGAGGCCCCCACCATGGGAACCGGCGAATAGGGGTTGGCGATCATCTGCCCGAAGGCCGCCGCCACGCCCGCCGCGAGGTAGAAGACCAGGTAGCCCAGATGGCCCATCTGATCCTCGAGATTGTCACCGAAGATCCACAGGAACAGCATGTTGCCCGCCAGGTGCATCCAGCCGCCATGCAGGAACATCGAGGTGAAGATCGTGTAGGTCTGGTCGCCCTGGCTGACCTGCGCGGGCACCAGCGCCCAATCGGCGTAGAACGCCATCAACAGGCGCGGGGCCTCACCGATCGAGGGGAAATAGCTGAGGAAAACGCCGATATTGATCGTGATCAGAACCCAGGTGACAAAGGGCTTTCGTTCCGACGGGTTGTGATCGCGCAGGGGCAGCATGGGGTTCAGATTGCCCTTCTGCCGGTCCCGGTCAAGGGGGCGTCAGCGCGGGCTGCGCTCAATCCTCCAGGTCGTCGGCGGCCAGCGCGAGGCGAATCTCGCGGCGCACCAGTTTGCGCACATTGCGCGTGATGCGCTGGCCCAACTCGCCCTGCAACTCCTCGCGCACGACCTCGGCGACGATCTCGCGCAGGGTTTCCTCGTCCACGAAACCGGCATCCTCATCGGGGAAGGTAAAGGGCCCCTCGCCCAGATCCTCGACCTCCGAGCGGTCACGCGGCTCCGGCTCAGGCTCAAGATCGGCCGCCAGGTCCGGGGCGGGGTCTTCCGGGGCAACCTCCTCGGGCACCTCCTCCGTCACCGCGTCCTGCGGCTCGGTCTCCACCTCATCCGGCGCCGATGCGTCCTCCTCGCCCTCATCTTCCCGCGCACCCTTGCTGATCACGGCAGAGAGCACACCCGAGACGGCCATCTGGGCGGCCCGCGCCTCGGCCAGTTCGCGCGCGGCGAAGGGCGGTGCCTCGTCGGGGGAGGAAAAGGCCCCCTCCTCCGGCTCATACTCGGCCAGCGAACTGGACCGGCGAATGAAGGAGATCGGCGGGCTGTCGTCAGGCGCGTCCACCGCGTCATCCTCCGCCATGTCATTGGCGAGTTCCGCGGTCTCGGGGGCCTCCCGTGCGTCCGTGGCCTCATCCTCGGGGGGCGCGTCGTCGTCCGGCTCCGGCATGTCAGCCACATCCGCCATATCCGCCTCGGGCTCTGCATCCGTCAGGGGCGGGGAATCGTCGAACGCGACCGGCTCCGCCGGGTCCGCGTCATCGCCCGCGTCAGCATCCTCGACCGGCTCGCCCCACAATTCCTGCGCCCAATCCGTCCCCTCATCGCGGGACGGGTCGGGGTCGTCGCCACGCGGCGTGATCGGCACCCAGGGGTCCTCGGGGTCGGTCACACGCAAGGCGGGCGTCAGCACCAGCTTGTCCGGCGCGGTGGCATCCCCACCCTCGCCGGCCGGGGGCACGGCCTGCGTCCCCTCCGCCGGGTGATGTTCCGAGACAAGCCTGCGGATCGACGACAGGACATCCTCGATCTCATCGGATTTCATTGGGTCTGCCATGTCCTCACCACTCCGGTTTGGCTGCACCTGCCTCATGCGCGCGCCATCATTTTCACGCAAAGATACAGCCACAGGCCCGTTCGCACAATGGATAGGTAAATTTGCAGCGATTTCAGCCTGTCGGCTCAGTCCCGCCCGAGCCGGTCCAGCACCGCATCCAGCCGCTCGCCGCGCACCGTGGGCGTATGGATGGGTGCACGGTTGACCGCGTCGTAATAGGCCGTGGGATCGTATTCCGGCACGTCCAGGTTCAGATGCTCGACCGTCAGCAGGCCCATCGCCGCCAACAGGCCATAGCTGGCCTGGTAAAGCGATGTCTGCGCCTCGATCAGCCCGATCCGGGCATCCAGCAGATCCTGTTCGGCGTCCAGCACATCCAGCGTCGTGCGCGCCCCGAGCGAGGCCTCCTCCCGGACGCCTTCAAACGCCAGCCGGTTGGCGCGGATCTGCTGCTGCGAGGCCTGGATCGAGGCCGAGGCGATGCGGATCTGGGCGAAGGCATTGCCGATGCTCTGGTTGACCCGGCGCACGGTCTGGTTCAGCTCGGCCATGCTGGCATGCAGCGTGGCCAGCGCGATCCGCTCGGACGAGGCCAGCCGCCCGCCATTGTAGATCGGCTGCGAGAGGCTCAGGGTCAGCGAGGCGCTGGCGGAATCCTCGAACCATTCGCTGCGATCGGCGGGATCGACGGAACCCTCGGCGCGCAGGCTGAGGCTGGGGCCGTAATCGGTGCGCGCGGCGGCCAGGTTCAACTCGTCGGCGCGCTGGCCGTGTCTTCCGGCCTGAATCGAGGGGTGGTTCTGGCGCCCGATCTCCAGCGCCTCCTCCTGGCTGTCGGGCAGCGAGGGGATCACGCCCGGGCCGCTCAACGCACCGGGGCGGCGACCGACTGCCAGCAGGAACAGTTCGGAATCGATCATCAGCGCGCCCTGCGCCGAGACCAGCGCCCGCCGCGCCTCGGCCAGGCGCGCCTCGGCCAGCGCCACATCGGTGCGGGTATCCTCGCCGACCTCGAACCGGTCGCGCGCGGCACGCAACTGCTGCGTGATCACGCGCAGATTGCTTTCGCGGACGCTGACGACCTGCGCATCGCGCCAGACCTGCAGATAGGCGGTCACGGCGTCCAGCAACACCTGCTGCTCTAGGCCGATCAGCGATTGCCGCGTCGCCAGCACGGTTTCCCGCGCCGCGTCGCGCAAGAGTCTGCGCCCGCCACCATCATAGAGCAGCATCTCGGCGGTCAGCGTCAGCCGGTCGGTCTGGCGCGTGGTCGGCGTCTGCCACCGCGACGACGCGATGAAGGTGATCACCGGGCGCAAACCCGCCACCTGCTGTGCCACGCCTTCATCCTGTAGCCGCAGAAGATAGCGGTTCTGTTCCAGCACGTCGGAATTGCGATAGGCGGCCGCCAGCGTGTCGGCCAGGGTTTCGGCCCGCGCCACCTGACCGAGACCGATGATGGACAGCATCAGGACCGCCAGGAAGGAGGACAATATTCTTGTGAAACGCATCGACTGTCGCCCCTGTTCAACCTGATACCCCGCCCCGGAATGATCGGCGCCCTGCCTCAAAACACGAATTCTTCGGCGCGGCGAAATCCGGGCAATACCGGGGCTGTGGCGTTGAACGACATGCGCCAGAAGACCCGTCCATCCAGCTTGTGGCCGATCCGGGCCTCGCCAAGCGCACCCGTCATGAAGATCGCCGCGATCCGTCCGCCTTCCTTGAGCTGGTCCAGCAGGGCCGGCGGCACCTCTTCCACGCCGCCCTCGATGACGATCGCATCATAGGGCCCGTGCTTGACGCTGCCCTCGGCCAGGGGCCCTTCGATCACAGCGACATTGTCGACACCCTGCGCGGCCAGGATATCCTGCGCCTCGGCGGCCAGGTCCGGCACATCCTCAATGGCGATGACGGCCTCGGCCAGATGCGCCAGCACTGCGGCGGAATAGCCAAGCCCGCAGCCCAGATCCAGCACCAGGTCGCCCGGCTGAATATCCAGCGCGTCCAGGATCTTGCCCATCGTGCGCGGCTCCAGCACCACGCGGCCGCCTTCCAGCGTCACGTTCTCGCCGACATAGGCCACGTCGCGCAGGCTGTCGGGCAGGTAGGCCTCGCGCGCGACATCGAGCATGGCCTCGATGATGTTGAACTTGGTGACATCCTGCGGGCGCACCTGCGTATCAACCATCATGGTGCGGAGAGCGGTGAAATCCTGCATGATCACATCCAGCGGCTTGTTATCGTTTCGCCCGTCTTGCCACAGGTGTCCCGGCAGGGCAACGCAGGAAGGACGCCTGCCGCGAAGGCAAGGGCGAAACGTGGCACGAAAGCCCCGCGAACCTGCTTGCACCCCGCCCCGCTTTGAGGCAAAACCAGCGCCAGACCACAAGCGCGGCGAGTTGGCGGAGTGGTGACGCAGCGGATTGCAAATCCGTGTACACCGGTTCGATTCCGGTACTCGCCTCCACCCTCCTCCGCATCATCCACCTCCCCGCACGTCAGGCCGTCGCACCTGCCGTCCCGCCCGTCCCCTGCCGCCGCGCGGCGCGTTTTTCGCCGAGCATCAGCATCGCGGGCGTCACCACAAGCGTCAGCACCGTGGCCACCACCAGCCCGCCCGCGATGGCGCTGGACAGTTCCGTCCACCATTGTGTCGAAGGCGCTCCGTAGACGATCTCGCGGGTGAAGAAGTTGATGTTGAGGCCGATCACCATTGGCATCAACCCGAGCGCGGTCGTGATCGAGGTCAGGACCACGGGCCTCAGACGTTGCGCGCCCGTCCTCAGCGCGGCCTCCAGCGGCGACTGGCCGGATTTCTTGAGGTCGTTATAGGTGTCGATCAGGACGATATTGTTGTTCACCACGATACCGGCCAGCGCGATCACGCCGATGCCGCCCATCACCACCCCGAAGGGCCGCCCCGTGATCAACAGGCCAAGCAGCACGCCCGCGATGGAGAAGACGATGGCGCTCATCACCACGAAGGCCTGGTAGAAGCTGTTGAACTGGGTCACCAGGATCACGAACATCAGGAAGATCGCCGACAGGAAGGCCGCGACCAGGAAATTCATCGCCTCGGCCTGGTCCTCGGCCTCGCCCGCGAAGGAGAACTCGACCCCCTCGGGCAGGTCCGCGGCCTCCAGCGCCTGCGTCAGCGCGATGACCTGGTCGTTGACCAGGAGTCCGGGGGCCACATTGGCCTCGATGGTGACGACGCGCCGCTCGTCGATGCGCCGGATGGTGCCGGTGCGTTCCACCGGCTCGAAGGTCACGAAATTCGAGATCGGGACCGAGCCCGCCGCCGTCGGCACACGCATGTTGCCAAGCTCGGACAGGGACCGGTCCTCGTAGGGGAACCGCACCCGGATATCCAGCGTGCCGTCGGTGTCGTCGGGGCGGTATTCGGCGACCGCGATGCCGCGTGTCAGCAGTTGCAGCGCCTGCCCCAGCAGGCTGACATCGGCACCGTAGCGGGCCGCCTCGGCCCGGTTCACGATCACCGCGACCTCGACGCCCGGCAGCGGGCGGGTATCGGTCACATCGGTAAAGCCGCCGACGCGGTCCATGATCTCGCGGATCATCTCGACCGCAGCGCCCTGCGCCTCGCCCGTGCGCGCGGTGACCTCCAGGTTGACGGGCTTGCCCGCCGTCGGGCCGCCGCTTTCGGTCTGCACCTGCACGTCGATGCCTGCAAGATCGGTCATCGCCTGGCGGATATCCTCGCCGATCTCGGCGGCCGGGCGGCGGGTGTCCCAGGGCGTCAGCTCAAGCTGGATGGTGCCGATGGTCTCCTCGTCGCCCTGCCCCGCGCTCATGGTCGAGCGGGCGTAGACGCTGGCCACCTCGTCGAATTCCAAGAGGCGGCGTTCCACCCGGCGCACCAGGTCGTCGCGCTGGAAGATCGAAAAATTGTCGCGCGCGCGCACCTGCACCTGCATGAATTCCGGTTCGACCGAGGGGAAGAAGCTGAGGCCGACACCGAATTGACCATAAAGGCCGAAGCTGCCCAGAAGCATCGCCAGTGTCAGCAGGACCGTCGCGGCGGGGCGCAGAATGGCCCAGTTGAGGACGCGGACATAGGCCCCCGTCACCCCGCCGATCCGCCGCGGATCGCCCGAGTCCGCCGCCGCCAGCGCCGCCTTCGAGGCCGCCGTCTGCGGCTGGCGCTTGCCGATGATGCCACCCATGACGGGAATGAAGATCAGCGCCATGAAGAGCGAGGCAAAAAGCGTCAGGATCACCGTGATCGGCAGGAATTTCATGAATTCGCCGACCATGCCGGTCCAGAACAGGAGCGGGAAGAACACGCTGAGCGTCGTCGCGGTCGAGGCGATGACCGGCCAGGCCATGCGCTTGGCGGCATTGGCATAGGCTTTCTTCGGCTCCACCCCTTCCTGCAATTGCCGGTCGGCAAGTTCGGTCGTCACGATGGCCCCATCGACCAGCATCCCCACCACCAGGATCAGCGAGAAGAGCACCACGATATTCATCGTGTAGCCCATCACCCACAGCGCCGTGACCCCGGCCAGGAAGGCGCCCGGAATGGCCAGCCCCACCAGCACCGCCGAGCGGAAACCGAGGGCATAGACGATCACGATCATGACCAGCGCCACGGCGGTGATCACGTTGGCCTCCAGGTCGCTCAGCAGATCCTCGACCTGTTCGCTCTGGTCCTGAAGATAGGTGATCTCGACCGTTTCGGGCCAGTCGACGCGCAATCGCTCGATCCGGTCGCGGACCTCGGCGACGGTCTCGATGATATTGGCGCCCGAGCGTTTGGTGACCTCCAGCGCCAGCGCGGGCTGGCCGTCGATGCGGGCAAAACCCGTGGGGTCGTCGAAGGCGCGCCGCACCGTTGCCACGTCGCCGAAGGTCACGACCGTGTCGTCGCGCACCAGCACCGGCATCGACATCACATCGGCCAGATCCTCGATCAGCCCCGGCACGGTCAGCACGATCCGGCCTGCCCCGGTCTCGATGGCGCCCGCCGCGATCAGGCGATTATTGCGGGTGATCTGGCCGATCAGCTCGTCAAAGGACAGGTCATAGGTCTGGAACACGGTCGAATCGATCAATACCTCGACGAATTCCTCGCGTTCGCCGCCGATATCGACCTCCAGCACGCCGGACAGCGATTCGATCTCTTCCTGCAATTCCTCGGCCAGGTTGTTCAGGGTGCGTTCCGGCACCGGGCCCGAGAGGATGGCAGTGATGATCGGGAAGAGGGCCGTGTTGATCTCGGTCACGGTGATGTCATAGGCATCTTCGGGCAGGTCGCCCGCAATCCGGTCCACCGCCTCGCGGATGTCGCTTAGCACCTCGTCATTGTCGAGGCCCGGCTGGAACTCCAGCTGCACGCTGGCCGAGCCCTCGGCGGCAAAGCTTGTCATGCTGTCGAGGCCGGTGATGCCCGCGAATTCCTGTTCCATCGGCTCGATCAGCAGGCGTTCGGCGTCGGTCGGGCTGATCCCGTCCAGCCCGGTATGGATATAGAACAGCGCCAGCGGCACTTCGGGGCTGGCCTCCTTCGGGATCGAGACATAGGCATAGGTCCCGACCGACAGCATCACGATCAGCGTCATGGCGACGACCCGCGCGCGGGAAAAGGCGGCGTCGATCAACCCGCTCACTGGTCGTCCTCCGCCAGTTGCGGGCGCACGGTCTCGCCGTCGCTGACGAAACCCTGTCCGATGGTGATCAGGCGCACGCTGTCGGGCAGGCCGGTGACCCAGATCCCCTCGATCTCGGCGCGGACGACCTCGATGGGGTGGAACCGGACGATATCCTCGTCATCGACGATCTTGACGCCCAACTGCCCGGCGGGGCTGAGCGAGACAATCGACGGCGACATGAAATGCGCCGTCACTTCCGTGGTCGGGATGGTGATCCGGGCCGAGATGCCGGCGGCAATGGCGCCATCCTCGTTCGGCAGGGTCACCTCGGCCAGGAAGGTCCGCGTGGTCTCGGCGGCGGAGGTGCCGACAAAGCTGACCACGCCCTCGCGTTCCTCGCCGGTGATGAATTGCACGGTGGCGGGCTGGCCGCTTTGCAGGCGGGTCAGCGATTGCTGCGGCACCTGGAAGGACACCGTCAGCGGCGCGTTATCGACCAGCCGCGCGACCTGCGATCCGGCCTGCACGAATTCGCCCGTATCCAGGTCCAGCAGCTCGATCCGGCCCGCGAAAGGCGCGGTGATGATCAGATCCTCCAGCGCCTCCTGGGCGGCGGTCAGCTGCGCCTCGGCCTGCGCGAAGGCCGAGCGCGCCTGCTGCACCCTGTCCTGGGTGGCGACGCCGCGTTCCAGCAGGGTCTCGGCATTTTCCAGGTCGCGTTCGGTGCGGGTCACCTCCTGCTCTGCCCGTGCCAGTTCCGCCTCGGCGCTGGCCGAGCTCAGCCTTGCGATCTCGGCCCCCTCCTCCACGTAGCTGCCCATGGTGGCGGAGACGCTGGCAACCTCGCCCGTGGCCTCGGCCATGATCATGCGGTCGCGATCGGGCATCGCCTGCCCCTCGGCGGTGAAAAGCAGCGTCACCGGTTCCGCCTCGGACGGCTGAACCACGACCGAGACCGGCTGCGGTTCGCCCGTCTCGGGCGCGGCGTCCTCCTCCTCGCTCGGCAGGACGAACCCGCTGCCCATCCAGCCGACAACCGCCAGAAGGATGATCCCGGCGATCCAGGTCGAGCGCGACGCGCCCTTATCGGCGGAAAACTCCAGGGTGTCGCCCCGGTCCGACCGTGTCGCGGAATCTGTCATGGCGTTGTCCCTTTTGTCTGCCGCCCAAGGCGCAGAATTTTCCCGTGGCCAAAGGGCAGTGACTGTCCCTGAAACCCGGCAAGAGTCAAGAATTCCCCGGCGTCTTCGGGTGAGGTAGCGAGGAATCGGTGTGGATCAAGGTGGAAGGGGCGCCCGTCAAATTTCAGTTTGACTGAAGTTTGCTTCATCTTTTTGAGTTTGACTGATGCGACGGCCCGCAGGCATCCTGCCGCAAACTGCGCCGACCGAGAGGACTCCGCCCATGCCCGACACCAAATTCAACCTCATCGCGGGCAGTTGGACCGCCGGAGTGTCCGAGATCGAGAACCGCAATCCCTCGGACATCACCGACCTCATCGGCCTGTTCACCCAGGCCAGCGCCGATCAGCTTGAGGCGACGCTGGACCGGGCGCGCATCGCACAGGCAGACTGGGCGGGCTACGGGTTGGAGCGTAAGCAGGCCGTCCTGATGGCCATCGGGGCCGAATTGATGAGCCGCGCCGAAGAGCTTGGCACGCTCCTGTCCCGCGAAGAGGGCAAGCCGCTGGCCGAGGGCCGTGGCGAGGTCTATCGCGCCGGGCAGTTCTTCACCTATTACGCCGCTGAAACCCTGCGCCAATTGGGCGAGAACGCCGACAGCGTCCGCGCGGGCGTCGAGATCGACGTGCGGCGCGAGCCCGTCGGCACCGTCGCCGTCATTTCCCCGTGGAACTTCCCCACCGCCACCGCGTCATGGAAGATCGCGCCCGCGCTGGCCTATGGCAACGCCGTGGTGTGGAAGCCCGCCAACCTCACCCCCGCCTCTGCCGTGGCGCTGGCCGAGATCATCGACCGGCAGGACATCCCCAAGGGGCTCTTCTCGCTCGTCATGGGGTCGGGGGCGGATATCGGCCAGCGTCTGGTCGAAAGCCCCAGGATCGACGCGATTTCCTTCACCGGCTCGGTGCCCGTGGGCAAGGGGATCGCGGCGGCGGCGATCCAGAACCTCACCCGTGTGCAGATGGAGATGGGATCGAAGAACGCCCTTGCGGTGATGGACGATGCCGATCTTGACCTTGCGGTGACGCTGGCGCTCGGCGGGGCCTTCGGCGGCACCGGACAGAAATGCACGGCCTCTTCGCGGCTTGTGGTGCATGACCGGGTCCATGACGCCTTTGCCGAGAAGCTGGTGGCAGGCGCGCAAGCGATGAAGGTCGGCCACGCGCTGGAGGACGGCACCCAGATCGGGCCGGTGGTGTCGGACCGGCAGCTTTCGGAGAACCTCGATTTCGTGCGCCTCGGCAAAACCGAGGGCGCGGAACTGGCCTGCGGCGGCGTGCGGCTGGAGATGCCGCATGACGGCCACTACATGTCGCCCGGCGTGTTCCTGAACACGCGCAATGACATGACCATCAACCGCGAGGAGATGTTCGCGCCGCTGACATCCGTGATCAAGGTCGGCAGCTACGATGAGGCCCTGGCCACGGTCAACGACACGCGGTTCGGCCTGACCTCGGGCATCGTCACGCGCAGCCTCGCCCGCGCCACGCATTTCCGCCGCAACGCCCGCACCGGCGTCGTCACCGTCAACCTGCCCACGGCAGGCACCGATTACCACGTGCCCTTCGGCGGTCGGGGCGACAGCAGCTACGGCCCCCGCGAACAGGGCCGCGCGGCGGCGGAGTTCTACACCACGGTCAAGACCGCCTATATCAGCGCCGGAAACCCGGCATGAGGATCGACGGGCTGCAATACAGCAACTGGTCGCCCAGGATCTTCCGCCAGCTGCGCGAGGGCGGCGTCGATGCGATCCATGTGACCATCAGCTATCACGAGACTTTCCGCGAGACGGTTCTCAATTTCGAGAAATGGAACCGCTGGTTCGAGGAGCATTCCGATCTGATCATGAAGGGCCACTGGGCCAGTGACATCGACCGCGCCCGCAAGACGGGCCGCACGGCGGTGTTCTTCGGCTTCCAGAACCCCGCGCCCATCGAGGATGACATCGGGCTGGTCGAGATCGTCCACAGCCTCGGCGCGCGCTTCATGCAGCTGAGCTACAACAACCAGTCCCTGCTGGCGACGGGCTGTTACGAGGCGGAAGACCCCGGCATCACCCGCATGGGGCGTCAGGTGATCCGCGAAATGAACCGCGTCGGGCTGGTCGTGGACATGAGCCATTCGGCGGACCGCTCGACCATCGAGGCCGCCGACATTTCCGAGCGCCCCATCGTCATCAGCCATGCCAACCCGCACGACTGGCAACCCGCCCTGCGCAACAAGCGCGACGCGGTGATCCGCGCGGTGACGGAGCGTGGTGGCATGTTGGGCTTTTCGCTCTATCCTCATCACCTCAAGGGGAAATCGGACTGCACGTTGGACAGCTTCTGCCAGATGGTCGCCGACACGGCGGCCCGCTACGGGGTCGAACATCTCGGCATCGGGTCGGACCTGTGCCAGGATCAGCCCGACAGCGTCGTCGAATGGATGCGCGTGGGCCGCTGGTCGAAGGAGATCGACTATGGCGAAGGCTCTGCCGCCGCACCGGGGTTTCCGCCCATGCCCGCCTGGTTCCGTGACAACCGCGATTTCGGGAATGTCGAGGAGGGATTGCGCGCCACCGGCCTCAGCGCCGAGGAGGTCGCGGGCATAATGGGTGGCAACTGGTACCGGTTTTTCGCCGAGAATTTCACCCCGAAAGGATGACGCCGATGCGCGACCCGGCCCGCACCCACATCCCCCGCCGCCCGCCGGCGCAGGTGATGCGGCTGAGCCGGCTCGGGGTTCTGCACCAATCCCGCCTCAGCTTCATGCGGGTGCTGACACGGCGCATGGCGGCTGAAGAATGGACTTTCACCCGGCCCGTCTTCGAAATCGACGCGCAGGGTGTGGGCCATGCCGTCTATACCGCGCATACGCCGGAGCGCCGCTATTCCCTCATCGCCTTCGCGCATGACCTGCCTGCCGATCAACGCTCGGACCGGGTCATCGCCGAGGCCTGGGATGCCACCTTCTGCCTCTACGATGGCGTGCCGACCGGCGCGGATATCGACCGGCTGCGCGCCAATGTGCCCTTGCAGGAGGCAGGCCGCATCTCGGAAACCGAGCTGTCGCTCTCTCGCGCCAACCGCTCCGTCCGGTTGTGGGCGCATGTCGTGGACCGGCTGGCCCGCGGGCAGCAGCCCGACCCGGCCCGGATCGACGCCGTCGGCTACCTGATGCGCACCACCGCCGTCTACGGCTCGGGCAAGTTCGGCGCGGTGGATCGTGAAATAATCGCCGACCGCCCCGAAATGCAGGTGCCGTTCCAGGCCGAAATGCTCTCGGTCTACCTCACGCGCGTCTTCGTGCGCGACCTCGTGCAGCACATGGCGCACGCGACAGGCGGGGACCGGGCGGCGACGCTCGACCCCAGCATCGCGCGACGCCTCGGGATCGGCAATTCGACCGGCCTTGGAATGGCCCCCTTCATCGTCAATCATCCCGTCCTCTTCAACAACTGGATCATGGCGCGGGAAGAGGCGATTGCCCGCGTCCGCTCGGTCGTAACCGCCACCCCGCAGGAGGCCGATACCTTCCGCGCGCTTCTCGACCGCAGCGCGTTTTCCGTCGTCCGCTGGCGCTCCGACCACCCGATCCAGACCGAGCGACTCGGTCTTCTGCGCGCCGATCTGGTCGCGCTGATGGCATATGTGGCGGTGTCCGATCTGGCCACGGATTATCCCTGGAACCGCCTGTATCAATGGGCTGAAGCGAACCTGCATGAGGACGCGCAGGAGCTTGTCGCCTCGCTGATACTGGAACCTTACCCCGATCTGGTGGACGGTCTTGCCTCCTGCATGGCCGATGGCAACCCGGATGCGTTTCATATCGACGGCGCACAAAGCGTGGCCGAAACGCGCGCCGCCCTTGCCGAGTGCTTCAGTTGGGCGTTCGACCTGGACTGGAGCGCGCCGTCGAATTGCGCCCGCGCCTGGTATGTGTCGGAAGAAAAGCTGGAGCCCCGCCTCGGTGAGCGGTTCGACGAACCGATTGCCGATTACGAACAACCCCTCGCGCCCGCCCGCGATGCGGCAGCAGCCTTTCATGCGTTGGACAACTACGCCGGTGACACCGCCATCGCCGAGTTCCTGCTGGCCCATCCCCAGCACCGCCAGAGCATCCGGCGCGCGCAGATCGCCCGTATCGCGCCCTATGCCGAGATCCGCGACAACATCATTTCCGCCGACCTCCTGCCCATCGACATGCTGCGCGCCAAACTCTCGTTCTTCGGGGCCACGCATTTCGACCCGCGATCCGACCGGTGGGTGCGGATTGCCATGTATACCGGCGCGCCCTACCCCGAGGATCTGACGCCCGCCAGCGCCGAGCACTGGATCTACCCCGAGGCCCCGCCATGAGCCTCTCCCTGAACGAGATCGAGGCCACGGCACGCAAGGCTGCGCGCGGGGCGGGCCTGTCCTGGGGCGAGGCAGAGGAGGCCGGGCGCGCCACGCGCTGGTTGTGCGCGCACGGGCTTGACGGCTGCGGTGACCTGGCGGTGCTGCTGCGCGGGCCGCGCCATGCGGGGCCGGACATCTCCCCCGGCCAATGGTCGGCATCGCGCCCGCTCTGCGCGCTGCGCACCGGCATCGCGCTGTCCGATTTCGCGCATCTCCTGCCCGGCGGCCCGATCCGCCTGACGCCCGTCGCGCATCCCCGCCTGCTCCTGCCCTTCGCCAGTGCCGCCGCGCGCGCCTTGTGCAAGACCATCACCCTGCACAGCGCTGGTTTCATTGCCACGACAGACGGCACCCAGACTGCCCTCACCGGCCAGCCGCAGTCCAAGGCCACCGTCACGCTCACCCTCGGCGGCGCGGTCACGCGGCCCCTGCCCAGCGCCCGCCGCGCCACGCCCGCGCCCACAGATTGGGCCCGGCTTCTCTCCTTCGCCGCCCGCACCTACGCCCCCGCGACCGAGGCCTCGCGCCTTGCCGGGGCGGGGGCGGGCCTCTCCGACAATGACTGATCCGAGGCCCCCATGATCCAGACCAAGACCCTGACGCTCTCCGACATCGAAGACCTCGCCATGCGCGCGCTGGTCGCCGCCGGCACCTCCGAGGCCAATGCGCGGCCCCTGGCCGTCGCCACCGCCGCGACCGAGGCAGATGGCGTCGCCTCCCATGGCCTCGCCTATATCCCGATCTATTGCGAACATGTCGGGTGCGGCAAGGTCGATGGCCAGGCGCGGCCCGTGCTGACACATCCGCGCCCCGCCGCGCTCCATGTCGATGCGGCGACCGGCTTTGCCCATCCCGCGATTGATCTGGGGTTCGAGCAACTGATTCCGCTTGCGCGCGACCAGGGCATCGCGATCCTCAACATCCATGACAGCTACAATTGCGGCGTCCTGGGCTATCACACCCACCGTCTGGCCGCCGCCGGTCTGGTAGGGTTGGGCTTTACCAACGCGCCCGCCTCGATCGCGCCCTCGGGTGGGGCGAGGCCCGTCATCGGCACCAACCCGTTCTCGCTGGCCACGCCGGGTGACGGCGGTGAGGTCGATCTGCTCATCGACCAGAGCGCCAGCACCATCGCCAAGTCCGAGGTGATGAAACACGCGCGAGAGGATCGCCCGATCCCGGTCGGGTGGGCGCTGGACCCGGACGGCAATCCCACGACCGACCCGAATGTCGGGCTCAAGGGCTCCATGGCCCCCTCGGGCGGCTACAAGGGCGTTGGTGTGGCGCTTTTGGTCGAGGTGATGGCAGCGGCGCTGTCGGGGGCAACGCTCGGCAAGGATGCGGCCCCGTTTTCGGGCACTCAGGGCGGGCCGCCCAAGACCGGGCAATGCTTCATCGCGATCCATCCCGGCGCCACCAGCGGCGGCCATTTCGGCACCCGCATGAGCGATCTCATCGCCGCGATCCGGGCGCAGGAGGGCGCACATCTGCAAGGCGACGGGCGGCGCGCGAAACGGGCCGAGGCCAAACGATCCGGCGTTGCGGTCAATACCGCCACGCTGGACAAGATCGCGGCGATCGTGAACTGACGCGCCGGTCAAGGTGGGGGCGCTGCCAAGGGGGCCTGACGCGGACCGGACCCCGCTACCCTTTCGCCGCCAACCCCGCCAGCCGCACGCAGACCTTCGTTGCCGCAGCCATATCCTGCACGCTGATCCATTCCAGCGGCCCGTGAATCTCCTGCATGCCGGTGAAGATGTTGGGGCATGGCACCCCCATCTCGGTCAGGCGCGACCCGTCGGTGCCGCCCCGGATCGGCTTGGACAACGGCTCGATCCCCTCCGCCTGCATCGCCGCACGGGCGAGGTCCACGGGGCTCATGTCCTCCTCCAGCCAATAGCGCATGTTGCGATACTGGTGGCGGATCTCGCAGGTGATCCGGGCGCGCGGCTCGCGCGCGGCGACGGTGGCGCAGACCTGTTTCAGCAGCGCGCCCTTGGCCTCCAGCCCCGCCATCTCGAAATCGCGCAGGATCAGCTTGATCGTCGCCTCCGCCGCGTTGCCCTCGATCTCGCCCACCAGGATGAACCCCTCGCGCGCCTCCGTCACCTCGGGCGTCGGGCAGGCATGGGTCAGCGTCTCGACGATCCGCGCCGACAGGATCAGCGCGTTGACCAGCTTGCCCTTGGCGTCACCCGGATGCGCCGAGACACCCGTTACCACAACCTTCGCGCCATCGGCCGAAAAGCTCTCGTAATCCAGCTCACCCAGTTTGGCCCCGTCGAACGTATAGGCGAAATCGGCGCCCAGATCGCCCGGCAGGGGCTCGGTCACGCCGCGCCCGATCTCCTCGTCGGGCGTGAAGGCGATGCGGATCCTGCCGTGCGGACTCTCGGGGGTCTTCAGCAGGTGTTCGGCGGCGGTCATGATGATCGCGACGCCCGCCTTGTCATCGGCCCCAAGCAGCGTGGTGCCGCTGGCGGTGATGATGTCATGCCCCTCCTTGCCCGCCAGATAGGGCGAGGTCCGGGGCGACAGCACCAGGTCGGGCGCGTCGGCAAAGCTGATATCGCCGCCGTTATAGCCGCGATGCACCACCGGTTTCACCCCGGTCGCGTTATAGGCGGGCGCGGTATCGACATGGGCCAGGAGGCCGATCACCGGGGCCTCGACGCCCGGGCTGGCCGGGATCGTGGCCAGCACGACGCCGTAATCGGTCAGCCGCACGTCCTCGGCCCCGATCTCCTCCAGTTCCGCCTTCAGCAGGTTGAGCATGTCATACTGGATCTCGGTGCTCGGGGAGGTGGGCGATGCCTCGTCGCTCTGGCTGTCGATGGCGGCATAGCGCACAAGCCGGGTTTCCAGCGCGGTATCGAAATCGGATCGCATCGGGGG
This sequence comes from Alterinioella sp. B-7, assembly GCF_056857775.1. Lineage (NCBI taxonomy): Bacteria > Pseudomonadati > Pseudomonadota > Alphaproteobacteria > Rhodobacterales > Paracoccaceae > Alterinioella > Alterinioella sp. B-7. The sequence goes on from NZ_JBSXNT010000031.1 coordinate 254,192, forward strand.
CCTCCTTCTGGGGTTCTGCGCAGAAGAGGCCCGCAAAGCGGAGGCGGTGTCAAGATCGGGGGATGTCAGGCGAGGCCATCCACCAGCACGCCCTCCTCCAGCCGCAAGACCCGGTCCATCCGGGCGGCAAGTTCGAGGTTATGGGTGGCGATGAGCGCGCCCATGCCGGTGTCGCGCACCAGCGCGATCAGCCGGTCGAAAACCTGGTCCGAGGTGGCGGGGTCGAGGTTGCCCGTGGGCTCATCGGCCAGCAAAAGCCGGGGCGCATTGGCCAGCGCGCGGCAGAAGGCCACCCGTTGCTGTTCGCCGCCCGACAGGGCCGAGGGGCGATGGTCGGCGCGGTCCTTCAACCCCACCTGGGCCAGCAGCATCCCGGCGCGCTCCGTCGCCTCGGCCCGCGCGACACCATTGGCCAGTTGCGGCAGCACGATGTTCTCGGCGGCGGTAAACTCCGGCAGCAGGTGGTGGAACTGGTAGACGAAGCCGATCTGCCTGCGCCGCGCCGCCGTGCGCTTGCGGTCACGCGCGCCGCTTAGCCCTGCCCCCATGATCTCGACCGTCCCCGCATCGGGCGTGTCGAGCAGCCCCGCGATATGCAGAAGCGTCGATTTCCCCGCGCCCGAGGGGGCCACCAGCGCCACGACCTCGCCCCGCGCGATCCGCGCCGAGGCCCCGCGCAGCACGCGCAACTCGCCCGGCTGGCCCAGTTTGTAGCCCTTCTCGATGCCGTCGAGGCGCAGCACCGTGTTACTCATAGCGCAGCGCCTCCACCGGGTTCATCCGCGCCGCGCGCCGGGCCGGGATGAAGGTGATGGTGAAGGAAAGGCCAAGCGACAGCGCCACCGCCGACAGGACATCCCCCCATTCCAGCCTTGCGGGAAGGGTCGAGAGGAACCGCACGGACGGATCCCAGACGCCGCCCCCCGCCATCCAGTTGACGAAGCCGAAGATCGGGTCGATCCAGATGGCGAAGGCCACGCCAAGCGCGACACCGGCCAGCGTGCCCGCCACGCCCACGGACGCGCCGCAGATGAAGAACACGCGCAGGATCGAGCCTTCGGACAGGCCCACGGTGCGCAGGATGCCGATATCGCGGCTCTTGTTCTTCACCAGCATGATCAGGCCCGAGACGATGTTCATCGTGGCGATCAGCACCAGGATCGAGAGGATGATGAACATCACGTTATCCTCCATCTGCAAGGCGCGCAGGAACGATCCGGAACTGTCGCGCCAGGTCCAGATGATGGCGTCGGCCCGCGCCGCGCGGGTCAGCGGCAGGACCATCGCATCGACCTCCTCGGGGGTCTCGACGATGATCTCGACCTCGTCGGCAACGCCGTCGCGGTTGAAATAGGTCTGCGCCTCCCCGAACGGCAGATAGGCGCGGACCCGGTCGATATCGTAGCGCCCGACCTGGAAGATATAGACCACCTCATAGGCGGAGATACGCGGGCTGGTGCCGAAGGCCGTGCGCGCGCCATCTGGCGAGATCAGCCGGATCCGGTCGCCCACCCCGACATTGAGGCTGCGCGCCACGCCCGAGCCAAGCGCGATACCCTCTTCAAAGCGCGACAGGTCGCCCTGCGCGACCTCGGGATCGGCCACCAGCGGCACCTGCGCCAGGTCGGCGGCACTGATGCCGATCACCTCGACGCCCGCATTGGCCCCCTCGCCCGTCGCCATCACCTGGTTCCTGATGATCGGGAAGGCATGGGTGACGCCGGGTACTTCGCGCAACCGCTCGGCCACGGCCTCGTAATCCGGCAGGACACGCTGGACCCGCCCCGACTGGTTCTCGCGCGCCATCGGGATCACGCTGGCATGGGCGTTGGCGCCCAGGATGGTGCCGACGAACTCGTGCCGGAAGCCCGAGCGCACGGCCAGCGTCGCGATCAGCGCCATCACCGCCAGCATGATCCCCAGGAAGCTGATCCAGGTCATCACGCTGACCCCACCCTCGGCCCGTTTGGCGCGCAGGTAGCGCCAGGCGATGAGGAACTCGAACCCGGCAAAGGGCCTGGTGGTGGAGGGTCTGGGGGCGGATGGCATGGCTGCTCCTGGATCGCGCGCGCCGCTTGGGGGCGCTTGGCGCGAACCCTACCCCAAGGTGGCGGCGGCGGAAAGAAGCAATGGGCTTTGCGCGGGGGGCCGTGCTAGCGTCGCCGCGACTGACAGATGAAAAGGTGCCCGATGTCCCCGAAATCCACCATGCTGCTTGGCGCGCTGACCGCCGATGCCGCCAGCCTTGGGTTGCACTGGCTCTATGATCCCGCCCGTATTGCCGAAATTGCCGAGGCGCGCGGCACTGCCGCCTTCGCGCCCGTGGAGCCTGCGTTCTTCGACGGGGCCAAGGGCTATTTCGCCCATGCCGGACGGCGCGCGGGGATGCTCAGCCAATATGGCGAGGTGCTGTGGCTGGCGATGCGCGTGACGCGGAGTGAGGGCGGGTTCGACGGGGGTGCCTACCGGCGGGCCTACGCCGCCCATTTCGGCGCGGGCGGGCCCTATCAGGGCTATATCGACCGTCCGACCCGTGCCGCGCTGGCCAATATCGCGGATGAGAAGGCCGAGACCGGGGTCGACGACGATCAACTGCCCGCCACGGCCACCCTGCCCGCCATCATGGCGGCCTATCATGGGCAGGACCACCTTGCGGAGAAGGCCCGAGGGGCGCGCGAAGTGACCAATATCAACCCGGTCGCCGACGCCTATGCCGCCGCTTTCACCGACCTCCTGGGCCGTGTGCTGTCCGGCGAAGACCTGCCGGCCGCGATAGGGGCCGCCGTGGCGGAGGCCGATAGCGGCATCCGCCACGCTCTGACCGACGCGCTGAAAACCGACGAGGCCAGTTCCACCGACTATGCCGAAAGGATGGGCCGCGCCTGTCACCTGCCGATGGCCGGGCCGGTGATCATGCACATCCTGCGCCACGCCACCAGTTATGCCGATGCGGTCGAGCGCAATATCCGCGCGGGCGGCGACAGTGCCGGACGGGCGATCCTGATCGGGGCGGTGATGGGCGCGGTGCATGGGCTGGAGGGGCCACATGGCATCCCCTTGGACTGGGTGCTGCGGCTAACAGATGGTGTCGCGATCTGGGAGGATTGCCGCGCGTTGGCAGGGTAAGTGTGCCGCGATTTCGAAATCGCGTGCGAGGCTTTTCGAAAAGCCTCCGCCCCCTCAGACCATCTGGCGCCGCCGCAAGAGCCGCGCCAGGAGGCCCGCCAGCGCCGCCAGAAGGCCATACCCCGCCAGGAACCCGATCGCGGCAAAGCCCACGCCGAGGAACGAGACGGGCAGCGCCGGCTGGAAATCCTGCATCGCGCGGCGGCCGATCTCGGTATCCAGACGCGCGGGCATCAAGAGCAGCCGCTCCAGCGGCCCGGCGGCGCGCAACAGGGTCAGGTCGGCGCTCAATGCTTCAAACCGGGTCAGGGTGCGGGTCATGTCGGCATTGCGCGCGTTGAGGAACGCGGTGCCGGTCAACTCGTCCAGCGCCTGGTAGCGGGTCAGCCCGGCGGCTTCAGCCGAGCGGTCGAAATCCTCGACCACCACGGCCAGTTCATCGACCGCGCCCGCGAGGCGTTGCACATATTGGGTGGAGGCCTCGGGGAATTGCGCCAGCGCCGCCGCGCCGGTGATCCCCGCTACAAGAGCCAGAATTTTCATGGTCCGCTCTGCCCTGTCTTCTTATTGTTAGCGCCAGACTAGCACAAAAGGACAGGCAGGGGGAGGGGTTAGATCCGGCCCCCAAGCCGGGCCGGTTCTCTCGGTATATCCCGCGCATCGGGTCCTGCCCGCCCCTTCACAAAACCGTGATGACAGGCCCCGCGCCGTGACATCGTGTCCAGAGGACGACAAGGTTGCGCCGCGGCCCCGTGCCGCGATCCCGCGTCATCCGTTCATTTCATGCGGAGCATCATGACGCGCAGACAGCCTTAAAGGAGACGAAAGATTGACCATCAAGACCATTGCGAAAACCGCCATTGCCGCCACCGTCCTTGCCGCGACCGGCACCTCGGCCAGTGCCTTCGGCTTCGACATCTGCGAGGACGTGACCATGCGCCTGCACAACAATTCGGGCCAGGCGGTCCAGGTCTATGATCTGGACTACTACGATTACGGCCAGAGCCTCTGGCGCTCGGAACCGGTGCCGGATCACATTATCCAGGACGGCTATTACTTCACTTTCACCCAGAACCTCGAAGACGTTGAGAACGCGCAGACGCTCCTGCGGTTCCGCTACCGCGTCACCCAGGGGGGCCGGTGGAGCGGCGGCTATACCGTGCAGGGAAACACCTTCACCTGCCGGAACAATTCGACAGTCAATGTCTACCTGAACTGACAGTCTGACAAGAAAACGCCGCGCCTCGGGGATGTCCGGGGCGCGGCGCTTTTCCTCTTGAAGCGAGATCAGCCCCGATGCGCGGCGTAGATCTCGACGATCCTCGCCACCGCTGCCTCGGGCGGCATTTCCTCGCTTTCGCCCGTGCGGCGCGAGGTCAGCTCCACCACCCCGTTCTTGAGGCCACGCGGCCCGACGGTGATGCGCCAGGGCAGGCCGATCAGGTCCATGGTGGCGAACTTGCCGCCCGCGCGTTCATTGCGGTCATCATAGAGCGGATCGAGCCCCGCCGCCGTCAGCGCCTTGTAGAGCGCCTCGCAGGCCGCGTCGGCTTCCTCGTCGCCCTGCTTGAGGTTGACGATGCCGCAATGGAAGGGTGTCACCCCCTCGGGCCAGATGATGCCCTTGTCGTCATGGCTGGCCTCGATGATCGCGCCCAGAAGGCGGGAGACGCCGATGCCGTGGCTGCCCATATGGACCGGAACCTTCTCGCCATCCATCGTCTGCACAGTCGCGCCCAGGGCGTCGGAATACTTGGTGCCGAAATAGAAGATCTGGCCCACCTCGATGCCGCGCGCGACGCGGCGGCGCTCCTCGGGGACGTCGGCGAATTTCGCCTCGTCATGGGTCTCGTCGGTGCGGGCATAGCGGCTGGTGAACTCTTCCAGCACGGCCTGGCACTGCTCGACGCTGTCGTAATCGACCTCGCGGTCGCCGAATTTCAGGTCGGTGATCTGGGAATCGTAGAACACTTCCGACTCGCCGGTCTCCGCCAGCACAAGGAATTCATGCGTGTCGTCGCCGCCAATCGGCCCGCTATCGGCACGCATCGGGATCGCTTGCAGCCCCATCCGTTCATAGGTGCGCAGGTAGCTGACCAGGTGGCGGTTATAGGCGTGCAGCGCATCTTCCCTGGTCAGGTCGAAATTGTAGCCGTCCTTCATCAGGAATTCGCGCCCGCGCATGACGCCGAAACGCGGGCGGATCTCGTCGCGGAATTTCCACTGGATCTGATACATCGTCAGCGGCAGATCCTTGTAGCTGGACACATTGGCGCGGAAGATGTCGGTGATCAGCTCTTCCGCCGTGGGCGTGAACAGCATGTCGCGCCCGCCGCGGTCCTTGATGCGCAGCATCTCCTCGCCATAGGCATCGTAGCGCCCGCTCTCGCGCCACAGGTCGGCGGACTGGATCGTCGGCATCAGCATGGCCAGGTGTCCGGCGCGGGCCTGTTCCTCATGCACGATCTGTTCGATCCGGCGCAGCACCTTGTAGCCCAAAGGCAGCCAGGAATAGATCCCCGCCGCGGCCTGCTTGATTAGCCCCGCGCGCAGCATCAGGCGGTGGCTGACGATCTGCGCCTCGGCAGGGGTTTCTTTCAGGACGGGAAGGAAATAGCGGGTGAGGCGCATCTTGCGGGGGTTCCTTGGCAAAGTGACGTGCCCGCTGCTTATGCGATCACCGGGGGGAAAGGCAATGCGGCGGTCTCTCTGCGTCGACGCAGAGATGCCGCGCGGGGTCGACCCCGCGCCCTCCGCTCCCTCAGCGCTGCTTGTGCTTGACCACCGGATCGGCCCCGATCGCCTGTGCCAGCGCCTCGAACCGGGCCTGCGCGACCTCGCTGAACAGATCCCGTCCCATCTTGGAGCGCAGGGTCAGTTGCAGGATGCCTTTCTTGGGATAGAGCTTGAGCGCCCCGTGATCTTGCGGCCGCTCCAGCGTGAACATCGCGCCGAAGCGCATCGCGCGGCCAAGGATCTCGGCCTCGCGCTGGTCCTTCTCGGCCAGAAGCGTCATCAGCGGTTCGAAATTGGTGCCCTTGCGCGAGGATTTGTAGCGGTGCAGCAGCGCCAGCCCCAGATAGACCCGCTCGCCATGTTTCAGCGCCCCCAGATTGGCCCGCGTGGCATTGTCGAAACAGACCTCGGCGCGGTAATCGGGATGCGCGCGCCAGCTGACATCGTGCAAGAGGCAGGCCGCCCGCATCACCCGCTTGCGGGCGGGCCGGACCGAGCCGAAGAGCGGTTCGATGAACTTGAACAGCGCCCGGCCAAACCCCGGCATCCGTGCGTTGAGACTTTCCATCATGTAGGCCGCCTCGATCAGCGGGTCGCGGTTGCGCTGCTCGTCCGACATCTGCTCATAGAGCATCCCCTCGCGGATCCCGTAGGAGGACACCGCCACCTCATCGGGCTTGACGCGGTTCACCAGCTCCTTGAGCACAAGCGCCGCCAGCGGCACCAGCCGCATCCGTTCGGCGCTGGTCCCGGTGCGATCGCGCAATTCGTCCAGGTCGGCGGCGTCGATATACTTGATCGTGTCGCGGATATCCTTGCGGGACATGCGGTATTCATGCAGCACCTTCAGGGGATAGCCGCGCCGTTCCATGTCGATCCGCGCAATCGCCCGCCACGAGCCGCCGACCAGGAAGAGGCGCTCGGGCCTGTCCGGAAATTCCTTCTGCAACGCCGCGATCGTGTCCTTGATATGCGCCTTGACCGCCTTCTTGCCGCCCTTGATCCCCTGCAATTTCAGCGGCCCCAGGTCCGAGCTGCGGCAGGTGCCGATATCGCCATTGCCCTTCAGCTCGGCCAGCTCCATCGAGGAGCCGCCGATATCGCAGATCATGCCCTCGGCCCCCGGCCAGCCAAGCAGCACGCCCTGCGCCGACAGGCGGGCCTCCTCCTCGCCATCGACGACATGGATGGTCAGCCCGGTCTCGGCCTCGGCCTCGGCGCGGAACTCGGGCCCGTCCTCGGCCTCGCGCACCGCAGCCGTGGCAACCGCGATCAGGGCCGAGACATTCATGCCCGAGGCCAGCGCCGCGAACCGTTTCAGCGCCGCCATCGCGCGCGGACGCCCCTCGGCGGACAAGCGCCCCGTCTCGGCGAAACCCGCGCCAAGGCCGCAGAGCACCTTTTCGTTGTAGAAATAGGCAGGCGAGCGCGCCGCGCCATCGAACACCACCAGCCGGACCGAGTTCGAGCCGATGTCGATCACGCCCACCCGCGCCAGTGCCCGCGCGGTCGGATCCTGGAACAGCGGGCGGGAAAACAGGCCCTGGCCCGGGGGCAGTGTGTCACGGGTCTGGGTCGGCATCGCGTCGCTTCGGTCCATCTCGTCCTGTCCTCAAATGCCGTCAGTTTACGCGAAGGTCAATCATGTGAATGGGTCAATTCCGGCACGTCCTTGGCCCCCGCCGATCCGCGCCCCGACAAGGACGGGTTCTGCATGAAGAAACGGTGACAGGAAAAGGGCCGGTCGATCGCATCCAGATCGGGCCGCAAAAAGGTGCCATCGGGCTGCAACACCCACGATTGCGCCACATCGGCGAGGTTCGCCGCCATGATCTGGCTGACGATCTGCGCCTTGACCGTGGGGTTGGTGCATTCGACCAGCGTTTCCACCCGCCGGTTGAGGTTGCGCCCCATCCAGTCGGCGGAACTGATATAGACCCGCGCCTTTTTCGACGGCAACCCTGCGCCGTTGCCGAAACAGACGATGCGGCTGTGTTCCAGGAACCGGCCCACGACGGATTTGATGCGGATATTCTCGGAAAGCCCTTTCACCCCCGGCCTCAAGCCGCAGATGCCCCGGATCACCAGGTCGATCTTCACGCCCGCCTGGCTGGCCTCGTAGAGCGCGTCGATGACATCGGGTTCGATCAGGCTGTTCATCTTGGCCCAGACCGCCGCCTTGCGCCCCTCGCGGGCATGCGCGGCCTCGGCGCGCAGGCTGTCGATGATGGTGGATTTCAGCGAGAGTGGCGAGATCGAGAGGTTCTCCAGCCCCTCGGGCTCCGCGTAACCGCCGATATAGTTGAAAACCTTGGTGGCATCGCGGCCAAGCGCATCGTCGCAGGTGAAAAGGCTGAGATCGGTATAGAAGCGTGCCGTGATCGGGTGGTAATTGCCGGTGCCGAAATGGGTATAGGTGACCAGCCGGTCGCCCTCGCGCCGGACCACGGCGCTGATCTTGGCGTGGGTCTTGTAGTTGATGAAGCCATAGACGACATGCGCGCCCGAGCGTTCCAGCTTGCGCGACTGCCGGATATTGGCGGCCTCGTCGAAGCGCGCCTTCAACTCCACCAGCGCGGTGACGGATTTGCCGTTCTCGGCGGCCTCGCAAAGCGCATCGACGATGGGGCTCTCGTTCGAGGTGCGGTAGAGCGTCTGCCGGATGGCCACCACGTTGGGGTCGCGCGCGGCCTGCGCCAGGAACCGCACCACCATGTCGAAAGTCTCGTAGGGGTGATGCAGCAGCATGTCCTTTTGCCGGATCGCGCTGAACATGTTGCCGTCATGGTCCTGCACCCGTTCCGGCACGCGCGGGGTGAAGTTGGGCCACATCAGGTCCGGGCGGCCCTCCAGCACCAGTTCCTTGAGGCGCGCCAAGCCAATCATGCCGGTGACCTCCACCACCTCGTCGCCGATCACATGCAGATGCTCGGTGATCTGGCGCTGCAATGCCTCGGGCGCGCCAGACGAGATCTGCAACCGCACGACATGGCCCCGGCGGCGGCGCTTCAGCGCGGTCTCGAACTCGCGCACCAGGTCTTCGGCCTCTTCCTCGACCTCCAGGTCGCTGTCGCGCAGCACGCGGAAGATGCACGACCCGGTCAGCTTGTAGCCGGGAAAGAGCGCGCCCAGGTTGAGCAGCAAAAGCTCCTCCAGCAGCAGCACGCGGGTCTGCCCCTCGGGCGCGGGCAGCGGGATGAAGCGATCGACCTGCGCCGGGATCGGCAGCAGCGCCTGCAACGGGCGGCCATCCTTCGCGCTCTTCATCTGTAGCGCCAGCACGATGCCCTCGTTCGGGATGAAGGGAAAGGGATGCGCCGGGTCGATGGCCAGCGGCGACAGCACGGGAAAGACATTGGCCAGGAAGACCGCATCCAGCGCCGCTTTGTCCTCCTTGGTCAGCGCATCGCGCGCGACGACGGTGATTCCCGCCTCCTCCAGCGCGGCGCTGACCGTGACCCAGGCCGCCTGCTGCGCCCGCATCAGGCTGCGCGCATCGGCATTGATCAGGCGCAGCTGCTCGACCGGGGTGCGGCCATCGTCGGAGGGCGTGGTGTTGCCCTCCTGCGCCAATTCGCGCAGGCCCGCGACGCGCACGGTGTAGAACTCATCGAGGTTCGCCGCCGAGATCGAGATGAAGCGCAACCGTTCCAGCAGCGGCACGCGGGTGTTCTCGGCCTCTTCCAGCACGCGCCAGTTGAAGGCCAGCCAGCTGAGTTCGCGGTTGAAGAAGCGCGCCGGACCTTCGGTCTGCGCCTCGGGCAGGTCCACGGGCTCGGCCAGGGGGGCGGAGAGGAAATCAGCACCGACCATTCATCTGCTCCCTTGCATGTGCGTCCGGGCGCAGCCTGACACTCATTCCCCGTCTTCCGCAAGTATCGCCCGGATCATCGCCTCGCCGGGTTTCTTCTTGTCGCGCAGCGATTGCGCGTCGATCCGCGCGATCAGCCTCTGCGCTGCGGCAAAGGACCGCTCCATGCGAAGCAGCGCATAGGGGATCAGGCGCGGGGCCAGGCGCAATTGCCGGTCGGTGGCGAGCTTGACCATCAGCGCCGCCAGAAGCGCGTCATCGGGCGCGTCGAGTTGCAGGACACCCGCCTGCTGCACCCGGCTTTTCAGATCGGCCAGGCGCAGGGGCCAGCGCGCGGGCGCGGTCCGGGCGGTCAACAACAGCGCGCCCCCCTGCCCCGCAAGCACGTTGTGAATATGGAACAGCGCGGTCTCCGCCGCCTCCGTCAGGCCCCGGTCCACATCCTCGACCGCCAGCGCGGGGCCCAGCGTGGCGGGGTCCAGCCCCTCAAGCTCGGCCGCGCCGACGACCTGCGCGCCTGCCGCCTCGGCCCAGACATGCGCCAGGTGGGTCTTGCCCGCGCCTTGCGGGCCCGTCAGCACCATCTTGCCACGCGGCCAGTCGCGCCAGGCGTCGATGCCCGCCACGGCGGTCGCGTTGGCGGGCGAGACGAAGTAATCGTCACGGCCAAGCGCGGGTCGGGCGGCCAGGTCGAAAGTCAGTTGTTCCGCCATGGCTCAGCCGTCTTCTTCCCGCGCCCGGCCCGTCTGCCCGCGATAGAGCAACCCGTCGCGATAGCGCTCGCCCAGGTAGCGCATGACGACGCCGATGACGGCAGCGACCGGCACCGCGATCAGCATGCCCGCGAAGCCGAAAAGCGCCCCGAAGGCCGACAGCGCCAGCAGCAGCCAGACCGGATGCAGCCCGACAGAATCGCCGACCAGCTTGGGGGTCAGGATATTGCCCTCGACCGCCTGGCCGATCATGAAGATGCCCGCCACGGCGGCGATCCAGTACCACTCGCCCCAGAACTGGAACAACGCCAGCCCCACGGCCAGCACGCCGCCGAAGAGCGCCCCGATATAGGGAATGAACGAGATCAGTCCCGCGAAGAGGCCCACCACCAGCCCGAATTGCAGCCCCACCAGCATCAACGCGACGGCATAGAACGTGCCCAGGATCAGGCAGACCGTGCCCTGCCCCCGGATGAAGCTGGCCAGCGTGGCGTCGATATCGCGGGCCAGGTCGCGCAGCACCGGCGCATGGTCGCGCGGCAAAAGCTCGTCGATGCGCGCGATCATCCGGTCCCAGTCCAGGAGCAGGTAGAAGGCCACCACCGGCGAGACCACCAGCACGATGATCCCGCTCAGCGCACTGCCCGCCGAGGCCAGCACCGAGGAGGCCAGCGACCCCGCCTGGCTGCGGGCGGATTCCATCAGGTCGGCAAAGGCCTGCCGCATGGCGCTGTTCTCGTTCACGATCGAGGGGAAATATTCGATGACCTGTTCGCGCGCGGTCTCGTACAGGCGCGGGGCGGCGTCGATCAGGTCGATCACCTGGGTGACCAGAAGCGGCACGACCAGCAGCAATGTCAGCAGCCCGACCAGCACCGCCAGCGCGAAGATCACCACCGTGGCCCAGGTCCGCGTGAGGCCCCAGGTTTCAAGCCGGTCTGCCAGCGGGTCCAGGATATAGGCGATCGCCGCGCCCACGATGAAGGGCAGCAGCACGTTGCCCAGGGCCCAGAAGAGCGCCAGGAAAACGGCGGTGAACACGGCCCAGAAAATCAGCTGCTGTTTCGCGGGAAGGGCCATGGCAATACCTCTCGGGGGAAGGTCCGACCACCTTCGCGTTGCCGCCAAGCTGCCCCCCTATCGGAGGGTTTTCAAGGTGCAAGCGGTCGATTTCTGGCCGGAACTGGCCGGAAATCCCGACGATTTCCGTTGAAATCGGCCCCGACAGCCCCATTTGCAAACAATCATATCTCTTCTACTCAGGGAAGCCGATGCTGCTGCGCGCCATTGACCGTTTTTTCTCTCATGACGCCTCGGGCGGGATCTTGTTGGGCCTGTCGGCCATCGCCGCCCTCCTGGTGGCCAATTCGGCCCTGCAACCGACCTATGACTGGCTGCTGAGCCTGCCTTTCGCGGTGACGCTGGATGGCGGCGGGCTGGAGAAGCCGCTGATCCTGTGGATCAATGACGGCCTCATGGCGATCTTCTTCTTCCTGATCGGGCTGGAGCTGAAGCGTGAGATCCTGGAAGGCAAGCTGAAGAACCCGCGCGACGTGATCCTGCCGGGCATGGCGGCCGTGGGGGGCATGGCGATGCCGGCGCTGATCTTCGTCGCGCTGAACTGGGGCAATCCCGAGACCATCGGGGGATGGGCCATTCCGGCGGCGACTGATATCGCCTTCGCACTTGGCGTGCTGGCGCTGGTCGGCAGCCGCGTGCCCTCGGCGCTCAAGGTGTTCCTGCTGACGCTGGCCATTCTCGACGACCTCGGGGCGATCGTCATCATCGCGCTGTTTTACACCGCCGAATTGAAGGTCAATTACCTCTTGATGGGGCTGGTGCCGCTGGCGGGCCTGTTCTGGTTCAACATCAAGGGCGCCCACCGGGTCGCGCCGTCGCTGATCCTGGGCCTGATCCTCTGGGTGCTGGTGCTGAAATCGGGCGTCCACGCGACGCTTGCGGGCGTTGTCACCGCCTTCTTCATTCCGCTGACCGACAAATGGGGCAAGTCGCCGCTGCATTCGCTTGAGCACGGGCTGGCCCCTTACGTGCTGTTCCTGATTGTGCCGATCTTCGCCTTCGCCAATGCTGGCGTATCGCTGGAGGGGCTGTCCCTTGCCGACCTGATGGCGCCCCTGCCGCTCGGCATCGCGCTCGGGCTGGTCCTGGGCAAGCAGATCGGCGTCTTCGGCCTGACCTGGCTGACCGTCAAGTCCGGCCTCGCGCAGCTGCCGCATGGCGTGACCTGGGTGCATATCTACGGGCTCGCCTGTCTTGCCGGAATCGGCTTTACCATGTCGCTTTTCATCGGCTCGCTCAGCTTCGGCGACGCGGCGCTGATGGATGCGGTGCGGTTGGGCGTGCTGTCCGGCTCGCTGGTCTCGGGGCTGATCGGGTTCACCGTGCTGCGGTTGAGCTCCAACCCCGCGGCCGAGGACGACGCACAGCCCGCGCAATCGTGACGCGAAAACGGCGGGCCATCACTTGCGCAGGGCCCGCCGCATGATCTTGCCGGTTGCCGTCATCGGCAGGCTGTCGGCCAGCACCACCTTGCGCGGCACCAGATGGGCCGAGACGCGGGTGCGCACCAGGTCCTTGAGCGCCGCCTCGATCCCCGCGCCATCCGCACCGTCGCGCAGCACGACATGGGCGACCACGGTCTCGGTGCGGATCGGGTCGGGTTCGCCCACCACGGCGGCCATCACCACATCCGGGTGACGCAAGAGCGCCGCCTCGATCTCGGACGGGCCGATCCGGTAGCCCGCCGAGGTGATCACGTCATCGTCGCGGGCATGGAACACCAGGTGCCCATCGCTGCGCCGCGTCGCCAGATCGCCGGTGCGCAACCAGCCATCGCGGACCTTTTCCGCCGTCGCCTCGGGCTTGTTCCAGTAGCACAGGAACGCCACCGGGTCGGGCATCCTGAGGCAGACCTCGCCCACCTCACCCGTTCCGGCCTCATTTCCCTCCGCCTCCAGCACCGCCACGTCATGCCCCGGCACCGGCAGCCCCATCGCGCCGGGGTGCCGCTCCATCCCGATGACGCTGGAGGCGACCAGCAGGTTGGCCTCGGTCTGGCCGTAAAGCTCGCCCAGGTCGGCGCGCAGGGTCTCGCGCCCCCAGTCCAGCAGATCGCCGCCCAGGGGCTCGCCGCCCGAGCTGACCGCGCGCAGGCGCACCCCCTGGGGCAGCCGCGCCCCCCGCATCAGCCGCAGGCCCGTGGGCGGGATGAAGGCGTTGCTGACGCCCTCCTCGACCAACAGGGCAAAGGCGGCGTCGGGGTCGAATTTCGCAAACCGGTGGCTGACCAGCGGCACGCCGTAATAGAGGCAGGGCATCGCCATATCCATCAGCCCACCGATCCAGGCCCAATCGGCGGGCGTCCAGCCGATATCGCCGGGGCGGGGAAACAGGCTCTGCGTCAGTTCCGTGCAGGGCAGATGGCCAATGAGGAAGCGATGCGCGTGCAGCACCCCCTTGGGATCGCCGGTGGTCCCCGAGGTGTAGATCATCATCGCCGGATCATCGGCCCCGGTGGCGACCGGCTGAAACCCCCGCGCCGGTGTCCCGATCAGGTCGGGCAACGACAGCACGGGGGGCTTGGCCGCTCCGGTCGAAATCACCACCTCCAGCCCCGGCAGGTCGGGGCAGAGCGCCAGCACCCGGTCGAGATTGGCCGGATCCGTCACCAAGGCCCGCGCGCTGCTATCGGCAAGCCGGTAGCGCAAAGCATCCTCGCCGAACAGCGTGAAGAGAGGCAGGGACACGGCCCCCAGCTTCATCGCCGCGAAATGGGTGATCAGCGCATGAGGGTGCTGCGCCAGCAGGATCGCGACCCGGTCGCCCGCCCCCACGCCCTTCGCCGCCAGCGCGACGGCCAGCCCGTCGGACGCGCGTTTCATCTGGCCATAGGTCCAGACCTGCCGCGCGCCATCCCCGCCGCGATGGATCACCGCCACGCGGTCGGGGTCGGCACGCGCCCAATCATCGCAGCACAGCGCCGCGATGTTCATGTCGGAAGGAATATCCCAGGAAAACCCGTCCCGCAGCGCCTGCCAATCGCGGGCCTCGCGAAAGAGGCGACGCTCCATGTCCCTATTGACCTGCCGTGACCGTCAGCGTCACCAGGTCGGTCAGGCTGACGCCAAGCGCCTGCATCGCGGCCAGCGAGATGCGGCTGCCCGATCCGGCCGCGCCGCCCGAGGGGCGCAGCGTGACATCGGCCGAGGCCCCGCCTTCGGTGGTGATCCGCCCCGGTGTTTCCGAGGTCACAAGCGGCGTCTCCAGCCACAGGCCGGGCTCCGCCGGATTGCCGAGCGACGCGACGGTTTGACCAAGCGTGCCGGGTTCGACCGGGGCCTCCTGTGCGCCCGCGTCCTCGGCCTCTTCGGCCTCCTCCGCCGCAGCGCTTTCATCCGGCAGCGCGGCCATGTCCTCGACCTGATCGCTCCCGCGCCCGCCGCCCGGAAAGCCGCCACCCAGGGAACCGGGAATGAGATTGGAACAGCCCGCCAGCAGCGCCACCGTTCCGACCATCACCAACATGCGTGCAATATCTGTCATGGGCGAAAGCCTAGGCGCAATTCGCGCATGCTTCAATGCTTGCGAGAGGGCCACGCGGGGCATAGATAGGCCCCATGTCCCAAACCGCCCCCCTCATCGACCCGTTCGCCCGCGCCATCACCTATCTGCGCGTCTCGGTCACAGATCGCTGCGATTTCCGCTGCGTCTACTGCATGTCCGAGAACATGACCTTCCTGCCGAAGAAGGAGCTTCTGACGCTGGAGGAACTGGACCGCATGTGCTCCACCTTCATCCGGTTGGGCGTGCGCAAGCTGCGCATCACGGGCGGCGAGCCGCTGGTGCGCAAGGGGATCATGACCTTTTTCCAGGGCATGAAGCGGCATCTGGACAGCGGCGATCTGGACGAATTGACCCTGACCACCAATGGCAGCCAGCTGGCGCGTTTCGCCGATGACCTGGTCGCGGCGGGGGTGCGCCGGGTCAATGTCTCGCTCGACACGCTGGACGAGCAGAAGTTTGCCGACATCACAAGGTGGGGCCGCCTGAAACAGGTGCTGGCGGGCATCGACGCGGCCCGCGAGGCCGGGTTGCGCATCAAGATCAACGCGGTGGCACTGAAGGGCTTCAACGAGGATGAGCTGTTCACCTTGCAGGAATGGTGCGCCGCGCGTGACATGGACCTGACCTTTATCGAGGTCATGCCGATGGGCGACCTGGGCAACGAGGACCGGCTGGACCAGTATTGGGACCTCAAGGACCTGCGCGCGCGTCTGGGCGAGCGATTCACCCTGACCGACCTGGCCGAAAGCAGCGGCGGCCCCGCGCGCTACGTGCGGCTGGAAGAGACCGGACAGAAGATCGGCTTCATCACCCCGCTCACACATAATTTCTGCGAAAGCTGCAACCGGGTGCGTCTGACCTGCACGGGGGAACTTTACATGTGCCTGGGCCAGGAAGACATGGCCGACCTGCGCGCGCCGCTCAGGGCGTCTGCCAAGGACGACCTGCTTGAGGATGCGATCCGCAAGGCGATCTCCCTGAAACCCAAGGGCCATGATTTCGACTATTCCCGGCAGGCCGTGGATGGCCAGATGAGCCGCCACATGAGCCATACGGGCGGGTAGACCGGGGGCGGTTTCGCCGCCTTTGGCGACGATCCGTGGGGGGCGCTGCCCCCCAAACACCCCCCGAAGTATTTGCACCAAGGTGAAGATGGGTCATGTCGACCCTATCCTCATCTTCTTCGCGGAAAAACCTGCTGTCGGCGGACGATGCGCCTGGGGGCCACGAAACCTGCTCAGGCCGCAGGCATCCGCCGTTCCACGATCTCGGCCCACCACGAACAGCCCGCCGGGATCGCCTCGTCGTTGAAGTTGTATTCCGGGTGGTGGACCATCGCCGTGTCGCCATTGCCCACCAGGATATAGGCGCCGGGGCGTTCCTCCAGCATGAAGGCGAAATCCTCGCCGCCCATGACAAGGGGCGCATCGGCGCAGTCGCCGGAAACGGCGCTGGCCACCTCGGCGGCAAACGCCGTCTGTTCCTCGGAATTGACCATGACGGGATAGCCGCGGCGATAGTCGATCTCGGCGCGGCCGCCATAGGCGCGCGCGGTCAGGTCGACGATCTCCCTCATGCGCGCCTCGGTCAGGTCCTGCACCTCGCCATCCAGCGTGCGCACGGTGCCTTTCAGATGCACCGTTTCCGGGATCACGTTATGCGCCTTCGACCCGGTCTCGAAGCTGGTGACCGAGACCACGACCTGTTTCACCGGATCGACATTGCGGCTGGCGATGGTTTGCAGGGCGATGACGATCTGGCTGGCGATAACGGTCGTGTCCAGCGTCTCATGCGGTTTGGCGGCATGGCCGCCCTTGCCGGTGACATGAATGTCGAACTGGTCGGCGGCGGCAAAGAACGAGCCCGGACGGATCGCGAAGCTGCCCACCGGGCGTCCCGGCCAGTTGTGCATGCCGTAGACCTCCTGGATGCCGAAGCGCTCCATCATGCCGTCATCGCACATCTCCTTGCCGCCGGCGCCGCCTTCCTCAGCGGGCTGGAAGATCACCACGACCGTGCCGTCGAAATTGCGCGTCTCGGACAGGTATTTCGCCGCGCCAAGCAACATCGCGGTATGCCCGTCATGGCCGCAGGCATGCATCGCGCCGGGTGTCTTCGAGGCATAGGGCAGCCCCGTCGCCTCGAGGATCGGCAGCGCATCCATGTCGGCGCGCAGGCCGATCACCTTGCCCGAGCCGTCCGACCTGCCCTTGATCACGCCGACAACGCCGGTGCGCCCGATGCCCGTGACGATCTCGTCGCAGCCGAACGCCTTGAGCTTTTCGGCCACCAGCGCCGAGGTGCGGTGCGTGTCATAGAGGATCTCGGGGTTTTCGTGAATATCGCGGCGCCATTCGGTGATCTCGGGCAGCAATTCGGCAAAACGGTTCTTGACGGGCATCGGCCTGACCTTTCCGGGATGAGGGGTGTTTGCGGCAGAAGGTGACCGATCCGCGCGGCGGCGGCAAGGGGGTCATGTGCGGAACCGCGACAGTCGGAACGGGGTCAGGTCATGGCCCGGATCATTGCCCGCAATCAGGTCGGCCATCACCCGCCCGTAGCCCGGTCCGATCCCGAAGCCATGCCCGCTTGTCCCGGTGGCGATGCTGAGGCCGGGCAGCGCCGCGTGGCGTTCCATCACCGGCAATTCGTCGGGCAGCACGTCGATCATGCCCGCCCATTCGGTCCGCACCGATACCTGCGCCAATGCGGGCCAGGCCGCCTGGAACCGCCGCCGCGCCTCGGTCAGCCAGCGCCGGTTCGGGGCCGGGTCCAGCACCCGCATCCGCTCGAACGGGGTCTCGTCATCTTTCTCCCATCTGCGCGCCGTGCCCCAGGCATCGGGGTAGCCCTTGGGGGCCATCGCCCGGTAGCGCCGGCCGAACGGGTCACTACGAAGTTGCGGCCAGAAGGCACGGAAATGCCGGAACGCATCGGGGCCGATCCAGAAATCATGCGCGTCCGACAAGGCCAGCGTGTAGCCGCCATCGACCCGCCTGCGAAAGGCCAGGTCGTCAAAGAGCGCGCCCCCCTCATGCACCGCCTCCATCGGGTCGGTCGCCATGACCGAGGCGCGCACCGAGAGCTGCGGAATGTTGACCCCGTGGCGGCGCAGGAAGAGCGACGACCACGCCCCGCCCGCGACCAGAACCTCGGGCGCGCGGATCAACCCCTGCACGGTCCAGAGCCCCGCGACACGGCCCCCCTGCACATCCAGCACCCGCGCCGCGCAGTCCTCGACGATCACCGCGCCCCTGCGCACCGCCGCGCGGGCCAGGGCGGGCACCGCCTGCCACGGCTCGGCCCGCATGTCGCTGGCCGTGTGCAGCCCGCCCACCACCGGCAGGGTGCAGCCCGGCAGCTTGGCGCGGACCTCCTCCGCCGTCAGCATGACCGAATCGACGCCCGATCCCTCGACCGAGGCCAGCCAGGCCCGATGCCGCTCCAACGCGGCCTGATCCTTGGCGAGATACGTCAGCCCCGATTGCACCAGCCCAAGGCCCTCACCGGTCTCGGCCTGCAATTGATGCCACAGTCGGCTCGCCTCCATCATGATCGGCAGCTCGGCAGGGTCGCGGCCCATCTGGCGGACCCATCCCCAGTTGCGGCTGCTTTGTTCGCCCGCGACGCGGCCCTTTTCGACGACCACCGCGCGCAGGCCCTTCGCGGCAAGGTGATAGGCCGTCATCACGCCGATCACGCCCGCGCCGATGATCACCGCATCGGCAGCCTCGGGCAACGGGCCGGGGTGTTCGACGGGCCGGTGCAGGCCGATCGGAAATTGCGTCATTCGCAGAGCGTCTTGAGCAGCCGGTCCATGAACGCCTCTCCGGCCTCGAACTGCGCGACCGAGATGAATTCGTCGGGCTGGTGCGCCTGCGCGATATCGCCGGGACCGCAGACGACCGCCGAATACCCCTCGGTCTGGAACTGGCCCGCCTCGGTGCCGTAGCTGACGACATGGGTGGCGTTGTCGCCGGTGAGGCGGCGCACCAGCGCCTCGGCCTCGCCGTTCTCCTCGGGGCGCAGGCCGGGCACGTTCCAGCTGGAGGACAGATCGATATAGCTCGACGGCCGCACCGCCTGCATCTGCGCCTCCAGCTTGCGCACCTCATCGACGTAGCGCTGGCCCCATTCATCCGCGTCCTCGCCCGGCACGCAGCGAAAGGACATCAGGAAATGGCAATCCTTGGCGGTGATGTTATGCGCCGTGCCGCCCTCGATCACACCGACATGCAGGGTCGTGTAGGGCGGATCGAAGAGGGCATCGGCCCCGGTCGCGCCCCGCGCGCGGTTCTCGGCATTCATCCTGTTGCCCCAGTCAATCAGCTTGGCCGCTTCCATGATCGCCGACACGCCCCGGTCAATCAGCGAGGAATGCACCTCGAAGCCGCGCACATGGGTGACGAAGCCGATGCCGCCCTTGTGGCCCGTGACCGCCTGCATCATCGAAGGCTCTCCGATGATCGCCAGCGCGGCTTTCGGCACCACGCCCTGCATCGCCCGGATCATCGGTGGCGCGCCGATACAGCCGATCTCCTCGTCGCGGCTGAGGCAGATTTGCAGCGGTCGGGTCAGGGGCGCCTTGGCCGCGCGCGCCGCGAGACCAAGCGCCAGCGCGTCGAACCCTTTCATGTCGCAGGTGCCGCGCCCGAAGAGCTTTCCGTCCCTTTCCACCACGGTGAAGGGATCGGTGGACCAGGCCTGCCCCTCGACCGGCACAACGTCGGTATGGCCCGACAGAATGACGCCGCCCTCCACTTCCGGCCCGATATGGGCAAAGAGCGAGGCCTTGCGCCCATCCTCGGTATAATCGCGATGGCAGGTCACACCCAGATCGTTCAGATAGCCCTCGACCCAATCCACGAGGTCGAGATTGCTTTCGCTGCTAACGGTCGGAAAAGACACCAGCTTTTCCAGAATTTGACGCGAAGTCATGGCGGTGGTCATTGGCGGGGCGCTCCTGGTTGCTTGCCGCCAGCCTGATCCCGCCGCCGGGGGAGGTCAAGGCCACGCCCCGCAACCCTTTCATTCTGCCGGAAAATCCCGTCGCGGGCATGGTGGAGCTTCAAACCGCTTGCGGGAAAAGCGAATCCTGTTACCGTTACCGGCAAATCAGCACCCGCCCGTCAGAGGCGGGGCATGTCCAACCGGTGAGGCGTCTTGAGATGCTAGATGGGGCAAAGCCCTCCGTCCTTGATGTCAAGGACCTCAAAACCGTTTTCAAAACCCGACGTGGGGAGGTTCACGCGGTCAACAATGTCAGTTTTCACCTGGAAGCGGGTGAATTGCTTGGCGTTGTCGGCGAAAGCGGTTCCGGAAAATCCGTGACCATGATGTCGCTTATCGGCCTTCTGCCATCGCCGCCCGCCGAGGTGCGCAATGGCCAGGTCAATTTCGGCGGAATGGACCTGCTGCGCGCCGATGAGGACCAGTTGCGCGCCATCAGGGGCGCGCGGATCGGCTTTGTCTTCCAGGACCCGATGACCTCGCTCAACCCGGTCTTCAATGTCGGCTTTCAGCTGATGGAACCCCTGCGCAAGCATATGGGGCTGAGCAAATCCAAGGCCCGCAAGCGCGCGGTGGAACTGCTGGAACTGGTCGGCATTCCCGACGCACAGCGCCGCCTCAAGGATTTTCCGCACCAGTTTTCCGGCGGCATGCGCCAGCGCGTGATGATCGCCATCGCGCTGGCCTGCGACCCCGAGGTGCTGATCGCGGATGAGCCGACCACGGCGCTGGACGTCACCATCCAGGCGCAGATCCTGGAACTGGTCGCCGAGCTGCGCAAGAAACTGGGCATGGCGATCGTCTGGATCACGCATGACCTTGGCGTCATTGCGGGCATCGCCGACCGCGTGCTGGTGATGTATGGCGGCCAGGTCGTCGAACAGGGCCCGGTGCGGGAGCTTTTCGCCAACCCCAAGCATCCCTATACCCGCGCGCTTCTGGAAACCGTGCCGCATGTGCGCGGCGCGCGGGCCGAGCGGCTGAAGGTGATCCAGGGCCAGCCGCCGATGCTGTCGGGCCAACCCACCGCCTGCCCCTTCCGTGACCGCTGCCCCGAGGCGATGCCGCGCTGCGCGCAGGAAAACCCCTGGCGGATCAGCGTCGGCCACAGCCACGATGTCGCCTGTTTCTGGGATCCCGATACCGGGGAGGCGCGCGATGTTTGACGCCAGCCAGCAGCGCAAGCTCGTCTCGGTGCGCGGGCTCAAGATGTATTTCCCGATCTACACCGGCCTGTTGCGCCGCCATACCGGCGACGTGAAGGCGGTGGATGGTGTCAGCTTTGACATCTACGAGGGCGAAACCCTTGGTCTTGTGGGCGAATCCGGTTGCGGCAAGTCGACCTGCGGGCGCGCCGTGCTGCGGCTTTACGAACCGACCGAAGGCTCGATCATCATCGACGGCAAGGAACTGGCCTGGGACAATATCGAGGCGCGCCGGATCAGTGACCAGGCCGACAGGATCGGTCGATGGGCGACCTGGGCGGCCTTCTTGCTGGGTGCGGCGCTGGTGATCTGGCTCGGCGCGACCGAGATGCTGACCGGGGCCTGGCCGATCGTGATCGCCGTGCTGGCCGTACTGGTCGCGACCTATCTGGTTTCGCGCCTGTCGCGTTCCGTGATCTACCGGCTGCGCGGCGCCTCGGAAGGTGTCTCGGTCGATGAGTTTGCCCCAGATGACCGCGCCCTGCGCCGCATCCGGCCCACCATGCAGATGGTGTTCCAGGATCCGCAGGCCAGCCTCAATCCGCGCATGACCGTGGCCGACATCATCGGTGAGCCGCTCAGCGAGCATTCCAACAAGACCGGCAAGGAACGGCTGAACCGCATCTACGAGCTGATGGACGAGGTCGGCCTCAACCGCGATTTCGCCAACCGCTACCCGCATGAGTTTTCCGGCGGCCAGCGGCAGCGTATCGGCATCGCCCGCGCCCTGGCGCTGAACCCCAAATTCATCGTCTGTGACGAGCCCATCGCGGCGCTCGACGTGTCGATCCAGGCGCAGGTGGTGAACCTGCTGGAAGACCTCCAGACCGAGCTTGGCCTGACCTACCTTTTCATCAGTCACGACCTGTCCATGGTGCGCCATATCGCCGACCGCGTGGCGGTCATGTATCTGGGCAAGATCGTCGAACTGGCCCCGCGCGACGGCCTCTACGAGGATCCGCACCACCCCTATACCAAGGCACTGCTCTCGGCCGTGCCCGAACCCGACCCGGTTTCCCATGACGAGGCCAACCGGGTGATCCTGCAAGGCGATGTGCCAAGCCCCTCCAACCCGCCCAAGGGCTGCAATTTCTGCACCCGCTGTCCCAGCGTGATGGATATATGCCACCAGATCGACCCCGAGTTTCGCGAAGTTTCGGCGGGCCGCTTCGTCGCCTGCCACCTGTTCAACGATACCCAGACCGCCGGCTGAACCGGCGGCGTCCGAGGCAATAAGAGCAAACCAACAAGGAGAGACACATGAAACTAAGACATCTCATGCTCGGGGCCGCAGCGGCGTTTGCGCTGTCCCCCGCGGCAGCGCTGGCTGAAAGGGGCTCGGACGGCCAGCTCAACATCATCTACTGGCAGGCACCCTCGACGCTGAACCCGTATCTGTCGGGCGGCACCAAGGAGGTCGAGGCGGCCTCGCTGGTGCTGGAGCCGCTGGCCGGCTTCGACAACAACGGCGAACTGGTTCCGCGTCTGGTGGACGAGATCCCCACCGTGGAAAACGGCGGCGTCTCCGAAGACCTGACCTCCATCACCTGGGTCCTGTCCGAGGGCATCACCTGGTCCGATGGCAGCCCGGTCACGGCCAATGACGCCGTGTTCACCTGGCAATACTGCACCGATCCCGAAGGCGGCTGCGCGCAGGCGTCCTATTTCGACGGGGTGGAAAGCGTGGAAGCGGTCGATGACCGGACCATCCGCATCAACTTCACCGCGCCCAAGCCGTTCCCCTATACCGCGCTGGTGGGGGCTGAAAGCCCGCTGATCCAGGCCGCACAATTCGCGGATTGCCTGGGCGCGGCGGCCCCCGAATGCACCGAGGCCAACTTTGGCCCGATCGGCACCGGCCCCTTCGTCGTCACCGAGTTCCGTCCCAATGACGTGATCACCTACGCGGCGAACGAGAACTACCGCGTGCCGGATCAGCCGGCCTTTGCCACCGTGGTCTTCAAAGGCGGCGGCGACGCGGCCTCCGCGGCCCGTGCGGTTCTGGAAACCGGTGAATTCGACTATGCCTGGAACCTCCAGATCGACCCGACCATCCTGGCCGAAATGGAAGCCAACGGCATCGGCGAGGTCGTGACCGCCTTCGGCACGAGCGTCGAGCGTCTGCACCTGAACCAGACCAATCCCGACCCCGCGCTTGGCGACATGCGCTCCACCCTGGAAGGCGGCGAACATCCGTTCCTGACCGACCCGGCCGTGGGTCAGGCCATGTCCATGGCCATCGACCGCGCGCTTTTGGTGGAAATCGGCTATGGGGCCGGTGGTCAGGCCACCTGCAACGTGCTGCCGGCGCCCGAGCTCTATGCCTCGACCGCCAATGACGACTGCCTGACGCAGGATCTCGAAGGTGCCGCGCAGGTGCTGGAAGATGCCGGTTGGGTCGATGAAGACGGCGACGGCGTGCGCGAGCGCGACGGTATCCGCCTGAGCGTTCTCTACCAGACCTCGACCAACGCCGTCCGTCAGGACACCCAGGCGCTGGTCAAGCAGTGGTGGGAAGAAATCGGCATCGAGGTCGAGCTGCGCAACATCGACGCGTCGGTCTTCTTCGGCGGCGACCCCTCCAGCCCGGACACGTTCCAGAAGTTCTATGCAGATATCGAGATGTATACGAACAACTTCGCGGGCGTCGATCCCGAGGCCTACATGGCCAACTGGCGCTGCAACGAGATCCCTGGCCCCGACACCCAGTGGCAGGGCTCGAACATCCAGCGTTTCTGCGACCCGGCCTATGACGCCCTGGTCGACGAGATGGCCCAGACCGCAGCCCTGGAAGAGCGCGGCCGCCTGGCGCAGGAGATGAACGACATGCTGGTGCAAAGCTACTCGATCATCCCGCTGATCCACCGTGGCGGCGTCTCGGCCCATGCCGTGACCCTGGAAGGTGTCCGGATGTCCGACTGGGATTCCGAGCTGTGGAACATCGCCGAATGGTCGCGGGCCGAGTAACCCCGGTCTGACCTGATATCACCGGCCCCTCCGGCCCGCGCATTCGCGGGTCGCCGGGGGGGCCACCCCTTCCCCGCCCATGGCACGCTGCCAGACTTCTGAACCGAGGCGCCCATGCTGACCTTCACGCTCCGTCGCTTGCTCCTGGCAATCCCGACGCTTCTGTTCATCAGTCTGATCATTTTCCTGATCCTCGACCTGGCCCCGTCCGACCCGACGGCCAGCCTGCCCCTGACGATCCCGCCCGAAGTGCGCGCCGAGATCCGCGCCTCGCTCGGCCTCGATGAGCCGATGGTGGTGCGCTTTGCGCTCTGGTTGCAGCAATTCTTCATCAACGAGCCGCTGAACCTGCTGGAGCAATGGACCGGCCTGAGCTTCGGCGATGGCGACCGCACCCGCGTGATCTCGTGGCAGACCCGCAGCCCGGTCGTCGATATCATCGCGCAGCGCATGCCGCAGACCCTGTGGGTGGTCGGCACCTCCTATGTCGTCGGGATCCTGATCGCGGTGCCCATCGGGGTGATCTCGGCCTACCGGCAATACAGCTGGTTCGACCAGATCGGCACTTTCGTCTCGATGCTCGGCTTCTCTGTCCCGACCTTCTTCACCGGCGTCCTCTTCATCGTCATCTTCTCGGTCCAGCTTGGCTGGTTCCCCTCGGTCTACGACACCACCCATGTGGTGACGGATTGGGCGAGCTTCGTGGTGCAGCTCAAGCAGATCATCATGCCGGTGATGGTCCTGGGCCTCTACAATGCCAGCCAGATCAGCCGCTTCATGCGCGCCTCGATGCTGGACAACCTGAACCAGGATTACGTGCGCACCGCCCGCGCCAAGGGCATGACCGAGCGGGTCGTGGTCCTGATCCACGTGCTGCGCAACTCGATGATCCCGGTCGTCACCGTCATCGCGCTTGGCGTGCCGCAGGTCTTCGGCGGCGCGATCATCACCGAGCAGGTGTTCAAGGTGAACGGCCTCGGCCAGTTGCTGATCGTCGCCATCCAGAGCGGCGACATCCCCACCGTGCAGACGCTGACCTTCATCTTCGCGGTGCTCATCGTGCTCTTCAACCTGATTGCCGACGTCCTCTATGGCGTCCTTGACCCGAGGATCCGCTATGACTGATCTGGCCAATGTGAACGAGCAACAGGGCTACCGTGCGCCGCGCAACCAGTGGTGGGATGTCTGGGACCAGTTCAAGACCCACAAGGGGGCGCTGTTCGGGCTCGGCTTCTTCGTCTTCATGCTGCTCTTCGTCTATGTCGGCCCCTATCTGTGGCCGATCGACGCCACCTATATCGACATCCGCGCCCGCAACCAGGGCGCCTCCTGGGCGCATCCGATGGGCGCCGACCAACTGGGCCGCGACACGCTGGCCCGGATGATGGCGGGCGGACGCACCTCGATCGCCGTGGGCCTGACCGCAATGGCGCTGAGCCTGTTGCTCGGCACGTTCGTGGGCGTGATCGCGGGCTATTTCAAGAAGCTCGACGGGCCGCTGATGCGGCTGACCGACCTCTTCCTGGCGCTGCCGCTGCTGCCGCTTCTGCTGGTCATCATCATGCTGTTCCGCGACACGCTGCGCAGCACGTTCGGGCCGGAAAACGGCATCTTCATCCTCATCGTCTTCGTCATCGGCATCACCAGCTGGATGCAGGCCGCCCGCATCGTGCGTGGCGACGTGCTGGCCCTGAAGGAGCGCGAGTTTGTGCTGGCGGCGAAATCCATCGGCACGCCCTCGCACCGGATGATCACCCGTCACGTGCTGCCCAACGTGATGTCGCCGATCATGGTCTCGGCCACGCTCGGCATCGCCAACGCGATCATCACCGAAAGCGCGCTGTCCTTCCTGGGGCTCGGCTTTCCGTCCGACTACCCGACCTGGGGGCGGCTGTTGTTCGATGGCACCGAATGGCTGCAAAGGAACCCCGAGCGGGTGATCTGGCCGGGCTTGGCGATCTCGCTGACGGTGCTGTCGGTCAACTATATCGGCGACGGTCTGCGCGATGCGCTGGATCCGAGGATCCGCGGGCGGTAAGCGAAGGATTTCGCCGCGCTTCGCGCGCCGATCCGCGGGGGGCTGCCGCCCCCCGGACCCCCCGCAGGTATTGTCGGCAAAATGAAAGGGAAGGCGGCGCATGACCTGTCGTCCCGGTCGCCTGCGGGCCGGGGCCACGCAATGGGCGCGCGTTGCCCGCGCGAAAGCGATGTGCTACCATTCGACAAGCGCGTAAAGAATGCGTGCGGAGCAGGAAACGCGCGGAAAAATCGCAGATGCTGGATGCCACCGATCGCCGTCTTCTGAGGGCGATACAGGACAATGCCCAATTGACGGCGCAGGATCTGGGCGAGATGCTCAACCTCAGCCCCAGCCAGGCCGGACGCCGCCGCCAGAGGTTGGAGGCGTCGGGGATCGTGACCGGTGCGCGCGCGGTGGTCGCCCCGCAGGGCCTGGGGCTGCATGTGCAGGCCTTCGTGCAGGTGCAGATGAAGACCCACAGCGCCGAGATCGACACCAGTTTCGTCACCTTGCTGCGCGAGACGCCCGAGGTCACGGCCGCCTTTACCCTGACCGGCGAAGCGGATTACCTGCTGCGGGTCTGGTGCGAGGATTTGCAGGCGCTGCACCGGCTGATCCATGGCCGCCTGCTGCCCCATCCCAATGTCGCGCGGGTGCAGTCGCAGATCGTCATGGACCAACCCAAGACCGACGCGCCGCTGCCGGTCTGACCAGAAAACGGAGACGTCACGCCCCTTATGGACAACATCCTCTTCCAGTCCACGATCTTCCTTGCCGCCATGGTCATCGCGGTGCCGCTGTCGGTCCGCCTGGGGCTCGGCTCGGTCCTGGGCTACCTGATCGCCGGGATCGTCATCAGTCCGATCCTGAACCAGGCGGGCGTCGATCCTGTCGAATTGCAGCATTTCGCCGAATTCGGCGTCGTCATGATGCTGTTCCTGATCGGGCTGGAGCTGGACCCCAAGGGGCTGTGGGACATGCGCGACAAGCTGCTGCGCCTCGGCACCGCGCAGGTTCTGGTCTCGACGGTGGCCATCGGGGCGCTGGCCTACTGGCTCGGCCTCAGCTGGCAACCGGCACTGGCGGTCGGGCTGATCTTCGCGCTGTCCTCGACCGCCATCGTCTTGCAGACGCTGACCGAAAAGGGGCTCTTGCGCACGACCGGCGGGCGCTCCTCGTTCTCGGTGCTGCTGACGCAGGATATCGCGGTCATCCCGATGCTGGCAATCCTGCCGCTGCTGGCGATCCCCTCCCCCGCGGTGTTCAGCCCGGACGGGGCCATCCAACGCCCCTCGGTCACCGCCGCCGCCGCCGAGGCGCAGGAGGCGGGCATGTCGCTGGTCGACGGTCTGCCCGCCTGGGGCGTGACCCTCATCACAATCGCCGCCGTCGCCGCCGTCATCATCGGCGGAAAATACCTGACCCGGCCGCTGTTCCAGTTCATCCACATGGCCCGGATGCGCGAGATGTACACGGCCGTGGCGCTGGTCATCGTGGTCGGCATCGCGCTGCTCATGGTCCTCGTCGGCCTCTCGCCCGCGCTTGGCGCCTTTGTCGCGGGCGTGGTGCTGGCCAATTCCGAGTTCAAACACGAGCTCGAGGCCAATATCGAGCCCTTCAAGGGCCTGCTGCTCGGCCTGTTCTTCATCACCGTGGGTGCCAGCATCAGGTTCGGCGTGCTGTTCTCCAACTTCGCCATCATCATCGGGCTGACGCTCGCGGTGATGATCATCAAGGGGCTGATCCTCTTCGTGATCGGGTGGGTCTACGGGCTCAAGGGGCGCGATCAGTGGCTCTTTACCCTCGGCCTGGCACAGGCGGGGGAGTTCGGCTTCGTCCTCATTTCCTTCGCGGTCACGCAGCATGTGCTGTCGCAATCGCTGGTCGAGATCCTGCTGCTGGTCGTCGCCCTGTCGATGCTGCTGACGCCGCTGGTCTTCATCATCTACGACGTGCTGTCCTCCTATATCTCCGAGTCCGGCGAGACCGAACGCGAGGCCGACGAGATCGACGCGCCGGAGGAGATCATCATCGCAGGCACGGGCCGTTTCGGACAGGTCGTCAACCGCATGGTGCAGGCGGCGGGCAAGCGCACGGTTGTTCTGGACAACGATCTTGCCACGATCCAGCTGATGCGCCGCTTTGGCTATCACGGCTTCTTCGGCGATCCGACCCGGCCCGAACTGCTGCACGCCGCGGGGCTGGATCATGCCACGGTGCTGGTGGTGGCGATGGATGACAAGGAAGACGCCGTGCAACTGGTCGCCTATGCCCGCCAGCGCCGCCCCGATCTGCATATCGTCGCGCGCGCCTATGACCGGGTGCATGTCTACCAACTCTACCAGGCCGGGGCCAATGACATCGTGCGCGAGATGTTCGACAGCTCGCTGCGCGCCGGGCGCTACGTGCTGGAGAATGTCGGCCTCACGGAATACGAGGCGCATGAGATGGAGATGGCCTTCTACCGCCATGACCGGCAGGTGCTGCGCGAACTGGCCGAGCTGTGGAAACCCGGCACCCCGCTGGCCGAGAACAACGCCTATGTCGAACGCGCGCGCGAGTTGAACAACACGCTGGAAACGGCGCTGGCGACGCAGCTTGACGCCGCCGAAGCGCCGTTAGAGGACGACGAGGAGGAGGATGAGGAAGATCATGCCTCGCCCGCCGCCACGCCCGCCTCCTCGAAGGTCGCCATGCCCGAATGACAGGCGACGGCGCCCTTCAGGATCTGGATCGCCAGCGCCGCGCCCGAGCCTTCGCCAAGCCGCATGCCCAGTGACAACAGCGGCGCCTTGCCGAGCCGCGTCAGGAGCGCCTGATGCGCGCCCTCGGCCGAGAGGTGCCCGGCAACGGCATGATCCAGCGCCCCCGGCACCGCCTTTTCCAGGCAGGCGGCGGCGGCGGTGCAGATGAACCCGTCCAGGATCACCGGAATGCCCTCGACCCGCGCCCGCGCAATCGCGCCCGCCATCGCCGCCAGTTCGCGCCCGCCAAGGCAGCGCAGCGCCTCCAGCCCGTCACCTGACGCGCCGGGGTTGGCGGCCAGCCCCTCGGCCACCACACGCGTCTTCAGCGCCAGCCCCGCATCGTCCACACCGGTGCCGCGCCCGGTCCAGTCGGCGGGCTCGCCGCCAAAAAGCGCATGGGCAATGGCCGCCGCGGACGTGGTGTTGCCGATCCCCATCTCGCCCGTGACCAACAGGTCGGCATCTGCCGCCACCGCGTTCCACCCGGTGGCCAGCGCGGCCAGGAATTCGCCCTCCTGCATCGCGGGGCCTTGGGTGAAATCGCCCGTGGGCCGGTCAAGCTCCAGCGCATGGACATCCATCCTTGCCCCCGCCGCCTTCGACAGCTGGTTGATCGCCGCCCCCCCGGCCCGGAAATTCGCCACCATCTGCACCGTCACCTCCGCCGGAAAGGCGCTGACGCCGCGCGCGGTGACGCCGTGATTGCCGGCGAATACCAGCACTTGCGGCGCGTTGATCGCAGGCCGCGCATCGCCGCGCCACCCGGCATACCAGATCGCCAGATCCTCCAGCCGCCCGAGCGCGCCGGGGGGCTTCGTCAACTGCCCGTTGCGGGCCTCGGCCTCTTCGGTCGCGGCGTGGTCGGGGCCGGGGGCTGCGGCAAGACGGTCGCGGAACTCGGCGAGGGAGGCGAAGGTGGCGGTCATGGTCGGTGCGTCTCTTTCATTGCAAGGCCGGGGCCGGGCCGGTATGGCCGATTGCCAGAGGGAATGCGATGGAAAAGAGGGGTGCGGCATGGCCGGGACCGACATAACACACCGGGTTTTCGGCGATCTGCGCCTGGCGCTCGGGCTGCTGACGCGGCTGCCCCTGCCCGGTGAGGTCGACCTCACGCGCGGGGCCGCCGCCTCCTGGGCCTGGCCGGTGGCGGGATTGGCCGTGGCGCTGGCGGGGGGCATCGGCATCTGGCTGACCTCGGCCCTGCCCGTCGGTCTTTCCGCCGCCGCGGGCCTCGCCGTGATGATCCTGGTGACGGGCGCCATGCATGAGGACGGGCTGGCCGACACGGCGGACGGGCTCTGGGGCGGATGGGACCGCGCCCGGCGGCTGGAGATCATGAAGGACAGCCGCATCGGCACCTATGGCGTGATCGCGCTGATCCTGTCGCTGCTGGCGCGCTGGTCCCTGCTGGTGGCGCTGATCGGGGCCGGGGCGTTCTGGCCCGTGCTTGTCGCGGCCGCACTTCTGTCGCGGGTGCCGATGGTGTTCGTGATGGCGATGCTGGACCCGGCCCGCCCCGGCGGATTGTCGCGCGCGGTGGGGCAACCGCCCCTTGGGGCCGCATGGGGCGCGCTGGCGCTGGCGCTGATCCCGGCGCTGCTGCTTTGCGGGGGCGCGGCGGTATGGGCGGTGATCGGGATCGCGCTGCTCACGCTTGGCATCGCCGCCATCGCGCAGGCAAAGATCGGCGGGCAGACCGGCGACATCCTGGGCGCAACGCAGCAACTGGCCGAGATCGCCGCGCTCGCGGTCCTTACTGCCGCCGTCACATAAAAAAACCCCGCCGCAGTTCCCTGCGACGGGGCCGTTTCAGTCCTCATCCGGCTCTCAGGCGGCGGCGCGGGCGGTCAGCACGTCATCGACACGCTTCTGCGCGCCCGCCTCGTCCATGCCGTTCACGGCGGCCAGCTCCCGGGTCAGACGCTCAAGCGCCGCCTCATAGAGCTGACGCTCGGAATAGCTCTGCTCACGCTGGTCATCGGCGCGGTGCAGGTCGCGCACGACCTCGGCAATCGCGATAAGATCGCCGGAATTGATCTTCTGTTCATATTCCTGCGCCCGGCGCGACCACATCGCGCGCTTCACGCGGGCCTTGCCCTTGAGGGTCTCAAGCGCTTTCTTGACCACATCGGGGCTGGAGAGCGAGCGCATCCCCACCTCGGTGGCCTTGGCTGTCGGCACGCGCAGGGTCATCTTGTCCTTCTCGAAGGAGATCACGAAAAGCTCGAGCGTCAGCCCGGCAATCTCCTGTTCCTCAATGGACACGATCTGGCCCACGCCATGCGCCGGATAGACGACATATTCGTTCGGGCTGAAATCCTGTTTACGCGATTTGCTCATCTGGTTCTTCCTCTCAAGCCCGGGTATCAGGCGACAAAAACACCGCGAGGAAAGCGGAGCCTTCCAACACGAGGTGCATTACGGATGGTGTGATGCGCGTCTGGCAGCACGCGCGGAATTCTCTCACAGACTGGTTTCAGCCCTTAACATAGCACAAAAAAGGGCCGAATCAAAGCGCGGCGTGGGGCGCACGCGCGAAATCGCTGGTTTTACAGCGTCTTGCCGCAGGGGCAACATCGCATTTGGCAGGCGCAGAACCGGCCTGCCGGTCTCCCGAATCGCTTCAGCCGCCCTCACCGGGGTTTTCGGACAGAAGCGGCAGCTTGTCCGGCTTGCCGTCGAACTCCTCCGCCGTTGGCAACGGTTCCTTCTTGGAGACGATGACAGGCCACAATTCCGAGTATTTGCGGTTCAGCTCTACCCATTTTTCCATATCCGGTTCCGTGTCGGGCCGGATCGCGTCGGCGGGGCATTCGGGCTCACACACGCCGCAGTCAATGCACTCGTCGGGGTGGATGACCAGGAAATTCTCCCCCTCGTAGAAGCAATCCACCGGGCAGACCTCGACACAGTCGGTATATTTGCAATTGATGCAGTTTTCGAGAACGGCGTAGGTCATGGCGCATCCATTTCAGGTGTCGTCATGGGGTGTAATCCCCAGCACCCGATCATTCAAGCGGGCTGCGACGTAAAGAACCAAGCGCCCGGCGATCCTTGCCCGTTGGGCGGCCCTTTCCTTCATAGCCCGGATTTCGCGGAACATCGTCCTTGGCGGGCGTCAGATCGTCATAGAGCGCCTGCGCCTCGGGCGCCGGTCCGCGCCGCTCACCAAGCGCCACAACCCGCACCACCCTGATGTCGCGCCCCTGCAGGAAGGTCAGCACATCGCCCGGGGTGACGGTGGCGGCGGGCTTGTGGGTCTTGACCGCGTTCACCCGCACATGCCCGCCCGCGATCATGCGCGCGGCCAGGCTGCGGGTCTTGTAGAACCGCGCCTGCCACAGCCATTTGTCGAGCCGCAGCCGGGAGGGGGCCGCCTCGGTCAGCTGTCGGTCTTCAACCCCGCCAGCGCCTGCGCGAACGGGTTGTCGGGGTCGATCTTCTTCTCATGCCGCTTGGGCTGTGCGCTGAAGCTCTTGGGCTTGTCGCCGCGCGCTCCTTTCGGGGCGCCCTTCGGCTTGCCCTTGCCGCGCGGCTTGCCGCCGGGTTTGGCGTCGCGGCGCTGGCCCTGCGGGTTCGGACGGCGGCGGGGCGCCCAGGCGAAGGTGTAGAACACCTCCATCTCGGCGGGCTCTTCCGTGGCCTGCGCCTCGGGGATTTCGGTGGGCGGCTCGGCGGGCGGCAATTCGGTCGGCGGTTCCGCCGGGCCGGTGTCGGGGTCTTCGACGGGGGTTTCCTGCGGCGGCTCGCTCGGACCCTCATCGGGCTGCTCGTCCGGCACTTCCGTGGGCGGATCGGGGGTATCGCTGGCCTCGGGCGCGGCTTTCGCCTCTTCCACGGGCGCTTTCACCTTCGCGCGCTCGCCCTTCTCGGCCTTGTAGCCCAAACCTTCCATCAGGTCCGCGAACTGTTCCAGCGTCATGCCGGTGATCGAGAGCATATCGGCCGTCGCCTCGAAGCCGCCCCGCGTGTCCTGCTGGCGCAGCATGTCGGCGAGGCGTTCCAGCATGTCTATGCGGATCGCGCGCGCGCCTGCCAGCCGGTAGCCCGCATTGGGGTAGAATTCAGGGTCCGCCCCCTCGACGGCGGGGATCGTCACCAGGCCCGGCGGCGGGCTTTCGGCGAATTCCGCGTGGTCATTGGCCAGACCCCAGAGCACCAGGCGCAGCCGTGTCGGCGCGGGCTTCAGCAGGGCCTGCTGGAAGATCGTGAACTGGCCGAACCGCACGCCATGCTTGCGCAACAGCCCGCGCGCATCCTGGTCCAGCGCCTTGACCTCATCGGCGACGGGGCCGCGCGGCAAGACGCCAAGCGCCTCGACCATGCGGAAGGCAAACCCGCGCGCAAGGCCGGTGATCGCCTCATCCCGGCTCATCGCCAGAAGCGGCTCGAACAGGGTGGCGATCTTGCGGTCGATGAAATGCTGCAAGCGGCGCTGCACCTTCTGCATCACCTCCGGTCCCGCTTCCTCGTCGACAAAGGCTTCGGCGATGGGTTTCAGAGGCTCCGGCCCCTTGACCAGCTTGCCGATGGCCATGTCGCCCCACATCAGCCCGCCCTGTTCGGTGAAATCGAACTCGGTATCGGGCGCGTTGTAGAAGCGGTCGGCACGCAGATGGAACTCGGGCGCGAGGGACGCGACCGCCGCCTGACGCAATGTCTTGGCGTCCTCGGCCCCGGCGCTGGCATCCTGCCGGAACCGGAACCCTTCCAGACGGCCGACATATTCGCCCTCGACCGTCACTTCACCCTTGTCATTCACGTCGGCCACGAGGCCCTCCTTCTGCTTCAACCGGCGCAAGAGCACGGATGTGCGCCGGTCAACAAATCTCTGGGTCAGCGCCCCGTGCAGGGCGTCCGACAGGCGGTCTTCTACGGCACGCGTCGCCTCGCGCCAATGGGTTTCGTCATCGACCCAGTTCTTCCGCTGCGCAACATAGGTCCATGTGCGAATATAGGCCAACCGTTTCGATAATGTGTCAATGTCGCCATCCGTACGGTCCAAACGCTTGACCTGCCGCGCCAGCCAGTCGTCGGGCACGCGGTGCAGATCCTGCAGATACTCGAATATACGCGCGAGAAGCTGCGCATGTTCCGCATGGCTGATGCCGCGGAAATCGGGGATGCAGCAGATATCCCAGAGCAGCTTGACCCCATGCGCATCGGTCAGGCGCGGGGCCATTTCCGGCATCGCCGCGATGGTCTTCAGCGCCATCAGGTCGTCGGCCTCGCGCGCGCGGGTCAGCCAATCGTCGCCTGTCGGGGCCTCCAGACTGGCGATAAGCCGCTGAGCCGAGCCAAACTCCAGCCGCGCATTGCGCCAATGCAGTTTCTGGACGGGCCGAAAACTGTGCTCGGTGATCGCCGTCACCGTCGCCTCGTCCAGCGGCGGGGCCTCGCCCGTCACGCCGAAACTGCCCGGCTCGGTATAGCGTCCGGCCCGGCCCGCGATCTGGGCCAGTTCATTGGGCGCCAGCGCCCGCATCCGCCGCCCGTCGAATTTGCGCAGGCCCGAAAAGGCGACATGCCGGATATCGAGGTTCAGCCCCATGCCGATGGCATCCGTCGCCACCAGGAAATCGACATCGCCGTTCTGGTAGAGCTCCACCTGCGCGTTGCGGGTGCGGGGCGACAGCGCGCCCATGACCACCGCCGCGCCCCCTCGCTGACGGCGCAGAAGCTCGGCAATGGCATAGACGTTCTCGACCGAGAAGCCGACAATGGCGGATCGCGGCACCATGCGGCTGATCTTCTTCGACCCGGTATAGGTCAGCTCGGAAAACCGCTCGCGCCTTGTGAACTGGACGCCCGGGACCTGCGCCGCGATGGCCCCGCGCATGGTGTCGGAGCCCAGGAACAGCGTTTCGTGCAGCCCGCGCGCGCGCAGCAGGCGGTCGGTGAAGACATGGCCGCGCTCAGGATCGGCACAAAGCTGGATCTCGTCGATGGCCAGGAAATCGCAGCCCATGCCGGGCGGCATCGCCTCGACCGTGCAGACCCAGTATTGGGCGCTGTCCGGCACGATGCGCTCCTCGCCGGTGACCAGCGCCACGACGCGCGGGCCGCGCAGGGCGACGATCCTGTCATAGACCTCGCGCGCCAGCAGGCGCAGCGGCAGCCCGATGATACCGGTGCGATGGGACAGCATCCGTTCGATCGCGTAATGCGTCTTGCCGGTATTGGTCGGCCCCAAGACAGCCGTGATGCGCCCGTCGCGCTGCATGTCGCTCGTCCTTCGTGGATTTGGTGGCGCGTCAGAGCGCCGTGCCTTCGGTCGCGCGGTTCAGCCGCTCGATGGCGGCGGCGATCTCGGGCTGACGCGGGTGGATGCGGGCGGCGGCGCGGTAGGCGGCCAGCGCGCGCTCGGGCTCGTCCATCTCCTCCAGCATGATGCCAAGCCCGCTAAGCGCGCCGAAATGGCGCGGCTCAAGCGTCAGCACACGGGCCAGATCCTGCATCGCGGGGCCGTAGAGACCGGCCATGAAATAGGCCGAGGCACGCGCGTTCCAGCCCTCTGAAAACTCCGGCGCGTGATCCGTCAGCGCGGTCAGGTGGTCGATGGCGGCCCCGTAATCCTCGGCCTCCAGCGCCTGCATCCCGCGCCTGAGCAACAGGTCGGCGGAGGGCGAGCCGGAATTGGACAGCCGACGCTCGATCTCTTCCTCGATGCGTTGCCAATCCGTGGTGCCGGGGTCGCGCAGGCTGTCGAACAGGCGATCCAGGTCATTGCCCTGCGCCTGCGCCGGGGAAAGCCCCAGCCAGATCGCAATGGCTGCCGCCACGATAGCGTTGTATATTGAGGTCATAGTCATCATGTTCTTACCTGAATTTAACATTCGGCACCGATCATTCCAGCGTTTTCCGGTGCCCGTGACCAAAAGGAACGAAAATATGAGCGATATCATCACCGAGGCCGTTGCCGCCCTGCGCGAAAAGATCGACGGCGAATTCGACGGCTCGGCGAAATTCGAGATCGAGGGCGAAGGCTCGGTCGTGGTCGATGGCGCGGGCGTGCGCGAAGGCAGCGACGGCGATGAAACCGAGGTGACGCTGACCGCCGATGCCGACACGTTCCGTGAGATCCTCTCGGGCGAGTTGAACCCGACCTCCGCCTTCATGGGCGGGCGCCTCAAGCTCGACGGAGATATGGGCACCGCCATGCGCCTGGCCGGCCACCTGTCCTGAGCCATGCTGGAACCGGCCCCCTATCTCGCGGATATCGCGGAAGGCCCTTCGGGGGCGCAGGCCTATTGGCTGCGCGCCGCCGACGGCACCCGCATCCGCCTGGGCGTCTGGCCGCAGGGGGACAAGGGCACTGTCCTGATGTTTCCGGGCCGGACCGAATATATCGAGAAATACGGCCGCGTCGCGGCGGAGTTCGCGGCGCGCGGATATGGAATGATCGCCGTGGACTGGCGCGGCCAGGGCCTGGCCGACCGCCCCGCGCATCGCCGCGACATGGGCCATGTCATGAGCTTCGACGAATACCGCGAGGATGTGGCGGCCCTGCGCGAGGCGCTGCGCGTGCTGAACCTGCGGGGCCCGCATTTCCTGCTTGGCCATTCGATGGGCGGGGCGATCGGCTTGCGCGCGCTCTATGACGGGCTGCCGGTCGCCGCGACGGTGTTTTCCGCGCCGATGTGGGGCATCCGCATGACCGGGTTCCTCAAGGCCATCTCTGGCATCGTCATGGGGCTGTCCAAGCCACTCGGCCTGGACAAGACCTTCGCGCCAACCACCGGCCCCGCCGCGCCGATGGCGTTCGAGGACAACCCGCTGACACATGACCGGGACCAGTTCGCCTATATGGAGGGCCAGACCGCCCGACATCCCGAACTGGCGCTCGGCGGCCCCTCCATCACCTGGGTGCATGCCGCGGTCGAGGAATGCGCCACGCTGGTCGCGCTGGACCCGCTGGACATGCCCACCCTGACCATGATCGGGTCGGAGGAGAGCATCGTGGAACCCTCGGCGGTTCACGCAAGGATGGAGAACTGGCCGGGCGGGCGGCTCGAGGTGATCGAGGGCGCGCGCCATGAATTGCTGATGGAGGTCGACGCGTTGCGGACCCCTTGCATCGAGGCCATCGCCACCTGGTTCGACAGCCACAGCGCGCGGCGGGACGCCGCGACCGGATAAGGGCCCGTCGTGGCGGACGCGGCCCGTCAACGGGCCGCACATGCGCTCGGTCGACCGAGCGCCCCCGCGCCAGGCCGCCCCGTCATCTACAACGATTGACATGAGATGAATTGGTGCGGTCGAGACGCATCCAATCCCTATATCTTGGGGCACCACGGCATAGCCGATTTCTCACTATCCCCAGTTATTTATGACAATCCCTGTCCCGTGGTGTTCCATCGGGCGGCGTGGCATACTATATCTAGAGGGGGATTGAGAAGGGGACGAGATGACCCGTGCATTGAACAAGCTGACCGCTTCACAGGTCAAAGCCGCCCAGCCGGGCAAGTTTTCCGATGGTGGCGGGCTATGGCTCTACAAGCGCAAGGATGGCGACGCGCAGTGGGTGTTGCGGGTGACGGTTCACGGGCGGCGGCGCGAGATGGGCTTGGGTGCATATCCCGACACGTCACTGGCACAGGCGAGGGAAGCCGCGAACACATGGCGGGACGTGACGCGGCAAGGTAAAGACCCGATCAAGGAGCGAGAACGGCAGAGGCGCGATGCTGAGCGCCAAATGCACTTGCTCAAAGACGTTGCCATTGATGCCTTTGAAAGCCGAAAGGCCGAGTTGAAGGGCGATGGCAAGGCGGGCCGATGGTTCTCGCCTCTCGAATTGCACGTTCTGCCCAAGCTGGGCGGTGTGCCTGTCTCAGAGATCGACCAAAGGGACATACGCGACACGCTGGCCCCGATCTGGCACAGCAAGGCCGCGACCGCGCGCAAGGCTATCAACCGGCTAGGCGTCTGCATCAAACATGCGGCGGCGCTGGGCTTGGAAGTTGACGTGCAGGCGACCGAGAAGGCGCAGGCGCTCTTGGGGCGACAACGCCATACCGTGACCAATATTCCTGCGGTTCCTTGGCAGGACGTGCCTGCCTTCTACCAGAGCCTGTCGCAAGGCACCGTGACCGAACTGGCGTTGCGGCTTCTTATCCTCACGGCGCTCAGGTCAAAGCCTATCCGCTTCATGCGGCTGGACCAGATCGACGGGGATACATGGACGGTTCCGGCTGAGAACATGAAATCGCGGAAAGGCGTTGCCACGGATTTCCGGGTGCCGCTTTCAACAGAGGCGCTGAGCGTCATTGAACAGGCCAAGCCTTTTGCGCGCGATGGATACCTGTTTCCCAGCATCCGCAAGGGCGTGATTTCCGATGCCACAATGGCCCGCTACATGGAACGGCGCGGCATGGTCGAGAGGCCGCACGGCTTCCGGTCATCCTTTCGGGACTGGGTCGCGGAAACCACCAACACCCCGTTCGACGTGACTGAAACCTGTCTGGCGCACACCGTGGGCGGCAAGGTCGAGCGGGCGTATCGCAGGACGGATTTCTTGGAGCAGCGGCGGGCGCTGATGGAGCGGTGGGCTGATTATTCCATTCAAAAAAAGGCAGTTTTGGTGAGCTTTAGGAACGTCTGATCAACGCCTTCGGCTGCGCCGAGGCTTCGGCTTGAAGGCAGTTTGGCGCCGGACAGACGCCGTTGCCAGCGATTTTCGCGCCGTTTGTGCCGCCTGAGCGGCGGTTTGGTCGATTTTGGACGGACTCCGC